>SVKO01000012.1 GCA_015068455.1 Oscillospiraceae bacterium | reverse complement strand
TCGAGGGCGGCGACGGTCTCGTCGGTGTACTTGGTCTTGTCGATGGCTTCGGCGTCGGTGATCGCCTTGTCAAGGGCAGTTCTGTCGACCTCGGGCTCTCCGCTCTCGGTGCCGGGCACCTTGACGGTGGCCTTGGCGGTGGCGGTCGCTTCGCCCTCGGTGACGGTGACGGTCAGCTCCACATCCTGGGTTTCTTTGGCGGGCGTGACCTTGCCGTCGGCGGCGATCACAGCGGGATTGCTGGATTCCAGCGTGACGGCATAGCCGTGGGGCGCCGGGCTCAGCTCGATGTCATTGGAGGTCCGGGCGGGCAGGTCGGCGGCGATGTAGTCGGCGACATTCTGGCGGGCCCAGGTGAGGAAGTCGGAGTTGGCGTCCACGCCGTCCTTGGAGGTGATGGCAATGTACTCGAAGTCCAGCCAGACCGGTTCGTTGTCGGTGTTCTGGCCGGCGATCAGTACCAGCTTCGGATCGGCATAGTTGGCGGTGACGCTGCCCATAGAGGTAAAGTTCGCGCCGTCCTGGCTGTAGCTGAGGGTGTAGGTATTGCCGAGCTTGTTGATCTGGAAGTAGATCGTCAAAGTGCCGTCGTCCGAGGCAGTCGCGGTGGCGGACTGGAAGACGTTGGTATTCATGGAGGCGTTGGTTTCCTGACCGGGCTCCATAAACAAACGGCTCTCCTGGCAGTTGACGCGGACGTAGTTGTCCTCATCCTGCCACAGGACAAAGGCGAGCTGCTGATAGGTCTGGAGCTCTGCAGTCACGGGATAGAAGGCCTTGGCCACCGCCTGCCAGTTGCCCATGGCGGGCATGGTGAAGGCGTTGTGCCAGGCTCTGCCGGTCTGATAGATGTCCTCAACCTGGGTGATGAGCTTCAGGCCCTCGCCCTTGACGATCTGATACTCGCTCTCCAGCGGGTTCTCGATGGTCCAGGCGTCGGACATATCGCCGTCGGCGAAGTAGTCGTCCTCCGGGGCGAAGTTGAAGCAAAGGGTGTAGGTCTTGCTCTTCGTGCCTGCGGTGGCGGTAACGGTGGCCTTGCCGGTGGCGCTTTCGAGCGGGGTGATCTCAATGGTCGTGTCCTTGTTGCCGGCCACAGCGGTGACCACGGGCGCGGCGGTGCTGTCCTTGGCAACCTCAAAGTTGTAGGAGGCGACCTTCGCGTCGAACTCGATCTCGTTGCCGTCGACGGAGATGGAAGCGACCTCAGGCGTCACGGGCTTCTTGGCGCCCAGCCTGTAGAGACGGATGGGGCTGCCGGCGGTCCGGATATTGCCGCTGCTGTTGGAAACGCGGGCAACGGAGACGCTGTTCTCCGCAATGGTCATGGCATAGCGGGTGGAGCCGTTCTGATAGAACGTGAAGGAGCCGTCCTCCGCCTCGCGTTCGATCAGAGA
Source organism: Oscillospiraceae bacterium (assembly GCA_015068455.1). GTDB lineage: Bacteria > Bacillota > Clostridia > Oscillospirales > Oscillospiraceae > SVMC01. The sequence continues at coordinate 29,760 of SVKO01000012.1, read as the reverse complement.
CCAGGGGAAGTAGCGCGCGTTGGCGGAATCAAACTCGGAGAGCGCAGGCGTGCTGCCGCCGGAAACGCGGCGCAGGTAGGCTTCCGAAGCAGTGGTGATGAAATACTGATCACTGCCGTCCGCTGCGGCGTCAATGCCCTCGGCCTCGTTGAAGGTCCAGATCATGCCGTCGGTGACTTCGCTGGTGACCTTGCCGCCCTCGACGGAGACCTCGGCCGCGCCGACAGCGTTGGTGTCCTCGTCTGCATTCAGCGCATACGTTTCATCGGCGACGATGAGGTACTGTTCGCCGGCAATGATTTCATCGGTTTCGACCCAGTCGGCGCCGGCCGATTCGATGGCCAGGTTCTTCAGGGTGAACTTGTAGCCGGCGGTCATGCCGGTGTAAGCGTCGATGATCAGATACTGGGCTTCAACGCCGGTATCCGCAAGGACGAACATCTCGGTGAAGTCCTCGCCGTCATCGCTGCGGGAGCAGGTGTAGGTGGTGCCTTCCTTCTGGATGCGCAGGAAGTAGGTCTTTCCGTCGGCATCGAAGCCGGGGGCGGACTTCACGCCGTCCGTATCCGCGGTGATGTTACCGTTTTCGCGGACGAAGTCCTGCATCGCGCCGTCGCCGCCGCGGATGCCCGCCAGATCCGTGGCGCCCAGATCGTCGTCGGCTGCTGCGAAGAAGCCGAAGAACTGATACCAGCCGTTGCGGGCGCTGTTGGTATTGAAGACGGTTTCCAGGGTCGCGGTCCAGTCGCCGGACACGGGAACCTGCACCAGATCCTCCGGTGTGGTCGCCTGGGCGCCGGAATTCTGGCCGCCGGCGGTTTCGATGGAGTTGCGGGTGGTGACCAGGGCCAGGCCTGTGCCTTCGGCAACCGCGGCCTGGGTCTGGCCGAGGATCTCATACTTGCCGGCGTCGGCCTCAGTGGTGAAGTCGATGGTCTCGCTGGTGGAGCTCGACGGCTTGACCTTGAAGGTGATCGTGTAGACCGAGCTGACGCCGGAGGCGGGATCCTTGCACTCGACGATGGCTTCGCCGGGAAGCGCGGTCGCCTGGGTCACGGTGATCTCCAGGTCCTCGTTGTTGGCGGAAGCGGCGACCACGGGGATGTCCTTGCCGTTCTCCAGGGTCATGGAGTACTTGTACTTGTCGGGGCTGAACTTGGGCAGGGGCTCGCCGTCGACGGTGATCTCGCTGACGTCGGTGCTCACTTCGACGTAGGCGACAAAGTCGGCGGTGACGGTCTTGCCGTCCAGGGTGCCGGTGACGGTCACGGTGGCGACGCCGGGGCCGGCGGCCTTGATCTGGTCGCCTTCCACCTTGACGACGGAGGGACGGTTGGACTCATAGGTGAAGGTCATGCCCTCGGGCAGGTCGGTGGACTTCATCTGCTTGATGGGGCTGAGCTGCTCTTTGATGATGTAGCCGTAGAGCTTCTCATTGTTCATGCAGACGGTCAGCTGCGGGTTGATGATATCGCCCTTGTTGTAGATCAGGCGCTCTTCGATGCCCGCCTCGGTGTCGCCCACGGCGTTGGCCTTGACGGTCAGCAGCTCGGGATAGACGTCCATGGCGCCGGAGACGGTGAAGTCCGCGGTCAGGTTCGCAGAAGCGCTGTCCTTGCCCACCTGCACCTGATAGGCGCCGGTGTCGACGCTGTAGCAGTCGTCGGCCTCATTGTAGTAAGCCAGATCGGGGATCTTGACTTCCATGGAGACGGTCTTCTTCTCGCCGGGCTGGAGCTCGATCTTGTCGAAGCCTTCCAGACGGCGGATGGGACGGTTCGCGGCAGTCGCGTTGGGCTGGGCGATGTAAAGCTGGGTGATTTCCTTACCTGCGACGGAGCCGGTGTTCTTGACGTCGAAGGAAACCTTCACGGTGTCGTTGGCGTCATAGGCGGTCTTGTCGATCTTCAGGTTGGAGTATTCATAGGTGGTGAAGCTCAGACCGTAGCCGAAGGGATAATCCACGGCGTCGCCCTTGTAGAACATATAGGTGCGGCCGGCGGTGTTTCCGCTGGGATACAGGTCATAGTTGAGCTTGTCGGGCAGGGAGGAGGTCGAATGGAACCAGGTGGCAGTCAGCTTGCCGGAGGGGTTCACGTTGCCGACCAGGATGTTGCCGAAGCCAACGCCCTTGCGCAGGCCGCCGAAGCTGGACCACAGGATGGCCTTGACGTTGCCGGCGAAGGTGTAGGTCTCCACGGGGCCGCAGTACTCCATCACCGCCACGGTGTTGGGGTTCCACTGGCCGACCTGATTGAACATGGTCGCCTGGTTGTTGTTCATGGCGATGGAATTGCGGTCACGGTCTTCAGCGGAGTACTGGTTGTTGGCGCCGCCGACCACAACGCACAGGTCCGCCGCCTCGATGGCAGCACGGTTGCTCTCGGAGACGGAGTCGGAGGTGATGTAGGTGAAGCTGGCGTTGGGGTTCTTCGCCTTGATGGCGTCGGAGATGCCCTTCTGGATGTTCACCTGCTTGGTGGTGTTGCTGGCGTTTGCCGAGTACAGGCCGAGGTACATGTTGGTCTGCCATGCGCCGACGATGACGACCTTGTACTCGCCGTTGGGGATGCTCAGGGGCAGGAAGTTGTCCTTGTTCTGGAGCATGACCACGCCCTCGTTGTTCACCTGGTCAAGGATGGCCAGACGCTCGGGGGTCTGATTGTAGACCGCGGAGGAGTCCGCAGCCTTCTGGGCGTCGATGCGGGCCTGGGCGGCCTGGGTCAGAGCCAGGTTGTCGTCGAATTCGCCGGTGGAGATACGGCCGGTCATCAGACGGTGCAGGGAGATGTCCATGGAGTTTTCCGTGAACAGGCCCTTGTCGGTCTGCACATTGCCGTTCACCATCTGGGAAGAATAGGAGTTGTAGTTGCCGGTGCCGGTATAGCCGCCGTTGCACTCCAGGTCTTCGCCGTGGGCCAGAGCGCCGGCCAGACGCTCGACGTTCGTCAGCGTGGCGCCGGTGCGCGGGTTGCGATAGTTGAGACGGCTCATGGTGCCGACGGCGTCGCAGTCGGAGGTCACGTAGCCGCTCAGACCGTAGGTCTGACGGAGCATGGTGTCCATCAGGTAGGAGCTGTAGGAGCAGGGCTCGGTGTTGAGGGAGCTGTAGGCTGTCATGACCGAGGTGACGTCCGTGGCCTTGATGATGCCGCGATAGGGCGCAAGATAGTAGTTGCGCAGGGCATCCAGGCTGGTGGTCGCGCCGCCGTTGAGACGGTTGGACTCGGAGTTGTTGGCCACGTAGTGCTTGATGGTCGAGTGCAGGCGATAGTAGCCGTCGGGATCGATCATGCTGCCGTCCTGATTCTTGCCCTCAAGGCCGAGGACGTACTGGCTGCCCATCTTGATGGTCAGATAGGGGTCCTCGGAGTAGGATTCCTCGTTGCGGCCCCAGCGCGGGTCACGCTGCAGGTTGACCGTCGGGGAATAGAAGTTCAGGTCGATGGCGTTGCCGGTCTGCGTGCTGCGGCTGGTGCGCTCGCGGATCTCGTCGGAGACCTGCAGGGCTTCCTGATAGTAGAGCTCCGGATTCCAGGTGGAGCCCACGGTCAGGCTCTGGGGATAGGACGTGGAATTCGCCGGGCCCGCGCCGCCGCCGCGGACGGAAGCGCCGTTGTCGATGCGGTTGTAGCCGTGCAGACCTTCGTTCCACCAGTAGTACTGGGAAAGATCCTTGGTTGCAGGCACGTTCAGCGCACCGCCGCCCAGGTTCTTGGCAGAGATCGCCGGCGCGGGGCTGGAGATCATCTGCGAACCCTTCTGGCTCAGGGTCATGCGGGCGACCAGGTCGGCCGCGCGCTCTGCAAAGCTGTATGAGGTGTCCTCGTAGATGGGGATCGCGGCGCCCTCATCAGCACGCACATTCTCGCCGTCGGCAGCGGATACAAGCGTCATTCCCGCAAAGAGCTGCAGAACGATCGCAAGCGCACAGCACAGCGCAAATGTTTTCTTCATTCTTTTCATTTAAGTCCTCCGTTTTGTTTGTAGCGTGGTTTGCCAGATATCTGGCCCGTTTGTTGCTTTTTTTGTGGCGCATCATCTCCTGATTTTTTATATGAGCCGAAAGAAAACGAAAACTGACGCTCGGGATTGACACCGCATGTGACAAAGTCTGAACGTCAGTGAATCCATGGCCCGAATATTATCATCGCAGCGGGCGGCAAAACTGACGCCGCCGCTGCGTGAAAATACATGATTTTGCATCGATTTTGTCTGGAATTTGCTGCTTTTTTTGTTTTATTCTTCAAAAATCGACAAAAGGTATTTACTTTTTATTATTTACATGCGATAATATTTGCCTGAAGCAAAGCATAACGCCGTCCCTGCCGCTGCCGGAAATGGCACGAAGGTTCATATGCATATAATGTTTAAATATGTACACTTTCTCTATGTTAGAGCATACAGGAAATGCGGCGCAAAATCAACGCTTTGTCCTTCGGGATAGACAAAAGAGAGGAAAATGTCCTGTGGATTCCCATGAGAGAAAAACAAGAACGCTGCGCAGGTCCAATGCGGAAAGCCGCAGAGTGACGCGGGAGGCGGTGCGGGGTGCGCTGTTCCGCATGCTTCAGAGCACGCGCCTGCGTGAAATAAAAATCGTGGATCTGGTGCGGATCGCAGGGATTTCCCGTTCCGCGTTTTATCGCAATTACGCCTCCGTCGAGGATGTGCTGATGGATGCGATCGACGCGCCGATCCAACAGATCCAGGATGCTGTCAGCAAGAATTCCGCCGAAAACTGGCGGATGATCATCTGTGCGGTCCGGGACAATGAAGCGCAGCTGAAGGTGCTCGCCGAATCGGGGCTGTTCCATGTCCTTTTGGATCGGATGAACGCCGGATGCGATCCGGACGACTATCGGATGGCCATGTGGAACGGGCTGATTTTCAGCGTGATTCATCGCTGGGTCCAAAACGGCATGCACGAAAGCGATGAAGCGATCCTTGGGGTCATTGACGGGGAAAGCCGCCGGTTGGCGCACGCGATCCAGAACGCCTGACGGCGTGCCGCCGTCCGGCACGGACAGAAAAAAGAATCCGGCCTGCTGCGATTGCAGCAGGCCGGTTTTTTATGAAATGAAGAGCAACTGTTGCGGCTTAGAATACGCCCTGCTCCATCATGGCCTCGGCGACCTTCTTGAAGCCAGCGATGTTGGCGCCGGCCACCAGGTTGTAGCCCAGGCCGTACTCCTCGGCGGCCTCGGCGGAGACCTTGTGGATGTTGACCATCATGCGATGCAGCTGGTTGTCCACCTCTTCGGCGGTCCAGACCAGACGCTCGGAGTTCTGGGCCATTTCCAGAGCGGAGACGCCCACGCCGCCGGCGTTGACGGCCTTGGAGGGAGCCACGATCATGCCGGGCTGCGCCATCAGGAAGGTCAGCGCGTCGTTGGTGGTGGGCATGTTGGCGACCTCGATGTAGTACTTCACGCCGTTGGCGGCGATCTTCTCAGCGGAGTCCATGCGCACGTCGTTCTGCATGGCGGCGGGCATGATGACGTCAGCCTTGACGCCCCAGGGCTTTTCGCCGGGGAAGAAGGGAACGCCGAACTTATCGGCATAGTCCTGCACCTTGTTGCGGCCGGAGGCGCGCATCTCGAGCATGTAGTTGACCTTCTCTTCGCTGGAGGAGACGCCCTCTTCGTCGTAGATGTAGCCGTCGGGACCGGACAGGGTCACGACCTTGGCGCCCAGATGCAGGGCCTTCTTGCAGATGCCCCAGGCCACGTTGCCGAAGCCGGAGACCGCGATGGTCTTGCCCTTGATGTCCTCGCCCTCATGCTTGAGGACTTCCTGCAGATAGTACATGGCGCCGTAGCCGGTGGCCTCGGGGCGGGTCAGGGAGCCGCCGTAGCTGAAGCCCTTGCCGGTGAGCACGCCGTTTTCCCAAACGCCCTTCAGGCGGCGGTACTGGCCGAAGAGGAAGCCGATCTCGCGGCCGCCCACGCCCATGTCGCCGGCGGGAACGTCAACGTCGGGCCCGATGTAGCGGTACAGGGCAGTCATGAAGCTCTGGCAGAAGCGCATGATCTCCGCGTCGGACTTGCCGGCGGGATCGAAGTCGGAGCCGCCCTTGCCGCCGCCGATGGGAAGACCCGTCAGGCTGTTCTTGAAGGTCTGCTCAAAGCCGAGGAACTTGATGATGCCGGGGTAGACGTTGGGCTGGAAGCGCAGGCCGCCCTTGTAGGGGCCGATGGCGCCGTTGAACTGGCAGCGGTAGCCGGTGTTGGTGTGGTAGTTGCCCTGGTCGTCCATCCAGCAGACACGGAAGGTGAACATCCGCTCGGGCTCGACGATGCGGCTGAGCAGATCGGCCTTCTCATACTCGGGATGCTTGTCGATCACAGGGGACAGGGAGGAGAGGACCTCTTCCACCGTCTGAACGAACTCCGGTTCGCCGGCGTGCTTTTTCTTGACGTCGTTAATGACACGTTCCACATATGCGTTCATTACTCATTCTCCATTCTATTCAATTTGCCCCGGGTCCCCGGGTATCATGCGAACATTATATCATAAAGTTTCAAAAAAAGGTTTCCAAAAATACAGAAAAGAAAAGGCGAAAATATGGTAAATACAACATAATATCCGGCGCATTTCGAATTGAACCGCGGGTTTTTGGCACTTTTTCAGCTTCGGCGTCCGCGCAAGAGTCCAGTCATCTTCAGACGAAAAAGGATTGAAAATGCAGGATTTCTGTCGGACCCTTTCATTTTAGGGGCGAATCGGCGCAAAAAAAGCCGCCGCAGCCTGTCAGGCTGCGGCGGGGAAGATAAAATCAGAAGTTTTTAATGATGGAGACGATCTCGGTGCCGATGCGCTTCTGGGCCTCGCGGGTGGCGGCGCCGATGTGGGGCGTGCAGCTGACGCGGGGATGGGAATACAGCGCGTGGTTGGCGGAGGGCTCTTCGGCGTACACGTCCAGGCCGGCGGCGTAGAGCTTGCCGCTCTCCAGGGCAGCCAGCAGGGCGTCCTCGTCCACGTTGTTGCCGCGGGAAGTGTTGACGAACACGGCGCCGTCCTTCATCTTGGCGATGTTCTCGGCGTCGATGAGCTTCTTGCCGTTGATGGCGGGGGTGTGCAGGCTGATGAAATCGGACTGGGCGAAGAGCTCGTCGAGCTCCACATATTTCATGCCCAGCTTCTCCTCGATGCCGTCCACGTGGTAGATGTCATAGGCGATCACGTCCATGCCGATGCCCTTGGCCAGGGCGGCCAGCTTCTGGCCGATGCGGCCGAAGCCGATGATGCCCAGAGTCTTGCCCTGCAGCTCGATGCCCTTGCCGTAGGCCTTCTTTTCCCACTTGTCCTCGCGCATGGTGCAGCCGGCGATGGAGATGTAGCGGGCGCAGGCGAACATATGACCCATGGCCAGCTCCGCGACGGATTCGCTGGAGGCGGCGGGGGTGTTGCGGACGGCGATGCCCTTTTCCTCGGCATAGGCCACGTCGATGTTGTCCACGCCGACGCCGCCGCGGATGATGAGCTTCAGGCGTCCGCCCAGGGCTTCGTCGATGTGGTTGGCGCGGACCTTGGTCTTGGAGCGGACGACGCAGGCGTCGAAGTCCCGCAGGGCCTTGCCCAGTTCCTCGGGAGCGTAGAACTGCTCCACTACCTCGTGGCCCAGATCGCGCAGGGCCTGGATCGCGCCGGCGTCCATTCCGTCAGTGACTAATATTTTCATGGTATTCTCTCCTGTTGATTTGATTCATTGGGAGACGTCCGGGGACGCCTCTTCGGATTTCGGATTCGGAGGCATCGGGGGATGTCTCCCAGCGGCGTCTTTCTCAGGCGCGCTCTGCCTCGAACTTTTTCAGGCAGTCCACCAGGGCCTGGACGCCCTCGGCGGGCATGGCGTTGTAGATGGAGGCGCGCAGGCCGCCCACGGAGCGGTGGCCCTTGAGGTTCTCAAAGCCGGCGGCCTTGGTGTAGGCCACGACCTCGGCGTCGAGCTCCGCGGAGTCGGTGACGAAGGGGACGTTCATGAGGCTGCGGTCGGCCTTTTCCACGGTGCCGCGGAACAGCTTCGAGGAATCCAGGAAATCATAGAGGATCTTCGCCTTGGCCACGTTGCGCTCGTTCATGGCCTCGAGGCCGCCGATGGACTTGAGGTACTTGAACACCTTGCCGCAGATGTAGATGCACCAGCAGTTGGGGGTGTTGTACATGGAGTCGGCGCCGGCGTGGGTGGCGTACTGCATGTAGACGGGCAGATCCTTGAGATCGTCGCGGATCAGGTCCTCGCGGATGATCACGATGGACATGCCGGCGGGGCCGATGTTCTTCTGCACGCCGCCGTAGATCATGCCGTAGTCGGACACGTTGCAGGGGCGGGAGAGGAACATGGAGCTCTGGTCGGAGACGAGGACATGGCCCTTGGTGTTGGGCAGCTTCTGCCAGGTCAGGCCGTGGATGGTCTCGTTCTCACAGATATAGACATAATCGGTATCCTCGGGAATGTCCAGATCGGAGCAGTCGGGGATATAGGTGTAGTTCTTGTCGGCGGACGAAGCGGCGACGATGACCTCGCCGACCTTTTTCGCCTCGGCAATGGCCTTCTTGGACCAGGTGCCGGTCTCGATGTAGACGGCCTTGCCGTTCTTCATCAGATTCATGGGAATCATGGAGAACTGGAGCGTGGCGCCGCCCTGGATGAACAGGACCTTGTAGTTGTCGGGGATGCCCATGAGCTCGCGCAGGTCGGCCTCTGCCTCGTCGGCGATCTGCTGGAACATTTTGGAGCGGTGGGACATCTCCATCACGCTCATGCCGCAGCCGCGGTAGTTCATCATTTCGTCGCGGGCTTCCTCCAGAACGGATTCGGGCATGGTGGCGGGGCCGGCGGCAAAGTTGTAGATTCGTCCGTAATTCATTGAATACACCTCCAGAAATATGCATGCATTGTTTAGAAACGTGGTCATTATATATCAGTTGTGAATATTTATCAATACCAAATTCAGTATATTTATATCGAATAGGGTAAATTCTCTGAATTAAACAACGAACGCCCCGCAAAAACGGGACGTTCGGTATAATTTGCGTATGGGAAGATCACCAGAACCGCTTCGCGGCGCGGTGATAGAGACAGAATCCCCAGACCAGCACGGCAACGGTGAGGACAATGTGGGCATATGACGCGATTTTGGGGATGTCGACATATCTTTTCAGCAGGTAAATCAGGGCGATGAAAATGAATGCGCCGCCGAGGATGCCGATGCGCGGACCCATGAACGACTTGAAGCCCTCCGGGTCGAGGCAGTCCTCCTTTTTGACGCCGCCGGGATAGAGCACGATGCTGGGAAACAGCTTGGTGGCGCCGCGCAGACGGTAGGCATTGTAGACGTACAGCACGCCGAAAACGAAAAATGCAATCATCAGGATCAGATCTAATTCTTCCATGGGAGCGCCTCCTTTTCCCGATCATTATAGCGAAAAATGCATCCATTGGCAAGTAAAATAAATAGAAACATAAAAACAGAGGAAGGCGGTTGCCTTCCTCCGTGGTATTTATAAGAAAAGGATCTCAGCGGCCGCAGCCGCAGGGATCGTCGTCGCAGCGGTCGCAGCCGCAGCGGAAGCAGGCGGGAAGCCTGCCGACGCCGATGCCGAAGAAACCGCGGCAGGGGTTGATGCACATAGGACGGCCTCCATTCCGAAAGGATCAGGGAGCGAGCTCCCGCAGCATTCTATGCAGCCGTGGGTGCGGAAGTGAAAAACCGGCCCCCCGCGAGGGGAGGCCGGAGCAAGTTATGCGTAAAAATCGCGGATCTTCTTGGCGCGGGAGGGGTGACGCAGCTTGCGGATGGCCTTGTTCTCGATCTGGCGGATGCGCTCACGGGTGACGCCGAAGATCTGGCCCACCTCCTCGAGGGTGTGGGTGCGGCCGTCATACATGCCGAAGCGCATGCGCAGCACGTCCGCCTCGCGCTCGGTCAGGGTGCCCAGGATCTCGTGCAGGGCCTCGGCCAGCAGGGTGTTGGAGGTGGCGTCCACGGGGCTGGGGGTATTGTCGTCCTCCACGAAGGAGCCGATGGTGGTGTCCTCCTCGTCGCCCACGGGCATGTCCAGCGACAGGGTGTCGGCGGCGGTGCGGTTGGCCTCGATGATCTTCTCCACCGGCAGGTTCAGCTCGGCGGCGACCTCCTCCAGGGTGGGCTCGCGGCCCAGCTCCTGCACCAGCTTGCGGTTGCAGCGGGTGGTCTTGTTGATGACCTCTACCATATGCACCGGGACCCGGATGGTGCGGGCCTGGTCGGCGATGGCGCGGGTGATGGCCTGCCGGATCCACCAGGTGGCATATGTAGAGAATTTGTTTCCCTTTGTATAGTCGAACTTGTCCACGGCGCGGATCAGGCCCGTGTTGCCCTCCTGAATGAGGTCGAGAATGTGCAGACCGCGGCCGGAGTACTTCTTCGCTATGGACACCACCAGGCGCAGATTGGCCTCGGTGAGCTTGTCCTTGGCGCTCTTGCTGCCCTCAGCCACCTGACGGGCCAGCTCAATTTCCTCCTCTGCGGTCAGCAGGCGCACCTGTCCGATCTCCTTGAGGTACATGCGAACCGGGTCGTCGAGATTATACTCGGCGGCCAGCTCCACGGGATCCACCAGCGTCTCCGGCTCGCCCTCATCCTCCGGCGGGATATCGTCGTCGAGGTTCAAAAGCTCCAGGTCGGGCTCGAGCTCGGCGCTGACGATGTGGATGCCCATATTCTCAAACATTTCGTAGATCTGCTCGATCTTTTCCGGCGGCAGATCCACCTTCTCCAATTCGGCTGCGAGCTCGTCGGCGGACAGCATGCCGTCCTTGTGACCTTTGGCGATGAGCGCCTGCATCGGAGCCAGGAGTTCCTCATTGAGCTTGGAAGATTTTTTCGGCGTAGCCATAAAGCACTTCTTTTCCTGATTTCTATGTATCGTGCGGCACACAAGTGCACCTTTCACGGCGAATCTAATCCATTATATACCAAAGGAATCTTCAAAGCAAGGAAAAATTTCAAAAAATCAAAAAAATTAATGAAAATGTTTTTAAAACCCGTGTTTTCGTATCAACAGCATGCCCAATGCGGGCAAAATCATACCTGAACGGGCATCAGGATCTCGCAGCGGTGGATCGGCGTGCCCAGGGCGTAGAATTTTTCTTCATAACCGGTCATGATGCCCACGGGACCGTTCGCGTGCAGATCGTCGGTGACACTGCGCACCTCCAGACCGCAGGCTTTAAACTCTTCCAGCGACCAGGCGAAGAGCTTTGCGTTGTCGGTCTTGAAGTGGATCTGTCCGCCGGGGCGGATGACCAGCTTATACTTTTCCAGGAAAGTATGATAGGTCAGGCGGCGCTTGGCGTTCTTGCTCCGGGGCCAGGGATCGCAGAAGTTGATATAGAGCAGGTCGATCTCTCCGGGGGCGAAGAATTCCTCGATCTGCGCCACGTCCATGGACACGAAGTACACGTTTTTGAGCTCCGCCGCCATGGCCTTTTCCATGGCCATGACCAGAGCCTCGCGCACCCGCTCGATGGCGATGATGAGCACGTCCGGCTCCGCGGCGGCGGTTTCCACGGTGAATTTTCCCTTGCCGCAGCCGACCTCCACCCGGAGTTCTTTTGCCCCCGGCATGAGCGAGCGCCAGCTGCCCTTCAGGGCTGCCGGCTCCCGGATCCATACCGGATCGCAGGCCTCCATCCGGGGGCCGACGTTGGGCTTTTTTCGCATGCGCATGGGCTCAGCCTCCCGCCTTCTGCAGGGCCTGGCACCACTGCTCCATCACCTTCACGCAGTAGCCCTTTTCCTGCCCGGTGATGCGCATGAGCTCCTGATAGTCGCCGTAATCTGCGCGGACGTAGTCGGCGCCCTTGAAGAAGTCCAGACGCAGAGCGTCGTTCGGGAAATCGATGACGAAGTATTCCCCGTCGGGGGTCTCGCTCTCGTCGCAGAATTCAAAGCTCGTGCCGTCGAGCATCTGCTTGGCAAAGGAGGCGGAGGGCTCCCGCTGCTCCGGATACAGCTCGCCGTAGTCAAGGCTGTTGAGCATGAAGAAGGTATCGTCCTGATAGGCGATGCGGTAGAGCATCATTTCCGCTTCGCTGCCGCCGTGATTCCAGGGCTCCAGGCCGTTGAGCTCGGTAAAGATTTCCGGGATGCTGGCGGCCCAGTCGTTCATTTCGCTCCAGAGCTGGAGGTCGGGGGAGTCGGCAATGTTTTCCATGTCGTCCCGGGCGAAGCGCACGTCCGAGGGGCGGAAGAGCACATAATAGTTCTTCTCCGCGTCCCGGGCGAACACGCGCTCATTGTTCAGATAGCCGCAGAGGAATTGATGGACCTCGTCCTCGCTCATGCGGCCGATGCCGAACAGGGCGCCCTCGCCCCAGTCCTCGCCGGGGTGGCTCCGTTCGCCGGACTCCATGGAGGCGATCTCCCGCGCGGAGAACAGATTGTCGCCGCCGAAGAGGGGCGTGCCCTGGCCGATCAGCACGAGGTCGGCGTATTCGTCGGGCACCGTCAGCTTTAACCCGTCCTTGACATAGACGCTGCCGTCTTCCGCAGGCACGTCAAAAATATCGGGCATCCCCGCGGGAGCCGGGTCGGACGCTGCGTCGGGTGCGGGCGCGGATTCGGAGTCCCCGCCGGGCGCCGGCTCGGCCTGGGCGGATTCCTGACCGGCGTCGCCGGTATCCGGTGCGGGCGTTTTTTGTGCGCAGGCCGTCATGGCCAGCAGGAGAACGGCGCAAAGAAGGAAGCAGAGGACTCGTTTCATGGTTGTCAGATCCTTTCCGTCTTTTTTCTCCATCATATCATATTCTTTCAAAATCGCAATACCCATCTTGCGCCGCCGGGATATTGACGGCGTCGGGACGGGCATCTATAATAAACAGGACAAAGGAGGAATGCACTATGGCACAGACTTTGATCGTCCTCGGTACGGGCAACGCCCTTGCCACCCGCTGCTACAACACCTGTTTTGCCATCGAGTTTACAGGCGGCGAGGCGCTTTTGGTGGATGCCGGCGGCGGCAACGGGATCCTGCGGCAGCTCGACGGCGCCGGCCTGGACGCGGCGCGGATCCACCATATCATCCTGACCCACGCCCACTGCGATCACATGCTGGGCATGGTCTGGATGGTGCGGAAGATCGGCACCCTCATCCGCACCGGCGGCTACGAGGGCGTTTTGACCATCCATTGCTCGCAGAAAAACGAGCAGCGCCTGCGCGCCATGTGCGAGGCCACCCTGGAGGGCCGGTTTGTCAGCCTGTTCGGCGATCGCATCGTCTTTTCTCCCGTGACGGACGGGGACGCCCATTTGATCTGCGGCGCGCCCGTCACCTTTTTCGATATCCGCTCCACCAAGGAGCAGCAGTACGGCTTTACCATGCCCCTGGAGAGCGGCGAAAAGCTCACCTGCCTGGGGGACGAGCCCTTCAATCCCGCCTGCAGACCCTATGCCGAGGGGGCCCGGTGGCTGCTCAGCGAGGCCTTCTGCCTCTATGACGACCGCGACCGCTTCCGCCCCTATGAAAAGCACCACTCCACCGTCCGCGACGCCGCCATCCTGGGCGCGGAGCTGGGCGCGGCGCATCTGGTGCTCTGGCACACGGAGGACGCCACCTTCGACACCCGCAAGCAGGCCTACACCGCCGAGGCTGCGCGCAGTTTTTCCGGGCAGATCCACGTCCCCTGGGACCTGGAGCGGCTGGAGTTGACCTGAGCGGTCGGAAATGTAAAAAATCAAGCTGTTTTTCTGTCAGTTCTGACAATGTTTTTTGGTAGACAACCGCCCGAATATATTGTAATATTTATAATGTATTGTTCTGTGCCGCCGCGCGGCGGACTTCAAAAATCAGAGGTGATATCCCTATGGCAAATTCATTCTTCGGCGGCGTGCATCCCGATGATATGAAGCGGCTGTCCTGCGAGAAGGCCATCGTGTCCTTCCCGGCCCCTGCGCTGGTGACGATCCCCATGTCCCAGCACATCGGCGCGCCCTGCAAGCCGCTGGTCAAGGTCGGAGATCTCGTCACCGTCGGGCAGAAGATCGGCGATAACGACGGCCTTTGCTGTCCGGTCCATGCCTCCGTTTCCGGCAAGGTCAAGCAGGTGGCGGCCATGCCCAATACCAATGGCTCTCTGGTGATGTCCGTGGTCATTGAAAATGACGGCGAATATACCCCCTGCCCCAACTGCCAGCCGCGAGACAGCATCGACGGCCTGTCTGCCAGCGCCCTCGTGGGCATCATCCGCGAGGCGGGCGTCGTGGGTATGGGCGGCGCGACCTTCCCGACTTATTTCAAGATTTCCTCCGGCCTCGGCAAGGTGGATACGATCATCGTCAACGCCGCCGAGTGCGAGCCCTACATCACGGCGGACGACCGCCTGCTGCGGGAGGAGCCGGAGCGCTTCCTCAAGGGCCTGCGGGTCATCATGAAGATCTTCGGTCTGGACCGGGCCTATGTGGGCATCGAGGCCAACAAGCCCGAGGCCATCGCCTCCGTCTCCGCCCTGGCGGGCGAGGACATCCGGGTCGTTTCCCTGCGCACCCGCTACCCCCAGGGCGCGGAAAAGCAGCTCATCCAGGCCATCACCGGCAGACTGGTGCCGCCGGCCAAGCTGCCTGCGGACGTGGGCTGCGCCGTGTTCAACGCCGCCACCTGCGCGGCCGTGTGCGACGCGGTGTACGACGGCATGCCGACGGTGCAGCGCGTGCTCACCGTGACCGGCCGCGCGATCAAGGAGCCCGGCAACTTCCTGGTCCGGGTGGGCACCCCCTTCGAGGCCCTGCTGGAGCACTGCGGCCTGGCCGAGGATCCCTACAAGGTCATCTCCGGCGGCCCGATGATGGGCTTCGCCCAGTACGATCTTTCCGTGCCCACCACCAAGGGCTGCAACTGCATCCTGGCGATGACCAAAGCCGAGAGCACCGACGAGCCCAACCCCCACTGCATCCGCTGCGGCAAGTGCGTCACGGTCTGTCCGATGCACCTGATGCCCCTGTATTTATATAAATACGAGCGCATGAACGAATACGAGCGTATGGAGCAGATGAACGTGTACGACTGCATCGAATGCGGCAGCTGCGCCTACATCTGTCCGGCCAAGATCCCTCTGGTGCAGAGTCTGCGCACCGCCAAGGCGGAGCTGCGGCTGAAGCGGCAGAAGGAAAAGACCCTGGCCAAGGCGTAAGGAGGTGCGCAGCGTGAAATATAATCTGACGATCTCGTCCTCGCCCCATATCCGCGCGAGCCATTCCACGGCCAGCATCATGCGCGATGTGGTGTTTGCCCTGACGCCCGCGCTTGTATTTGCGATCTGGCTTTATGGCTTCCGGGTCCTGGCGGTCACGCTGGTGTCCGTCGCGGCCTGCGTGTTCTTCGAGTGGGGCTACCGCCGGATGATGAAAAAGGACTGCACCGCGGGCGACTGGTCCGCCGTGCTCACGGGCCTGCTTCTGGCCCTGGTCAGCCCCCCGACGGTGCCCTACTGGGTCATCGTGCTGGGCGCCCTGTTCGCCATCGTGCTGGTCAAGCAGCTCTACGGCGGCATCGGCAAGAACTTCCTCAATCCCGCTCTGGCCGGCCGCGCCTTTATGATGACCTCCTGGGCGGCCATTATGACCCAGTGGGCCAAGCCCCATACCTGGCTGAGCCTGATGAGCAATTACACCGCCGAGGGCGCCCTGGACGGCGTCACCGCCGCCACCCCCCTGGCCGCCCTCAAGACCGGCGCCCTGCCGGATGCGACCATCGGCAGCGCGTTCCTCGGCAATATCGGCGGCTGCATCGGCGAGGCCTCGGCCCTGCTGCTCCTGCTCGGCGGCGCCTACCTCGTCATCCGCAAGGTCATCTCTCCGCGCATCCCCCTGTGCTTCATCGGCACGGTGGCGGTGCTGACCTTCCTCTTCCCCCGGGGCAACGACCGGCTGGTCTGGATGGCCTATCAGCTCTTCTCCGGCGGCCTGATGCTCGGCGCCATCTTCATGGCGACGGACTATGTCACCTCCCCCGTCACCAAATGGGGCCAGGTCATCTTCGGCGTCGGCTGCGGCGCGCTGACGGTGCTCATCCGCTATTTCGGCGGCTTCCCCGAGGGCGTGAGCTACGCCATTCTGATCATGAACGTCACCGTCGGCCTGCTGGATAAGGTCGGCATGCCGCGCCGCTTCGGCGCGGTGAAGGAGAAAGGGGGCGCCAAGGCATGAAAAAGGAAAGCACGGCCCTGTATGTTCTGAAACTGGGCCTCATCCTGCTGGCGATCACCGCGGTGGTCGCGGGCCTGCTTGGCGGCGTCAACGCCATCACCAAGGACCGGATCCAGGCCATCAACGATCAGAAGGTGGCCGACGCCATCGCCATGGTGCTCGATTCCGGCGCGCAGCCGGAGCGGATCGATGCGCCGGACGCCCCCGGCGAGATCACCAATGTCTATCAGATGGGCGACGACGGCTACGCCGTGGAGCTGGAAGTCAGCGGCTCCCAGGGCACCATCGATATGATGACCGGCCTCAGGCCCGACGGCGAGATCACCGGCATTTCCATCGTCTCCCACTCTGAGACCGCAGGCCTCGGCGCCGTCTACGCCGGCGACACCGACGCGGGCGTGGCCTTCCGCGAGAGCTTCGCCGGCAAGTCCGGAACCGTCGCCCCGGCCGACGTCGACTATAAGTCCGGCGCCACCGTTTCCGCCGACGCCATCTGCCACGGCGCCTCCGTCGCATCCGCGTATGTGGCGTCCCTGGGCTAAGGAGGGCTGGATATGAATGTGAAAACCCAATTCAAGGAAGGGCTTCTGACCAAGAACCCGGTCACGGTGCAGCTGCTGGGCATGTGTTCCACCATGGCCATCACCACGATGCTGTTCAACGGCATCGGCATGGGCATCTCGGTGCTGATCATCCTGACCTGCTCCAACATCGTCATCTCCCTGCTTCGCAAGATCATTCCCCCGAAGATCCGCATCGCCTGCTACATCGTCGTGATCGCGGGCTTCGTCACCATGGTGGACCTGCTGCTGCAGGCCTATCTGCCCAGCCTGTCCGAGAGCCTGGGCGTGTTCATCCCGCTGATCGTCGTCAACTGCATCATCCTGGGCCGGGCGGAGGCCTTCGCCTCGAAGAACTCTGTGGGTGCGTCCCTGCTCGACGGCATCTTCCAGGGCATCGGCTACACCGTCGCGCTGATCATCATGTGCGTGGTGCGCGAGCTTTTGGGCAGCGGCACGATCCTGGGCGGCTTCAGCTTCATCAACAACGGCGGCGGCATCCGGGTGATCCCGGAGGTCTATCCGGCCCTGCTGGTGGTGCTGCCCGTGGGCGGCTTCCTGACCCTGGGCTGCCTGATCGCCGCCAGCCAGTGGCTGATGGACCGCATTGAGACCAAGGAAAGAGAAAAGGAGGAAGCGGCATGAATCTGTTTACTTCCCTGATGTCCATTTCCCTGGGCGCCATCCTGGTCAACAACTTTATCCTTGCCCAGTTCCTGGGCATCTGCCCCTTCATGGGCGTGTCCCAGAAGACCGGCACCGCCATGGGCATGGGCCTGGCCGTCACCTTCGTCATGGGCATCGCTTCGGCGGTCACCTGGGCGGTCAATACCTACATCCTGATCCCCCTGGATCTGGGCTATATGCAGACGGTGGCCTTCATCCTGGTCATCGCCGCCCTGGTGCAGTTCGTGGAAATGTTCCTGCAGAAGGCCGTGCCCACCCTGTATCAGGCCCTGGGCATCTATCTGCCCCTCATCACCACCAACTGCGCGGTGCTGGGCGTGGCCCTGCTGAACATCCAGAAGAGCTATAACTTCATCGAGTCCGTGGTCTACGGCATCACCGGCGGCATCGGCTTCCTGGTGGCCATCGTGCTGTTCGCCTCCATCCGGGAGCACACCGAGGACGCCGACTGCCCCAAGAGCTTCCGGGGATTCCCCATCGCGCTGATTTCGGCGGGTCTGCTGGCGCTGGCCTTCATGGGCTTCTCCGGCATGAAGATCTTCGGTTAAGGAGGGCGGAGCAATGCAAAACGTATTGTATGCAATTCTCGTCCTCGGCTGCATGGGCGCGGTATTCGGCCTGGTGCTGGCCATCGCATCGAAGGTTTTCGCCGTGAAGACCGACGAGCGCCTGGAACCCCTGATCGAAGCGCTGCCCGGAGCCAACTGCGGCGGCTGCGGCTTCTCCGGCTGCGCGGCCTACGCCCAGGCCGTGCTGGAGGGCAAGGCCCGCATCGGCAAGTGCGCCGCCGGCGGCAAATCCTGCGCCGACACCATGGCGAAGATCATGGGCCAGGAGCCCGTGGAAATGGAGCGTATGGTGGCCATGGTCACCTGCCACGGCGTGGACGCCATCCCCAAGGGCAACTATGAAGGCCTGCGCGACTGCATCTCCGCCTCCCGCGTGGCGGGCAAAGGCCCGATGCTCTGCGAATTCGGCTGCCTGGGCTTCGGCAACTGCGTGGAAAAGTGCAAGTTCGGCGCTCTGAGCATTGTGGACGGCCGGGCGCATGTGGACCGGGAAAAATGCAAGGGCTGCATGAGTTGCATCACCGTCTGTCCGCGGCACATCATCAAGGCCGTGCCCTACGACGCCACCGTCACCGTGCCCTGCAGCTCCAAGGCCAAGGGCCCCGTGGTGCTCAAGTCCTGCGGCAACGGCTGCATCGGCTGCATGAAGTGCGTCAAGACCTGCGAACACGACGCCATCAAGGTCACCGAGTTCCTGGCCTCCATTGATTACAGCAAATGCATCGGCTGCGGCAAGTGCGCCGAGGCCTGCCCGCGCCACATCATCTTTGACGCCAACGCGGCTGCGAAACAGGCCGCCGCGGCCATCTGAGATCGCCAAATAAAAGTCCCGCCGGAAGGCGGGACTTTTGCATTTTGGGAAATGGCTTTTCTTTTTTGTAAAAATATGCTATACTGTACGCAATCTACCCCCAGGGAGGTCCCCTATGAAAAAGGTTATCTGTATTCTCTGCGCGCTTGCGCTGCTGCTGAGCCTCGGCGCCTGCGCAAAAAAGAGCGCCGGCGTATTCCCCAAGCCGGAGGATGTGACCATCGAAGCCCTCAAGGACCAGACCAGTCCCATGGGCATGCTCGCCCATGCCGGAGGCTTTGAGATCCAGTGGCGTGATGATGACGCGGCCAATGCCGGCGCCTATGCCAGCACCACCATCATGCGCTACCGCTACGACGGCGAACTCATCCAGATCAATCAGATCGCGGACTACGACGACGGCGACCACACCCTTTTGTATTTTACCTCCGATCTGAAAGATCCCACGCTGTTCGTGGAGAATGCGGAGGGCTACAGCGTCAGCACCCTGAGCGACCGCGAGATCCAGAACAGCCTGGATCAGAGCCTCTTCGGCCTGGACTCCCTTGACTGTGAGATCACCTCGGCCAAAAAGACCGCCGACGGCTACCAGATCGAATATGACGCCGGTCTGAACGGCGCGAAGACGCAGCATGTGACCATGGACGTGGACCCCGAAAGCGGCGCCGTCAAGGGCGCGGTCATCTCGTTCTATCAGGACGGCGCGGCGGCCGGCGAAAGCAAGGTCACCATCAGCTACTCCAATGACGTCCAGATCGACACCACGCCCCGGGACAAGGCCATCGAGCAGGGCCTCTACGATCCCGAGCAGGCCAAGGCCAAGGCGGAGAGCGCCACGAGCGGCGCCGCCAGCAAATTCAGCTTTGCGGCGTACGATCTCGACGGCAACCTCGTCAGCTTCAACGATCTCGCCGGCGCGAAACTCATCATGATCAACTTCTGGGAGCCCTGGTGCCAGCCCTGCGTGGAGGAGATGCCGGACCTGGAGCTGCTCTACGAGGACTACAAGGACGCGGGCCTCATGATCCTCGGCGTTTTCTCCACCGAGGGAGAGGATGAGAACGTCCGCGCGGTGCTCAAGGAAGCGGGCACCACCTATCCCATCGTCCGCTGCGACAATCATCTGGCCCTGTACCAGACCGACTCCGTGCCCACCACCATCCTGGTGGACGGGCAGGGCAACGTCCTCACCGACGAGCCCTTCATCGGCTCGCGCAGCTACGAGGACTGGCTGGCGATCGTCTCTGATTATATGCAGGCCATCGACGCCCAGAGCGAAACGGAATGATCCGCAAATAAAAGTGCCCCGCCGCGAAAGCGGCGGGGCGTTTATTTTGCGTGGGATCAGCCGATCTTGGGCAGGGTGGCGAAGCTGGCCTGGAGCTCTTCATCGGTGGGGATATAGTCGGACATCTCGCCGTTGTGGAACTTCTCATAGGCCACCAGGTCGAAGTAGCCGGTGCCGGTCAGGCCGAAGAGGATCGTCTTCTCCTCGCCGGTCTCGCGGCAGCGAATGGCCTCGTCCAGGGCGACGCGGATGGCGTGGCTGCTCTCGGGAGCGGGCAGGATGCCCTCCACCCGGGCGAACTCCTCCGCCGCCTCGAACACGGAGATCTGATCCACGGCTCTGGCTTCCATGAGACCGTCATGGTAGAGCTGGGACAGGGTGGTGCTCATGCCGTGGTAGCGCAGGCCGCCGGCGTGGTTGGGGGCGGGGATGAAGCCGCTGCCCAGGGTATACATCTTCGCCATGGGGCACACGTGGCCGGTGTCGCAGAAATCGTAGGCGTAGACGCCGCGGGTGAGGCTCGGGCAGGCCGCGGGCTCCACGGCGATGATCTGGTAGTCCGCCTCGCCGCGCAGCTTTTCGCCCATGAAGGGGGCGATCAGGCCGCCCAGGTTGGAGCCGCCGCCGGCGCAGCCGATGATGACGTCGGGCTTGATGCCGTACAGGTCCATGGCGGCCTTGGTCTCCAGACCGATGACGCTCTGGTGCAGCAGCACCTGGTTGAGGACGCTGCCGAGCACATAGCGGTAACCCTCCTGGGTGACGGCGGCTTCCACAGCCTCGGAGATGGCGCAGCCCAGGCTGCCGGTGGTGCCGGGGAACTCGGCCAGGATCTTGCGGCCGACGTCGGTGGTATCGGAGGGGGAGGGAGTGACCTTGGCGCCGTAGGTGCGCATGACCTCGCGGCGGAAGGGCTTCTGCTCATAGCTGACCTTGACCATGTAGACCTGGCAGTCCAGGCCCAGGTAGCCGCAGGCCATGGAAAGGGCGGTGCCCCACTGGCCGGCGCCGGTCTCGGTGGTCACGCCCTTGAGGCCCTGATGCTTGGCATAGAAGGCCTGGGCGATGGCGGAGTTGAGCTTGTGGGAGCCGGAGGTGTTGTTGCCCTCGAATTTGTAGTAGATCTTTGCGGGGGTCTTCAGCTTTTCCTCCAGGCAGTAGGCCCGCACCAGGGGAGAGGGCCGGTACATCTTGTAGAACGACCGGATGTCGTCGGGGATGGGGATGAAGGGCGTCGTTTCATCGAGCTCCTGTTTGATGAGCTCGTCGCAGAAAACGGGCTTCAGGTCCTCGAAGGTCACCGGCTGGCCGGTGCCGGGATTGATCAGGGGAGCCGGCTTGTTTTTCATGTCGGCGCGGAGGTTGTACCATGCCTTGGGCATCTGTTCTTCGGTGAGGTAAATCTTGTAGGGGATCGCGTTATTCATATTTGACCATCCTTTCCTGCGGGAAAACAAAAACTCCTGTCCCGCAGCTGAAATTCTGCTGGGACAGGAGGAAAACTCCTGCGGTGCCACCCGGCTTGACGCGTTGCGCCCACTTAGCGTATGCAGTCACATACCGGCCCACGGTAACGGGAGGCCCACCGGCGCACCTACTGGATTCGGTTTGCCCTCTGAAGCCCATTCGGCGTCGGGATCCGTGCCGCACTCCCACCATCGGCGGCTCTCTGAAACGAATGATCCGAAGCTTACTCACACTTCTTCAACGGTTTAGTCAACTATAGCACAGGGGATCTTGGCTTGTCAAGCGTTTTTTTGCAGGGCATCCAGGCGGCTGAAATAGTCGTCATGGAGCTGCTGATAGCGCGTGTTGAATTCCTCGTCGCGGCCGGAGTGGAGGAAGGAGATATATTCGTGGACATTGGCGCCCTTGGCGGGATTGATGCGCATGACCGTGGACACGCCCACATTGGAGCAGATGTCGGAAATGCGTTCGATGTCCGAGAGCAGATCCAGGAAGTCCGAGCCGATCTCGCCGGTGCATTTGCCGGCGCGCAGACGGGCCAGGTGGTTGTCGCGCAGGGCGTCCACCAGGTCGTCCACGACCTCCTCCATGGGCTCGATGCCCGTGGCGGCGTCCAGATCCCGGTGCTCAAAGGCCTGCCGGGCGGCAAGAAGCACCTGCTCGGTGATGGCGCGAAGGATACGGATCTCATCCATGGCCTCGCCGGAGAAGTGCTCGCCCTGCCTGTGCAGATCTGCGGCGGCCTCGGCGATATTCTCGGCGTGGTCGCCCAGGCGCTCGAACTCCGTGACCAGCTTGTAGTACTGGTCCAGGATGGCCGCATGGGATTTCTCGCTCAGATGGGGAGAGAGCTGGACCATATAGGTGCTGACCCGGTCGGCCAGCAGGTCGATGCTGCTTTCTTCCTCTAAAACATGCTGATAGAGGCTGTCGTCGTATTTCTCCAGCAGGTCCAGGCCTTCGCCGATGCCGTCGATGGAGGCGTTCAGCATGGCCAGCAGCACCTCGTAGCAGCTGTTCAGGGCCAGGGCGGGGGTGTTGAAGAAGGCAGGAGTGAGGGCCTCGAGCTTGTCGGCGTAAGGACTGCGCGGGGCTTCCTTATCCCGCAGGATTTTGCGGCTGAGCTTTTCAAATACCGGCAGCAGTCCAAACAGAAGGATCGAGCAGCCGATGTTGAAGATGGTGTTGGCGTTGGCAATGTGGCCGGAGCGCACCGTCATATCCCAGATGCCGTTCAGCGCGCCCAGCTTGTGCAGGAGGGTCACACCGATCAGGACCAGGGCGGACTTGCCGAGGTTGAAGAGGATGTTAATGATGCCCACGCGCCGGGTATCGGTGCTGGTGCCGATGGAGCAGACGATGGCGGTGGTGACGCAGTCGCCCAGATAGATGCCCACGATGACGGCGTAGATGGCCTTGAAGGTGAGCTGTCCGGACATGGACAGGGCCTGCAGGATGCCAACGGCTGCCGACGAGCTCTGCAGGATAAAGGCCACGGTGGCGCCGGCCACGTAGCCCAGCCAGGGGTTGCCGCCCAGACTGGTGAAGATCCGCTCAAAGGCGCCGGTCTCTGCCAGAGAATCCACGGCGCCGGTCATGTTGAGAAGGCCGGAGAACAGCAGGCCGAAGCCCATGGCGATCTTTCCCACGGTGGCCAGGCCCTTGCTCTGGAAGGCCATGATCAGCACGATGCCGATGATGAGGGCCACGGGGGCCAGTGTGGAGGGCTTGAAGATCTGCAGCCAGGAGGTACCGGAGGCGTCCACGTCCAGAAGACGGATGATCTGGCCGGTGACGGTGGTGCCGACATTGGCGCCGACGATGATGCCGATGGACTGGTGCAGGGAGATGATGCCTGCGCCCACGAGGCCGGCGGTGATGACGATGGTGGCGGTGGAGGACTGGATCACGGCGGTGACGACCAGACCGAGCAGGAAGGCCTTGACGGGGTTGTTGGTCACATGCTCCATGATCCGCTTGAGAGTACCGGAGGAGCTCTCCTTCAATCCGTCGCCCATGAGGCGCATGCCGTACAGGAACATGGACAGGCCGCCAAAGAGCATCAACACGCTGAAAATATTCATAGTTTTATCCTTCCTTGCGGGTCGTTTGTCCGTGTCAGAATCCTGGCACGAAAAATGCCACATTCTCCACTATTATATAGTATATGATAAAAATTTGAAAAAGCAAGAAAAAGTCCCCTGTGCATTGAGACGTTTTTTGCCGGGTGTAACGTCCGATCTTTGATATATTTTTAGAAAAATGCAGCGATCGCTTGCGTTTGGCCGGCAGACAGGGGATGCAGTTCAAAATGAATGCGCTTTTTTGCAGGGACTTCTATTGCAATCGCCTCGGGATTCTGATATTCTGAAGACATAGGATTCAGCATTGATATATGATGGAAGGAGCGGTTGGATGGATCGCAATCAGAAGATCATTAAAACAAGCTTTCTCGGCATCGGTGTCAATGTGCTGCTGTCAATTCTCAAACTGGTGGTGGGCACCATTTCCGGCTCCATCGCCATCACCCTCGACGCGGTGAACAATCTCTCCGACGCCCTGTCCTCCGTGATCACCATCATTGGTACCAAGATCGCCGGGAAGGAGCCGGACAAGAAGCATCCCTTCGGTTACGGGCGGGTGGAGTATATCAGCGCCAGCATCATCGCCGTGCTGGTGCTCTATGCCGGCGTCACGTCGCTGATCGAATCTGTAAAGGCCATCATCCATCCCGAGGCCCCGTCGTATACCGCGCCGCTGCTCATCATCGTTGCCGCCGCCGTGGTCATCAAGTACGTGCTGGGCCGGTATTTCGTGCGCGTCGGCAGGAGCGTTGATTCCGGCTCCCTGATCGCCTCCGGCAAGGAGGCCAATCTGGACGCGCTGGTATCGCTGTCCACCCTGGCGGCGGCGCTGATCTATCTCAAGTGGAACGTGAGCCTGGAGGCCTGGCTGGGCGCGATCATCTCGATCCTGATGATCCGCACCGGCGTTGAAATGCTCCGCGAGACCGTCTCCCGTCTGCTGGGCGAGCGCCCCACCCTGGAAAAGGCCGGGCAGCTCCGGCGGGTGATCGGATCGTTCCCGGATGTCTCCGGCGTTTATGATCTGGTTATCCACAACTACGGCCCCGATTCGCTGATCGGCTCGGTACATATTGAGGTGCCGGATTATATGCGCGCCGACGCGCTGGACGGGCTCATGCGTGAGATCGTGGAAAAGGTTGCCGTGGAGTGCGGCGTCCGGCTGACCGGTATCAGCGTCTACGGCAGGAACACCAACCACAACGAGGCCGAGGAAATCGAGCAGACGATCCGCGGCAAGCTGCTGTCCACACCCCATGTGATCCAGATGCACGGCTTCTACCTGAACGAGGAGAAGAAGCAGATCCAGTTTGATGTGGTGGTGGATTTCGACACCTCGAACCGCAGACAGATTTTTGACGACGCCATCGCCGGGATCCGGGCCATGTATCCCGACTATACGATCCAGGCGATCCTGGATCCCGACACCTCGGACTGATGGGAGGAAAAACATGACCGAATGGGAAGCAGTTGAAAAACGGATCTCCTGCCGGGCCTATCGGGACGAGCCTCTGCCCGAGGAAATCCTGCGGCAGCTGGAGGAAAAAGCCGCGGCGCTGAGCGAAGCGTCCGGCCTGCGATTTGTGCCTGTGCGGGGGAAACCGGCGGTGAAGCTCGCGGCGGCCATGTTCAGCGGCAGGGTGGACTTCTGCGTCGCCCTCGTCGGCGGGGACGATCCCCTGTCCGCGGAAAAGCTCGGCTACTACGGCCAGGAGCTGGTGCTCTATGCCACGCAGCTGGGCCTCGGCACCTGCTGGGTGGCGGGCACCTATGACCGGAAATCCGTGGACGTGACCCTCGCCCCCGGCGAAAAGCTCTGGGATGTGATCCCCATCGGCTGGCCGGTGGAAAAGACCCCGAAGAAGCAGATCTTGATCCGTGCGGCGATCCGAAGAAAAAGCCGGAAGCCGGAGGAATTCGTCGAATCCGGGACGCCCTTCCTGGACCTGCCCCTGTGGGTGCAAAAGGGCGTCGAAGCGGTCAGTCTTGGCCCCTCGGCGGTGAACCAGCAGCCGGTGAACATCCTCTGGCGCGAAGGCTGCGCCCGGGCGAAGCTGTGCAGGCACGGCCACGGGCTGGAGTACAACGACCTCGGCATCGCCAAGAAGCAGTTCGAGGTGGGCGCGGCGTCCTGCGGCGTCCGCGGGACCTGGGAATTCGGCGACGGCGGCGCGTTTGCGGTCGTATAAAGAATTGCATAAGCAAAGGGCGTGTTGCAAAATAAAAGCGACACGCCGAAACAGAAGGAAAGGCTGCAAAAAGAGAGCAGCAGGGGGAAGAGTGAAGGGGGGCAAGGCCCGCCCTTCGCGTTCAATCAAAAAGATTTCCGGCAAACTGCCGGAAATCTTGCACGGGGCCGTTGCAAAATGCATTTTGCAACGGCCCCTTTCATTTTATCTTGCTTTGCCTCTGATCAGCGCATACAGGGCGTAGGCCGCGCCGCCGTACAGGAACAGGCCGAGCAGAAGAAAGCCCCTGGCGTGAAGGGCAACCCGTTTTGCCGCCTGTTCAAAGGGAAGCACCGGCTGCCCGTGATCGCTGATTTCCATGAGGGTATTGCTGTTCGGGTGGACGCCGAGATGCAGCACGGTACCGGGAGCGATTGCATCGAGTTTTTGCAGAAGCTCGTCGTTGACGCACTCCACGGCGATGTCGTACGGTTCTTCGTTCTCAAAATAAAGGGTCATGCTGCTGTGGGAGTAATGCCCGCCGCTTTGCACATATCTGTAACGCTGATAGACGGCGTCTACGGATCTCAGCTCACGCCTGTCCACCGACGCGTGCCAGAATTGCTCGCCAAAGGTGAACACCGTACCCAGCAACAGGCCGATCACAAGGATGACGATTGCCTCGGATCTGGACATTCGCTTTCTTTGCCGTTTCATGCTTCCTCACCCCCGGTGTTCCATATCAAAAGAATATCACAGAAGCCCCGGGTTGTCAAAAATCGCCCATGTATGCTTTTTATGACATGGGACAGACTATCTCCGGGTGATACCATGTCAAACAGTCAGATCACAGACGCGGCCATCCGCGCCGCGTTTCAGGGCGCCGACGATTTCCAGGCCCGGCCCATCCGGGCGGGAGGACAGGAGCTGGTCCTCTATTCCATCGACGGCCTGGTCTCCGGCGGCGATCTTTCCCAAAATGTGCTCCGGCCATTGATGGCCATGGAGCCGCAGTCCATGGCAGAGCTCTATCCCGCCGCCCTCTACACAAATATATACAACGCTGTTGCCCTGCCCTGCGCGGATGCGGACGAGTGCGCCGACCGGCTGGTCCATGGCTTCTGCGTCGTACTGTTCCCCGGCGTCGGAGCGCTTGCCTTCGAGGTCAGGAGCGCGGTGAAGCGCGGCCCCGCCCCGCCGGAGACGGAAAACACCGTCAAGGGCCCCAAGGACGCCTTCACCGAAACGCTGCGCATCAATACGGCCCTGCTGCGCCGTCATCTGCGCACTCCAGCCCTGCGCCTGCACGAGCAGACCGTGGGCAGCACCGGGCAGACCGCGGTGGCGGTGGCGTCCGTCGCGGGCGTAACGGATCCGGAGCTTGTGGCCCGGGTGCGGGCACGGTTTGCCCGCATGGAAGCCGACGCCCTGATCTCCCCCGCGGCGGTGGAGGAGTATCTCACCGGCTCCCGGCCCACGGCCTTCCCCCTGGCCCAGTACACCGAGCGCACCGACAAGCTGGCCCAGGGCCTTCTGGAGGGCCGTGTGGGCGTGCTGGTGGACGGGCTGCCCCTGGCCTATCTTCTGCCGGTGTGCCTGGGGGATTTCATGCAGACCCCGGAGGACCGGGCCACGGACTATGTCTCGGCCTCTTTTGCGCGGGTGCTGCGCTATGTCGCTCTGCTTGTGAGTCTGTTCCTGCCGGCCCTGTTCATCGCCATGACCGGCTTCGACCCGGAGATGATCCCCGTGCCGCTGCTGTTGTCCATCGTGGAGAGCAAGCAGACCGTACCCTTTCCCACGGTGCTGGAGGTGCTGGGCATGCTGACCGCCTTTGAGATCCTGCAGGAGGCGGGCCTCGCTCTGCCACGGTCCATCGGTCAGACCCTGTCCATCATCGGCGGCCTGGTGGTGGGCACGGCGGCGGTGGAGGCCCGGTTTGTTTCGCCGGCGGCCCTCATCGTGGTGGCGACGGCGGGGATCTGCGGCTATGCCCTGCCCGGGCGGGAGTTTTCCGACGCTCTGCGGCTGTGGCGGTTCGTACTGGCGGTCTTTGCCAGCGCGGCGGGCCTGTTCGGCATGACGGCGGCCTTTTTCCTGCTGCTCATCCGTCTGGCGGGGCTGGAGAGCTTCGGGCAGAATTATCTGGCCCCCTTCGCCGGCGTGCGCGGGGCTGACGCCCTCCTGCGGCCTCGGCTGCGCCGGATGGGAGGGCAGAAGCAATGAAACGGAGCAAGTCGGCCATGGCCCTTGCGGCGCTGGCAGCGGCCCTGCTGTTCTCACCCTTTCATAGCGAGGATGCGTCGGAACGAATTCCCGTGCAGACCCTGTGCATCCGTTTTGCAGACGGCGTGTATCAGGTGCAGACGGACGGTGGACTGCGCGGGTTCGGCGCGGATCCGGCGGCGGCCTTTGCCGATCTGGAGCGCTCCGCCCCGGGCCTGCCGGCCTTTTCCACAGCCAGACAGCTGATCGTCGCGGACAATGCCATGGATTCATTTTCGGAATTGGTTTTCCTGGAATGTCTGCACCCCGGCACCGAGGTCTACCGGAGCGCCGCGCCCGTGGACGCGGGGGACGTCACGGCGTTTTTAAACCGCCACGCCGCCGGCGTCAGCGTCAGCCGATTGCGCTCAGCGATTCTGACGGGAGAGGCGATCAAGCTGCCGGAGATCGCGGGAGCTGGAGGGAGGTATCGGATCTGTGACGGGAAATGATGCTGACCGCAGCGCAGGACTGTGGCTTTTGAGCTTCAGCGCCACGACGGGCGCCGTGCTGTGCGGGCGGGTCGGCTGGCTTCCTGCACTGCTGGGCGGCGGCCTGGCTGCGCTCGCATACCGCTTTCGCCTGGGACGGGGACGGGCCCCCGCCGCGATCCGGGTCGTGCAGACCCTTTGGCTGGCCGTGCCCCTGCGGGTTGCCGCAAACGGCGCGGCGGCACTGTTTCCCGCCGGCGGACAGAGCCTTTACGTACCGGCGGTGGTGCTTGGCCTCGGCTGGCTGTTGTGCCGCCATGCCCGCGGCGGCGTTCTGGCCTGCTGCGCCGTGGCGGGCTTCTTTGTGCTGGGAGCGCTGGGCGCCGTCTCACTGTGCGCGATCCCGGATCTGCGTCTGCGCTGGCTGTACCCGGCGTTTTCCTGGGGTGAGGTGCTGATCGCCCTGGCCGCCGGGTCCGGGGGAATGCTTCTGGCGGAGGCGATCCCGGCGATCCGGCCCGGGCCCGGCTGGCGTTGGGCCGCAGCCCTGGCGCCGGCGGCGATCTCGGCCCTGGCTGTTGGCTGCCTGTCCCGGCCGCTGGCGGCCCGGCAGGCCTCCGCCTTTTATACCCTCAGCCGGGCGGTCAGCCTGTTCGGCGTGGCGGAGCGCTTCGAGGCGCTGATCGCCGCCTGCCTGACCCTGGGCATCTGCAGCGCCTGCGCGCTGCTGCTCCGTGCCGCCTGCGGCGGGAAAACCGTCCGGGCTCTGCTGGCCGCGGGCGCCCTGGTTTTGACGCGGCTGCCGGTGCCGGAGGTGGCGGCGGCAGCGGGAACGGTATTTTTTTGGGGCGTTTTGCCCGGAATTTTTGCCGCAAAGCACGAAAAACCGCACTCTGAAAAAAAGTCAAAAAAAGACGAAAAAAGTTCTTGACAAAAGATGGCTTCCGAAATATAATGGACGAGTTGCCGGCCGCGGAGAGTGATCAATGAAGCGACTGAAAACACCCCCGCAAAGCGGGATGTACCTTGTAAATTAAACAACGAAACATGAACAAGAAGCACCTTGGACAAAAAAGGTAAAGTTTTTCGAAAGAGAAACAAGCCAACGAAAATTTCTTGAGAATAGCTGAGAGCGAATTCAAGTAAAACGGTTTTAGCGCTGTAAGGCGTTAAGATAAGATTTTATAGAGAGTTTGATCCTGGCTCAGGACGAACGCTGGCGGCGTGCTTAACACATGCA
>SVKO01000011.1 GCA_015068455.1 Oscillospiraceae bacterium | reverse complement strand
CGATACCTGCAATTAACATCTGCACCGGCTTTAATTGCAGAGTAAGCTTTGTCATAATCGTTTGCTTCGATTGCGTCGAACAACCTCCCGTTCTGAATGCTTCGTATTCCTACAATACCTTATTACAGGTTGGATATAGGTGTGAAGATCATAATATTCTCTGATCGAACTTTTGACATGACAATCGCAATGAACATTGATTGAGTCCGTGCAAATTTTTTAAGCACTGGCATAGCTGATGTACTGGGGGCGAAAAATAGCGGGGCCGCATAAGCAGCCCCGTTCGGTTTGTTTTATGCATTTCAGATGATTCTGATTATCTGAAATAGTCACTAATTCTCTTTTATCCGTATCAATCCGCCATGAGTGTTAATCTTCAGTATTGTCTTTAATGATGCTCTCTATTTTCCCGAGAAGTACATTCATTTCTTTTTCAGGGGACTGGAAAGAATAAAGCATGCCGTGAATTGTGCCATCTGGCGTAATACAATTATATCCATGTACATTCAAATCCTTTGAAAACTGGAATTCTGTACCCCAAAGCTCCAGACGATAATCAGGAGTAAAGTCAAGTGGCTCAACAACCTTCCATGCGGCGTTTTCCGTTAAAGCTTGGAAGAACCATGACGTATCTTCTCCATTGAGGGAAATAGTTTGACCACTATTCCCAATAATCATTTTACCGGCAGCGGGTAGCTTCTGCAGCAAAAGAGCCATGCGACAGAAAACAACAGCAATCTCCGCTCGACTTGCGGTAGCCTTGGGACACATCATGCCATCTTCATTTCCCTGATATAATCCACTTGAAATCATCTTCTTCATAGCATCGAGAGCATATGCTGAAGTTGATTCCTCATCTAAAAACAGTCGTTCTGCATAGATTTCATTTTCCAAAAAATCGGCTTGTTTTGATTCGGCATATCGAATAATAAAGCATGCAAGTTGCTCGCGAGTAACGGGTTGATCTGGCGCAAATATCTCCTTACTGACGCCTCGTACTATATCGTTGGAAACGCCCCACTTGACCGCATTATCATAATAACAACCAGAATTAACATCCACAAATGGATTAACTGAATCACTCACATCTGGAGAGCCTTCAACTCGATAAAGCATTGTAATAGCCATTGCCCGATTGATACATGCACTTGGAGCAAATCTCCCATTTCCTACACCATTTATAATACCAAGAGCTGTGTTGAAATCTACTGCTTGATAATACCATGTTCCAAATTTTACATCACTATAACCTTGACTGTTCGCATCAGCCAACACGTTAATCATCATTCCTGACATCAATAATAGTACTGTCATAATAGAAACTACTTTTAAAACTGCTTTTTTCATATTCCTTTTTATAACCTCCTAACAGATTTTCCATTAATTCTTGTTGGTAAATGATAGTATGTGCAAATTGCGTTGCTCAGCGGCTACTGGTGCGGTCATGAACGGCCGCGGTGCGGCGGCAGCGGTCACCTTATTCTGCAAAACCTTATGCCGCGAAAGGCTCTTGACACGAGGAGCGCATGATAGGCTTTTTGCCATGGCAAACACGCCAGAGGCGCTGATTTGCCCCTTTGCCATCACCGTATATGATTATATGTTCATATAGTCAATTTGTCAATCAAAAACTTATTTTTTTGTTTTCATTTGTTCTAAGCTATTGGAATGCGTTTGTCTTGTGGGGAAGATTGGGAGTAGTATGATATAAACCAATAGCTTCTGTGAGTATGTGTATTTCTTCCCAGTTTGGCTTTAGGATAAAAGTACAAACAGAGCTGAATAACTAAAAGGCCAGTTCTGGAAATCTCATCCTCGCCTGAAAAGAAATTAAACTGGTATATTCAATTTTTTATTTGTTTAAAACAAGGTGAAACACTATATCATATATCATAGTGGACGTTTTAGGGTGTTATTTCGCATGTTTGTCGCAACATAAAGGACTGTCACCTGCGTTGCATACCTTCTTTATCCCAGGCGACCCTCATCTCCCTTTTCTCAATCAAAGAATCGAATCGAAGCTGAGTGTCAGTGGGTTCGATTTGGAAAGGAGAAGTGACGGAGCGAGTGAGAGACGGCGTAAACTTTGAAAAAGAAAAAATGCTTCATTATAATTTCTCCTTGACTATTCTTATTTTGTGGATTGTTTTGCGACAGAGATGATTGAAAAAACATTTACAAAAAGTGAACAAATTATCACATTTTTCGGGCAAAAAATGCTATATAGAAAACTGAAAATTTGACTTTCACCATAGACGTGATATAATTTAGATAGTTGATCAACTAATACATCTCCATCAATATTTTCGCGTAATGCTGACAATTTGCGCTTGGGGGGATGCGAAGACCACTTGTGAAATATGACGAATACCCATGATGTCAGGCTCGGAAAATGGCTCAAAATAGGCTGATTTGTAATTTTTAAAAATTAACTCTCTTTTAGAGAAAGGGTAAAAGAGCATTAAAATATCATTATCAAGGTTGAATACAAAATTATCAATCCTGAAAACAAAATTATTCAAAAAATAGAGCTGATTTGGGCCGTTTTCTTTTAAAAATTATAAATATGTGAAAATCGAATACAAAATTATGATTTTGAAAAGCAGCATTATTCAGTTGCAAAACGAAAAAGCGACACGTGTATTTTGCACAAAAACCCGCGCCGCATATTGCTTTCCGAGCAGCGTCCGCGTGGTAAGCGGTAAGCTGGAGGAAAGAGCGGAGCGTCAATCTATGGCCTTATATGGAGGAGGGATGCCGGGCGTATATCGTAAAACTAACACCCAAGAATCAGGACGATCATTCAATAGTTGAAATCCACTTTGACAATGAGGAAGATGCCAAAGCCTTCTTCAATCGGATATATACTGAAGAGACAGGGCTCATATTTGACAAGGTGGAGTTATTTTATTCGGTCGAGCAATGAGGCTTGACATGTCAGAATAAACACAGAGCCCGTGAGCATTAAGGAATCGGATGCCTTTAGGCTCGAAAATGCAAAAGGACGCGGGATCGTTTACCCCGCGTCCGTCTGCATATTGAAAGGGCTCTTAGGCTTGTTTTTTGGGCTATTTAGGCTTTTTGTTGACCTTTTTTGTTGACCTCAGAAATTCGTGATTTTTCAAATAGTTTGGAAAACATAGGAAAAGAGGGAAGAAACGTCTGTTTCTTCCCTCGCGGATTGGTCCGAGTGTCGAGATTCGAACTCGAGGCCTCTTGAACCCCATTCAAGCGCGATACCAAACTTCGCCACACCCGGATACCATTTTCGATTGCCAAAATATCATAGCACAACCGGATGAAAAAAGCAAGGACTTTTTTCGCGGGCAGGGAAGGGCCGTCCGGGAGGGTCAAAGGGCGGCGAAAAAGGCCTCGATTTCGGCGCGCTTTGCGCCGACGCTGCCCTGGGCGAAGAAGGGCTTGCCGCCGCCGCGGCCGGACAGGGAGGCGTTCATTTGCCTGACAAGTTCGCGCAGGTCGCCGCCTGTTTGACCGAGGGCGTATTTGTAGCCCGCCTCGTCGTCTCCGGAGAAGACGGCGCACCGTCCGCCGCAGCGCTCCATGACCGCCACCGCCAGCTTGCGCACGCCGTCGGGACTCAGATTCGGCTCGAACAGGGTGCAGTCGCCGGCGCCGCCGAGGGCTTCGGCGATCTCTTCAAAACGCTGATTCTCCGCTGCGGTGAGGCGGTACAGGGCGTCGTCCCGCTCGGCCAGCACCCGGCGCACCGCTTTTGCGGTCTGCATGGGCTTGGCCGACAGCAGGGTGCTGATCTCGTGGTTTTGCGCATGGATCGCGGAGAGGTAATCAAGGGCCTGGGCCCCGCACATCATTTCGATGCGCACGCCCTCGCGGAATTTGATGCAGGAAAGGATCTTGATGAGGCCGATCTCGCCCGTGCGGGCGACGTGGGTGCCGCAGCAGGCGCACAGATCCGTGCCCGGGAAGCGCACCAGGCGCACCTGGCCGGTCAGGGCCTTTTTGCTGCGGTAGTGCAGCTGCTCCAGCTCCTCAGCCGTGGGCAGGAGCACTTCGGAGGGGAGATCCGCCCAGACGGCTTCGTTGGCGGCGCGCTCGATGCCGGGGATATCCTCCGGGGGGATGGGGCCGGAGAAGTCGATGGTCATGCAGTCCGCGCCCATATGGAAGCCCACATTGTTCCAGCCGTAGCGCTCGTGCACGAGACCGGAGACCAGATGCTCGCCGCTGTGCTGCTGCATGAGCCGGAACCGCCGGGCCCAGTCGATCTCGCCGGCGACGCATTCGCCGGGGGACAGGGGGCGGTCGCAGGTATGCACGATCCCGTCGCCGCGCTCCTGCACGTCCAGCACGCGGGCCGCGCCCAGGGCGCCCAGGTCCGGCGCCTGGCCGCCGCCCTCGGGGAAGAAGGCGGTCTGATCCAGCACGACCTCATAGCGCTTTCCCTTCGGCTCGCAGGAAATCACTTCCGCCTCGAACCGGCGGATATAGGCATCCTCATAGTATAATCTGCGCGTTGCCATATGGATCCCTCCCGTTTTTGATCGGGTTCATTTTATCATATTTTTTTCCGGATGAAAACCCCGCTTGTCGATTGACAAAGCGGCGGATTTGGCCTAGAATAATAAAAGCGGTTTTATGCCGCAAATTGAATCATAAAGGAGTGAAATTCATGGACGCTGGGAGTAGTAACGGCACATCCGCAGGCCGAAGTAGCGCCGACCCCGGGCCGCGTTCCGCGTCCGGAGGTTTCACCGCTTAACAAGCGGCCCGCTTTGAAAGCGGGCGCATGCGGCCAGAATGTACCTTACTTCCTATGCTAACCCCTCGCAGGAGGAACAAACATTAGTTAGGAGGAAAAGTCACATGGCAAACCACGCAGTTACCATGGAAGCGACGCTCCGCAAGCTGCTCGAGGAGAAGAAGTACGCCACCCTGCGCGACATTCTCATCACCATGAACCCGTCGGATATCGCGGCGGTGTTCAGCGAGCTGGAGGAGGAGCGGCTTCCGCTTTTGTACCGGCTGCTGCCCAAGGAACTGGCGGCCGATACTTTTGTTGAAATGGAGCCCGAGGCCCAGGAGCTGCTGATCCGCGGCTTCAGCGACTCGGAGCTGAAGGAGGTCATCGACGAGCTCTACGTCGATGACGCCGTCGACCTGGTCGAGGAGATGCCCGCCACGGTGGTGCGGCGCATCCTGTCCCAGGCGGACCCGGAAATGCGCAAGAACATCAATGAGCTCCTGCGCTATCCCGAGAATTCCGCCGGCTCGATCATGACCACCGAGTACGTCTCCCTGCGGCCGAAGATGACCGTGGAGGAGGCCATCACCCGCATCCGACGCACGGGTGTGGACAAAGAGACCATCTATACCTGTTACGTCACCGACGAGCGGACGCTGGTCGGCCTGGTGACGGTCAAGGACCTGCTGCTGGCGGAGGACGACTCCACCACCATGGAGGAGCTGATGGTCACCAACGTGATCTCCGTATCCACCCTGACCGACCAGGAAGAGGTCGCCCAGATGTTCTCGAAGTACAACTTCCTGGCCCTGCCCGTGGTGGACGCCGAAAACCGTATGGTCGGCATCGTCACCTTCGACGACGCCATGGACGTCATGGAAGACGAGGCCACCGAGGATATCCAGAAGATGGCCGCTATCATCCCGTCGGACAAGACCTATATGCGCATGACCACCTTCGATATTTTCAAAAAGCGTATCCCCTGGCTCATGCTCCTGATGATCTCGGCCACCTTTACCGGCCTGATCATTTCCTACTTTGAAAAGCAGCTGGGCGCGATGATCTGCCTGTCCGCTTTCATGCCCATGCTCATGGATACCGCCGGCAACTCCGGCTCCCAGGCCTCGGTCACCATTATCCGCGGCCTCAGCCTGGATGAGCTCGACTTCTCGGACCTGGCCAAGGTCGTCTGGAAGGAGATCCGCGTGGCCGTCATCTGCGGTCTGGCCATGTCGGTGGTCTGCTTCGGCAAGATCATGCTGATCGATCATGCGCTGATGCACACCCACGGCGTCACATGGCTGGTGGCCATGGTGGTGGCGCTGACTTTG
Organism: Oscillospiraceae bacterium; assembly: GCA_015068455.1. Classification (GTDB taxonomy): domain Bacteria; phylum Bacillota; class Clostridia; order Oscillospirales; family Oscillospiraceae; genus SVMC01. The sequence continues at coordinate 26,088 of SVKO01000011.1, read as the reverse complement.
GCGGTGACGGTGCTGATCGCCAAGATCGTCGGCTGTACCCTGCCGATGTTCGCCGACCGCCTCGGCTTTGACCCGGCGGTCATGGCGTCGCCGTTTATCACTACGATCGTCGACGCCCTGTCGCTGATGGTCTACTTCAACATCGCATGCGCCCTGCTTCCGCAGCTCCGGTGAGCAGCCTTTGCCGCTCCCCGGAAAAACGATAAAAAAGGAGAACCAAATGAAACACAGATTGATTGCGCTTTGTCTCGCCGTTGTGATGCTGCTCTCGCTTTGCCCGTCTGTTCTCGGCGCCAATGCCGTCGAGTGCTTTGACCGGCAAAAGCCCGCGACGAAGGGCGCCATGGACGACGGGTATGTGTACTGCTGTGCCGATACCTTCAACAGCACCTATGTCAAGGGCTCCACGGCGATGCTGAGTTTCAAGCGGCGTATTGCCACGCCCAACAGCGGAGATACCTTTATCATCGAGATCTACAGAGGCACCGCCAACCAGCTGGCCAACAGCAATAACCTTCCTCTGGTTGAATCGCGTTCCTACAGCGTCAGCAAATTCGCGTCTCCGAATTACATTCTCACGGCAAGCTTTAACCTGGACGGCAAATACAGCGCCGGCAACTATGCGGTGCTCTGGGGCATTCGGAGCCCGTCCGGCCGCCAGTACAGCGGTGATACGGATTATATTGTGGATATGAAGGTGGTCAACAGCGCGATCCCTGCCACGGATATACAGCTCTATATCCAGGAGGGTTCGAACGGCGGCATCATCTCCGTGGGTGAAACCCTCATCCTGCGCCCGATGCCGGAGCCGCTGGACGCGACGATCTCCCGCGTATTCACCGTGAAAAACTCTCAGCCCAATGTCGCTGCGGTGACAATGAATGCCGGCTATATCTATGTGGTCGGCAAGGCTGTCGGCATCACGGAGATAGAGGTCACCTGCGGAAATCTGAAAAAGAAGCTGACCCTCGGCGTCGGTTCGCTCAGTGATTTCAGCCTCCTGCCCGGCAAGACCGCCCTGTGCGTCGGAACCACGGACACGATCCGCACCAGCGCCAGCGGCGCTGTCGGCAGTCCGATCTATTATACCTGGTCCTCCAGCGATCCGTCGGTCGCCACGGTCAACAACGGCGTCGTGACGGCGATCAAGCCCGGCACGGTCACGATCTCGGCGAACTGCTACGCCAAGACCCGATCCGTGACATACAAGGTCAACTACCATCAGCTTACCGACGCGGTACTCATGGAGCGCACAGCGACCTGCCCGCGGCAACAGGTTGGCTATTGCACCGTCTGCGGGAAGGACGGCTGTGCCAACGTCTTTGAGCCGGCCATCTTCACCGATACGGTCTATAACGCCTGGTATTCCGAGCACGTGGACTTTGTCTATGACATCGGCCTGATGAACGGCGTCAGCGACGACAAGTTTGCGCCCAATAATCCCGTAACGCGCGGCATGGTGGTGACGGTTCTGTACCGCCTGTGCGGCGAGCCGGAGGTTTCGGGCAGCAGCGGCTTCTCCGATGTTCCCGCCGGCAAGTACTATTCCAAGGCGGTCATCTGGGCCCAAAAGCTCGGCGTGGTCAACGGATTCAATGACGGCACGTATCGGCCGGGCGACAACGTCACCCGCGAGCAGCTGGCTGCGATCCTCTATCGCTTCTCCCAGGCGTTCGACGAGGATGTATCCGCGTCGGCCGATCTGAGCGGCTTCCCCGACGCCGGCAAGGTGCACAACTACGCCAAGAAGGCCATGGCCTGGGCCGTTGCCGCGGGCATCATCTCCGGCGTCAAGTCCAACAACAGGGACTATCTCCAGCCGGACAAGAGCGCCACCCGCGCCCAGTTCGCCACCATCATTTCCCGCTTCCTCCAGCGCGAAATCCCCTATGTGTGAGCCGGATAAACCATTCATTGAAAAAAGCGCTCCCGATGCGCCTGTATCGGGAGTGCTTTTTTACGTTCAGGGATCATCCCGGGCAAAGGCCGCGCGGAGCTTTTCCAGTGCCCGCTTCTCGATCCGGCTGACGTAGGACCGGCTGATGGCGCACTGCTCCGCCACCTCCCGCTGGGGGAGGGGAGCGCGCCTGCCCAGCCCGTAGCGCAGGATCAGGACCTTTCGCTCCCGGGGCGTCAGGCAGGTATGCAGATAGCGAAGCAGCTGCTCGTGCTGTTCACGGGTGCTCAGGGCTTCCGTCAGGTCCGTGTCGTCGCACAGAACGTCCATGAAGGAAAGGGCGCTGCTGTCCCGTCCGGCGTCGATGTCATCGGAGAGGGAGACGTCCTGGGCGCTTTTGCGCTGGGCGCGGAAGTACATCAGGATCTCGTTTTCCACGCATCGGGCGCAGTAGGTCGCCAGCCGCGCGCCCTTGGAGGCGTCGAAGGTGGAGATCCCTTTGATGAGCCCGATGGTGCCGATGGAGATCAGGTCCTCCTGATCCGCGCTCTGGGCGTAGTATTTCTTCATGATATGGGCGACAAGACGCAGATTGCGTTCGATCAGGATGTTCCGCGCTTCCAGGTCCCCCCGGGCGGCCAGGGCGAGATAGTGCTGCTCCTGGGCTTTTGACAGGGGCTTCGGAAAGGAACTGCTGTGATCGCCCAGGCGCAGGGAATAGAACATGGCGGAAAACAGCAGCCAGAGCGTTTCAGGTACCATGACGACACCTCCGCTTCATGCCTATTCGACACGGCCTGTCCCTATTCCAGGAAACCGCCCCGCGCCGTTCGGCGCGGGGCGGTTTTGATCAGAATGTGCAGACCTCCTGCAGGGGAGGCGCGGCGGGATCGACGCGAAGGGCGGTCAGGATCGGGCCGACGCCCCGGTACAGGGCGTGATACTTGACGCTGACCTTCGCCGTGACCATGACCCAGTCGCGGGCCCTGAGGCGTTCAGCGCCGTCGTAGCGGCAGGGGAGACCCAGGAACTGGATGTCGGCCTCGCAGCAGGTCATGACGAACCGGCCGGGGGCGAACATGCCGTCGCGGTCGCGGCGCAGCTTGGCCACCTGGCCCTTGAAGCGGACGGTCTTCCCGGCGTATTTCTTCGGCTCCTCGGAGATGTCCCGGTACCACAGGGCGTAGTCGTCGTCCCCGATCACGATGGGGTCGGCTTCGATGTCGAAGGGAAGGGGATCCTCGATCTCGTCGAAGGTGGTGCTGCCGTCGGTAAAGTCGTAGACGATGTCGATGCGGCGGTTGACGGCCCGGGCCAGCTTGTGGAAGGGCATCACGTCCGCGTTCTTTTCCATGCGGTTGAATACCACCATCTCCGCGCCGCGGAGCTTGTCCACCACCAGCTGGCGCATGTTGGCGTTGTAGCTCAGGATCGTGCGGCTGTCGGCGAACATGACCTCCTGGGCGATGGCCCAGTCCCGGGGCATTTTGTTGAAAAAGGGCGCGGTCTCCTGCATGCCGTTGAGCTCCACTACGATGCGCTGGGCGTGGTGCTTCTTCTGCAGGGCGTCGAGCTGCTCCGTGGTGACGGCTTCCTGATCGATGGGCTCAAAGTAGACGCACTTGTGGGGATAGGTGGAGGCGTCGTATTCCTCCTCGCCCTCCTCGCAGATGAGCAGCAGGGTGCGCTCGCCGGCGTTGAAGCGCTCATCCTCCAGGGTCTGCTGGATGAACAGCGTCTTGCCCGATTCCAAAAAGCCGGTGAAGGCATAGACGGGGATTGGCATGGCCGCCTCCTTATACGCCGAACAGCTCGTGCAGGGCCGGCTCGTTGAGCTTGGAGCCGATCACGCACAGGCGGCCGGTGACGTCGGCGGCGCCTTCGCGCACGTCGATCTCGCCGGGCACATGGTCAAAGTGGAGCCAGGTTCCGTCCTCGGCGGCCACGATGCCCTTGGCCCGCAGCACGATGCCGTACTCCATGGCGAAGTCCAGCTCCTTCAGGGCCTGCTCGATGGCTTCCCTGGTGAATTTCTTTGCCGTTTCCACGCCCCAGCTCATGAACACCTCGTCGGCGTCGTGGCCGTGGTGGTGATGGTGATGGTCGTGATCATGGTGATGATGCTCATGCTCGTGCTCATGGTCATGGTCATGGTCATGATGGTGATGCTCGTGGTCGTGGTCATGATCATGATCATGATGGTGATGATGCTCGTGGTCGTGATGGGTCTCGGCCTCGAGCGCTGAAAGCTCCTTCGCCAGGGTGTGGGTCTGCTCCATGGCGGCGAGCAGCTGCGCGCCCGTGAGCTGATCCCAGGGGGTGGTGACGATGGTGGCCTTCGGATTGTGCTCCCGCAGCAGGGCCACGGCAGCGTCCAGCTTCTCCTGCTTGATGCTGTCGGTGCGGCTCAGGACGATGCAGGAGGCGGTCTCGATCTGGTTGTTATAGAATTCGCCGAAGTTCTTCATATAGAGCTTGACTTTATTGGCGTCGGCGACGGTGGTGAAGCAGCCGAGCTGGACGTCCTCGTCCACCACCTGCCGGGCGGCGGCGATGACGTCGGAGAGCTTGCCCACGCCGGTGGGCTCGATGAGGATGCGGTCGGGATGGTATTCGGAGATGAGCTTGCGCAGAGCGTCGCCGAAATCGCCCACCAGGGAGCAGCAGATGCAGCCGGAGTTCATTTCAGTGATCTCGATGCCGGCCTCGCGCAGGAAGCCACCGTCGATGCCGATCTCGCCGAACTCATTCTCGATGAGGGCCAGCTTCTGGCCGGCGAAGGCTTCGGAGATCATCTTCTTGATGAGGGTGGTCTTGCCGGCGCCCAGGAAACCGGAATAGATATCGATAACAGTCAAAGATAACACCTTCTATACAAAATGTTCTTGTATTATAGCACATTTTCAAAAAAACGCAAGCAATACCGAACCGGACGGGCAAAATGAGGCAAATAATTCTTGACAAGGCAGGGGGGCTGTGATAAAATCGTAAGGCTGATAAAACGACGGCCTTGTGCGGGTGTAGTATAACGGCTAGTACAACAGCCTTCCAAGCTGTGGGCGTGGGTTCGATTCCCATCACTCGCTCCAAAAGCGGTACGTCTCGCTTTCCACTGCATACGCCAGTAGCTCAGTTGGATAGAGCAACTGCCTTCTAAGCAGTAGGCCGGGGGTTCGAGTCCCTCCTGGCGTGCCAACCCCTTCGGGGAACGTCGTTATTCGGCGCGGGAAATTGTGATATGGTGGGTGTGGCGCAGTTGGTTAGCGCGTCAGATTGTGGCTCTGAAGGTCGAGGGTTCGAATCCCTTCACCCACCCCATTCCAATTTCTTTTTTTCTATCCGGATCATTTTACTCAGGGATTACCACATGGGGATGTCGCCAAGCGGTAAGGCACAGGACTTTGACTCCTGCATGCGTAGGTTCGAATCCTGCCATCCCTGCCATATGACCCGCTAGCTCAGTCGGTAGAGCAACTGCCTTTTAAGCAGTGGGTCGGGAGTTCGAATCTCCCGCGGGTCACCAAAAGCGCCGCCTGACGGCGGCTAAGATAAGAGATAATGGATAATAGATAATAATGAATAGATAGCGAGAGCTTGTAAAGCGGCGCTTTTGTTCTATTATCTATTCTCTATTATCTCTTATTTATTATCTGAAGAGGAGCTTCCGACATGGCAAAAGACAGCGTATTACTGGACAAAACGATCCACTTTGCTGCTCGGATCATCAAGCTGAATCAGTATCTTTGCAAAGAAAAGCACGAGACAATTATTTCCAAGCAAATCATCCGCAGCGCGACATCCATCGGTGCAAATGCAAACGAGGCGATCTATGGCAGCAGCAGAGCGGATTTTCTTGCCAAGCTCCACATTTCTCTGAAAGAAACCGCCGAGACGGAATACTGGATTCGCCTGCTGGTCATGTCGGAATACCTATCGGAAGCGGAAGGTCAATCGCTGCTGCAGGACTGCCTTGAAATCAAACGTATTTTGATCGCCTCCATCAATACAGCGAAGGAGAACGGAGACCGATGACGAACAATTTTGACCGTGATTGGGCTTTTTGTTCCGAGACCGGTGAGGACTTCATCCCATATTTGCACGATTGCATTGCCACAGAGATCCGGCAGGACGGCAGCGAGCTCTCCCTGTTTTTTCCGGACGGTTTTTGGATCCTCGCCAACGATCCCCGGAACCCCTTCGGCGACACGCTCCACCGCACCGGTTCTTCGATGGTGGTGGTGTCCATGGGCTTTCCCAAAGCGGAAACAGGTGTACAGAACGCGATCCGGGCAGAGTTGTTTCATTTTCATCACATTTTCCGCGGCATGGGCCTTACGACAGTCAGCTTCCCGAAGATCGATTCCTTGATCGAGAAAGTCAATCAAGGGCGTTGGTCTTTGGAATTTGTGGAGAAATATCCCTGCTATAACAGAGGGTATGTCATATTGTGCTACTTCCGAACGGGAAAAGACTTCCGGCAATGCTACTTGAATATGGATTGCCGAAAAATACGTTTCTACTGGAATGAGGTTTTAGAGGATCGAGTCTGGTAACAGGAAGCTTTATACACACATCTTCCAGCGCTCCCCCTCTGGGGAGCTTTCTTTTTGGTGACCCGCGGGTTAGGAGATTCGAAAGATCAGTTCCGACATGCCGGGGGCATGTCGGGCGCCGGCATGTCAGCCGGCGCAACCTTAATTTTTGCCGCAGGCAAAAATGCAGACGAATCTCCCGCGGGTCACGGTGCGAAGCGCCAGTATACAGGCCGGACCGCTCTATTTCCGAAGAAAAAGCATTGAAAACCATTTTGTCGTATGATAAAATCCCATGAAAAGGGGATGAGTCCATGGATCAACTGACGACTGACGGTTGGCGCTTCACCGCCTCGGAAAATGACGAATATGTCCCGATCCTGCATGACTGCATTGCGACGAGAATAGAGATTGCCGGACGGGAACTGCGCCTGTTTTTCCCGGAAGGGTTCCGCCTGCTGCCGAACGATCCGCACAATCCTTATGATACGCCGCTTCCGACGAAGGCCGGGTTATTGGTCTTTACGCTCTTTTTTGAACCTGACGAATTGTTTCAACCGGACGATATGGTTCGCATGGAGGTTTTTCACGATTACTGGCTTCGACCCTATCGGCTGTTTCGGCGCAGCTTGCCTTTGTTCACTGTTCGTAAAAAGCCAACGCTTGCGAGACTGACGGAAAAAATCAACAGTAGAAAATGGAAGCTGGAATTTTACGACAAATACAAACACTATGAAATGGGTTACCTGTATGAGGGCGTCCTTTATGAAACGACGCGCCGGTATCATGAGTTTCGTTTCGAGATCGATTGCCGGGATGCCCGATATTATTGGAACGATGTATCAGACGAACCGGAACGGCAATATTGAACCAAACCGGAATATCGCTCCGGTCTTATGAAAAATTCGCCTTCGGGCGTCTTTTTCTTTGATACGGAAAATGGATTTTTTCTCCCCATGCGTCCAAACGTCCGTTTCCCGCGTCTTAATAGGCGAGATCTCAAGATTGAACGAAAGGAACCACGCGATGACTGAAGAAGCAATCCTGCTGCAGCGGCTCCGGAACAACGAAACCGGGGCGTTGGAGGAGATCATCGACGGCTACTCGCCCTATGTATTCTCCGTGCTCTCCCGCAGACTCGGGTTTTTCCATGCGCCGGAGGATCTGGAGGAGCTGGCCTCGGACGTGTTCTTCTCCCTGTGGCGGCATCGGAAACGGATGCGAAGCGATCATCTGCGGGGCTGGCTGTCCAAGGTCGCGGAGAACGCGGCCAGGGATTATCTGCGGCGGCAGCGACTGAAGACCGTGAGCGCGGAGGACTGCCTGAATCTTTCGCAGTCCGACGCGGAAACACTGGCGGATTCAGTGCTGCGGCGGGAGCTGCTGCGCCGGGCACTGGACGCCCTGGACCCCGAGAGCCGGGAAATCTTCCGGCGGTACTACTATCAGGATTATACCGTCGATGAAATATCCCGGACGCTGAACATGAATCCGTCCACCGTCAAAAGCCGCCTTAGCCGCGGCAGACAGAAGCTGAAAGACGTGTTGACCGAAGGAGGTATTTCCCTTGAAAATTGATATTCATTCCCTCTGCTCCGACGCCGAGCAGGATACCCGCGAGCCGCAGGCCCGCAATGTCGTGACCCGTACGCTGGCCAAGGTGGAGGCGGACCGTCCCGCCCGCCGCGGCACCCGCCGCCTGGCCTCTGTGCTGGCCGCCGCGGCCGCCCTGGCGGCGCTGTCGATCGGCGCCTACGCCATCACCCGGGCCATCAGCGTGCGGCAGGTGGAAAAGCCCGCCTATACCTATGGAGATGAAACGCTGGAGTATCCCAATGTGGAGAACGTGGTGGAATTCTCAGAAGTTCAGCCCGGCAACGTGGTGGCTTTCCGCACCGGCTGGATGCCCGAGGGCGTGACGAACCTGTTTACCTCGAATCTGACGAATTATCTGGAGGACTGCAAGATGCTCGGCATGGAAACCCCCGCCACATCCCTGGATCAGGAAACCCTGGACGGAAGCCTGACCCATCTGGAATGCGACTACACCGAAGGGGATAATTCCGAGTGCCCCCTGACCATCGACGCCATCTCCGGCGCGAACATCCAGGGCCGGGAATTCCTGGTGGACGGCAAGACCAACCTCATCCGGGAGGGCGAGCTTGCCGGCATGGAGGCGCTCTATATTGAAACGGAAGTGGACGGGGCTGTCGGCAGAAGTCTGGTGCTCTACGACGCCGGGCGCGGCTGCGCCATCTCCCTGAGCTCCCGGGGCTCGTTCGAAACCCTGGAGAAGATTGCCGAAAACCTGGAGCTGGTGGACACCGACATCGTCTCCCAGAACTGGGACCCCGACTCCGACTGGAGCTGCCTGACCTTCGGCGGCGCCAAGGGATAAAGCTTCGGAGCGATTTCCAAAACAAGTATACGCTTATTATGAAAAGCTCCCCTTAGGGGAGCTTTTCATTTACTTCATCTGAAATGATATATACTTCTTCCGATTTCTGCTGCGCGTTCATTAAAATGATACGCGCTGTTTCCGGCTTTCCAAGATCAATTTGCTCCAATGCATTGGTGATCGCATTGAACAGCAAACAGTATAGCTTTTGATAATCCATCAACATTTCACCTCCTGCATCACATTTTAAGGGATATTCCCTTAAAATGCAATATGGGAATATGCCATAAAGTATCTTATCTAAGGGTGATACTTTATGATTGAACTGAAACTGCGGGCTCTGCGGGAGGATCACGATCTGGCGCAGGCAACTCTGGCCGAGCTTCTGCAGGTCCATCAGACGACCTATTCCGACTATGAGCGGGGAAAGCTGAACGTGCCCCTCTCCGTGCTGGACAGACTCGCCGATTACTACGGCGTCAGCGTGGATTACCTGCTGGGAAGAACGGAGATCAGGACACCCTATCCGGTGAAAAAACGCTGATTCGGATCCTTCTTGACGGCGCGCGCAAGCGCGCCGTTTTTTCTGCGTTTCAGCGCATTTTTTTGTTGAATTTTCCCGCGGAAAATGATAGAATATCACAGTGTATTTATCAAAAAAACAGGGGCCTTTGCCCCTTTGGAGGAACAGTATGCAGAAGGCAATCAACTACTTTCACGTAGAAGGCACGCCGGTCGAATGCAAGGTTTTCGGCCACGGCCATATCAATTATACCTATAAAATCACGACCGACACCGGACACGAGTATATCCTGCAGCGCATCAACAAGAATGTGTTCAAGGATCCCGAGTCGCTGATGGAGAACGTCAGCGCGGTGTCGGAATTTTTGCGCAAGCGCGTTAGCGATCCCCGCAGCGCCCTGCACTTCATCCCCGCCGACGGCGGCAAGTTCTATCACAAGGATTCCCGCGGCGAATACTGGCGCGTGTATGAATTCGTGGGCGGCTTCTGCCTGGAAGCGGCGGAGACCCCCGAGGACTTCTATGAGAGCGCCATCGCCTTCGGTCATTTCCAGGAGATGCTGCGGGACTTCCCGGCGGAGAAGCTCCATGAGACCATCCCCGAGTTCCACAACACCGTCAACCGCTATGTCCTGTTTGAGGACGCCCTGGAGCAGGATATGTGCAACCGCGCCAAATCCGTGGAGCAGGAGATCGGCTTCATCATGGCCCGCAAGGGCGAGGCGGGGCTTCTGCAGCGCATGCGCGAAGCCGGCGAGCTGCCCCTGCGCGTCACCCACAACGACACCAAGCTCAACAACGTCCTGCTCGACAGCGACACCCGCAAGGCCCTGTGCGTCCTGGATCTGGACACCGTTATGCCCGGCCTGAGCCTGTATGACTACGGCGATTCCATCCGCTTCGGCGCTTCCACCGCCGCCGAGGACGAGCCGGATCTGGGCAAGGTCGGCATCGACCTGGACCTCTACCGCACCTACACCGAGGGCTATATGCGCGCCTGCCCCAGCATGACCGAGGCGGAGATCCGCATGCTGCCCTGGGGCGCCAGGATCATCACCCTGGAGCTGGGCGTCCGCTTCCTGACGGACTACCTGGAGGGCGATCAGTACTTCAAAACGGCCTACCCGGAGCACAACCTGGTGCGTGCCAGGACGCAGCTGCGCCTGGTGGCGGATATGGAAGACAAATGGGACGAGATGGAGGCCATCGTGCGCGAGGTCGCACAGAGCCTGCAGCAGTGATTGGAGGATCTATGAATTACCTGGGCATTGAATATCAGCTCAAGAACCTGCCCGAGCTGGACGGCGACTTCATTCCCTTCGGGGCATGGATGGACGCCTATCTCAAGGGCGCGACCCACCCGATCTCCATCGCGGTGGAGCGCAACGACGGAAAAATCACCGTCCGCAGCACGAAAATCTACAACACCCCCGAGATGGCCGCGGCGGATTACCGCTTTGTGGAGCGCTACGTCAAGTTCCTGCTCTGGTCCATCGGCGGCTTCAAGGTCTATCTGCTGGGCGCCAGTGAGATCGCGCAGCACCTGCAGCGGGACTATGTCTACTTTGAGGACGGCGCCGGCGAGAACGGCGAGCGCTGGTTCGACGTGCAGTTCATGCAGGACGTGTACGAGAACGGCTTCGAGATCGTGGACTGCGACGAGACGAGCTTCCCCGCCGAGAACGACGCCTCCGTCAGCGTGGGCGGCCACATGGACGGCTGCCGCATCGGCTTCGACGCCGGCGGCTCCGACCGCAAGGTCTCCGCGGTGATCGACGGCGAGTGCGTCTATTCCGAAGAGGTGGTCTGGCATCCCAAGACGGAGCCGGATCCCCAGTATCATTTTAATGAGATCGTATCCGCCTTCCGCACCGCGGCCTCCAAGATGCCCCGGGTGGACGCCATCGGCGTCAGCTCCGCGGGCGTGTTCATCGGCAACGCGCCCATGGTCTCGGCCCTGTTCATCAAGGTGCCGAGGGAGAAGGAGATCCGCAAGCAGGTCAAGACCATCTTCGACCGCGCCGCCCTGGAGATCGGCGACGTGCCCATCGTCGTGGCCAACGACGGTGACGTGACCGCCCTGGTGGGCGCCATGAGCATGGGCGTCAAGGGCGTCATGGGCATGGCCATGGGCACCAGCGAGGCCGTGGGCTATGTTGACCGCAAGGGCAACGTCCTGGGCTGGTTCAACGAGCTGGCCTTCGCCCCGGTGGATCTGAACGAAAAGGCCATGGCCGACGAGTGGTCCACGGATATCGGCGTGGGCTGCAAGTACTTCTCCCAGGACGCCGTCATCAAGCTGGCCCCCGCCGCCGGCATTGAGCTCGATCCGACCCTCACCCCGGCGGAGAAGCTCCTGGCGGTGCAGGCGCTGATCGAGCAGGGCGATCCCCGGGCCGTAAAGATCTATGAGTCCATCGGCTGCTACCTGGCCCACACCATCAACCTCTACTGCCATTTTTATGATATCTGCCATCTGATCGTGCTCGGGCGCGTCATGTCCGGCCGCGGCGGCGAGATCATTATGGAGAACTGCAAGAAGATCCTGCGCGACGAGTACCCCGCCATCGCTGAAAGCGTGAACGTCATGCTGCCCGACGAGCGGATGCGCCGCGTGGGCCAGTCCGTGGCGGCGGCGTCGCTGCCGGAGATCCGTTGATTCCGAGAAGGAGGCACCTATGGTATTCAAGAACGCAAACATTTTTACCGAAGATTTTCAGTTCGTCCGCGGCGGCTTTACCGTCGAAAACGGCCGGTTCGGCAAGGTTTTTGAAGGCGACTGCGACTGCAAGGGCTACGACCTGGGCGGCGCGTACGTCATCCCCGGCCTGATCGACGTCCACAACCACGGCAACTCCAACGCCGACTTCTCCGACGGCGACTATGAAGGTGTGGCCCGCATGGCCGCCTACCTGGGCGCCAACGGCGTGACCTCCTTCGCTCCGGCTTCCATGACCCTGCCCTACGACGTGCTGGAAAAGGCCTTCGCCACCGCGGCGAAGCTCCACGCAGAGAAGCCCGCCGGCAGCTCCAAGCTCCAGGGCATCCAGATGGAGGGCCCCTTCTTCAGCGAGAAGAAAAAGGGCGCCCAGAACGGCGCCTATCTCCGTCTGCCGGATTATGAAGCCTTTGAAAAGCTGTACCACGGCTGCGGCGGTCTGGTAAAGATCGTGGACGTGGCCCCCGAGCTCGAGGGCGCCGAGGAGTTCGTCGCCAAGGCCAGCAAGCTGTGCACCGTCTCCATCGCCCACACCGACTCCGACTATGAGCACGCCAAGGCCGCCATCGACGCCGGCGTGACCCACCTGACCCACCTGTACAACGCCATGCCGCCGATCCACCACCGCAAGCCCGGCGTCATCGGCGCCTGCGCGGAGAACAAGAAGGTGCGCGCCGAGCTGATCTGCGACGGCATCCACGTCCATCCCAGCTCCATCCGCATGGCCTTCTCCCTGTTTGGGGCTTCCCGCATCGTGCTGATCTCCGACGCCCTGCGCTGCTGCGGCATGCCCGACGGCACCTACGAGCTGGGCGGCCAGGCCGTCTACCTCAAGGGCAAGACCTGCACCCTGGCCGACGGCACCCTGGCCGGCTCCGTGACGAACCTGTTCGACTGCATGCGCAACGTCATCTCCTACGGCATCGCCCCGGAGAAGGCCGTGCGCGCCGCCACCTGGAACCCCGCCTGCGCCCTGGGCCTGGAGAACGAAATCGGCTCCATCGCCCCCGGCAAGTGCGCCGACTTCGTCATCTGCGACGCCGACCTGAATCGCAAAGCGGTCTACATCGACGGCGAATTGGTGTGATTTTCTGACACAGAACGCCCCCTGCCATCCGGCAGGGGGCATTTTTTTGAGCGCCAAAGCCTTCCCCTCAGAGGGGAAGGCTTTGGCCTGCGGATGATTTGGAAGCGTCTGCTGCCGCCGAAGCATCTCCCGCCTCCGGCATGTCCGTTGAGCCTTGCTTTCAAGTGCAATTGTTATCAAAATGATCCGCTTCGTTTCGGTCGGTTTCCACTTGCTTTTTTCCAAAAATCGGGTATGATGGGAGCAGAAGTGAGGGATCGTTATGAAATCCACAAAGTTTTATCAGGAGCATTCCGTGCTGCGGATTTTCCTGTCCTATTTCAAGGCCCATCGGGGGCTGTTCGCTCTGGACATGGCCTGCGCGCTGCTGGTGTCGGCCATCGACGTGGCGTTCCCGCTGGTCACGCGGCGGGTGCTGTACGATCTGCTGCCCAACGGGCTGTACCGGGCCTTTTTCATCGTGCTGGCGGTGCTGGTGGCGGCCTTCGTGCTGCGGGCGGGACTGTACTACATCGTCACCTACTGGGGCCATCTGTTCGGCGTGCGGGTCGAGGCGGATATCCGCGGAGACCTGTTCCATCAGATGCAGCGCCTGGGCTTTGATTTTTATGATTCCAGCCGCACCGGCCAGCTCATGAGCCGGCTGACCACGGATCTGTTCGACGTGACGGAGCTGGCCCACCACGGGCCGGAAAACCTGCTCATCAGCTTCGTGACCATCGGCGGCGCCCTGATCGCCATGTTCTGCATTTGCTGGCAGCTTGCCCTGGTGGTGGCCATCGTGCTGCCGCTGTTCCTGGGGATCCTCATGCATGAGCGCGGACGCATGATGCGCGTCTCCGCCGAGGTCAAGGCCCGCACCGCGGAGATCAACGAGGGCATCGAATCCAGCCTGTCCGGCATCCGCACCGCCCGGGCCTTTGCCAACGAGCACCTGGAGAGCGAAAAATTCACCGCCGGCAATCGCAAATACGTGCAGGCCCGGGGGCAGTTCTACGTGGCCATGGGCCGGTTCATGACCGCCATGGAGTGCCTGGCCTCGGTGCTGATGGTGGCGGTCATCGGCGCGGGCGGCTTCCTCATCATGCGCGGGAAGCTGGACCTGGTGGATCTTCTGACCTTCAACCTCTTCATCACCGCCTTCATCAACCCCGTGCGCAAGCTGGCGACCCTCTCCGAGCTCTTCGCCGCGGGCTTCGCCGGGCTCAAGCGGTTTGCGGAGGTCATGCGCATGGAGCCCTCCATCCGGGATAAAGAGGACGCGGCCGCGCTGGAAAACGTCCGCGGCGAGATCGAGGCCCGGGACGTCTGCTTCTCCTATCACCCCGACGAGCCGGTGCTCCGGGATCTGAGCTTCCGGGCCGCGCCCGGGGAGCACATCGGCATCGTGGGCCTGTCCGGCGGCGGCAAGAGCACATTATGTCAACTTATTCTGCGATTCTACGACGTGGATTCCGGCGCGATCCTGGTGGACGGCCGCGACGTGCGCGACATCACCCAGGACTCCCTGCACCGGGCCGTGGGCATCGTCCAGCAGGACGTGTTCCTCTTCGCATCCACCGTGGGCGACAATATCCGCTACGGCAGACCCGACGCCACGGACGCCGAGGTCATGGAGGCGGCAAAGCGGGCGGAGATCTTTGACGACATCGACCAGATGCCCCAGGGCTTCGACACCTACGTGGGCGAGCGGGGGGTGCGCCTGTCCGGCGGGCAGAAGCAGCGCATCGCCATCGCCCGCATGTTTTTGAAAAACCCCGCGGTGCTGATCCTCGACGAGGCCACCTCCGCCCTGGACAGCCTCACGGAAGCCAAGGTTCAGGCGGCCTTCCGGGCCCTGTCACAAGGGCGCACCACCCTGACCATCGCCCACCGCCTGTCCACCATCCGGGACTGCGACCGGATCATCGTCATCCAGGACGGCAGGATCGCGGAAACCGGCAGCCACGAAGAGCTGCTGGAAAAGGGCGGCGTCTACGCGGGACTGTATCGAATGCAGGAGAGCTGACACAGTCAAGTTTTCAAAGTGTCCCCGAACATCTCTATTAACAAGAACGAGCTTTGCCTGCTGCGAATCAGTCAATTTTTACGGAGGATAAAAATGAGCCATCAGACCATTCCCATCGGCGCCCACGCGGAGCATGAGGCTATGCTTCAATTGCTGCGTAACGTCGTCGGAAAAATCACTCCGGAGATGGCCGCAAATGCCTTTTTATACAGTCTTTCTACCAGAGCCTTGGAGTATCGGGCGGTACTTGGCAGCTATTGGTATGCAGTTGCCATCCCGGATCATGCGCCGACAGATACCTGGCATTGCTATGATTGCGGTTGGTCCAGTCAGAAAACATCCGGAACCGGGAAAATATCGGAAGGACATCCAATCTACGGGGCGTTGTTGGAGGTGCTGGAGCAGTTGCCAACAGAACCCAGCATAAACTATGGTCACGTGTACACAACACTGAATCAGTGCTTGTTGGTGCTGGAACACTTCCTGACATTGCCGTCGGTGCAGCACACGGCGCAGGACGAAGCGCTGCTGCTGCAAATCCTGCAATGCGTTTATGCGTTGGAGCCCCATCAGCGGGGACGAGCCCTGCAAAAGAAAATCACGCAAAGTCGGATCATCAAGTCCAACGCCTGGGAGATTGACAGTCTTCTTGACTCTTTGGGAATCTGCGGTGTGCTTTCCTCTGATCGAGCGCCATGCTACGCGGTGGAGTTCTGCGATGAATACCATCGCAATCCGGAAACCGACTCGCAGTTTCTGTATCCGCTCAACTGGTGGCGCGTCTGCGACGGTATCAACCGGGAGCGCTATGAGATCGTTTTTGGAAAGCCGTATCCCGAACAGATTACGGTTATGCCATGGTCCAAAAGATAATAAAACGTGGCTGCCTCATACGAGGCAGCCACGTTTTTTCAAATGTTTCAGAACTTGAACAGGCTGCGGGCCTTCTTAAAGTCCTTGCGGCTGACGCTGATGCTGTATTGCTCGCCCGCGTCGACGTTGGGCAGGCCGCGGCCCCGTTCCGGATCGCCCGTGGAACCGACGCCGGATTTCACATTGTACTTGATTCCCGCGCGTTCCAGCATCTGGCGGACCCGTTCCAGTTCCTTCGGGTCCCGGGTGACCTGGAGCTCCTTTTTGAAAAACATGAATCCCATCCTTTCCCTATTTCGACTTGCCGAGGTAGGCTTCCTTGATCTGTTCATTCTCGTACAGTTCCATGCCGGTGCCCTGCATTGTGATGTTGCCGGTTTCCATGACGTAGCCCCAATGGGCCGTCTTGAGGGCCATGTTGGCGTTCTGCTCGTTCAGAAGCACCGTAATGCCGGACTCGTTGATGGTGCGGATGATGTCGAAAATGCCCTTGACCACCAGCGGCGCCAGACCCAGGGAGGGCTCGTCCATCATGATGAGCCTGGGCTTGGCCATCAGCGCCCGGCCCACGGCCAGCATCTGCTGCTCGCCGCCGGAGAGGGTGCCGGCCAGCTGCCATTCGCGCTCCTTGAGGCGGGGGAAGAGGGAATAGACGTAGTCCAGATCCTTGGAGAGGTTGTCCTTGCGCAGGTAGCCGCCGATGCGCAGATTCTCCTTGACCGTCAGATTCGGGAAGACCCGGCGGCCCTCCGGCACCATGGTGATGCCCATGGCGACGATCTGATCTGGCGGCAGACCCACGATGTTCTTCCCGTCGAAGGTGATGGAGGCCTGCTTCGGCTTGACCAGGCCCGCCACGGCCTTCATGGTGGTGGATTTGCCCGCGCCGTTGGCGCCGATCAGGGTGACGATCTTTCCCTGCTCGATGTCCATGTCGATGCCCTTGACGGCCTCGATGCCGCCGTAGGAAACGACGAGATTGCGGATCTCTAAAATGTTACTCATCTTCTTCCACCCCCAGATATGCGTCGATGACCTTTTGGTTCTGCTGGATCTCCGCGGGCACGCCCTGGGCGATCAGCTTGCCGAAGTCGATCACGTAGATGCGGTCGGAGATATCCATGACGAGGTTCATGTGGTGCTCGATCAGGAAGATGGTCAGGTCGAATTTTTCGCGGATCCAGCGGATGAACTCCGTGAGCTCCTCGGTCTCCTGGGGGTTCATGCCGGCGGCGGGCTCGTCAAGCAGCAGCAGGGTCGGCTTCGTGGCCAGTGCCCGGGCGATCTCCAGCTTGCGCTGCTTGCCGTAGGGCAGGGAGGTGGCCAGCTCGTCGCGCACGTCGTACAGATCGACGATCCGCAGCAGCTCGTCGGCGTCGGCGCGCATCTTCTGCTCCTCCTTGCGGTTGGCGCGGAAGATGGCGGAGAACAGGCCGGCGGTCTTGCGCAGGTGCATGGCGGTGAGCACGTTGTCAAACACCGTCATGGATTTGAACAGGCGGATGTTCTGGAAGGTGCGGGCGATGCCCAGCTTGGTAATATAGTCCGGGGTATGGGCCACGGCCTTGGTATACTTGCCGCGGTTTTCGCCGGCGTAGAGCTTTTTCATCTTGCCCCGGGGATAGTTGGTGACCAGCAGCTTGTCGTGGAAATAGACCGCGCCGTTGGTGGGCTCGTACACGCCGGTGACGGCGTTGAAGGCGGTGGTCTTGCCGGCGCCGTTGGGGCCGATCAGGGCCACGATCTCGCCCTCGAAAATTTCCATGGAGAGATTGTCCACGGCGATGACGCCGCCGAACTGCATGGTGACGTCCTCTAATCGCAGTACGCTCTTAGCCATTTGCGTCCGCCTCCTTTCCCTTGGACTGCCTGGGTTTTCGGCGGAACGAGAGCTCCCGGTCGCCCATGATGCCCTTGCGGAAGAACAGCACGATGATCATGATGATGACCGAGAAGACCACCTTGCGGAAGCCGTCGCGGAAGAAGGGGACGGACATGCCGAAGAGCTTGCCGCCGTCCAGGAAGCGCAGCCACCACTCCGAGCAGGCGATATACAGGAAGGCCGCGATGCAGCTGCCGGAGATGGAGCCGATGCCGCCGATGACCACCATCAGCAGGATCTCATAGGTCATGGCCGTCTTGAAGGCGGCGGCCTGCACGGTGGTCTGGAACATGGCCAGCAGCGCGCCGCCCACGCCCGCGAAGAAGCTCGAGACGATGAATGCGTACATCTTGTGGCGGAAGAGGTTGATGCCCATGGCCTCGGCGGCCACTTCGTCGTCGCGGATGGCCTTGAAGGCGCGGCCGTAGGTGGAATTGATCAGAAGGACGATGAAGGTGATCGACAGGATCGCGATCAGGAAGGGGAAGAAGGTGGCAAGCTTGATATTGAGCGAGCCGAGGCGCAGGTTGATGTCGGTGAAGGCGGTGTACTTGCGCAGCAGGTTTGAGCCGTTGGTGATCCGGCCCAGGCCGTTCCACTGGAACACCGCGCGCATGATCTCGGCGAAGCCCAGGGTGGCGATGGCCAGGTAGTCGCTCTTGAGGCGCAGGACGGGGATGCCGATCAGCGCGGCAAACACCGCCGCCACCAGGCCTGCGATGATGATGCAGATGATGGCGCCCAGGAAGCTGCCCAGGTTGGGGCCGAGCACGCCGGAGAGCATCTCCGGAATGGAGAAGCGGACGGCGCCGCCCTCAAAGTACTGGTACACCGCCGCGTGCTGGTCGGCCGGAATGCTGAAAATAGAGTAGGCATAGGCGCCGATCAGCATAAAGCCGGCCTGGCCCAGGCTGAACAGGCCAGTAAAGCCGTTGAGCAGGTTCATGGATACGCATACCAGGCTGTAGATGGCGCCCTTGCGCAGCACCGGGATCAGCATCAGGGTGAAGGTGTTGGCGGGCAGGATGTTGTCCAGCAGGACGGTCACCAGCAGGACGGCGCAGATGATTAGGATGGCAGGCAGAACGCTGCGTTTTTCCTGACGGGGTTGTAATCTCTTTTCCATAGCGCCCACCTCACACCTTGTCCGTGGCCTTCTCACCGAAGATACCGGTGGGCTTGACCAGCAGGATGACGATCAGCAGGACGAAGGTGAACGCATCGGAGAAGGTGGTCCAGCCGACGCCCTTGATGATATTTTCGCAGATACCGATGATGAAGGCGCCGATGACCGCGCCGGGGATGGAGCCGATGCCGCCGAACACCGCCGCCACGAAGGCTTTGAGGCCGGGCATGGCGCCGGAGGTGGGGATGACGGAGGTGTAGTTGGTGAAATAAAGCAGCGAACCCACCGCCGCCAGGAAGCAGCCGATGGCGAAGGTGACGCTGATGACGGAGTTGATGCGCACGCCCATGAGCTGGCTGGTCTCAAAGTCCTTGGAGACCGCCCGCATGGCCATGCCGATCTTGGTGTGGTTGATCAGCAGCACCAGCAGCACCACCAGAATGATGGTCAGGATCGGGGTGATGACCGTGACCATTTTTGTCGTCGCGCCGAAAATGGTGACGGAGCGGGACAGGAAGGGGATTTCGGGATAGACCTGGGGCAGACCGCCTGTGAAGTACAGGGCGCAGTTTTGCAGCAGGTAGCTCACGCCGATGGCGGAGATCATGACGCTCATGCGCGGGGCGCTGCGCAGCGGCTTGTAGGCCACCCGCTCGATGAGCAGGCCCAGCAGCACCGTCGCCACCAGTACAATGGGAATGGAGATATAGATGGGCAGGGCCGCTGTTGTGTAGACCATTACGAGGCCGGCGACCATAAACACGTCGCCGTGGGCGAAGTTGATCAGGCGAAGGATGCCGTAGACCATGGTATAGCCGATGGCGATCAGCGCGTACTGGCCGCCCACGGAGATACCTGCCAGGATGAACGGCAGATTCGCTTGAAGGAATGCTGACATAGAGGGATCCTCCTTAAAACTTGGAACGTATAAATCGGTTTCCCGCGCATTTGCGGGAAACGCATTTATACGTTCCAGAACAAAGATGCGCGCTGACCGGCAGGCGGCTTGCCGCCTGCCGGTCGGGATGATGAATCAGTTGACGCCCTGGACAGCCACAAAGTCCCAAACGCCGGTCTCGGTGTTGGCGGCCTTGATGTAGGCGGTGTCGCGCACGGCGTCGCCGGTGGCGTCGAAGGCAATGGAGCCGGACACGCCCTTGTAGGTGACGCCGGGCAAGGCGGCCTTGACGGCGGCGGGATCGCCGGAGCCGGCAGCCTTGAGGGCTTCGAGGGCGGTGTAGTAGGCGTCATAGCCCATGACCGTGACGGCTGCGACCATGTCGTCGTTGCCGTTGTTGGCCTTGGCGGTGGGATTTTCGTTGATCCACTTCTTGATGCCTGCCTCAAAATCCTTATCGCCGCCTTCGGCATAGAAGGTGGAAACATAGATCTCGGAGTTCTTGCCCTGGGCGGCGTTCAGAATGACGTTGGAATCCCAGGTGTCGCCGGCCAGCAGAGGCACGTCAATGCCCTGGGCGGCGCACTGCTCGACGATCAGCTGCGCATAGCTGATGGAGCAGGGGGCGAAGATGACGTCCGCGCCTTCGTTCTTGGCGGTGGTCAGGTAAGAGGTGAAGTCGGAGTTGTTTTCGGGGAATTCGGCGGTGATGACGTTCATGCCGAGGCCCTCGGCGGCCTGCTTGAAGTAATTGATCAGGCCCTGGTCATAGTCGTTGCCCAGCTGACCCAGGCAGAACACGGTCTGGGCGCCCAGCTTATCATGGGCGAAGTTGGCCAGAACAGTGCCCTGGAAGGGATCCAGGAAGCAGATGCGGAAGTAGTGGTCGTTGCCGGCGGTGACCTGGGGGTTGGTGCAGGTGACGCCGATGGCGGCCAGGCCGGCGCTGGCGAAGGTGTCGGATGCGGCAATGGACACGCCGGAGCCGTAGGAGCCCAGGATGACAGAGCAGCCCTCGGAGATCAGCTTGGTGGCGGCGGAGACGGCCTTGTCGTTGGACGATTCGTTGTCGGCGATCACAAGCTCGACGTTATAGGTCTTGCCGCCGATTTCCACGGTGGGGGTCATGTAGTTGGCGTACTGCATGCCCAGGATCTCCTGCTTGCCGCCGGCGCCGTTGTCGCCGGACTGGGGCTCATAGACGCCGATCTTGATGACGTCGCCGGATGCGCCGCCGCCGGAAGCGGGAGCGCAGCCCGCGAACAGGCAGCAGATCAAGGAAAGTGCGAGAAGCAGCGCAAAGATCTTTTTCATGAGATTTCCTCCGTTTCATATTCTATGGCTTTCCGCGCGTCCGCCACAGAGGGACGAATGTGCACAGGGAAAGCCTATTCACAGACTCAATTATACAGGAAAGCGGAGGCAAATTCAAGAGTAATGAGACAGTTTGCGACGAAATATCCGATCGAAAATTGTGCAAAATACACATATCGAGTCGGGGAACGCGGGGGCGTCAATAAAATAAGCTCCGGGAGATGATCACTCCCGGAGCGCATAAAAGACGCCGATCAGCCGTTCCGGACGGAAGGCTTTGCCGCGGAAGCGGCGGAACAGAAAACGCATGTTGTCCTCCGAATGCTCCAGTTCCCGGGACAGCGTCCAGGCGAGCCGGAGAACGGTTTCCCGATCCCCGGTTCCGGCGGTGTGCAGCAGCTGCCGCAGCAGCAAAGGAAGCGTCACGCAGAAGACGCAGGTGGGCCAGATCGAGCGATCGAAGGCTGCCCGCGGGAAATATTTATAGATTCCATAGCACAGCAGCTGCTCCCACAGCTGCGGAAGCGACGGACAATACTGCGTCCATCCGCCGGGGGCGCAGTCGTCAAGCGAAGCGCTCAGCCGGGCTTTCCGCTCCGGCTGCAGGAATTCCAGTTCGCCGGCGGCGGCGTGCAGGGCTTCAAACAGCTTTGCGCATTCTCCCCGGGACAGCGGGGCGCGCGATTGGGCCAGACCGGTTTCCAGCGCGGCTGCCAGCGCGCCGTCTGTCCGCCGCGCCCGATCCACCGGGGCGCACAGGGCCAAAATGCGGGCGCAGCGTTCGCCGAAGGGAAGCGTGCGGTCCCGGGCAAGATCCAGCGCATGGCAGCGCAGAGCCCGCAGGGTCAGGAGCAGCTCCGGGGAAAGCTCATGGATCGCGGTGATGGGTTCGTCGGTCTGCTCGGAGCTCAGGGAAAAGCGTTCCTGCGCCGTCAGGATCAGGCGCGCCGCCTCCGGGCAGGATAGGCTCAGGCCCAGCTCCCGGCGGGCGCCGATCTCGGTGAGAAAGCGGGGATAGAAGGCGCAGCTGCGGCAAAGGGCCTGTTCGCCCAGCTCTTTCTGAATCGTGCACAGGCCCTCCGGCGTCAGCAGGCGGCAGCGTCCGCGCTCCATGGCGAAGCGGGTCTCGCCGGCTTCCGCAAGCAGAGCGCCGCGGATCTTTTCGCCCAGGCCGCCGCCGACGCTCCGGTACAGCGCCAGGCTTTTTTCGTCGATGATCACCTGCCACGCGCCGCAGCAGGTATCCGGGCAGTCGCCCGCCAGACAGGCGAACCGGTCGAAATATGCAGGCTTGGTAACAAGCATCGTTTTACCTCCGCAGCAGCCGGATCCCCTCCAGCACGATCAGATGCAGGGGATAGTAGATATAAAACAGGTATTTGAGCCGGAGCCCGCCGCGTTCTCCGCTGTACAGCGCCAGAAGCGGCAGCGAGAGCAGGCACCACCACTGCAGAGACGACATGCTGAGACTCAGCGCCAGCAGTCCGGCAGCGGCGGCAAGGAGCTTTTCGGTGCGGTCGCGCCCGGCGTAGATCAGCACCGGCAGCAGCACGCCGCACAGGCCGTAGTCGATGGCGAAGCTGCGCCAGGGCAGGAGTTTCTCCGGGAACAGGCACAGAGCCGCCTCCGCCAGGAAGACCAGGCAGCTCAGGACGATCCAAACGCCGCCGCGTTTTTTCACGTTCTGAATGCTGATGATCAGAACGATGGACATGGAGAAGGTGATCAGGACGTGCTGGTAGACGCTGCGCCTGGTGATCCAGAAGAACGCCTGCATTGCAGCGCCAAGCAGGAAGATCATAATGAAGTAGCGCAGGCGGTTGGAGGTGTATCGGCAGCCCTCGGCGATCATATAGGCAAAGATCGGGAAAGCGACGCGCCCGATGATGCGTAAAATATGCAGGTGCGGGTATAACAGGAGCCCGATGTGATCGGCGGTCATGCAGACGAGGGCGATCAGCTTGAGGGCGTTGGATGAGAGCCGGGGCAGTGTTTTCTGTTCCATGGAATGGTCCTCACAGGTGCGGTTGAAAGGATTTGATATCTTATTGTATATATGGCCCTGTGTAAAAGTCAAGATTTTCCCTTTTTGGGAGGGAAAAGATCTCCGGACGGTTGGTTTTTCTCTATCCGTTTGATATAATAAACAAAAGAGGTGATCGCATGATCGATCTGAATGAAACCAAGCGGATGCCGCTGTATGAGTCGGTCTATCGCCAGCTGCGCGAGGAGATCGGAAGCGGCCAGCGCAAGCCGGGGGAAAAGCTGCCCTCCAAGCGGGCCCTGGCGGCCGCCCTCGGCATCAGCATCAATACGGTGGAGACGGCCTACCGCCAGCTTGAGTCCGAGGGCTTCATCGAGGCCAGGGACCGGAGCGGGTTCTATGTGCTGCCCCTTTCCGATCTGGGGCCGGATATGGCGCCGGAGCCCAGGCCAAACCGGACGCCGCCGCCCGCCGCGCCGGAGATCGACTTCGCCGTGGGCGCGGTGGACGAGGCGCTGTTTCCCATCACGGTCTGGCAGCGTCTGACCCGGGCAAGCCTCAATATGCCGGGCATCCTCACCCGGGGCGACAGCCTGGGCGATCCCGGGCTGCGGGAGGAAATCGCCCGGTACCTTGCCCGGGCCAGGGGCGTCCGGTGCGACCCGGAGCAGATCCTGCTGGGGCCGGGCACCGACGCGCTGCTGCGGACGCTGGGCAGCCTTCTGCCGGAAAGCTGCACCTTTGTTGTGGAGAATCCCGCCTATCACAGAGCCTATGCCCATTTCTCCCGCATGGGCCACCGGGTGATCCCGGCGCAGATGGACGACAAGGGCGTGATGGTGGAGCCCCTGCGCAGATTGGACAGCGCCGTGGTCTACACCGCCCCGTCCCACCAGTATCCGCTGGGCTTTGCCATGCCCATGGGCCGGCGCACCGCTCTGCTGGCCTGGTGCGCCGGGGGCGGCTTCCGCTATGTGGTCGAGGACGACTACGATTCCGAGTTCCGCTACGATGCGAGGCCTCTGCCGTCGCTGCAGAGCATCGACCGGGCGGAGCGGGTGATCTATCTGGGCACCATGTCCGGCGTGATCGCGCCGTCGCTGCGCATCAGCTATATGATCCTGCCGCCGGCGCTGCTGCGGCGGCTGCGGGAGCGGCGCGATCCCTACTCGTGCAACGTTCCGACGCTGGAGCAGTATACCCTGCGGGAATTCATGCGTCAGGGCTATTTTGAAAAGCATCTGAACCGGATGCGCGTGTGCTATCGCAACCGGCGGCGGGAGCTCTGCGAGCTGCTGCGCCCCTATGAGGACCGGCTGCGGGTGATCGGCGCGCGGGCGGGCAGTTACCTGCTGACCCGGGTGGAGAACGGCATGGACGAGCAGCGCCTTTGCGATGCGGCCCTGCGGCTCGGGGTGCGGGTCTGGCCCATCAGCCCCTATTTTATGGACGCCGTGCCGGAGCCCTACCGCGCCTGCGTGCTGCTGGGCTACGGGAATCTGACGAGCGCGCAGATGCGCCGGGGCGTGACGCTGCTGGCAAAGGCCTGGGGGCTGGATGATTTCTGAGCGCCGCGGGCATACTAAGGGCAGCCTACGAAAGGAGGACGCCCCATGAGCTGCGAACATGCCAACAAGTGCATTGCCTGCACCGTCAGCCAGTGCCGCCATCACTGCGAGGACAGCGACTACTGCTCCCTGGACAAGATCCTGGTGGGTACCCACGAGGCCAATCCCACCATGGACCAGTGCACCGACTGCAAATCCTTCCTCAGCAAATGAGAAATACCGGCCGCGATCGCGGCCGGTATTTTTATGACTGCATCAAAAAGCGTTGGATCCGGTCCCGGTAGTCCGGGGCGGTGTCGTAGGCGGCGTGTCCGTAGCCGACGTACATATACAGCCGGAAATCCGGCCGGTCGTCCAACCGTTCCGCGATCTCCATGGAGGCGTCGGAATCCAGGATGGCGTCTTCGTATACGCCGATGATCAGCACGCCGCAGCGGATCCGGTCCAGCCGGTCCGTCACGTTGAAGCCCCGGGTGCCGCGGGCAAGGATCATGAACCGGTCCAATTCCGCGTCCGTCACCGTCTGTGCGGCGGCGAGGAGAGCGGGCCGGTACTGCCGGAATATCTCCGGTGGGTAGATCTTCTCCCCGAGGTCGAGATAGAGCCCGACGGCGTCGCGCCGTTTTGCCAGGTCGATCCAGTGCTCCAGAATGCCGTACTGCTCGTCCCGCACGTGGGCGGTGGTGGAGCCGAGCACCATCCGGTGCACCAGCCCGGGATGGTCGATGGCGATCTGCAGGGCGATCATGCCGCCCTGGGAGGCGCCGAACAGATCCACGTCATGCAGTCCGACGGCCCGGATCGCCGCGGCGGTATCCCGGGCCATGTCCCGGATGCTGTAGGCGTCGGGCAGGTCTTCCCGGCGGTCGAACAGATAGACGGTGAAATCCTGCGTCATCTGCGCGTAGGCGGCGGCCACCTGATCGGCGGAGCCCATCACGCTCTGCACGCTCAGGCCGGGCAGGATGACAAGTGGCCGGCTGCCGTGTCCGAACCGGAAATAGCGCATCGTGAAATCCTTTGTTTTTACACATTCAATCGGAATCTGCATGATCTTTCTCCCAAATTCGATACTTTCAGGGCGGCACTGCCTGACACTCCGATTTTATACCAGGCGGGCCGAGTTTTCAATCTTGATTTTCCCCGGAAGTGTTGCTATAATGTCCTTGCCAACGGAGAAAACAAATACGGACAGGTATCGAAGTGGTTATAACGGCCCTGACTCGAAATCAGGTGTACCCGCAAGGGTACCGTGGGTTCGAATCCCACCCTGTCCGCCA
>SVKO01000010.1 GCA_015068455.1 Oscillospiraceae bacterium | reverse complement strand
TTTACAAGGTACATCCCGTCCTCGCGGACAGCTTTCTAATATTACCACCGCACGCCCTCTTTGTCAAGAAGTTTTTTCAGAATCCGGGAAAAATTTTGCGCTTTATCCCGCCTTCCCCGCAAACCTCCTTTTAAATCCCCGTGCCGACTGAAAAACATAAAGTATTTTGGTTTTTTTATCTAAAGAGATTGCTTTTTCCTCTCATTTCAGTTACAATATAGATACAATTCAAAAAGGAGGGATGCGCATGAAGCGAATACTTTCACTCATGCTCGTTCTGACAATTCTACTCGCCTTTTCTGTGCCGGCGTTTGCGGATGATCCACTGCCTTATACCGACGTGGCGGACCATTGGGCCCTGCGATACATTGAACAAGTCACGGCCGCCGGCTTGATGAACGGTGACACCGCTACCACCTTCTCCCCCGACGCCAGCATAACCCGAGGCATGTTCGTTACTGTTCTCGGCCGTTTTGCCGGCATCAACAAAGACGCCTGGAAAATGAACTACGGCGACGGCGTTCGTCTGTTCGTAGACGTCGAACTGAATCGCTATTATTCACCCTATATCAACTGGGCAGCCCGCAACGGCATTGCACAGGGCATCGGATACGGAAAATTCGAACCCGACGCCATGATCACCAGAGAACAAATGATGGTCATGCTCAAGCGTTATGCCGACGTCACTGGAAAAACCTTCCAGGATGTTTCCGTTCTCGGCGTTGAAGACGAGCAAACCCCTTCGTTCACTGATACAGACGAGATCGCCAGCTGGGCGCGCGACGCTGTGAACGAGCTGCGAAGCTGCGGTATCATCCAGGGTATTTCGAATGAGGACGGCACCCTGCGTTTCGCCCCGAAATCCAATTCCACCCGCGCCCAGGCCGCGACGGTCTTCTGCCGCATGCTGGGTACCGTGACTCCGAAGCCGGGCTGGAAGGAAAAATACGCCACCCTTGTGAATCTCAGCCAGACGGCCGCAACGCTGAAGAAAGGTGAAAAGGAATCCGTCACGCTCAAGGCCCAGGTGTTCCCCGCAGACGCCACCAACAAAGCCGTGACCTGGTTCTCCACCAATCCCGGTGTTGCCGCTGTGGGAAAGACTTCGGCAACGGAATGCACGGTCAACTGGATCGGCGCCGGAAAATGCACCATCTGGGCCTACAGCGCCAACGGCTGCAAAGCCAGCTGCGATATCGTGTGCGAAAAACCCGCGCCCACCCTTCTGGCAACCGCCGCGGTCCCGTCGGTGCCCCAGGATCTGAGTCTGGCCTACAAAGGCGAATCCTATGACCATAAATGCGAGCGAATTTTCGGTCGGACCGTCTCCGATCCCCGCACGGTCTACACCAGCGACGCCGCCGCAAGGCCCAATATGGTGACCATCACCGTCCCGGCCTGGGATATGGATTCCAATGGCCAGAAGTACACGCGCCAGTTTACCCTGACCGTACACCGCAATATTGCCGCCACGGTGGATCAGATCTTCCGCGAGATCTACGCCTGCCCCGCCAAGTATCCCATCCACTCCCTCGGCGGATACCGGTATGACGACAAGTCAGAGCACACCAGCGGCCTGGCCATTGATATCAACCCCAACGAGAACTACTATTGCTCCCCCAGCGGACAGGCTCTGGTTGGTAAGTTCTTCTCCCCCTCCACCAGCGAATACTCCATCCCGGTGGGCGGCGAGATCGACCAGATCTTCAGCAAGTACGGCTTCACGCGCGGCATCTACTGGCGCAGCGGCTACAAGGACTACATGCACTACTCTTTCTTCGGTACATAATAATAAACGGAAAATGACCCGCCATGCATGATGGCGGGTCGTTTTTTGCCCGGATATGCACAACATTAATATAAAGCGCTTCCTATCTGCTGATTCCACCAAAGGGCGTCACAGAAAATAATATCATTTATTCATTATTACCTATTGACATGGTAGGCAAATAGGTTTATACTTTGGATCAGAAAATGAAACTGCAACGGAGGGATCAATGACCATGACCATCTATGCAGACAATGCAGCCACCACAAAACCGAGTCAGGCAGCCATTGACGCCATGCTAACCTGTCTGCGTGAGCAGTACGGCAACCCCTCAAGCCTCTATACCCTCGGCCAGCAGGCCAAGGAGATCCTGGAGCAGGCGCGGGAAGACATCGCCGCGGTCATAAA
This sequence comes from Oscillospiraceae bacterium, assembly GCA_015068455.1. Lineage (GTDB taxonomy): Bacteria > Bacillota > Clostridia > Oscillospirales > Oscillospiraceae > SVMC01. The sequence goes on along the minus strand of SVKO01000010.1, from coordinate 39,579 downwards.
CGCCAAGCCGGGAGAAATCATCTTTACCTCCGGCGGCAGCGAGGCCGACAACCAGGCGATCCGCTCTTGCGCGGAGCTCGGCAAAAAGGCCGGGAAAACGCACATCATCTCCACCGCGTTCGAACACCATGCCGTGCTTCACACCCTGCAGAAGCTGGAGCGCGAAGGCTTCACCGTCACCCTGCTGGACGTCCACGAGGACGGCCTCATCCGTCCGGAGGAGCTGGAGGCGGCCATCCGGGAGGACACCTGCCTGGTGACGATCATGTTCGCCAACAACGAGATTGGCACCGTCCAGCCCATCCGGGAACTCGGAGCGATCTGTCGATGTCACGGCGTACTGTTCCACACCGACGCCGTCCAGGCCACAGGCCACCTCCCCATCGACGTGGTTGCCGACAACATCGACCTGCTTTCCGCCTCCGCGCATAAATTCCACGGGCCGAAGGGTATCGGCTTCCTGTACGCAAAAAAAGGCGTCCGCCTGACGAACCTGATTGAGGGCGGCGCCCAGGAGCGCGGCAAGCGGGCCGGCACGGAAAATGTCCCTGCAATCGCCGGTATGGCGGCCGCCCTCCGGGAAAGCGCAGCGCACATGTCTGAAAACACAGCCCATGTGACGGTTCTGCGGAACCGGCTGATCGAGGGCCTTTCCGAGATTCCCCACGCCGCCCTGAACGGCGATCCAGAGAAGCGTCTGCCGGGCAACGTGAACTTCTGCTTTGAGGGCATTGAGGGCGAATCTCTCCTGCTCCTGCTGGACGACCGCGGCATCAGCGCCTCCTCCGGAAGCGCCTGCACCTCCGGTTCCCTGGACCCCAGCCATGTGCTGCTGGCCATCGGACGGGTGCACGACGTGGCTCACGGCTCGCTCCGGCTGACCATCGGCGAGGACGCCACCGCAGAGGAGATCGAGTATATCATCCAAAGCGTCAAGGACGTCGTCAGCTATCTGCGCAGCATCTCCCCCATCTGGCGGGATCTGACTGCCGGAAAGAAGAACTTCATTCTGTGAGGTGTGAAACATGGCCCTGTACAGTGAAAAAGTGATGGATCACTTCCGCAATCCCCGAAACATCGGCGTGATAGAAAACGCAGACGGGATCGGCGAAGTGGGAAACGCCAAATGCGGCGACATCATGAAAATGTATTTGAAAATCGAAGACGACGTCATCGTGGACGTAAAGTTTGAGACCTTCGGCTGCGCCAGCGCCATCGCATCGAGCTCCATGGCCACGGAGCTTATCAAGGGCAAGCCCGTGGCTGAGGCGCTGGAGCTGACCAACAAGGCAGTTGCCGAGGCGCTGGACGGTCTGCCCGCCTATAAAATGCACTGCAGCGTGCTGGCTGAGGAGGCCATCCAAAACGCTCTGGAGGACTATTACCAAAAGCATCCCGAGAAGAAAAAGGAGTAACCATGAATCTGCTGTTTCCGCTTCTGCTGCGTACCAACTATCGTTTCGGACGAATGTATCCCCTTTCCTGTTGACCGTTATCCAAACACAATAACAAGAAAGAGGTATTATCATGTCGAATTATAAGTTTGAAACCCTGCAGCTCCACGTCGGCCAGGAACAGGCCGATCCCGCCAGCGACGCGCGCGCTGTGCCCATTTACGCCACCACCAGCTACGTCTTCCACAACTCCCAGCATGCCGCCGACCGCTTCGGCCTGGCCGATCCCGGCAACATCTACGGCCGCCTGACCAACTCCACCCAGGGCGTGTTCGAAGACCGTATCGCCGCGCTGGAAGGCGGCGTGGCAGGTCTGGCCGTGGCCTCCGGCGCGGCGGCCATCACCTACACGATCCAGGCTCTGGCCGCCCGCGGCGAGCATATCGTCGCTCAGAAGACCATCTACGGCGGCTCGGCCAATCTGCTGGCCCACACCCTGCCCCTGTACGGCATCGAGACCAGCTTCGTGAACATCCACGATCTGGACGAGGTGGTCGCCGCCATCCGTCCGAACACCAAGGCGATCTATATCGAGACTCTGGGCAATCCCAACAGCGATATTCCCGACATCGACGCCATCGCTGCGCTGGCTCACAAAAACGGTATCCCCCTGGTCATCGACAACACCTTCGGCACCCCCTATCTGATCCGGCCCATCGAACACGGCGCGGATATCGTCGTGCATTCCGCCACGAAGTTCATCGGCGGTCACGGCACCACCCTGGGCGGCGTCATCGTGGACGGCGGTACCTTCGACTGGGCCAAGTCCGGACGTTACCCCTGGATCAGCGAGCCGAATCCCAGCTACCACGGCGTCCGCTTCACCGATGCAGCCGGCCCTGCCGCCTTCGCGGTGTACATCCGGGCCATTCTGCTGCGTGATACCGGCGCCTGCATCTCCCCCTTCGCCGCATTCCTGCTGCTGCAGGGTACGGAGACCCTGTCCCTGCGCCTGGAGCGTCACGCGGAGAACACAAAGAAGGTTCTGGACTATCTGGCGAACCATCCGCTGGTGGAAAAGGTCTACCACCCCTCCCTGCCGGATCATCCCCAGCACGCCCTGTACGCAAAGTACTTCCCCAACGGCGGCGGCTCCATCTTCACCTTCGATATCAAGGGCGGCAAGGAAGAGGCTTTCGCCTTCATCGACGCCCTGGAGATCTTCTCCCTGCTGGCCAACGTGGCGGACGTCAAGAGCCTGGTCATCCATCCGGCCAGCACCACCCACTCCCAGCTCACGGACGAGGAACTGGACGCGGCGGGCATCCATCAAAACACCATCCGGCTGTCCATCGGCACGGAGCACATCGACGACATCATCGCGGACCTGGAAAAGGGTTTTGCCGCGCTCAACTGAGAAAGGAAGGCATTATTATGGCAAAGGTTTATAAGGGAACCCTCGGGCTCATCGGCAATACGCCGCTGGTGGAGACCGTCAATCTGGAAAAAGCGCTGGGCCTGGAGGCCACGGTGCTTGTCAAACTGGAATACTTCAATCCCGCCGGCAGCGTCAAGGACCGTATCGCGAAAGCGATGATCGAGGACGCGGAGGAAAAGGGCCTGCTGAATCCCGATTCCGTCATCATTGAGCCCACCTCCGGCAACACCGGCATCGGCCTGGCGGCCATCGCCGCGGCGAAGGGCTACCGCATCATCCTGACCATGCCCGAGACCATGAGCGTGGAACGCAGAAACATTCTGAAGGCCTACGGCGCAGAGCTGGTGCTCACCGAGGGCGCCAAGGGCATGAAGGGCGCCATCGCCAAGGCCGAGGAGCTGGCGGCGGAGATCCCCGGCGGCTTCATCCCCGGCCAGTTCGTCAATCCCGCCAATCCGGCCATCCACCGTGCCACCACCGGCCCGGAGATCTGGCATGATACCGACGGGGTTGTAGATATCTTCATCGCGGGCGTCGGCACCGGCGGCACCGTGACGGGCACCGGCGAATATCTGAAATCCCGGAATCCCGAGATCAGGGTCGTTGCCGTGGAGCCCGCGGGCTCGCCCGTCCTCTCGGAGGGGCACGCCGGTCCCCACAAGATCCAGGGCATCGGCGCAGGCTTCGTGCCCGACGTGCTGAACACCGCGGTCTACGACGAGGTCTTCCCCGTGGTAAACGAGGATGCCTTTGCCGCGGCGAAGCTCCTGGCAAAAAAGGAAGGCATCTCCGTGGGCATTTCCTCCGGCGCCGCCCTGCACGCTGCCATCAAGCTGGCGAAGAAGCCGGAGAACAAGGGCAAGACCATCGTGGCCCTGCTGCCCGACAGCGGCGACCGCTACTACTCCACGCCCCTGTTCACCGAGGCATAATCACAAAAAACGAACGCAGCTCCGCGGGGTTTCCGCGGAGCTGCGTTCGTTTCATTTCTTATTTCTGCTCTTTCAGATGCAGGGTCGGGGCCTCGATCAGCACCTTCATATCATCGGCAATGGAGTCGGTGATAAAAGCGCTGCCGCCGATGACGGTGTTGTCACCGATCTCGGTGCGGCCGCCCAGGATGGTGGCGTTGGCATAGATGGTGACGTTGTTGCCCACCTTCGGGTGGCGGCGGCCGGAGTAGGCGTTGTGGCCGGCACGGGTGGACAGAGCACCCAGGGTGGAGCCCTGGTACATTTTGACGCGGTCGCCGATGATTGTCGTCTCGCCGATGACGATACCTGTGCCGTGGTCGATGAAGAAATATTCGCCGATGGTGGCGCCGGGGTTGATGTCGATGCCGGTACGGCTGTGGGCGTGCTCGCTCATCATGCGGGGGATCGTCGGCACCTTCGCCACGTAGAGCTCATGGGCGATGCGGTAGACGAAAATGGCATAATAGCCGGGATAGCAGAAGATGATCTCCTCCTTTGAGGTCGCGGCGGGGTCGCCGTCGAAGGTGACGGACAGGTCCTTCATCAGCAGGTCCTGGATCTTCGGGAGCTTTTCCACGAGTTCCCGGCAGATATCCTTTGCCCTAGCCTCCTCCGCCTCCGGCAGCGCCAGGGCGATCTGCCGCTCCAGCTTATCCATCACATGGTGCAGAAGCAGGGCGCTGTATTGCTCCGGCGGCAGCTTGACAAGGTGCTTGTCGCCGAAATAGGCCGGGAACAGCAGCTTCTGGAAATCCTTCAAAATCTCCAGCACCGCAGTACGCTCCGGAAGACGCAGAGACGCGCCGTACATGGGGATCTCCGCTTTTGCGTAGCCGTCGGCCATTTGCTGCGCCGTTTGCCGAATCAGTTCATCCATAGTATTCCTCCTTAGGGGCTATATGCTATTCTATGCGGACATGAAAAAAGCGGAGCTGCACGCTCCGCAAAGATCGCCCGGATCCCTCAGCAAAAGCGCGCACTTCCCCCGCCGATACAACAGCTGGCAGTGCGAAGATACATGGCTTTTGCTCCTTCCGGTTGATTCTGATGCGATTATACCATCCTTTTCCCAAAAAGACAAGGGGTTTTTCCCATTTCCGGGGCTTGACAACCGTCGTCCGGCGTGCTATAAGTGTATTAGTTCGCTTGATACACTTATCCGGTCAAACAGGAAGGTGAGGCTGTTGATTTCCCTCAACTACCGCGACCCGAGGCCCATCTACGAGCAGCTGACAGACACGCTGCGACGGATGATCCTCTCGGGTGCCATCGCAGAAAATGAAAAGCTGCCCTCCGTGCGGGAGCTGGCGAGCCGGCTCTCCATCAATCCGAACACCATCGCCAGAGCATACAAGGCGCTGGAGAACGAGGGCTTCGTCTATTCCGTGACGGGCCGCGGCTCCTTTGCCGGGGGGCTGGGCGATGTGGACGAGGGCCGAAAGCAGGCGCTCCGGCAGACGCTGATCCACGCGGCAACCGAGCTCAGGCAGCTCGGCGAGAGCGAAGAGGCGCTGATTACTCTGATCAAGGAGGCGACGGACAAATGATCGAAGTACGCAATCTGACCAAAACCTTCTCCCGGGTGCGGGCTTTGGACGATCTGTCAATGACGGTACCCGACGGAGCGGTCTACGGTCTGGTCGGTCCCAACGGGGCCGGCAAATCCACGCTGATCCGGCACGTCACCGGCATTTTCCGTCCGGATGCCGGGACGGTGACGGTGGACGGCCAGCCGGTATACGAAAACCCCGCGGTGAAATCCCGGATCGCCTACATCCCGGACGACGTATTCTACTTCCCTTCCGCCAGTATCGCGGAAATGCGAAGGTTTTACGAGGGGATCTACCCCGACTTTTCCGACGAGCGCTATCAGCGTCTGCTGGAGGCCTTCGGTCTGAACGAGCGGGTGCAGCTGCGGCGCTTTTCCAAGGGCATGCAGAAGCAGGCGGCGTTCCTTCTGGCCATTGCCCTGTGTCCGAAGATCTTGATCCTGGACGAGCCGGTGGACGGCCTGGACCCGGTCATGCGCCGGCAGATGTGGAGCGTCCTGATGCAGGACGTGGCCGAGCGCGGCACCACGGTGCTCCTCTCGTCCCACAATCTGCGCGAGTTGGAGGACGTCTGTGATCATGTCGGCATCCTGCACCAGGGCAAGCTGCTGCTGGAGCGGCCGCTGGCGGAGCTGCAGGGCAGTGTGGTCAAGGCACAGCTCGTCCTGCGCGAGGGCGATACAGTGCCGGAATCGCTGCCGGTGCTGCATCAAAGCGCCGTTGGCCGGGTGCAGACGCTGATCCTGCGATGCTCGCAGGCCGAAGCGGAGACCGCCCTCCATGCGCTGGAGCCCGTATTTTACGACCTGATCCCGCTGACGCTGGAGGAGGTCTTCATCTATGAGTTGGGAGGTGAGGGTTATGCGGTCCGGGACATCCTTGTTTAATCCCACCCTGTTTCGGAAGAATCTGACGCGGTTCGCGCCGCTGTGGGCCATTTTCCTGGCGCTGATGATCCTCAACGGGCCTGTGGCGTTCCTGCGTAATCGGGCTGTCTTTATGGACGATGCGTCTTTCATCGTGCATTCCGGATTCTTCTCCAGCCGGGTGATCACGGCCGTGCTTATTAGTTTCCTCTACGCGCCCCTGTGTGCCGGAATGCTGTTTCACTATCTGCACAGGACGCGCAGCGCCTACATGATGCACGCCTTCCCCCTCAATCGCTCAACACAATTTGTCACCAACGCGGTTTCGGGGCTTGCCTTTGCCGTCGTCCCCTTCCTCGTGGAGCTCGCGCTGAATCTGCTTGCCTCCGTCGGCATGCCCGGGCAGAGCTTTCTCTGGAAGCTGCTGGCCATCGAGATCCTCAGCTTCGTGTTTTTCTACGGTCTGGCGGTCTTCTGCATGCAGATCACCGGCAACTCCATCATTTCGGTGCTCAGCTACGCCATCCTCAATTTTGTGTTCGCGGCCGTACCCGTGATGTTTGTGGAACTGCTGGACATGATCAGCTTCGGCTTTGATACCGGAACGTTCATGACGAATCTCTCCTGGCTGGCGCCGATCGTGCAAATGCTGACGCTGGATATTCTGGAGTCGCCTGACGCCGTGGAATGGGCCGCGTTCTGTATCTACGGCCTGCTCGGCTGCGTGCTTCTGGCGCTCTCCTGGCTGCAATACCGCGCGCGCCATCTGGAGCAGGCCGGGGAGGCCATGATCTCCCGTTGGTCGCGGATCGGATTCCTGCTCCTGTTCACGGTCTTCTGCACCCTCGGCATCGGGCTGATCCTGTCCGTTCTGCTCTGCGATACCGTCGCGCCATGGCGCAGCTGGCTCGTGCCGATGCTGCTGTTCTTCCTCTTCGCATCATTCGTCGGCTGGTTCGGCGCGCAGATGATGCTGAAGCGCACCGTCCGGGTCTTTCACAAGCGCCAGGTGCTCGGCTGGGTGTGCGCCGCGGCGATCACCGTAACCCTGATCTGCGGGATTCATTTCGACGTGCTCGGTATCCAGCGCTATGTGCCGGCGCGGACGGACCTGCAGGAGGCGACCCTTGTCTTGAGCACCCACAACTCCAACTGGCCGGACGGTCTGGACGCGAGGCTCACAGTCAAGGATCCCGAGCTCCTCGACGTCGTGCTGGAGTCGCACGGGGCGGCCTATGACCATTATCGCTCCACAGGAAGAAGCCTTGAAGAGGAGCTTACCGTCATTTACCGCCTGAACTCCGGCAGACGCGTCACCCGAAGGATTTCCATGACCAAAGGCACGGCCCTTCATCTGAGCCGGCTGCTGTCCAGTCCGGAATACTGCGTGGACTACTATGATGACCTCCTGACGAAAGTGCCGCTCAACAATTCGGTTCTTTCACTCAGTCAGTATAGTGGGGATAAATATTATGAAAACATCCTATGTGACAGAAATGCCCTGCGCGAAGCCATTGCCCGGGACGCCGCAGAGGGCAATCTGAAAATCCCCTTCGTCTTTGAGGATCCCTTCGAGTGGCAGCTCCAGGAAGGCAGCACGTGGATTTGCCTTCCCGATGAAGCAGCGCACACTCTGGCCGTCCTCGGTGTTAAACACTGAACCCGCATAAACACGGAAAACCCACCGGTTTCGGTGGGTTTTCTTGTGATATAAACGTTGCCGAAGAGAAAAAACGTCGCCGCAGATCAGATCCGCGACGACGTTGGAGCGGGTGACGAGGCTCGAACTCGCTACCTCCACCTTGGCAAGGTGGCGCTCTACCGGATGAGCTACACCCGCAGGGCCGGATATTATTATATCAGCTTTCTTCCGTTTGTCAAGGAGAAATCTCCGGTTCCGGCAAATTTTCCTCCGGCGGAAGCTCCGGCTCCAGCGGCGCCGGGGGAAGATCTGATCCCGGATTCTCCGAAGGAGGTTCCGACTCTGCGTCTTCCTGTTCCGTTGGCGTCTGCCCTCCGTTTGCGCCCGCCTCGGGCGTCTCGGCCGGATTCTGGGCATCCGTCTGTCCGTTCTCCTGCGGTTCCGCCGGCGCAACCGGTCCGCTGCACACCGGATAGGCCTGCGCATCCCAGGAATAACCGCCCATCTCCGCATCCGTACGCAGACTGGGCTCCCGCATGCCGGCCTGCTCGTCGGCAAGCACGTCAACGTGCCAGGTGCCGGACTCCAGCTCCAGGATATTCCATTCATAGGGCTCGCCGTTCTTCATGCCGTGCACGACGGTGCACTTTACCATCGAGCGGTTGCACATGACGCCGAACACCTCCGCAAAGGCGCGGCTGTCGGCAATCCCTTCGCAGAGCAGGGCGTAAGCAGGCGTCTCGGAGGATTGAACAATATAGTCGTGGCGCTCGGTCAGGAAGGAATAGAGCAGGATCGCCCGCTCCAGATCGCTCTTCACAAAGCGGACATACCCGTAGGCGGAATTCATGATGGTGTTCACCGCGCTCTGCATGACCCGCAGCTCAGCAGGATCCCTGGGATAGGTGAAATCCAGCTCCACGATGCGCACGCTGCCGCTGTTTGGCACAACCTCCGCGCTGACGGTGGGCTTCGCCATGACCCTGGTGATATCCTGGGCGCTCAATTCGGCCACCATGGCGTCAAAATCCATCTGATCGTAGCCGGAGATGCGCAGCAGCAGCCGCTCGGAACTCTCTGCCACTGCGGCGGCCACAGCGTTCCGCGTGCCGATCGAGCCGCGCACGGTCATGGCTTTGGCCAGTTCCGCATGGCTGCGGCGATAGCGGATCTTGAGATTCAGCTTATAATAGGTGCCGGCGCGGATGATTTCCTTGTCAATGGAATCCACCACATAAGCGCCCATGGGGTTGATGCCCGTGATATATGCCACAGCGGTGGCATAGTCCTGCTCGATGTCGCCGGAATAGGCGCCGGTGGTCAGCTCCGCCTCCTCCACGCCCTCCTCCACGAGGGCAAGCAGGGCGTTCTTGAGCTCTGTGTAATCTTCCACCGTCAAAGCCTCCTCCGTCTGCTGCGGATAAGAGTCGGCATGGGGTGAGACGGAGACATAGCTGTCCGGCAGAAAACGGCAGCCGGACAAGAGAACTGCCAGCGCCATGCAAAGGGCGATCAGGCGGTATTTCATGGTATGTCTCCCCTTTCCGCTCAGCCTTCGATGGCGAGCTGTTTTTCCTCCGTATCCTGCTCCTGCAGCAGGCTGCCCGGCGCCGGCAGGCTGCGCACACTGTAGCGGCGGCGGTTGACGATGCCGGTCTCGGCCAGGGGCGCCGCCCGATCCACCAGGCTCTTGCGCTTAAGGCTCATGACCGCCACGCCTTGGGTATTGCGTGTGGTCTTCGCCGAGAGCAGCGCCGAGGAGAAGACCAGCGCGCGCCCGTCGGTGGCATAAACTGCAACCTCCGTCTCCTCCGGCAGGGGGATCACAGCCTTGACAGGGCTCTTGTCGGAAAAAGCGCCGGTGAGCTTGCGGCGGTTGGACTTGGTGGCATAGGCGCTGCGCTCCACCTTGGCGGCTTTGCCGTTCTCAAAGACGAACAGGATCCAGCCGCTGTAGTCGCCGGCGCTCACCACATCGAGCACGCTCTCGCCCTCATCGAAGCCCAGCTTGCCCGGCAGATAGTCGCCCAGAACGCTGGCCTTGCTGTCATCAAAATCGCTGAGGCGGCATTTATAGCACTGGCAGGCGCTGGTAAAGACCAGAAGTTCTGTCTTGTTCGTCAGCTCCATCGTGCGCTTCAGCCCGTCGCCCTCTTTGTACTTCTGCTCATTGGACATGCGAAGGGACTGGGCCGTGATCTTCTTGAGGTAGCCGCCCTCGGTAACAAATACCGTCACGGGATAATCCGGCGTGTCGTCCTGCTCCTCCTCCACGGCCAGGGCCGTCTCGTAGACCAGGGTCGTGCGCCGGTCCTCGCCGTACTTCTGTGCCACCTTTTTGAGCTCGTCGACGATAATGGCACGGATGCGCCGGCTGCTCTTGAGGGTCTGCTCCAGATCCTGGATCTGATTCTCCAGCTCCTCGGTCTCCGCGGTGCGCTTGAGGATATATTCCTTGTTGATGTTGCGCAGCTTGATTTCCGCCACAAACTCGGCCTGCACCTTGTCGATGCCGAAGCCGATCATCAGGTTGGGGATCACTTCGCTGTCCAGCTCCGTGCCGCGGATGATGGCGATGGCCTTGTCAATGTCCAGAAGGATCTTTTGCAGACCCTTGAGCAGGTGCAGCTTTTCCTTCTTCTTCTGGAGCTGGAAGAACACCCTGCGCCGCACACATTCGCTGCGCCAGGCCGTCCACTCCTCCAGAATTTCGCGCACGCCCAGCACCTGGGGCATTCCGGCGATCAGGATGTTGAAATTGCAGGGGTAGCTGTCCATCAGGGTGGTCATGCGGCAGAGCTTCGCCATCAGCTTGTCCGGGTCTGCGCCGCGCTTGAGGTCGATGGTCAGCTTGAGGCCGGAGAGGTCGGTCTCGTCGCGCATGTCGTTGATCTCGCGGACCTTGCCGGCCTTGATCAGCTCCTCCACCTTGTCCATAATGGCCTCGGAGGTGGTGGTGTACGGGATCTCGTAGATCTCAATGATGTTTTCTTTTTTCAGATAGCGCCATTTGGCCCGGACCTTGAACGAGCCGCGGCCGGTCTTGTAGATCTCCGCCATCTCCAGCGGATCGTAGAGGATTTCGCCGCCTGTGGAAAAGTCCGGCGCAGGCAGGGTCTCCAGCAGGTCGCAGTCCGGATCTCGGATCCAGGCGATGGCGGTCTGGCAAACCTCCCGCAGGTTGAACCCGCAGATGTTGCTGGCCATGCCCACGGCGATGCCGGTGTTGGCCGAGACCAGCACATTCGGGAAGGTGGTGGGCAGCAGGGTGGGCTCGAGCATCGTTGCGTCGTAGTTGTCCACCATATCCACGGTGTCCTCGTCGATGTCGGAGAACAGCTCGCGGCAGATGGGCGCCAGCTTGGCCTCGGTGTAGCGGGGCGCGGCGTAGGACATATCGCGGGAATAGACCTTGCCGAAGTTGCCCTTGGAGTCCACGAAAGGCGCCAGCAGGGCGCCGTTGCCCCGGGCCAGACGCACCATGGTCTCATAGATGGCGGCGTCACCGTGGGGGTTCAGCTTCATGGTCGCGCCCACGATGTTGGCGGACTTGGTGCGCGCTCCGTTCAGAAGGCCCATCTTGTACATGGTGTACAGGAGCTTGCGGTGGGAGGGCTTGAAGCCGTCGATCTCGGGGATGGCGCGGGATACAATGACCGACATGGCATAGGGCATATAATTGAGCTCCAGGGTCTGGCTGATGGGCTGCTCCACCACCTGGGCGTGCAGACCCATCACGTTCGGGTCGTCCCTGTGCTTGTTTTGTTCCGGTGCGGCTTTTTTCTTTGCCATATTCTGCTTCCTTTATTACGAAATATCTGCCAGTTCGAGGAATTTGTAGCCGTTTTGGGCAATGTGATCCTTGCGGCCGGTGAGATTGTCTCCCAGCAGGAGATCGAACCACATGCCGGTCTTCTCCACGTCCTCGGGCATGACCCGGATCAGCCGCCGGGTGGCGGGATTCATGGTGGTCATCCACATCATCTCCGGGTCGTTTTCACCCAGGCCCTTGGAGCGCTGCATGGTGAACTTCTGGCCCTCCAGCTCCTTGACGATGGCGGCCTTCTCCTGCTCATTGTAGGCAAACCAGGTTTTTTCCCTGCTGGTGATCTCGAACAGGGGCGACTCGGCAATGTAAACGTAGCCCTCGCGGATCAGCGTGGGACAGAGCCGGTAGAGCATGGTCAGGATCAGGGTGCGGATCTGGAAGCCGTCCACGTCCGCGTCGGTGCAGATGATGATCTTATTCCAGCGCAGGTTGCCCAGATCAAAGCTGTGCAGATCTTTGGCCTTCTTCGCCTCCACCTCCACGCCGCAGCCCAGCACCTTCATGAGATCGGTGATGATCTCGGACTTGAAGATGCGCACATAGTCGGCCTTGAGGCAGTTGAGGATCTTGCCGCGCACAGGCATGACGCCCTGGAACTCGGCGTCCCGGGACAGCTTGACCGAGCCGAGAGCGGAATCGCCCTCGACGATATAGATTTCCCGCTTTTCGGGGTCGCGGCTGCGGCAGTCGACGAACTTCTGCACCCGGTTGGCGATGTCGATGCTCCCCGAGAGCTTTTTGCGCACGGCCACCTTGGTCTTCTCGGCGGTCTCGCGGGCGCGCTTGTTGACCAGCACCTGGTCGGCGATCTTGTCTGCCTCGGCCTTGTTCTCAATGAAATAGACCTGCAGCTGCTCGCGCAGGAAGGCAGTCATGGCCTCCTGGATGAACTTGTTGGTGATGGCCTTCTTGGTCTGATTGGCGTAGGAGGTCTGGGTGGAGAAGCAGTTGGTCACCAGCACCAGACTGTCGGCCACATCCTGGAAGGTCAGCTTGGCCTCGTTTTTGTTGTACTTTCCCGCCTGACGGCAGTAGGCGTCGACGGCATAGACGAAGGCGTTCTTCACGGCCTTCTCCGGTGCGCCGCCGTGCTCCAGCCAGGAGGAATTGTGATAGTATTCGATGCGGCTGACGGATTTGGAGAAGCACAGCGCCGCGGTGAGCTTGACCTTGTATTCCGGCTTGTCCTCCCGGTCGCGGCCCCGGCGCTCGGTCTCCCAGTACTGGGTCATGGTGAAGGCCTTGCCGTCGGTCAACTCATTCACATAATCAACGATGCCGTTCTCGTAGCAGAATTCCGTCTGCTCAAACCGGCCGCTGCCGATCTCGTTGCGGAAGCGAAAATGCACGCCGCGGTTGACCACCGCCTGCCGCTTGAGCACGTCGAGATAAAACTCCGCGGGGATGTCGATGTCGGTAAAGACCTCCAGATCCGGCCGCCAGCGGAAGCAGGAGCCGGTCTTTTTTCGGTCGGCGCTCTCGCGGATGAGCTCCTCGCCCTTCTTCCCCACCACTTCGCCCTTTTTGAAATGCAGGGTGTATTTCATGCCGTCACGGCGGATGATCGCGTCAAAGTATTCCGAGCTGTACTGGGTGGCGCAGGCGCCCAGGCCGTTGGTGCCCAGGCTGTATTCATAGCTCTCGCCCACATCGTTGCCGTACTTGCCGCCGGCATACATCTCGCAGAAGACCAGCTCCCAGTTGAAGCGCTTCTTCACGGGGTTCCAGTCCACGGGGCAGCCGCGGCCGAAGTCCTCCACCTCGATGGATTTGTCGGCGTAGCGGGTGACGATGATGGTGTCGCCATAGCCCTCCCGCGCCTCGTCGATGGCATTGGACAGGATCTCGAACACCGCATGTTCACATCCGTCCAGGCCGTCAGAACCAAAGATAACGCTGGGCTTTTTTCGGACCCGGTCGGCGCCTTCGAGTATATCAATGCTTTCGTTGCCGTAAGTCGGCTTTTTCTTCGTCATTTCGATTCCTCACGATATTTTGTGGTTTTCTCTGCATAATAACCCATTATATGGATGATTATAACCCTTTTTTCAAACGAAGTCAAGCCTGCCGGACGTCATGTCGCATCCCTGCAGACGACAGAATGCGCCATGTATAAACGGCGAGGCTGCATGTGCAGCCTCGCCGGGGTTGATTGGCGCGGTAATCCGCAGTTCAGAGGCCGTCGCCTATTCGACCGGAGCGGCCAATTCTGCAGCCGTCGCGCGGTACAGGAATGTTACGACCTGACCTCTGGAGCAGGTGGCGTCCGGGCCGAAGGTGGTTTCGGTCAGGCCCTTGGTGATCTCGGCCTCCACTGCCCAATCCACGGCCTTCATGTAGTAGCCGTTGGGGTTCACGTCCGTGAAGGGCGTCGTGGTACTCGCGGGGGCGGGTTCGCCCTTGAAGCGCCACAGGAAGGTCACGATCTGGCCTCTCGTGCAGGTGGCGTCCGGTGCGAAGGTCGTGTCCGTCTGGCCCTTCGTGATCCCCTTCTCCACGGCCCACGCCACGGCCAGCTCATAGAACGCGCCGGGCTTGACGTCGGTGAACTTGGAGGAGGTTGTCACGACAGGCGCCGGGCAGCCGGCGGCGCGCCACAGGAATGTCACAACCTGGCCGCGGGTGCAGTCTTTGTCCGGGCCGAAGTGGGTATCATCGATGCCCTTGGTGATCTGCGGCTCGGCGTTGAAGGCCCAGTAGACCGCATCATAGTAGAACTTGTTGGGATCCATCACGTCCTCGAAGAGGGCGCCGTCCGGCTTCTCCACCAGGGCGTCGATGGCGTCCTTCAGGGCCTTGGCGGCCTGCTTGACGGCGTCTTCCGTGGCCTGCTCGTCCGCCAGGACCGCCTTGGCGTCTGCCAGGGCTTTCTCGAGGGCGGCCACGGATTCGTCGGTGTACTTGCTCTCGTCGATCTTCTCGGCGTCGGCAATGGCATCCTGAAGCTCCGCCGCAGGACCCGGATCGACGGATGTGTCGCCGAAGGCGGCGGGGTTCCACAGGTATTCGTCCAGGAACATCCGGAACAGCTGGCACCATGCGTTGAAATCGTGGGCGCCGGCAACCTCGGTGTAAACGTATTTCAGATCCTTGAAATTCTGGGCCAGGGTGGTTCCCATGTTGCCGGCGGCGCCGGTGTCGGAAACGCCGCGGCCGAAGAAGAAATAGGCCTTGTCCAGATTCGGCGCGTCGGCCTTCAGGACAATGGAATTCGACCAGGGACCGAAATACATGAATTTGTCCGCCGCGATGTTGGCGATCTGCTGGGTGTAGGTACAGCCCATGCTAAGGCCGCAGAAGGCGCGGTCCTTCGGCTCGCTGGAGACGTTGAACTTCTCCTCCACATACGGCACAATGACGTTGAAAAGATTCGCGTAGTTGTCGCGCTCGCTGCCGATCTCGTTGTTGTTGGTGGTCGGCGTGATAATGACAGCGGGCTCTGTGCGGCCTTCCGCAGCGAGATTGTCCATGATGTTCTGTACGGAGCCGATGCCCATCCAGTCGGACTCATCCTGGCCGCCGCCGTGCAGGGTGTAGATGGTCTTGTAGGGCTCGGCGCGCTCGACGTCGTAGCCATAGGGCAGATAGACGCCGATATAGTGGGTGCGTCCGCCGATCTCAACGGGTTCGTACCACCAGACGCCCTTCTGATCCTCTCTGGGATTCTCGACTTCGCGGGCCTTCAGAGGCTCGAAGTCCTGCTTTTCATCATAGGGCACGTAGACCGCATTGTAGGCGTTTTTGCTGCTCCAGCTGCTGTTCGGGCTCCACTCGGGATGGTTGGCGGGATCCGGCGCCATGTAGCGGGTGTTGCCGTCCACATAGAACCAGTATTGGTTCGCGCCGGCGGCCAGCGGAAGCTCATAGTACCATACTTCTTTCTCTTCGCCGTCAACCGTCAGCGTCTTTTTCTCCATAGGCGCGGTGTACGAGCCGGAACGCATGAGGCCGGGCTTGTACTCCTGCGGGGTGTACTGCTTTGTATCGCTGGGATCGGCCCAGTTGATCAGGCCGATGTCGCCGGCAAAGGTGACAGAGGTGGCAGTGGGGTTATCATAGAGGAATTTGACGGTGTAGCCCGTGGGCGAGTCGGGGTCCTTGATCACGTTCGGGCCAAGCTTCAGCGCCTCGCCCTGTTCGGGAGCTTCCCCGTCGCCGAAGGCCCAGGGCTTCCAGAGATAGTCCTCGGCGAACATGCGCAGCAGCTGGCTCCAGGTGTTGAAATCGTGGGCGCCCGCGACATTCAGGGTCTTGGAGAAGAAGCCGCCTTTCTCCATGTTCTGGGTGTTGGTGGTGGTGGCGTTCTGGTAGTTCGCGCCGTCGAACACGCCGACGCCGATGAGGATGTGCGCCTTGTCCAGGTTCGGCGTTGATGGTGTGATGGTCTCAGAGCAGCTGAACAGGCCGTAGTATCCGAAGCTCTCGGGGTCGGTCTCCATGACAGCTCTGGTATAGCGGCTGCCCATGGAAAGCCCCGCGAGGGCGCGGTCTTTCGCATTCCCGGAGACGTTGTAATTCTCCTCGACAAAGGGCAGCACGGTGTTGAACAGCGCGGCGTATTTGTCGTTCTGGCTGCCGATGGAATTGTTGTTGTTCGGCAGGGAGATCACCACGGCAGACTCGGTGCGGCCCTCGGCGATCAGGTTATCCATGATGTTCGGGACGGAGCCGATGCCCATCCAGTCAGATTCATCCTGGCCCCAGCCGTGGACCAGATAGACGGTCTTGTAGGGCTCGGCCCGGTTTTTGTCATACCCGTAGGGCAGGTAGACGCCCATATAAAACGTGTTGTTGCCGACCTTGTAGGGCACGTACTCCCAGCTGCCCTTTTCGGTTTCCCGGGGCAGCTCCGCCTCGCGGGCCTTCAGAAGCTCGCTTCCCTGCTTTTCGTCATAGGGCACATAGACGCAGTTGTAGGCGTCCTTGGTGGCGGAGCTGTTGGGGCTCCACTTCGGCGCGTTGGCGGGGTCCGGCATCATGCGGGTGTTTGAACCCACGTTGAACCAGTACTGGTTGGCGCCGGCGGCCAGGGGCAGCTCATAGTACCAGTATCCGCCGTCGAGCTTCTGCATGGGCTCCTTGAACTGGCTGCCTCCGCGGCGGGTCAGGCCGGGCTTGTACTCCGCGGGAGAATAGGTCTTCGTGTCCGTGCGGTCGGCAAAGTTGCTCAGGTTCAGGTCGCCGCAGAAATAGACCTGGCCGGCGCTGGGATCGTAGTAGGTGAACTGGCCGATGTAGCCCGTGGGCGATTCCGGATCGGCCACAACCACAGGACCTGCCACCGGTTCGGGATCGGCCGCAAAAGCAGCCGGGAGCATCCCCAGCAGCATGACGAAAATAATCAGAAAAGCGATTGCGCGGTTTCTCATAGTCTCCTCCTTGCTTCCTTCGACATCCGGGCCGTCCGGGTAGGTGTTTTTCTCTGCGTTGCTTCTATCGACAGTCTACAATCCCTTCGATTTGTTATCAAGTGCCCCGGGGGGTTTCACCGAAAAATAAACATATTTTACAAATTCGAATATCCGGTTTTGTTGATGCTGTGCAGTGCACCCGCCGCGCATTCGCCTCAATTCCGCAAAAAAAGCCCGCTGCAAAACGAATCGTTTGCAGCGGGCCTGCTGTGGTCCGATGAATTATTCGGAGCTCTCTTCCGGCGCTTCGGGGGTCTCGTCTTCCACGACGACGATCTCGGGGATCACGGGCTCCTCGGCGGGGGCCTCCTCCGCGGGGACTTCCTCGATGTTGAAGTCATCCTGGACGGGGGCTTCGGGCGCAGCGCCGCCTCTGGCCTGCTCGATCTCGGCCTTCAGGCTCTCAATGAGCTTGAGAGACTCGGTGATCTTCTCACACAGGGGCAGGCATTCGGCCAGGTCGGTGTCCTCGCCGGAGATGAAATTCTTGTAGTAGACCTTGCCCAGCTCAAGCTGTGCCTTCTTCACCTTTTCCTCCTCCGCGAGGATGTTGAAGTTGGCCTTGGCAATGGCGGCGAACTTCTTGGTCTTGCCGGCAGCAGACTGCGCGGCGTTGGCAGCAAAGCCTCTGATGGTTTCAAAATTATCGGAAAATGCCATGTTCGTTTACTCCTTTCCACTGTGCCGCACGGCGGCAATTTTGTCCTTCTGCGGCAATTATACCACGGTCAAAAACAAATTGGTAGGGAATGCGTGTCCGGTCTGTGAACTTTTCCTTAATTTTTCGTATCTTTTTCTTGTCCTTCGACTGCTTTTGACTTCTGATGCACGTACAGATCCGCGGGATCCGGTTTTTTGCTGAGCCGGTAGATCAGCACGGCGGCAGCGATCAAGCAGGAAACCGCCGCCAGAAGCTGGCTGACCCGGATGCCGGTATGGAACAGATACAGGCTGTCCGTGCGCAGGCCCTCAATGAACGCCCTGCCCAGGCCGTACCAGGCGATGTACATGGTAAAGATCTGCCCGTCATATTTCCGGCGTTTGATGTAAAAGTGCAGGAACAGGAAGCCCACGAAATTCCACAGCGATTCGTACAAAAACGTGGGATGATAGTAGGTCACGTTGCCGGCGGCGTCCTCCAGGCCCATGCGCAGGAAGCTGTCGGTGACAGCGCCGTAGGCCTCGCGGTTGATGAAATTGCCCCATCGGCCGATGAACTGGCCGATCACGAAGCCCATGCTCACCAGATCCAGAACCGGCCTGAGGGGGATCTTCTTCCAGCGGGTGTAAACGATCGTCATGAGCACCGCGCCGATCAGGCTGCCGTAGATGGCGATGCCCCCCTCCCAGATATACAGGCAGGAAATCGGGTTGGCGGCGTATTCGCTCCAGTTGAATACGCAGTAATAGATCCGTGCGCAGATGATGGCCACCGGCGCGACGACGAACAGGCCGTCGAGGATCTCATCCTCGGTGATGCCGAACTCCTTGGAGCGCTTCAGGCAGTAGAGGACGCCCAGCAAAAAGCCCGCGGCCAGGATGATGCCGTACCAGTAGACCGTCAGTTTGCCGACGGAAAAGGCTACGGAAGGCGGATCGACGGAGATGCCGACGCCCGGGAATGTTATTCTTGATAAAATCATGCCGTTTCTCCTTTCGGATGGATGACGGAAACCGCCATTTGGTCCTTCCGGACACTCTCGCGCAGAAACTCCAGCACGTCGCCGGGGCCGATGGCTTCAAAGACCTCCGGGAAGGAATAGTAGTCGCAGCCCTCAAAGGCGTAGGCGCACTGACGGTAGCAAATGGATTCAAAGCTGTCCAGATCCCGCAGGCGGCGGCCCAGGCCAGACTTTTTCAGCCGGGAGAACAGCGCCTCATCCACGCCCTCGCGGCAGATACGCTGCGCCTCTTCCAGTATGGCCGCGCAAACGGCGTCGGGATCGCGGCTGTCGCCGCCGGCGGTGAGCATGGCCGCGCCGGGCAGGCCCTCATAGCCGCAGGAGAAGCCGGAGTCGATGAGCCCCCGCTCGTAGAGCCGCTGATAAAGCTCCGAAGCCTCCCCCATCAGCACCTCCGCCGCCAACTCGCCGATGAATTCCCGGCGCATGGTCTCGGCGCCGGGCGCCGCGGGACGGCCCTTGAAGCCCACGGCAAAGGTGGGCATGGCGATCTCCATGGCGGTCTCGATCCGGGCCCGGTCCGGCGTCGGCGCTTCGGCAGGGCCATAGTCCCTGTCGCCGACGCTCGGGGCTCCGGCAGGCAGGGCGGCGGCAATGGTTTTCACCGTCTCCGGGTCCACGTCTCCCACCACGCAAAGCATCATGTTTGGCAGTGCGTAGAATGCCCGGTGGCATTCGTTCAGGGTTTCCGCGGTGATTTCCCGGATGCTTTCCACGGTCCCGGCAATGGGGACCCGGATCGGGTGGGCGGAATAGAGGCAGGCAAAGAGGTTCTCATAAACCCGGGATTCAGCGCTGTCCTCATAGATCCGGATCTCCTGCTCGATGATGCCCCGCTCCTTTTCCACGCTTTCCTCGGTGTAGCAGGGGGTGGAAACGAAATCCAGCAGCAGGCGCAGATTGTCCTCAAATCTCTCGGTGCAGTCAAAATAATAGGCTGTCATGGAATAGCTGGTGAAAGCGTTGGGGCTGGCCCCGCGCTCTGCGAACATCTGCAGCGCGTTGCCGCGCTCGGTATCGAAGGTCTTGTGCTCCAGATAGTGGGCCACACCGTCGGGGGTCCGCATTTTTCTGCCGTCCAGGGTGAATGCGGTGTCGATGGAGCCGTAATTCACAGCGAAAAAGGCATATTTCCGCGCAAACCCCGGCTTGGGGATCACGCAGATCCGCAGACCGTTGTCCAGCCGTTCGCGGTACATTTTTTCGCCCAGACGCTGGTATTCGATGGGTTTCATTGTGTTGCCCCCTTCAGGAAATAGATCGTATCGACGCTCAGCTTCTTCGCCGCGGCGCACACCTCGTCCTTGGTGACGGCGCGGATCGACGCCATCAGCGACTCGATGCTCACATCGTGTCCTGCGAGGGCGCAGCCGAGGGAATACTCGTCCATGCGGCTCGGCGAATCCAGGCTGGCGCGCAGAGCGCTGAGGATCGCACGGCGGGCGTTCTCCAGCTCCTCTTCGGAGATATCGCCCCGGATGCAGGCGTCCAGCTGACGGAAGATCTCCGCCTTCGTGCGCTCGAAGTTGCTGGTCTCAATGCCGGAGGATACGATCATCAGGCCCTTGAAACGGTCGATGGACGAGGAGGCGTAGTAGCACAGCGACAGCTTTTCGCGCACATTGAGGAAGAGCTTGCTGGTGGTGCCCGCGCCGAAAACCGCATTGAGCATCATCAGCGCCGGATAATCCGGGTCGTCTCCGGTGATGCCGGTGCGCAGGCCGATGCAAAGCTTTCCCTGGAGCACATCCAGCCGATCCTCCACCTGCCGCAGGGGCCCAGCAGAACGAATGACCTCGGTGCCAACAGGGTCCAGTTCTCCCCGCTCCAGGGGCGAGAGCATTGCCTTGAGGGCTTCCGCGACCTCGTCCCGGGGGCGTGCGCCCATGTAGAACAGTTCGATCCTGGAATGGCGCAGCATCCGGCGATACCAGGCCAGGAGCGCGTCCCGGGTGATCGCCTCAGCCTCCGGCCGCTCCCCCAGCCGGGGCACCCCGTAAGCCTCGTCTTTGCACATGTTTTTTATCATGCGGTAGACGCTGTAGGTGCGCTTGTCGTTCAGGCGCCAATCGATGGTGTCGAGCAGGTTGCGCTTCTCCCCTTCAAACACGTCGGGAAGGAACGAGCCGTCGGCAAGCCGCGGATCAAACAGGAGCTCGCCCAGAAAATCCACCACGGGGTTAAACACCTTCTCACCGGCCGGCAGCAGCGCTTCCTCCGGGAAGTCGGCAAAAAATCCGGTGGTCAGGATCTCGCCCTTTTTTCGCGTCAGCGTGCCCACGGACGCGCCGTAGTGCTCGTCCAGGAAGGCGGAGATGCTGCGGATGTCGGGATGGCGGCGGGTGCCGCGCAGCAGCACGCTGGGCGCCAGAGCCGCCATGGGCGCCTCCTGTGCGGTCAGCGGGCGGACAAAATTGATATTCATACATCCGGTCTTGAAACGATCGGTATGAATGGCGCGCAGACAGACGCCGGGCAGCAGTTCGATCCTGGGTCCCATGGGCAGTCCCTTTCCATCGCCGAAAACGGCGGTCATTTCATAGAATTCGACGCAAATGTCAAATTTGCAGCCTTTATTATACACCGAGACGCAAAAAATAAAAAGCCCCCGTGAAAAAAATCTTGAGTTTCGACCGCGGTTCATGTAAACTATAGTGAAACCATACTTTGGAGGCACGCTATGCAGTGGCTGGAGCTGACCGTTCAAACCACGCCCCAGGTCATCGACCTGGTGGCTGCCAATTTAACAATGCTGGGGTATGATCGCTTCATTCTGGACGATGAATCGGATTTCCAGGCCTTTCTTGAGGAGAACCGTCAATACTGGGATTATGTGGACGAGGCGCTGGCCCGCTCCATGCAGGGCGTGAGCCGCATCCGCATCTATCTGGAGGACGGTCCTGCCGCCGAGACGCAGGTAAATGCGCTCCGCGCCGAGCTCTGCGCCATGCGCGAGCGGCTTGCCTCGCTGGATCCCGGTTCCCTGGAGCTTTCCTGCCGCCGCGTACGCGACGAGGACTGGGAGAACAGCTGGAAGCAGTATTATCGCCCCATCCCCGTGGGAGACCGTCTGCTGGTGGTGCCGGAATGGATGCAGCCCGAGGGTTATGAGGACCGCATCCGTGTCATGCTCGATCCCGGTATGAGCTTCGGCACCGGCGCCCATGCCTCCACCCAGATGTGCCTGAGCGCCCTGGAGCGGCATATCCGCGGCGGCGAACGCGTGCTGGATCTGGGCAGCGGCAGCGGGATCCTGTCCATTGCGGCGCTCCTGCTCGGCGCGGATCAGGCCTTCGGCGTAGACGTCGATCCCATGGCCGCGGACGTTGCCCGGGAGAATGCCGCCATCAACGGCTTGGGCCCCGACCGCTTTACCTCCCGTGCCGGCAACGTCCTTACCGATGAAGCGCTCATGGCCGAGCTGTGCGCGGAACCCTGGGACGTGGTGCTGGCCAACATCGTGGCCGACGTCATCATCCCTCTGAGCG
The DNA here is from genome assembly GCA_015068455.1 of Oscillospiraceae bacterium. GTDB lineage: Bacteria > Bacillota > Clostridia > Oscillospirales > Oscillospiraceae > SVMC01. The sequence goes on along the minus strand of SVKO01000010.1, from coordinate 17,305 downwards.
CCGTTGTGCCGAAGCTGGTGCGCCGGGACGGCGTATTCATCTGCTCCGGCATCCTGAACACCCGGCTGGCAGAGGTGCAGGCCGCCATCGAGGCCGCCGGCCTGCGGATCTCCCATGTGCAGACCCTCGACGACTGGTGTGCCGTCACCGCCCATCCGGCATGACCGAAGGAGGCTGTAGTCATGCGAAAACTATCTTACCGGCACAGGCTCCGGCTCAAACGCCTGGGCAAGTGGATCGGCATCTGTGCGCTGGTCCTGGCTGTGCTGATGATCTTCTTCCTGATCTATATGCAGCGCTACGTGGTCTACACCTCCGAGGGCGTAAAGCTGGATTTTGACCATTCCACCCTGGATATCCCCGTGAACGATGAAACCGAGGACCCCGAGCCCCATAAAAAGCCGGGCCATGTGGAGATCGAAATCAAGGACGATGAGCAGACCGCCGACGGCAAGCTCAAGCAGCTCAAGGGCGTATATATCACCGTCGATATGCTGCGCTCCAATCCCGATCTGGTCCTGGAAACCGTCCGCGCCCTGGACAATACCAACGCCGTGATGATCGACGTGAAGGACGACAACGGAAACTTTTATTACAACACTGAAATCACAGGCATGAAAAAGGCCAACACCGACGCTTTGGACGAGCTGATCGATTTCCTCAAGCGCAACGGCTATCCCATGATCGCCCGCATCCCCGCCTTTGCCGATACCAGTTTTGTCAAGAGCCATCCGGATCTTGCCCTCTGGAACGAAAGCGGCGGCTCCAGGGAGCTTTGGGCCGACGAAAACGAGAACAATTGGCTCAGCCCGGAAAAACCCACGGTGCTGTCCTATCAGGAGCAGATCTGCAAGGAACTCTCCTCCCTGGGATTCCAGGAGGTCGTGTTCAACGACTTCTATTTCCCCACCAGCGGCACCATTGTCTACACTTCCAATCTGACCCGCTCGGAGCTGATCGCCGACGCGGCCAAAGAGGTGCAGAACGCCTTTACCGGCAGCAATCTCACCATCTCTTTCTGCACCGCCGACACCGCCTTCCCGGTGGATGCCTCCGCCGGCCGGCTCTATGTGCCGGATGTCTCCGGCGCCAATGTGGACAAGATGATCGCTTCCTTGTCAAACACAGTCAACAATACCACAACGCAGGTCGTCTTCCTGTCGGATTCCCGCGACACCCGCTTCGATAATTACGGCACGCTTCGTCCCCTGCTTTATGAAAGCTCCGTGGATATCGTCCTGCCGGATGCGGAAGAGGAGCGTTGACGAATCTTTACAAATGATTCAAAAACAATTCTCAATTTGTTTTCTTCTGCGTCACAGATTATTCAAAGGCATTTTTTATGATAAAGGCGCAGGATGAAAGTGATCCTGCGCCTCCTTTTCTTGTTTCTCATTTTCTTCTTTTCTCAAAAAAAGCCGCGGCTGCATCTGCAGCCGCGGTTTTTTTCACTCTTTTAAGAGCCTGCGTCGGGCGATGTTGATGGGGCCCTCCTGGATGTGGCTGAGCCATTCCAGGCTCTTGCCGCAGCCGTATGCGACGCAGGAATCCGGATCGTCGGCGATGGTGCAGCGGATCTCGGTGCGCTCCTCAAGGAAACGATCCATGCCCCAGATCTGGCAGCCGCCGCCTGCAAGAACGATGCCGTTGCGGGATATATCCGCCACGAGCTCCGGCGTAGTCTGCTCCAGCACCGCCAGGACCTCGTCGGCGATGGCCTTGGCCGGACGGCGAAGCACATCCAGCAGCTCCGACGAACGGACGGCCACGTCCTTGAACAGGCCCGTCTTGAGATCGCGGCCGCGGACCAGCATCTCCGGATCCTCCGGGCGCTCCATCACGCAGCCCACGCTCATCTTGACTTCCTCGGCGGTATTCGCGCCGATGACCGCCCCATGCTTGCGGCGGAAATAGCGCACGATCAGATCGTCAAAGGTATCGCCGGCGGTTTTGATGGAGGAGGACACCGCCACGCCGTTGAGGGTCAGTACGGCGATATCCGTCGTTCCGCCGCCGATGTCCACGATCATGTGTCCTTCGGGGCCGGTGATATCCAGGTGTGCGCCCAGGGCAGCCGCCAGAGGCTCCTCAATCAGGTATACCCGGCGTGCGCCCGCCTCCATGGCGGACTGGATGACTGCCCGCTCCTCCACGCCGCTGACGCCGCTGGGAACGCTGACGATCACACGGGGCCTGAGCACGGAATAGCGCATGATCTTGCGGAAGAATTCGGCAAGCATCTTCTCGGTCATCTCGTAGTCGGAAATGATCCCCTCCCGCAGAGGCCGCATGGCCACCACATTGCCCGGGGTCCTGCCCAGCATATTGCGGGCGTCCGAGCCGACCTGCAGTACCTTGCCCGTCAGCTTGTCCACCGCCACGACGGACGGCTCGCGCAGCACGATGCCCTTGCCTTCCTGATAAATCAGCACATTGGACGTGCCAAGGTCGACGCCCAGATCTCTGGAAAAAAATATCATGTTCTCACCTGCTCCTCATTCCGATGGGCCTGCGCCAGCACCGCGCAGAAGATCTGCGCCGCACCGGCGTCCAGCAGCGTCCGGCAGCATTCTGAAAGGGTCGCGCCGGTCGTCGTCACATCGTCGATCAATAGGATTTTCTTTCCCTGCACAGCCGCGTGATCCCGGACCTCATAGACGCCGAGCACATTGGCGCGGCGCTGCTCCGGCGTGGGGATGCCGGACTGCGCGGGGTTGTTTCGTTTTTTTATCAAAATGCGCCGGGGCCGCATTCCCAGCTCCGCTCCAACCGCCCCGGCCAGGCATTCGGCCTGGTCGTAGCCCCGCTCGCGGCGTCTGGCACGGCTCACGGGCACATGACAGATCAGGTCAAATTCCGGCAGATGCTCACGCACCTGCATGGCGACCAGCCGGCCGAAGGCATGGGCGTACTGCATCTGTCCGCCGAACTTGTAGCGCAGCACGGCCTCGCGGACGTCGCCCTCATAATAGAACACCGCCGCGCTTCCTGCGCTGTAGGGGATGCTTCTCTGCTTCCCCGCACAGTATGGCAGCCGGGTCCGGCACTGCATGCACAGATCCGTCTCCTCCCGCGCCAAAAGGCGCATGCAGAATACGCATTTGCGCGGGTAAATGAGCTCCAGCAGACGGGAGCGCATCACGCAAGTCCCTCGAGCCGCAGCTTGAGGCCGCTGTAGCGGCGGGTTTTTCGGTCGTTCTGGGTCATGGCGGCAATGACCTCCTCGTTTCCGACGATGATCAGCAGTTCTCTGGCCCGGGTAATGGCCGTATACAGGATGCTGCGGGTCAGAAGATAGGGCGAACCCTGCGTCGCGCACAGGATCACCGCCCGGTACTCGCTGCCCTGAGATTTGTGCACCGTCATGGCATAGGCGCACTCCAGCTCGCTGAGCATATCAAAGTCGTAGACGGCCTCCCGGTCGTCGAAGACCACGGTCATCTGCTCCAGCGCATGGTCGATGGCGGTGACGGTGCCGATATCTCCGTTGAAGATCCCGGCGCCCGCTTCCTGCGCGCCGACCCGTTTCCATATTATATCATAGTTGTTGCGAATTTGCATCACCCGATCGCCCTCGCGGAAGCAAAAATCGCCATATTTTTTTTCCTTTTTCCCCGGCAGCGGCGGATTAAGCACCGCCTGCAGCGCCAGATTGAGGTTTCCGGTGCCGGCGATCCCCTTTCGGGTGGGGGAAAGCACCTGGATATCGCCGGGCGCAATGCCCATGTTCCGGGGCAGGCGGGTGCCGCACAGCTCGCAGACCGTCTGCACCAGACTCTGTCCGGTCTGTCGGCGGATGAAGAAAAAATCCCGGTCCCTGGCGTCCAGCACCGGGTATTCGCCCCGGTTGACCGCGTGGGCATTCATGACGATGAGGCTTTGCCTCGCCTGACGGAACACCTCCGTCAGACGCACCGTCTCAATGGCGCCGCTGCGGATTAGGTCGGAGAACACGTTGCCCGCCCCCACGGAGGGGAGCTGGTCCGGGTCGCCCACCAGGATCAATGTACATTCCTCCGGCAGCGCACGCAGAAGGCTGCGCATCAGCAGAAGATCGACCATGGAAGTCTCGTCCACGATGAGGGCGTCGCATTCCAGGGGGTCGGATTCGTCATGGGTAAAGGCCATGCGGCCGGTTTCCGGCTGGATCTGGGCCTCCAGGAGCCGGTGGATCGTGGCGGCGGGACGGCCGGTGAGCTCAGAGATTCGCTTGGCTGCCCGTCCCGTGGGCGCGGTGAGCAGGGTCTTTTCCCCCAGCTCGTCATAAAGCGCCAGGATGCCCGCCAGAGTGGTGGTCTTGCCGGTGCCGGGGCCGCCGGTCAGCAGCAGCACCCGGTGGGCTGCAGCCGCGGCGATGGCCTGCCGCTGCTGCTCGGCATAGGTGATGGAGAGGCTGCGCTCCACTGCCGCAATGGTCTTTTCCAACGTGCGGACCGGCCTGCACCGGCGATCGGCCATGGCCGTCAGGCGCCGGGCGACCTCCGTCTCCGCCTCGTAATATTCCGTCAAATAGCACACGTCCAGATTTCTCAGGGACGTGCGCACGAGATTTCCCCGGTCATGCAGCCGGTCAATGGCGGCGGCAGCTTCGCTCTCCGCCACACCCAGCATCCTGGCCGTGGCGTCAACGAGCTTGTCCGTGGGCAGGAAGACGTGACCGTTGCCCAAATTGTGGCTCAGCTCGAACATGGCCCCCGCCTCCACGCGGCGGCTGTCGTCCGCCTCGACGCCCAGCTCCAGGGCAAAGGCGTCCGTCTCGGCAAAGCCGGCGCCGAAGGGCTCATCCGTCAGAAGATAGGGATTGTCAACGATGGCGTCCACGGCGTATTCGCCGAAGACACGGTACAGCCGCATGGCCAGCTGCGCCCGCAGACCGTGGGTGGACAAAAACTCGATGAGTCTGCGCACCCCCGCCTGGCGGACAAAGGATTCATTCATCTCCTGCGCCTTTTTCGGCGAGATCCCGGGGATTTCCAGCAGGCGCTCCGGCTGGTGCTCCAGGATTTCAAGAGACGCTTCGCCGAAGCGCGCGACGATTTTCTGCGCTGTTTTGGGGCCGATCCCCCGGACAGTGCGGGAGGACAGATAGGCCAGGATCTGCTGGGCCGTCTCGGGCATGAGACGCTCCAGGAATTCCGCGCTGAACTGCCGGCCGTACTGGGCGTGGGACTGCCATTTGCCGGAGATCAGAAGCCGTTCACCGGCGCGCACCAGAGGGATGACGCCCACCACGGTGACCACGCCTTCGGTCTCACTGTCCAGCTTCATGACCGTATAGCCGTTCTCGGTATTCTGAAAGATGACGGCGCATACCGTGCCGGCAAGCAGCTCCAGCTCCTGTTCCATGGTTACTCCTCTTTCTCTGTGATCGTAATATCTCCCCTGCGGGCCAGGATCAGGGCGGCCCGGCGGGTATACTCCGACGCCTCGCCCATTTCCAGGATCAGCTCGCCCCGGATCAGTCCGTGCTTTTTCAGAAACCGGAAACCGCGCACGCAGGCCTCCAGCTCCTGCTCGCTGCCGTCATCCAGTGGAAACACACACCGGACACTCTTTGGCAGCGGTGTGACAAGCGCGGCGTGCACGAACCATTCCGCGGCAAAAAACGCAATCAGCATCAGCACAGCCGTGATGATCGCCATGGGACCACCTCCGGCCCATTCTATGCGCGCACGGGGAGCAATGACAACCGAAGGGGCTGCTCCGGAATGGGGCAGCCCCTTGATGGTGTGGGTTATTTGAGGATCAGTCCTCGTTGATGGCGATAACGACGCCGGAGCCGACGGTACGGCCGCCCTCGCGGATAGCGAAGCGAAGGCCGTTCTCGATGGCGATCGGGGTGATCAGCTCAACGTTCATGTCGATGTTGTCGCCGGGCATGCACATCTCAACGCCCTCGGGCAGGGAGATGATGCCGGTAACGTCGGTGGTTCTGAAGTAGAACTGCGGACGATAGTTGTTGAAGAACGGAGTATGACGGCCGCCTTCTTCCTTGGACAGGACGTAGACCTGACCGGTGAACTTGGTGTGGGGATGGATGGAACCGGGCTTTGCCAGAACCTGGCCGCGCTCGATGGACTTCTTGTCGATGCCGCGGAGCAGAGCGCCGATGTTGTCGCCGGCTTCGGCGTAGTCCATCAGCTTGTGGAACATCTCGATGTCGGTAACGACAGTGGCACGCTTCTCGTCCATGAGGCCGACGATCTCGACGGGCTCATTCTTCTTGATGACGCCGCGCTCGACTCTGCCGGTGGCGACGGTGCCGCGGCCGGAGATGGTGAAGACGTCCTCAACGGGCATCAGGAAGGGCATATCGGCCTTGCGGTCGGGGGTGGGGATCCAGGTATCAACAGCGTCCATGAGCTCCCAGATGCAGGCATACTCGGGGGCGTTGGGATCCTTGGAATCGGAAGCCAGAGCGTTCAGAGCGGAGCCGCGGATGATGGGGGTGTCGTCCCCGGGGAAGCCGTAGAAGTCCAGAGTCTCGCGGACTTCCATCTCGACGAGCTCGAGGAGCTCTTCGTCGTCGACCTGGTCAACCTTGTTCAGGAAGACGAGGACCGAAGGAACGTTAACCTGGCGGGCCAGCAGCAGATGCTCTCTGGTCTGAGCCATGGGGCCGTCGGAAGCAGCGATAACCAGGATCGCGCCGTCCATCTGGGCAGCACCGGTGATCATGTTCTTGATATAGTCGGCATGGCCCGGGCAGTCAACGTGGGCATAGTGACGGGCAGCGGTCTGATACTCGACATGGGCGGTGTTGATGGTGATGCCGCGCTCACGCTCTTCGGGAGCCTTATCGATCGAAGCATAGTCAATGAAGTCAGCAGCATTGGGGTCCTTCATGGCGAGGACCTTGGTGATGGCAGCGGTCAGGGTGGTCTTGCCATGGTCGATATGACCGATGGTGCCGATGTTTACATGGGGCTTATCCTTGATAAACTTTTGCTTTGCCATTAGATTTTCCTCCTGTAGCAATGATAAATAAGTTTAAATAGATCACAAAACGTGCTTGCTATCACTATACAACAAAACCTGCGGAAACACAAGCATAAAATTACGCGTGATAGCCTCTTTTGGAAACAATTTCGTCCTGAAGGCCCTTCGGCAGCTCAATGTAGTGGCTCGGCTCCATGGCGTACTGGCCTCTGCCCTGGGTCTTGGACCGCAGGTCCGTGGCATAGCCGAACATTTCACTGAGCGGGACGTTGGCGTCGATCTGGGACGTGCCGCTGCGCGGGATCATGCCCAGGATGTTGCCGCGGCGCGCGGAGATGTCGCCGATGACGTCGCCGGTGTATTCCTCCGGAACAATGACCGATACTTTCATGATGGGCTCCAGGATGACGGGCTGCGCCTTCTTGCAGGCGTCACGGAAGGCCATGGAGCCCGCGATCTTGAAGGCCAGCTCCGAGGAGTCGACCTCGTGATAGGAGCCGTCGTACAGGGTCGCCTTGATATCCACCATGGGATAACCGGCCAGTATGCCGGCCTGCATGGCGCCCTGGATGCCGGCGTCCACCGCGGGGATATACTCCTTCGGGATCACGCCGCCCACGATCTTGTTGATGAACTCGTAGCCCTTGCCGGACTCGTTCGGCTCGACGATGAGCTTGACGTGGCCGAACTGGCCCTTGCCGCCGGTCTGGCGGACATAGCGCGTCTCCACGTCGGCGCTTTGCCGGATGGTCTCCTTGTAGGCGACCTGGGGGACGCCCACGTTGGCCTCGACCTTGAACTCCCGCAGCAGGCGGTCCACGATGATCTCCAAGTGGAGCTCGCCCATGCCGGCGATGATGGTCTGGCCGGTTTCGGTATCGGTATAGTATTTAAAGGTGGGGTCCTCTTCCGCGAGCTTCGACAGGGCGATTCCCATCTTCTCCTGACCGGCTTTGGTCTTGGGCTCGATGGCAATGCGGATGACGGGCTCGGGGAATTCCATGGACTCCAGAATGATGGGGTGCTTTTCGTCGCAGAACGTGTCGCCCGTGGTGGTATTGCGCACGCCGACGACCGCCGCGATATCGCCGGAGTAGACCTGATCGACCTCCTCGCGGTGATTGGCGTGCATCAGCATGATCTTGCCCAGACGCTCACGCTTGTCCTTCGTGGAATTGAGGACCGTCTTGCCCTTTTCCACGGTGCCGGAATAGACGCGGAAGAAGCAGAGCTTCCCGACGAAGGGATCCGTGGCGATCTTGAACGCCAGCGCCGCGAAGGGCGCGTCGTCCGAGGCGGGACGGAACTCCTCTTTTTCCGTTTTGGGGTTGACTCCGGTGATGCCCTTTTTGTCCAGGGGCGACGGCATGTAGGCCACGATGGCGTCGAGCAGCTCCTGCACACCCTTGTTGCGGTAGGATGTGCCGCAGGTGACGGGAACCATGCGAACGCCGATGGTCGCCTTGCGGATGGCCGCGCGAATCATATCCTCGGGGATATCCTCCCCTTCCAGGAACAGCTCCATGATCCCGTCGTCCTCGTCGGACACGGCCTCGATGAGCTTTTCGCGGTACTCCAGCGCAAGATCCTGCATGTCCTCCGGGATGGGCTCCTCGCGGAAGTCCTTTCCCAGCTCGTCATAGAAGACGTAAGCCTTCATCTTGACGAGATCGATGACGCCCTTGAAATCGGCTTCGGCGCCGATGGGCAGCTGGATCGGAACAGCGTTGCATCTCAGCCGGTCGCGCATCATTTTGAGAACGTTGAAATAATCCGCGCCCATGATATCCATCTTGTTGACGTATACCATCCGGGGTACATTGTATTTATCGGCCTGCCGCCAGACGGTTTCGGTCTGGGGTTCAACGCCGCCCTTGGCGCACAGCACCGTGACGGAGCCGTCGAGTACGCGCAGGCTGCGCTCCACCTCTACGGTGAAATCCACATGGCCCGGCGTGTCGATGATATTGATGCGGCAGCCGTTCCAGAAGCAGGTGGTTGCGGCAGACGTGATGGTGATGCCGCGCTCCTGCTCCTGCGCCATCCAGTCCATGGTCGCGCTGCCCTCGTGGGTTTCACCCAGCTTGTAGGTGCGGCCGGTATAGAACAGGATGCGCTCGGTCGTGGTGGTCTTGCCGGCGTCAATATGCGCCATAATACCGATATTTCGGGTATTCTCAAGTGCGTATTCTCTCGGCATGAAATTGCGCCTCCGTTACCAGCGGAAGTGTGCAAACGCCTTGTTGGCTTCAGCCATCTTATGGGTGTCTTCGCGCTTCTTCACGGACGCGCCGGCATTATTGCAGGCGTCCATGATCTCACCGGCGAGACGCTCCTTCATGGTTTTTTCGCCGCGCTTGCGGGAATAGGCCGTGAGCCAGCGCAGACCGAGGGTCTGGCGGCGATCGGGCCGGACTTCAATGGGGACCTGGTAGTTGGCGCCGCCGACACGGCGGGTCTTGACCTCCAGTGCGGGCATGATGTTTTCCATCGCCTGCTGGAAGGCCTCGAGGCCATTCTTACCGGTCTTCTGCTCAACGATATCGAACGCACCGTAGACGACCTTCTGCGCTACGCCCTTTTTGCCGTCGAGCATGATGCTGTTGACCAGCTTGGTTACCAGAACCGAATTGTAAATCGGATCGGGCAATACTTCTCTTTTGGGAACATTACCTCTTCTGGGCACTTCGCTTCCCTCCTTCATAGAATGATTTCATAGGTACTTCAAAGGGACAAAGCCCTTCGTTGGTGCCTGCCAAGAGGTTTTATACATCTATATAAAAACGCTTGGCAAGGCGCTGCCTTGCAATAAGGCGTGAAGTGTGCAATTTTGAAGCGGTTTTTACTTCTTCTTGGACTTGGGCTTCTTGGCGCCGTACTTGGAGCGCGCCTGCATACGGCCCTGCACACCCTGGGTATCGAGCGTACCGCGGATGATGTGGTAACGCACGCCGGGCAGGTCCTTGACACGGCCGCCGCGGATCAGCACGACGGAGTGCTCCTGCAGGTTGTGGCCGACGCCGGGAATATAAGCGGAAACTTCATATCCGTTGGTGAGGCGCACACGGGCGATCTTTCTCAGCGCGGAGTTCGGCTTCTTCGGGGTCGTGGTTCTGACCGCGGTGCAGACGCCTCTCTTCTGCGGGGAGGACAGGTCGGTGGACTTGTTCTTCAGCGTGTTGAGACCCTTCTGCAGAGCGGGAGCGGTGGACTTGAAGGTGGCCTGCTCTCTGCCCTTTCTGACCAGCTGATTAAAAGTAGGCATAGATTTCTCCTTTCTTAAGATTTTTGCTGTTTCCAGCGAATATATTGTCCCGGAATACGGAAAAGTATTCCGTTTGGACCAAAATATGTTACCGGAGGATCCCGGCTGCCGCGGCGCCGATGTCGATGCCGCCGGCCTTGCCCAGCTCCTTCATGGTCTTCACGCGCTCAAGCTCCACGCCGAGGCCGGCACAAAGCTCACAGAGCGGATCGGTCAGGCGGGGATCGGCGTCGTCGGCCAGAAAGACCTTGCGCACGCTGCCGGCGCCCAGGGCCCGGCGCAGCTGTTTGATCCCGATGACCTTTCGGGCGCCCTTGAGTTCGTCAAGCATGGATCGTTCCTCCTTCGGCCCGCCAAAACGGACCCACACAAATAGTGATTATAGCAGATTGACCAAGATTAGTCAATAAAAATCTAACGTTTTGCCGAAAAAACCTTCTTGCAGATCCGGATCCTCCCGCTCTGCCGATTTTGGCGCAAAAAGCGCCGGGTTTCACGCAGTCGGACTTATATTATACGCTTTTTTTCAGGAAAAATCAACTGTTTTTTCCATTATTTGCTTCAGTTTCAGGATAACAGGCGCTCCGCCGTGCCGCGCCTCATCGCGAAGTCCTCCCCTCTGCTGGGAAGACAGTGCTTCGTCACTCAATAATTATCGTTTATCGTTAATTTTTAGTTGACAAACATTTGTTCCCGTGCTATCCTAAGGCCAACATCGCAGAAAGGGTGATCCCTATGAATCCGAAATCGACAAAAAAATACAGCCTGTGGTTTTCCCAGGCCTGTCTGATCGTTTTTGCACTGCTCCTGCTGTACCTGGACGTGCGGGGCTACTGGATCGTGCGCTGGTTCCTCGGCGTGTCCCACGGGCACGGCGGTACGCGCGACTGCATCCTGTTCATGACCACCATTTACTGCTGCAGCTGCTGCGCGTGGCTGGCGGTGGTCCAGCTGTGGCTGCTGCTTCGCCTGGTAGCAAAGGGCGACGCCTTCTCCGGCGGGAGCGTGCGCTGCCTGCGCATCACGAGCTGGTGCTGCTTCGCCGTGGCTCTGATCACCCTGGTCAGCGCCCTCTACTACCTTCCCATGGCCCTGCTCGCCCTGTGCGCGGGCTTCATGGGCGCCATCGTGCGCATCGTCGCAAACACCTTTGAAAGCGCCCTGTCCATGCGCGAAGAGCTGAATCTCGTCGTGTGAGGTACCGTCATGGAAATCATTGTGAATCTGGACGTGATGATGGCGAAGCGCAAGATCGGCCTGAACGAGCTGGCCGAGCGCGTGGGCATCACCCCCGTCAACCTGTCCATTCTGAAAAACAACAAGGCCAAGGCCGTCCGGTTTTCCACCCTGATGGCCCTGTGCCGTGAGCTTTCCTGTCAGCCCGGGGATCTGCTGGAATTCCGGGACGACCCGGAATAGGAGGAACCTATGGACGAGATCCGATTCGATCCGCAGACCGGCCAGCCGGTCCAGCCGCAATATGCCGTCATGCGCAAGACCTTCAGCGCCACGGCAAAAGAGCGTCTGCTGGCGCTTCTGAGTTATCCCGCCGCCTTCCTTTATGTCTGCGCAATCCTGGCGGAAGGGAAAACGATCCGCATCCTGTTCGCGGTTTTCACACTGGTGTTCTGTCTGGGCGTGGAGTACGCCCATCGCACCGTGCGCGCCGGATGGGAGCGCTGGGTCTGGCTGGGATGCCTGGCGCTTTGCGTCCTGCCGCCCCTCTGGGGCGGCGGCAAGGTATGGGAAGACCATACATGGCTGTTCCTCCACGGCTTTGCCATCTACTATGTTCTGAACAGAGCGGACGCGCTCATGGAGGGCCGCACCTCCCACCTGCTGCCCGCGGACGGCTTCTGCGGCGCCATTGTCTATCCCTTTGCCAACTTCTTTCTGCGCTTCCGCGTCCTGGGCACCTTCCCCCGGCGGCGTGAAAAGACCGCCGGCAGGACGGTCTTCTGGTCCGTCCTGGCGATTCTGGCGGCGGCCGGCGCGTTTATCGCAGCCGCCGTCCTGCTGTCGCAGGCGGACCGCGGTTTTGCCGAATTGATCCGGGCGCCGTTCACCATTAAGGTCCATTTCGATCTGATTACCTTCTTTTCCCGTCTGGTGCTCAGTCTGCCCGTGGGCGCATACCTCTACGGTCTGGCGGTCGGCGTCGGCCGGGAGCAGCAGATCCGCGAACGCGGCGGCAAACTCTGCGCCGCCCTGGAGCGGATGCGGGCGGTGCCGGTCAAAATCTGGATCGCCCTGCTGGCGGTCTTCGCCCTGCTCTACGGCGTATTCTTCTTCGTGCAGGGGCAGTACCTGTTCGGCGCGTTCACCCGCACCCTTCCGAAGGATTTCACCGTGGCAGAGTATGCCCGGCAGGGCTTCTTTGAGCTGTGCAAGGTCATGGTGCTCAACTTTGCCCTGCTCTGGCTGGCCCTGCGCAGCGCCGGCGAATCCGCGAGGACCCACCGCGGTCTGCGCGCTGCCGCCACGGTCATCCTGGCCGAGAGTCTGCTGCTGGCCGTCACCGCCGGATCAAAGCTCTGGCTGTACATCGACTGCTTCGGCTTCACTCCCCTGCGCCTGCAGAGCGCATGGCTGATCGCTTCCCTGTCCGTCGGCGTGATCTGCGCCATCTGGTCCCTCTGGACGAACCGCCGCAGCGTCCGCGCCTGGGCGATTTTCAGCGGATTGTCCCTGGCCCTGCTGCATCTGGTATAACGATGGGCGGTGTCAAAATGGAAGCTGTAAAAAGGAAGCTCAGCCGGCTAAGCAGGAACGTGAAACTGCTGCTGCTCTGGTTTTGTTTGACGCTGGCGCTCTTGCTGGCAGAAATCACATTCTTTCACTTCGTACTGGAGTTAAAAACCCTCCTGTCCTTTTGCATACTTCCTTTCCTGGGGTTTGTTTTGGTCAGAATCATTCTTGTGATCCGTTCCGGCCGAAGATTTGGCTCTATGGCAGGGAGACTTGCTGCCTGGGCGATCGTGTTTTTTGTAGTTGGTTTTCTCAATCTGATCGTGTTCGTGTTCATGCCCTCAAAGATATACTGGCATACGAAAGTGCATGCGCAAGACAGATTTGAAGCCGCGCTCAGCGAAGTCTATCCCGAGGAGGATCTGATCCCGTTGGAGCTCGGTGCGCCGCGGAATGTCGTTTATCACAACTATACCTCTTCCGTTTTTGTTCTTGTTGGCAAAACTCACGCGCTGTCGTGCCGTTACGACGCAACAGACTATTCAGCGCAGAAGGCCGCGCTGGAAACACGTTATCATTTCCGCACGGAGCCTCTGAATACGCATTGGCATACGTATTCAGAGGCGGCAGAGCCGGTCGAACCGTATGCGGTCATCGGCGACGACTGCTTTCGCTTTCTTCTGCCGGGGGATGATGACGAATACTCTCTGGAGTTTTATAAACAGTGTCTGCTGATCGTGACCAACGACAAAAAGCACGAGATCGTTTATCTCGTCTATCAGGACACACAATCAGGCGGCGTGGGTGATTTAAGAACGTTTTTGGATGACGAATGCGGATGGGCATGCATCCGGTGACCATTGGGCTAAAAACATAAGCAAAACACAGGGGACATGCCCCTGTGTTTTGTTTTCATATTCCAGCCTCAATAAACGCCTCCTCCGCTTCCTGCTGTGCCCGAATCAGCATTTCGCGGATGTCAGCCATGCCGCTTGTTTCCAGTGCTTCCAGCACGTCAGTCACCCGATTGAACAGGATCAGATACGGAACCTTGTATTCATCCATGATAATCCCCCTTTATCAGGCTATGTGTAGCCTAATAGTAGCACACATAGCCCACTTTGTCCAGAATCCTTTTGTATGCTTGATACATAAGATTAGGAGGGATGGACATGGATATCGCTTCCGCAGTCAGAGATCGGATTCTGCGTCTGTGCAGTGAACGGAACATTACGATCAACAAGCTCTCGTCGCTTTCAGCGCTGCCGCCGTCGAGCATCAAAAACATCCTGTACGGCAAAAGCCGCAATCCCAAGCTCATCACGATTAAAACGATCTGCGACGGGCTGGACATGACCCTTGGAGAATTCTTTTCCGCGCCTGAGTTTGATTCTTTGGAACAGCAAATAAAGTAAAGACACGTCCCGCTCCGATGAATTTCGGAGCGGGGCGTGCTGTGCTATCAAGAAATCAATAGATCGTCTCGTGTCTCGCATTCTTTCTGCCGCGATGCGGCTTTTTGATTATTTTGTCTCCGGTATTCCCCGTCTTTTTCTTAACGAAAGAAAAACTGCAGGCCGACGGCAAAGAATAGTGCCGTGCCGATGATGAGAAATATGAGCGGACCATTGTCCGGCGGGTAGTTGATTACATCCAAGGGGGTTTTCTTCGTCGGGCCGGAGAAGCTTTCCAAATAGGCCCGCTCCGGACGCTTCTTTTGGTAAACAACAGTGGCTTTTCTCGGCACGCCGCTGAACGTCGTATCAAAAAAGCGATGGGCCCGGGTGTATTTTCGGCCCTCGACCATGTATTCATATTTGGCGTCGATCGCATGCCTGAATATCCCATGATTTCTGGTATAGATCGCCTCGACTCGCTTTGTAGAAGCAAGCCACGCCGTGGTCCGGTCGCTGAATCGCTCCGTGAAGCCGATCTTGTCGCGGAGCATGCCGATCAGCATCCACAGAGCAAAGCCGCCCATGGCAAACATCAGGCATCCGCAAAGAATATCTCCCCATCTCATAGAACGCACCCCTTCGCCCTCAAACAGCAAAACCTCAATAATAATCCTCAATCTCTCTGATTTCCCCGGTAGTCATATCCCGGAACGTATACAGGAAACGCTCTCCGTCCCGCTTCGCATGGAGATACTTCATCGGAGTGTCCTTCCCCATCGGCCACAGGGAAGCGTGAATCCATAACGGGCGCATGCTGCCCTCGATGTGAAACAGTTCCTTCAGCGCCCTCCGGGCCATGGTCTTCCGCTTCGTCTTCGAAACCGGCAGCGCATAGATCTGCATGACGGTCTGGTCGATAAACGCCGCCGTCCAAATAGCCGAATATGATCTTTTCCGCGTCCGTCTGTTTCATAGCATCACCCTGTTTCATCCATATAGGGTCATGCCGCTCTGCGGCTATCATACGCCCACGGAACGTCTGTGTCAATTCGAAAAAAGCTCACGGTCGGGGGACCGGGAGCTCTTGATGCGTTATTCGGCTTTATGATTCGGATATCAGCCTTTGACGGCCTCGCATGGGGAAGGCTTCTTCGGCGGAGGCTACCTTGTACAAAGGGAGGCTTAGAGGCAAAGAAATGCCGGGGCTGCGGATGCAGCCCCGGCTGGTTTTGTTTATGCGGTTGTTTCGGGATTCAGAAGCGTTCGCTTATTCCGCGGTTGCTCTGTACAGGAAGGTCACGACCTGGCCTCTGGTGCAGGTGGCGTCCGGGCCGAAGGTGGTTTCGGTTATGCCCTTCGTGACATCGTTCTCCACGGCCCAGGCCACGGCGTTCTCATAGAAGGCGCCGGCCTTGAGGTCGGTGAACGGGGTCTGCGTGCTCTTGGGCGCGGGTTCACCCTTGAAGCGCCACAGGAAGGTCACGATCTGGCCGCGGTTGCACTTGCCGTCGGGCGCGAAGGTGGTGTCCGTCATGCCCTTGGTGATGCCTTCCTCCACAGCCCAGGCCACGGCCTTCTCATAGAAGGCGCCGGGCTTGAGGTCGGTGAACGGGGTCTGCGTGCTCTTGGGCGCGGGCTCGCCGGCGGCGCGCCACAGGAAGGTCACGACATGGCCTCTGGTGCAGGCGTTGTCGGGGCCGAAGTGGGTATCGTCGGTGCCCTTGGTGATCTGGGGCTCTGCATAGAAGGCCCAGTAGACGGGATCGAAGTAGAACTTGCCGGGATCCTTCACATCGTCGAACAGGAAGTCGTCGGACTTTTCCTCCAATGCTTCGATGGCGGCCTCGACCGCCTTCTTGGCGTCGTCGACCTGCTGCTGGGTGGCCTTGTCGTCGGCCTGGACGGCCTTGGCGTCTTCGACGGCCTTCTCCAGCGCAGCCACGCTCTCGTCGGTGTACTTGTCTTTTTCGATCTTTTCCGCGTCTGCGATGGCCTGATCCAGCGCATCCTTGTTGACCGCGGGCTTCTTCTCCAGGGCATTGACCGCGTCGGTCACCGCCTTGGCAGCAGCGTCGACCTGCTTCTGCGTCGCCTTTTCGTTGGCCTGAACCTTCTTGGCGTCGGCGATGGCCTTCTCCAGGGCGGCCACGGATGCATCTGTGTACTCGTCCTTGTTGACCTTCTCGGCATCCTCGATGGCCTTGTTCAGCGCGGTCTTGTCCGCAGGCTGCTGGGGCTCGCCGCCGCCCTTGGTGTAGAGGGTGATATGCGAGCAGACGCCGTCGTTCATGAAGGCGAAGGGATCTGCGTCGGAGCGCTGCTCCAGCTGAGACGGGAGGTCGAAGCCGGAGGCGTTGCCGCCCACGCGGCCGGGATAATCGGTGCCGTAGGCGTTCTCGGAGTTGGTGTACATCGCATAGGTGGCTTCCATGCCCTCGTAATCCTTGAAGGACCAGGCGTAGTAGCGCGGCTTGCCGCCGGACTTGCCGTCCTCGAGAATCAGAGCGCCGTTGCGCTGGCTCATGGAGCCGCGGCGCAGATACTTGCCGGAAGCATCCTGGATGTAGTACTGATCCAGTCCGTCGTACGCCGCAGGGCCGTCGTACGCGGTGAAGGTCCACAGCATGGAGTCATCGACCTCGCTGGTGATGACGCCGTCGGCCACGGTCACGGCCTTGGCGCCCATGGTGGTGCTGGAATCGGCATAGGACTCCTTGCCGGTTACAGCCTCGTTGGTCATGGCGTAGGCGCCCTCGGACACGATCACGTAGGTCTTGCCGGCCTCAATGGCGTCGGCCAGGACCCATTCGCCGGGCACATCCGGCTTTTTCTCCAGCGCTTCGGTGGCAGCGATCAGGTCGGCGGTGGCCTTCTTGACGGCCTCCACACCCTCGGCGTCATAGATGCGCACGTCCTTCAGAGCCTCGGCGGCCTCCAGAGCAGCCGCGTAGGGCGCCCAGGTCTCGGGCGTGTACTGCGCTTCCTTGCTCATGGCCGGACCGGCCTCGATGGCCTT
>SVKO01000005.1 GCA_015068455.1 Oscillospiraceae bacterium | reverse complement strand
AGATAGGTCAGAGGTGGAAGTGCAGTAATGCATGGAGCTGACTGATACTAATCAGCCGAGGGCTTGACCTACAAGAAGCAGACTCGTGTCTAAAGTAAGGCGCAAAAAATGGAGCAATGTTCAGTTTTCAGGGTGTATCGAAACATCCGCCTTTAGCTCAGTTGGTAGAGCAACTGACTCTTAATCAGTGGGTCCTGGGTTCGAGTCCCCGAAGGCGGACCAGATATAACCGCCGCAAGGCGTTTATATAGTGAAGTTTAGATGTGGCCCGTTGGTCAAGTGGTTAAGACAGCGGCCTCTCACGCCGTTAACATCGGTTCGAATCCGGTACGGGTCACCAAACTTCGCATAGAATTGTATATATAGTTGGTGTTGATTGGTGCGTGGGTCCACCTGTTCCCATCCCGAACACAGAAGTTAAGCACGCATTCGCCGACGATACTTGCCGGGCGACTGGCCGGGAAAATAGGTAACGCCAACATATATATTCCTCCTTAGCTCAGTCGGTAGAGCATCTGACTGTTAATCAGGGGGTCGTTGGTTCGAGTCCAACAGGGGGAGCCATGGGTGAAGCCGTCACATCGTGGCGGCTTCACTTCTAAAAATTATGGGCCTTTAGCTCAGTTGGTTAGAGCATCCGGCTCATAACCGGACGGTCCCGGGTTCAAGTCCCTGAAGGCCCACCAACAAATTCGATGCAAATTGCAATTGATATATAGGGGTATAGCTCAATTGGTAGAGCGGCGGTCTCCAAAACCGTAGGCTCAGGGTTCAAGTCCTTGTGCCCCTGCCAGAAAAAGGCACACTGCTTTAGCAGTGTGCCTTTTTCTGGCAGATGATGGGAACAAGGACTTGAAAAATCCGTTCTGACAGTCCGGTGGACTGTCAGGCGCCGGCGTCCCTGACGGCGCAACCTTAGTTTTTGCGCAGCAAAAACGCAAACAAGTCCTTGTGCCCCTGCCATCATAGAAATCTTTCCATTCTTCCAAGATAAAAGTAGGTTTTTTGCTTCTATAACCTTGTAGTTTTGCAATTATTTGCTATAATATTTTTTAATGAAGCGTGATATGATTTAGAGAAATGAAGGATTATGAAAGGCAGAAAAGATGGAAATTGAATACATTGAAGAAATAGCAGAAATTGGAGATGCCTTTATAAAGCGTTTTGTTCTGTCTTGGGAAAACTTTCAGATCAAGCATAAAGATTGGATCGAAAAAATGAGTAAGCAAAACTATCCAATCAACAAACAATGGTATGATCAAGCATATATGTGGGACAGAATGGATTCCACACATCCCGGTGCATCTATGAAGGAAGCCCTGGATTTTCTTCGCGAACATTCTGGCACCGTCCTTTTTATGACCGAAAAAGGTGAGAGAAAATATTTTCAGGGAAGGAAAACGATTGATTTTATTGCAAAAACAGATGCCCATCAGTTGGCTGATCGGATCGAATATGAGTGGTATGAGTCCTACAGATTAGGGAATCAAAACATGTATATTCCCGATACACTCCCGGAGGATCTGTACGTTTTTGATTCAACGATGAAGTGGTGCGTTGTATTTACGCATGAGACAACTGGCTGGGAAGCTGAGAAAGCGGACGATTGGATGAAAGCAGCACAAAGCAGATATTGCATTATTTGCAAGGAACCCGGATGATAACAAATCTTTTAGAAAGGAGCACACCATGATCCAAGTCTATTGCTACAGCCGCTGCACGACCTGCAAGAGGGCGATTGCCTGGCTCGCCGCCCACGGGATCGAGCATACGGTCATTGACATCAAGCAGAATCATCCGGATGAGGATACGCTGCGTAAATACTACCAAAAAAGCAATCTTCCGCTGAAGCGGTTTTTCAACACCAGCGGGATTCCTTATCGGGAGCTGGGGCTTTCCAAAAAGCTGCCGGATCTGACGGAGAATGAGCAGTTCAAGCTGCTGGCGTCGGACGGGATGCTGGTCAAGCGCCCGCTTGTGGTGGGCGATGATTTCGTCCTGACCGGCTTCAAGGAGGCTGAATGGGAGGAAAAGCTGCTGTAACAGGGAGAAGCCATGAAGTATGAGAACGTTATCCTCGCAGAATTCCGTGCGCGCTTGAATCGGTTCGCGGCGACGGTTTGGACAGATGGCGGGGAAGAGATCGTGCATGTGAAAAATACCGGCAGACTGCGAGAGCTCCTTCTGCCGGGAGCGCAGGTTGCCCTGACGCCAGGCAGCGGATCTGACAGAAAAACCCGCTATGATCTGATCAGCGTCCGCAAGCCCGGTTTGGGCTGGGTGAACATTGATTCCCAGGCCTGCAACAAGGTGGCGGCAGAGTGGCTCGCCGGGGATCCTGCGCCCTTTGCCGATGTGCGTCTGATCCGTCCAGAGTTTACTTACGGGGATTCCCGGGTCGATTTTTATCTTGAGGCTGAAAACAGAAAGATTCTGATGGAGGTCAAAGGCTGCACCCTGGAGCGCGGCGGCGTCGGTTTTTTCCCCGATGCTCCAACGGAGCGCGGGGTAAAGCATCTGCGCGAGCTTGTCAAGGCTGCAGGGGAGGGCTATGAGAGCTTTCTTGCCTTTGTGATCGCTATGCCGCGAGTGAAACGGGTGCTTCCGAATGTGCAGACCCATCCCGCCTTTGCCGAAGCTTTGGCGGACGCCGTGTCCTCGGGCGTTCGGGTGCTGTACCTGTCCTGCAAGGTTGCACCGGACGAACTGAAGATCGTACAGTGCATGGAAGAAAAAGACTTTGGATCATGAGATCAAGCGGCGGACATTCTGCGGAATGCACGCTGTTTTGCGTTTGGGATTGCGTCATGCGAGGAAGTGCGCTATAATAAGAGAAATGCTTTTGTCTTTACTGGAGGAATAAACATGAAAAAATCACGGTACAACACAGCCCGGAAATGGCTGATCTTCTGGACGTTGTTCATCGGGATCGGTGCGGTCGTCGGCGGCGTGAGCATGCTGATCGAACCGAGCGGCAAAATCCTGCACATGGAAAACATGCTTCCGTTCTTTCAGAAATTGCCCTTCGCCGACGTGCTGTTCCGGGATTATACCTTTTCCGGGATCGCCCTGCTGATCGTGAACGGGCTGACAAATCTGACCGCCGCGGTGCTTTTGCTGAAGAAAAAGAAGCTCGGCGTGATCCTTGGCGGGATCTTCGGCGTGACCTTGATGCTCTGGATCTGCATCCAGTTCTATATGTTCCCGTTGAACTTCATGTCCACGATTTACTTTGTGTTCGGCCTGTGCCAGGCCATCACGGGATTCGTGGCATGGAAACTGCTGAAGCGGGAGGAAGGGAAGCAGTAAAGCTCAATCAAAGAAGCAGGCGCTCTCAGAGCGCCTGCTTTTTTTCGTTTGGTGTTGTGATTGTCGAAAAAGTACGGTATAATCATCATAGCAACCGCTGAAATGGAGCTGCGCGTTATGGATTTTATTACGGCCTTTCGCCGGGAACGGCGATATATCTATCTGACCACCGCACTGGGAATTCTGGCATGCGTCTGCGTGCTGTACGCGGTACGGGAATTTGCATGGTATTCGCTGCTGATTGGGCTCCTGGCGGCCGGACTTTTTGCAGCGATGGTTCTGGTCATCCGCGACCACCGGGATCAGACGCCGGAGCCGGATCTTTCCGGCACGCCGGAGGACCTGATCCACCGGCTGTTTGACAGGTATGCCCGCCGGAGCCTTATCTGGCTGCTGGTCGTCTGGCTGCTGGTGCTGAGCGTCGTCCTGGGCGTCGTGCATCTGAGCTTTTATTACAGCGCCCTGGAGATCCTGGGCAATCTCTCCACCGCCGCCCTGCGGCTGCTGATCGGGGCCTTCTTCCTGGTCGTCAATCTGCGCAAGCTGCGCCTGCTCCAGCGGTGGTGGCAGCCGGAAAAGTGGGGCATGCTGCGCAGGGAGTACCGGTTCATCCTGATTACGGGCGGCGTGTTCCTGCTCCTGGCCATCGGCCTGTGTTATGGGTTTGAGCGCATTTTTGTGCTGGATATCTCGGCGTTCTTCCTGGCGCTGTTTGCGATCTGGATCGTCATTTACAGCTTCACGCGGCTGAATCGCTGCACCTATTCCACCAGGAATCATGCACGCGCGGTGCTCGCCGTCGTCCTTTCTGTTTCGCTGCTGCTGGGCGCCTATAAATTCCTGTCGCGGGATCTTTGGCTCACACAGCCATACATCAATACGATCCCCTACCTTTACGAGGGCGAAAATGAGATTTCCTATGACGAGGCCACCGGCGTCTATACCATGACCAAGGCCGACCGGAGCGATTTCCGCATCCTCCAGCTCACTGACATCCACCTGGGCGGCAGCGCCCTGTGCTTCGACAAGGATCTCAAGGCGCTGCAGGCCATCTATGCCCTGCTGGAGGCGACCAGACCCGATCTGGTCGTCGTCACCGGCGACCTCAGCTATCCGGTGGGCCTGTCCTCCTTCTCCTTCAACAACACGGCGCCTGTGCAGCAGTTTGCCGCGTTCATGCGCAACACAGGCATCCCGTGGGCCTTCACTTACGGCAACCATGACACCGAGAGCTATGCCGCCACGGATACATCCGGCCTGCAGGCGCTGTATCAGTCCCTTTCGTGGGATACCAGCCACACGTTGCTCTATCCCTATGTTCAGCCGGACGTCTATGGAAGAAACAATCAGCTCATTGAGATCCGCCGGGCGGACGGCAGGCTGAATCAGGCGATTTTCCTGATTGACTCCAACGCCTACACCGGGGAAGGCTTCAATAAATACGACTATATCCACGACGACCAGGTGGAATGGTACCGGCAGCAGATCCTTCGGCTGAATCAGGAAGCGCGGGAAACCGTCCCCTCGCTGGTGTTTTTCCACATTCCGCTCCAGGAATATCAGACGGCATATGACCTGTACGAGCAGGGGAGCGATGAGGTCCGGTACTATTTCGGCGTGAAGGGCCATGAGGTCGGAGCTTCCGAGCATCCGAGCAGCCTGTTTGAAGCTGCGAAGGAGCTCGGCAGCACCACCGGCATGTTCTGCGGCCACAACCATCTGAACAACTATTCCATCGAATATGAGGGTATCCGGCTGACCTACGGCATGAGTATCGACTATCTCGCCACGCCGGGGATCGCCCGGATGACGGAGCAGCGCGGCGGCACCCTCATCACGGTTCACGACGACGGCAGCAGCGAGATCAGCCAGGTTCCGCTGAATTCTCTGGAGCAGCCATAAGGGGAGGCGATATAACATGAAGCACTGGAAAAAGATGCATCCGCTCATGAAAGCGGGGATCATAATGATTGTGCTCGGACTCTTTTTCGTGATCCGCGGCGAACTGCAAATGAGTGCGCCTGACCGGCTGATCCCGAAATCCGGGAAATGGTACAGCGAGGAGCTCAACATGACAATGGAGTTCCACCCCAGCCATGCCGTCGATGTTGAGGTTGTAAAAGATGGATCGACGATGCAATGTCGAGGGGTTTTTAAATTCCATTCAACAAGCTTTTTCATCGAAAGGGATGAAGAAATTGACGGAAAGCAATACGACGAAGTATTATATGATTTATATATAAAAAGAAAAACAAAAAACAAATTGACCGTTGTTGACTGGAAAAGCAAGGAAAAGTATATCTTCTACCTGCTTCCGGACGAGGATGGATAAAGAAACAGGCACCCGTAGGGTGCCTGTTTTGTGTCAGTCAAGTGTATTCGCATCCAAAAGTGCGGCGGAAATCGATGGGGGATTCTCCCGCGGGCTAACCAACGCTCCACCGGAGCATTGGTTGCGGCTGCGCCGCCGCCCTGTTCGAATCCCTGTCACCAAAGAAAAAGCACCCCGTTGGGGTGCTTTTTGTGTCGGTCAGGGGGAGACGCCAGCCCGAGGACTTGCGGTATTCGGAAGAGGACTCTCCCGCGGGCTAACCAACGCTCCACCGGAGCATTGGTTACGGCTTCGCCGCCGCCCTGTTCGAATCCCTGTTACCAAAGAAAAAGCACCCCAACGGGGTGCTTTTCGTGTCAGTCAAGGAAATACGCCAGCCTGAAAGCATGCGGAATTCGGAGGGGGATTCTCCCGCGGGCTATCAAACTGTCCACCGGACAGTTTGATGCCTTCGCAAGCGAAGGCCGCCCTGTTCGAATCCCTGTCACCAAAGAAAAAGCACCCCAACGGGGTGCTTTTTGTGTCGGTCAGGGAAAGACGCCGGCCTGAAAGCGTGCGGTATTCGGAGGGGGATTCTCCCGCGGGCTAACCAACGCTCCACCGGAGCATTGGTTGCGGCTGCGCCGCCGCCCTGTTCGAATCCCTGTCACCAAAGAAAAAGCACCCCAACGGGGTGCTTTTTCTTTGGTGACCCGTACGGGATTCGAACCCATGTTACCGCCGTGAAAGGGCGGTGTCTTAACCCCTTGACCAACGGGCCTGGTAGCGGCAATCTGACTCGAACAGATGACACTCCGGGTATGAACCGAATGCTCTACCAACTGAGCTATGCCGCCATGTGTTTTAACAGCAAGATTGATTATACCCGCTGACATGCTTTTTGTCAATGCTTTTTTTCTGTATACGTCTAAATAGTGGACGAAAAAGCATGCTCAGATCGGATTTGACATGTTCTTAAAACTGTGGTAAATTCAAAAATGACAGAACGAACCTGCGTTGGAAAGGAGCATTGTTCTATGAAAAAAGCGTATGATTTTCTGAAGGCATGCGGCGTGTTTTATCTTGCCACCGCCGATGGCGATCAGCCGCGGGTCCGGCCGTTTGGGGCTGTGGCTGTGTTTGAGGAGAAGCTGTATCTTATCACCGGCAACGGAAAGCAGGTGTTTAAGCAGCTCACGGCCGATCCGAAGATCGAAATTTCCGGCATGGCCGGGGGAGAATGGATCCGCCTGAGTGCCGCGGCCGTCCGCGATGAGCGCCGGGAGGCCAAAGCCGCCATGCTGGAGCAGAACCCCGATCTGCGCGCCATGTACAGCGAGGATGACGGCGTAATGGAGGTTTTTTATCTCAAAAATGCCGAGGCGTCCATTTGCTCGTTTACCGCGCCGCCGATTTCCTGGAGCTTCTGAAAAAAGCCGCCCTGCCTCAGCGCAGGGCGGCTTTTTTCAGTATTTTTCAGCAAGATTATAAAGCGGGCGCAGAAGCACCAAACAGAGGACGAGATTGGACGTTCCGTGGATCAGATCGTAGGGGATACCGGCGATCCAAAAGGCGAATCCTGCTTTGAGGCCGCTTAAAACAATGGTAACAAGCGAGCACATGGCGCCGAACAGATAGCCGTGCAGGGCGCCGGTCAAGCTGAGCAGCAGCCAGGACTTGTGCCTTCGCTGGGGCAGTACAGCCAGCACCAGGATGGCCCAGATGTAGATGTAGGGGACCCACCAGATGCTGAAGCCGAAGAACAGACCCTCGAGCATGATATAGACAAAGACCATGTACAGGGCCTTGTAACCGAAGCGAAGGGTCGCTACGATGATCAGCACCGCCCCCAAATGGACGTTCGGGATATTCTGCAGGGCGAATTTCGCGCCGAACATCAGACAGGCCAGCAACCCCAGGACGATCAGATCACGAAGCCGACTATCCTTCATAGACGCTGAATGCGTACACGTCCTTGTCTGCGATGGGCTGCTGGTCGGCGCCGTAGTTGCCCATTTCTCCGTTGACGGTGAAGACCCACCATTCGCTCTTCTCGGGATCGGCATACTCGCCGTCCACCGTGTCGATGAACAGGCCGTATTCGCTGTCGGAGCCGGAGATCAGTTTTATATTCTCCAGGGCCGGCCCGAGGAACTCTTCATCGGTTTTGACTTCGAAGGTGTTGGTGGTGCCGTCGAGATGGGTGACCTCGACGGTGATGGTCTTCTTGCCGGCAACGCCGTTGGGCCCGAAATAGAACCACGCCGCGACCATGGCCGCGATCACCAGGACAAGGATCAGAACGATCAGCAAGGTTTTACGGGATTTTTTCATTTGCATCTTCCTTTCATCTCGCCATGCGAAGAAAGGAAGCAATTGCCGGCGTCACCCGACAAATGGCTGAGGACCGCAGCTCCTTCGCAAGGCATTTCTGACCGGGTATTCTGACTTGGTTTCCCCGCGCACCGGCCTTCCCGGCATCCGCCAGTGGCATCATCGGCGCGCTCCACCTTACAGCGACGGCTTCGTGGGGGATTTGCACCCCGCTTCCCCGACCATCAGAAATCGTGGTATAGTGACGGTATGATAGTATCAAAACAAGGCATGGGTGTCAATATCCCATGCCTTGGAAAGGTTTATTTTTTCGTTTTACGGCAGATGATCGGGCACAGCAGCAAGCCTACGGCCAGACCGGCGATCACATCAACGATACCGTGCTGCTTGATGAATACCGTGGAGATGGAGACAAGCACCGCCAGAATGACGATGGCCGCCTTCACAAGGCCGCTGCGGATCGATTCGGATTTGCACAGAGCGGCGGCGGCACCCACCGAACCGATGACGTGCAGGCTCGGCAGGACGTTGGTATTGGTGTCCACACGGTAGATGAACGCCAGGATCGTCGTGGATAAGTCATGTACGTTTAGATTTGTCGGGCGCAGATCCTGTCCGTTGGGATAGCTCAGGTATACGGCGGCGCTGATGAGGTAGGCGACGGTCAGGAAGACCATGTAGCGGCGGAAGACCACGCTGTCGGTTAACAGCAGCCAGAAGCCGCCGAACACCAGCAGGGGAAACCAGAGCAGGTAGCAGTAGACAAATCCCGGGAGCAGGGGGATCATGCTGTCAAAGGCGATCTGCGTGGGGTGATAGCCGGTGACAATCAGCTGCTCGGGAACAAAATAGCAGATAAAAATGGGCAGCAGAAGAAGCGAATACCAGAAATGCGGATTCTCTCGCAGCCAGTTCGCGACAAACTCGCGAAAGCGTCGCTTTTTCATAAAAGACTTCCTTTCAGAGCAATTGCGATCCATGGCATTATATCATCATGTGAATAAAAAAGCAAGTGGGGCGGCAGCTGCGCGGTTTTCTTGCTTTTTGAATGGAAAAAGTATATAATTATTTTGCAATAACAGAACATATGTTCACAAATAAAAAGGGGGAAACAGTTATGGAGGCGGCAAAGGTCTATTTTACGGATTTTCATACGACATTCCGGGAAAACCAGGTGCAGAAGCTGGCGCGGCTGATTTTGACGGCGGGCATTGATCAGATCGACTTCAAGGATAAATTTGTCGCGATCAAGATGCATTTCGGCGAGCCGGGAAACCTCGCCTATCTGCGGCCGAATTATGCGCGCGTGCTGGTGAATATCATCAAGGATCTGGGGGGCAAGCCCTTCCTGGTGGACTGCAATACGCTCTACATCGGCGGTCGGAAGAACGGCCTGGACCATCTGGAGGCCGCCTACCAAAACGGCTTCAATCCCTACAATACAGGCTGTCATGTGGTCATCGGCGACGGCATCAAGGGCACGGACGACGTGGAGGTGCCTGTGGACGGGGCGTATGTTACCCGGGCAAAGATCGGCAAGGCGGTCATGGACGCGGATATCATCGTTTCTTTGTCTCATTTCAAGCTCCACGAGGAGGCGGGCATCGGCGGCGCGCTCAAGAACATCGGCATGGGCTGCGGCTCCCGGGCGGGCAAGATGGAGATGCATCACGGCGGCAAGCCCCAGGTGGCGCAGAGGCTCTGCATCGGCTGCCGCCAGTGCGCGCACATCTGCGCCCACGACGCGCCGCAGTTTGAGAACCATAAGGCGCACATCGACCTGGAGCGCTGTGTCGGCTGCGGCAGATGCATCAGCGTCTGTCCGGTGGACGCCATCCAGCCCATCCAAAAGGAATCCAACAACGTGCTGAACTATAAGATCGCGGAGTATACCAAGGCCGTGGTGCAGGGCAGGCCGCACTTTCATGTGACCCTTGTCAAAGACGTTTCCCCCTACTGCGACTGCCACAGCGAGAACGACGTCCCGATCATTCCGGACGTGGGCATGTTTGCCTCCTTCGATCCCGTGGCGTTGGATATGGCCTGTGCCGAAGCCCTCAACGCCCAGCGGCCGGAGAAAAACAGCATGCTCGGCATGGCCGCTGAGCAGCTGGAGGATCACGTCAAAACCGTGCATCCCACAACCAACTGGAGGTCCATGCTCGAGCACGGTGAGAAGATCGGACTCGGCACTATGCGCTATGAGCTTGTCCGGATCTGAGATCCCTTTCCTTTGGACAGGTCCATGCCTTTTTGAGTTCCAGGGCGCCGATGACCAGCAGCAGGGCGCCGAAAAGCCGGCGGAGCATTTCGGTATCGATCCTTTGCGCCAGAAAGGCGCCCGCACAGGCGGCGACGGCGCCGGAAATCGCAGCGGGAATGACGATCTGTGTTTCCACGATCCTGCTGCGTGCGTGAACAAAGGCCGATGAGAGCGCCGTGGGGAGAAAGAAAAGCAGATTGATCCCCTGGGCGATGCGCTGATCGAATCCGCGCACGGCGGTCAGCCAGACCATCAGGATACTGCCGCCGCCGACCCCGAGGCCGGACAGGGCGCCGCAGAATAATCCGACAAGGAATCCTATCGCCACAGCCGGAGACCTCCCCAGAGGATCAGCAGGCCAAAAAGCGCATGCAGCAGCCGCACCGGGATGCGCCGGAGCAGCAGCGCGCCGGCAGCGCCCCCGAATATGCCGCCGATCAGATAGGGCACGCTTTCTCCCGCTTCCAGCGTGCCATGCAGAGCGTATACGCCCAGCGACACCAGGCACAGCGGCGCCATCACGCACAGGGCGCTGGCAAAGCATTTGCGCTCCTCCACGCCGCACCAGGCGCTGAGAAGCGGAACCAGAAGCATCCCGCCGCCCGCGCCGAACAGACCGTTTACGATCCCGGCAGCGGCGCCTGCGGCGCCTGCGCGCCATTTCTTTTTCAGCATCGCCATCCCTCCCCGGGCAGTTTGACCCGAAGTGCGCACAATATGCGTATCAAACGGGAAATGAGGGCAATACTGTTACCAACAACCGGCTTTTGCCGGGCGGAGGTAGCAAATGCAGGGAAAAGTGGAGATCTGCGGCGTCAGCACCGGGAGTCTGAAGACCCTGAAGAACGAGGAGATGATGGAGCTTCTGAAAAAAGCCCAGGCCGGTGACATTGGGGCGCGTCAGGCGCTGGTGGAAGGAAATCTGCGGCTGGTGCTCTCTGTGATCCAGCGGTTTCTGGGCAGGGGAGAGAACCCGGACGACCTGTTTCAGGTGGGGTGTATCGGTCTGCTCAAAGCCATCAAAAATTTTGATTTATCCCAGAACGTGCGTTTCAGCACCTACGGGGTTCCGATGATTGCCGGGGAGATCCGAAGATATCTGCGCGATTACAGCGCCATCCGCGTCAGCCGATCCGTGCGCGATACGGCCTACCGGGTCCTGCAATGCAAGGAGACCATGCTTTCCGAGACAAACCGCGAGCCGACCCTTGAAGAGATCGCCCGGGAACTGGATCTGACCCTGGAGGAGGTCAGCGGCGCCATGGATGCGATCTCCACGCCCGTGTCCCTCTACGAGCCTGTCTATTCCGACGGGGGCGATCCGCTGACGGTAATGGATCAGGTCTGCGATACCCGGAACACCGACGAGCAGTGGATCGAACGCATTGCCCTGCGGGACGCCATCGCGCGGCTGGGGGAGCGGGAGCAAAGGATCCTGGCGCTGCGGTTTTATGACGGGAAGACCCAGATGGAGGTGGCGAAAAGCATCGGCATCTCCCAGGCGCAGGTATCCCGTCTGGAAAAGAACGCGCTGGGCGCCATCCGTAAGCACATCAGTTCATGAAGTGGATACGTATATTTTTTGCACTGCCGTGGGAGAATAACGGCAGTGCGTTACATATGATATATATGGAACGCGATACGTAAGCAGACAGGATTCCTGCAGGAGCTGTCTGCATGAGCACGGAGTGTGAAACGGATGGATACGAACGTGAGACGAGGCGATATTTTTTATGCCGATCTGAGTCCGGTGGTGGGCAGTGAGCAGGGAGGCACCCGCCCGGTGCTGATTATCCAGAATGATATGGGCAATCGCCATTCGCCGACGGTCATTGCGGCGGCGATCACCAGTCAGACGGGCAAAGCCCGGCTGCCGACCCACATCAGCCTGTCGGGCCGCAGCGTGGGCCTGAGCAAGGATTCCATCGTGCTCCTGGAGCAGGTGCGGACCATTGATAAACGCCGTCTGCGCGAGCACATGGGGCATGTGGACGATGCGCTGATGAATCAGGTGGACAATGCGATCGCGGTCAGCTTTGGGCTGAACGGATAACCCGATGGAAAGATACGCCCGGCGCAGGCGCGCCGGGCGTTTTTTATATGGCGACGGGTTCGCGCAGGGAAGTACGGCGAAGGCGTATGCATACCGCGGTGCAGTCGTCGGCACCCGGCGCGCGGCCTGCAAAGAGACTTCGGGCCACGTCCCGGGGATCGAGGCTGTCACAGTGCCGCAGCCTCTGCGCTGTTTCCTTGCCGGAAAGGCCGTCGCTCAGCAGCACCAGCACACCGGCGCGGTCAAGATTCAAATGAATCCGTTCCGGCGTATCGGCCGGATCCAGACCGGGCGGAAGCGTTGCGCCGCCCAGCTGCCGCAGCCCCCGGCCACGCTTTAGGTAGGAGGCGGAGCCGCCCCATTTGTAAAGAATGGCATTGCCGGAGGTCAGGTTGATGCGGAGCAGATCCACGGTGGAGAAACAGCCGTTATCCCGAAGCAGATAGATCCCGTTGAGCGCACACAGCGCGGATTCTGCCTCCGCTCCGCTCAGCAGCAGCATGTGCAGCAATTCCACCGCCCGGCGGCTCTCCCTGGCAGCCGCCTCGCCGGTGCCCATCCCGTCGCACAGCAGCACATAGTGGGTGGCTCCCGGGCCGGCAAAGGATGCGCCGCGGTCGCCGGAAACCGGTTTTCCGCCGCGCCCGATCGCCTGGACGGAGATGTCCGGGGTGAAATTCACTGTGCTGTCCGGGGCATAGAGCTGTTCGGAAAGCCGACTGAGCAGGCTGCTCATGAGCGTATACTGCGCCTGTGCTGCATCCCGTGCTTCCCGCAGCCGCCTTCTGATCCGCTGGCCGGCGCGGTCATCGTCTATGGCGTCGTTGACAGCGGTGAGAAACGCCTTTTGATGGATGCATTGCTCCTGGAATTGCGTCGGAAAATCCTGCAAGGCGGCCGCGCCCTTTGCAAGAATGATCGCCGCGTTTTTTGTCAAATCGGATTCCGGATGGCTTTCGGCGCTGCGGCAGGTCCGGTGTTTTGCGCAGTTACGGCAGACGCTGCCCGCCGCCGCGTCAATGATTGCCGACATTTCCCGATGCGGGTCGACCTCCGGCACGCGGAGCATATCCGCCGCCTGCTTCATTGCCTTTGCCGCACTGCGCAGCTCCCGCCTGGCGGGAAAGCGGGCGGGCTGTGTCCGCCGCGGAGCAGGCAGGAAACGTTCCGGTGAGAGCAGCAGCGCCAGCGCGGTACCGGCGGAAGCGCATGCGCTGAAGCCGAAGCTTCGGGTCTGAAAGCCGTTGAGCAGATATACAAGGCACGCGGCGCCGCAGGCGGGCAGCGCTTTGGAACGAAGCAGCCGGAATATCAGCGCGCCGAGGCAGAGAGCGGCATAGCATGGCGCCGACTGCGGATACAGGGCGGATAGAACGGCACAGCCGGCGCAGGCATATATGAGCCCGGTGGAAGCGCACACCGCCCATGCCAGCGCAACGACGGCGGCGCTCCAGCCTCCGGGCAGGCGGATTGCCGAGAGACCGGGCAGCAGCGCGCACAAAGCGGCGATTTTGACAGGTGTATTCGATTGCGTCAGTGCGGCGCGAAAGAGGACGATCCCGCCTGCGGTCATGGCGATCAGGCATGCCTGATATACCGCCGCGGCTTCGGCGAAGCCGCTTTCAAGCAGACTCGGAAGTCCGACGATCGCGCTGATCCCCGCGGCGACAGACGGCACGGCATACCGCTGCATCCGCTTTGGGATCAGACGACGCGCGCAAAGCACCGCCGCAGCAACGGCGCAGGGCGCGGCGGCGGCCCGCAGGCCGAAGAATGACAGATTTCCGGCAAGGATACCCAGGACGCATGCGGTCAGCCCGGAATTGTCGCAGGCGCCGAGCAGACACACGCCCAGACTCATGCGTCCCAGGCCGAGATCCGTCAGACAGAGTACGGCGGATGCAAAAAAGAAGCAAAGAAAGTTTGCCTTCGGCCGCAGGGAAAAAGCAGTCCTTGCGGCCACGCGCAGAATGTGCACAGGGCCGGAATATTTGTTGTTCAACCGCTCCGCCTCCAGATCGTTTTTCCCAGTTTAGCATGGCGCCGGTGTCGAAGAGTGGCGAACGGACGGCCGCCTTGCACGGACGACAAAAATCGGATATAATACGGATATCAACGATGGGAGGCGCGCCATGGGACGGGAAATCGAATACAAACTGAAGGCGAAGGACGCCCGGGAGCTGGATGCGGCCTATGAGCGCGTCCGCGCATGCGCCGGGACGTCGCCGGAGCGGTATATAGAAATGCTTACCCGTTATTTTGACACGCCTGAAGGCCTGCTCAAGGATCGGCGCTGGACGCTGCGTATCCGGCGGGAAAACGATCGTCAGGTGCTCACCTGCAAGACGCCCGGCAGGGATCACAGCAGGGGAGAGTGGGAACTGATCCGGACGGCGGATGCGCCCGTCCCCACACAGGAGGAGCTGCAGACGCTGGTCGATTCCGGCGCGCCGGAGGCTCTGTGCCGTCTTTCGTCCCTGAAACAGGTATGCGGGGCCGGATTTACCCGCCGCTGCACGCTGCTGGAGCTTCCGGACGCGCGCATCGAACTGGCGGCGGACGCGGGCAAGCTGTTCGGCCCGCAGACCAGCGAGGCTTTTTTTGAACTGGAGCTGGAGCTGTACAGCGGGAATGCGGACCGGCTTGCGGAGCTGGCGCGGATCGCCGCGCTGCCGGAAGAGGTTTTAAGCAAACAGGCGCGGGCAATGCAGCTTTTGTAGGTTTGGCCTATACAAAACCGAAAAACTGTGCTACAGTAATATGGGTCGGAAAAACGCCTTTTTTGGATAAAACGGGATTATGGATGATAAGAAATTTACCGGGATCAATAAGATCCTGAAAAGTGATTTTGTGCAGGCGCTGCTGGATAAGTTCAGCGACGGCACCTTCAGCGAGTTTGTTGACGACTGGAAATGGATCTTCCATTTTTCGAAGCGGTATAAGTGGATCGTGATCTTTTATACCTTCCTCGGAATCTTTTCCTCAACCTTCTCACTGGGATCGGCCTATGTATCCAGGCTCCTGATCAACATCATCGTGGAAAAGCGGACCGAGCAGCTGTGGATGCTGGTCGGTCTGGTCCTGCTGTCCACGGCGCTGGCTTTGACCTTCAACTCCGTCATGAGCCGTGTCTCCACCAAAATTTCGATCTACGTTCACAACGATATCCAGGCGGAGATTTTCGACAAAATCATCGACGCCCGCTGGGATGAACTGAACAATTACCAGAACGGCGATCTGCTCAACCGGTTCAATTCCGACGTCAGCACCATTTCATCCAATGCCATTTCATGGATACCGAATCTTGCGATCAATATCTATACCTTTGCCATGACTTTTTTCGTCCTGATGCGTATGGACCCGACCATGGCATGGATCGCGATCCTTTCGGCGCCGTTCCTGCTTTTCATGTCCCACTACATCATGCGTAAGCTCAAAATGTACCGCAAACGCGTGCTGGAAATGAAATCGGAAATGCTTTCCTTCGAGATGGAGACGTTCTATAATTTTGATTCCATCAAATCCTTCGGGATCCTGGGTCACTATTCCAGGCTTTTGCGCGGCTGGCAGAAGAAATACAAGGAGTATAATCTGGACTACAACCGCTTCGAGATCAAGACGAATATCCTGATGACGATCGTTTCCACCGTTGTCAGCATGACGGCCTTCGGCTATTGCCTGTTCCGCCTGTGGACCGGTGCGATCCTCTACGGCGATATGACCTTCTTCCTTCAGCAGCGCGCCAGCCTCAGCTCCAAATTCAATTCGCTTGTGAGCACGATCCCCGGGATGCTGAACTCCGCCGTGTCAGCCCACCGCATCCGGGAGCTGGTGGATCTGCCGAAGGAGGACCACGATCCCGAGATCCTTGAGCAGATCCGCGCGGTTGCCGATCAGGGCCTGAGCCTGATGCTCCAGGACGTGACCTATGCCTATGCCGAGGGCGAGAATGTGTATGAGAATACCAGCTTCTGCGCCCGGCCGAATGAGATCATTGCCGTGCTTGGCGAATCCGGCGGCGGCAAGACCACCATGTTCCGGCTGATGCTGGGACTGATCCGTCCGGATGACGGCACCATGGTGCTCGAGACTGCCGACGGCAGGCGGGTGGAGATGAACGCCGACCTGCGGCAGCTGATCTCCTACGTGCCCCAGGGCAACAGTATGATCTACGGCACCATAGCAGAAAACATGCGCATGGTGCGGGAGGACGCCACGGATGAGCAGATCATTGAATGCCTGAAGCTGGCCTGCGCCTGGGAATTTGTCAGCAAGCTGCCCGACGGGATCAACAGCAAGGTCCGGGAACGCGGCAAAGGCGTTTCCGAGGGGCAGGCGCAGCGCCTGTCCATCGCCCGGGCGATGCTGCGCGATTCTCCGATCCTGCTGCTTGACGAGGTCACCAGCGCCCTGGACGAGCAGACCGAGGAGCGCGTGCTTGACAATATCATCCGCTATTGCCCCAATAAAACCTGCATCGTCGCCACGCATCGCCCGTCGGTGCTCAAGCACTGCAAGCGGATATACCGAATCACCAACAAATCCATCGAGCCGGTGGAGCGCAGCGTTGCCGAAGCGGAGCTGATCGCCCGGCCTTCTGAGGAATAATCCCATCCGCCCGTTTCCCGTACGGAAGCGGGCGGTTTGTCTGCCGGAGTTTGGAAATCCGCTTTGCTTGCATCGCTCGGTGAAATGCGATATAATACGACATAATCCCCGAAATAAGAAAGGCAAGCGCAATGAAAAAAAGACATCTACTGCTGATCCTATGGCCCGCTGCGGGTTTGATCCTCCTGCTTTGCCGCAGTTCTGAGCAGTTTGCCGAACATGTTTTTGCCCGGGGGATTTATCCTGTATACCGCACGCCCATCAGCTTTGTTGCAGGGCTGATTCCCTGCTCTCTGGGAGAGCTGATCCTTTATGCCGCCGTTCCCGCGGCTCTGATCGGTCTGATTGTCTGGATCATACGTATGGTCAGGGGCAAGGCGGGCAGGGGATTCCTGCGGGGCGCGGTCAACCTGCTGTGCATACTGGGCGTTGTATTTTTTATGTTCGTTTTTGGCTGCGGCGCCAATTACTACCGCTCCACATATGCGAAAAGCGCCGGCCTGGATGTGAGACCCGGAACCAACGAGGAGCTGTACGAGCTTTGTCTCTCACTGACGGACCGGGCCAACGCCCTGCGCGGACAGCTCAATGACTGCGAGGACGCAGGCGGCGTCTTTGCCCTGCCGTGCTCCAAGAGAGCGCTGGCCCTGCGTGCGAAGGATGCCATGACGCATTTTGGGCAGGAAAACCCGCTGCTGCACGGCTTCTACGCGCCGCCGAAGCCGGTTTTATGGTCTGATGGCATGTCCCGCCTGGAGATCACGGGCGTGTATTTTCCGTTCACTGCCGAGGCCAATGTGAATATAAGGGCAAGCGATTTTACCATCGGCGCGGCGATGTGCCATGAGCTGAGCCATATGGCCGGCTTCATGCGGGAGGACGAGGCAAACTACATCGCCTATCTCGCATGCAGGGATTCCGGAGACCCGGTATTGGACTACAGCGGCACCATGCTGGCCCTCGTCTACTGCGCCCGGGCGCTGAATGAAAGTGATCCCGGCTTGTACGATCGGGTGCGCGAGGCCTATTCCGACGGCGTACGCAGGGATTTCGCCGCCGACGCTGCCTGGTGGAAGCAGTATGACGATCAGCCGGCCAGTGAATTCGGCGAGAAAATGAACGATACATATCTCAAGGCCAACGCCCAGAGCGAGGGCACCAAAAGCTACGGAGCGATGGTGGACCTGCTTCTGGCGGAGTTTCGGCAGGCTGCGCGATGAATCCTGTTTTTCTTTTTTGAAAAATTTGGTGCAAATGTCGTTTCGATATGATATGATAGAAAAAATGTTTTCTGGAGGATTTCCCCATGAATGTCTATCAAACCGCCATGGATATTTTCAGGAAACGCCTGCAAACGGAGAATGAAGACCTCCTGCGGGATATGGCGGAGGCCGCCAGACTCGTACAGATCCCGAAGGGTACGGTTCTGTTCCGGGAGGGAGAAGTGCTCCGTGATTGTTACTGCCTGGTCGATGGAATCGTCCGTATCTACTATACGATGAACGGCGAGGAGATCACCGAGTCCCTGCGCGATGACCAGGGAACGATCCTCTATCCCTGCGTTCTCATCAACGGCGTGGATGATCTGGCAAATGCCAGCATCGTCTCGCTGTCGGACTGCGCGCTTCTTCACATAGGCGTCAGCAGGCTGGTGGAGATCCAGCGCACCCATCCGGAGCTGGAACGGATCCGCTTTTTGCTCGTGCAGCAGTTTGTGGATCGTTCCTTCAAGCTGAAGCGGAAACTGACGCATATGAGCCCCACGGAACGGTATATCCGTTTTTCGGAGCAATATCCTCATCTTGTGGAAAACGTACCGCAGAAATACATCGCGTCCTTTCTGGGAATGACGCCGGTCTCCCTGAGCCGGATCCGCAGCAAGCTCAAAGATAAAGAATAATCTGCGCCGGCGGTATCGCCGGCTGCGTGAAGCAAAGAGGTGTGACAATGAGAGCAAACAAACGGGAGCTGGCCTATGCGGCCGTCAACTTCAACGAGGTCCATCATACCACGCTGAACCCCGAGGGCCCCGGCGTCGTGCGGATCCATCTGATCCCGCCGAAGGTCAGGGATGAGGAGATCGGCGCCAGCGTGGCCATTCTGAACGGACAGGACGTCATCCCGGTCAACACATCGTGGAGCATCCTGCTGACGGAGTTTATCCGGGAGGTCAACAAATATGCCGGCCGTCCCATCAGCGATTCGGAGGCGCAAGACATCCTGGAAAAGACCTGCGACGGCGTGAAGAAGGTTTACCCGGTCATCAGCCGCCGGCGCATCAAGCGTGATGTGCACACCATGATGCAGGCGTTCCGTCAGATCGCCTACGGAGAACCCTGCGATACCCCCATCGGCTATCTCACCCTGGGAGAATACGCGCCGAAGATGCGCGCGCCCCATCGGATGGATCTGCTGGTGAGCGCCATGACCGTGGGCGGATGCTGGAACTGCAATCAGCAGTGCATCCACTGCTACGCCGCCGGACAGGCCGACGCCGAGGAGCAGGAACTTTCCACCGAAGAATGGAAGCAGATCCTGGACCGCTGCCGCAGCATCGGCATTCCCCAGGTGACCTTTACCGGCGGCGAGCCCACCATGCGCGACGATCTGCCGGAGCTGATCGAGTACGCCCGGTGGTTTATCACCCGGCTCAATACCAACGGCATCCGTCTGACGCCGGAATACTGTCAGAAGCTGCGAAAGGCAGCCTTGGACAGCTGCCAGATCACCTTCTATTCCGCCGATGCGGCGATCCATAATCGTCTGGTGGGCGGTGAACACTGGGCTGAAACCGTGGCGGGTATCGAGAATGCGCTGGCTGCCGGCATCAATCTCAGCGTCAACACGCCCCTTTGCACCCTGAACCGCGATTATGTGAGCACGCTGGCGTTCCTGAAGGAAAAGGGCGTGCGCTATGTGACCTGCTCGGGCATCATTGCCGCGGGCAATGCCGTAAAGGCCTCCTCCGAGGCGCTGCAGCTGAGTCTTGCGGAGCTGCGGGAGGTCCTGCGCGCGGGCGTGGAATACTGCTATGCCAACGAAATGGAGATCAGTTTTACATCCCCCGGGTGGGTCGATGACGATTTCTGCCGGGAGCTGGGAATCACGACCCCCAACTGCGGCGCCTGCCTGAGCAACATGGCCGTGACCCCGGGAGGCAACATCGTGCCCTGTCAGAGCTGGCTTTCCGAGGCGCCCCTGGGCAGCATGCTCGGCGACGACTGGCAGACCGTCTGGGACAGCGAACGCTGCCGCGAACGGCGGGAATATTCGGCCCGGATGCTTTGCGAGTGTCCGTTCCGGGTGATGCGCTGCAGTGAGCCGACGGGCG
Source organism: Oscillospiraceae bacterium (assembly GCA_015068455.1). Lineage (GTDB taxonomy): Bacteria > Bacillota > Clostridia > Oscillospirales > Oscillospiraceae > SVMC01. Next base: position 200,722 of record SVKO01000005.1, on the reverse strand, counting down.
GCGCGGATGCGGAGGGAATTTGAAATGAAAAAGATCAAAAGATTCCTTGTTCTGATCCTGTGCCTTATGATGCTGCTGCCGGTGATTGCGATGCGGGCAGCTGCGGCGGATCTGGACGAAATTCTGAACTATACGATCACGGTGGACGTCAACGAGGACGCCACCCTGCACATGGTCTATCACATCGACTGGAAGGTGCTGGACTCCACTTCCGAAGGCCCGCTGGAGTGGGTGAAGATCGGTGTTCCCAACAGCCATTACTCGTCTATGGAAGGCCGCAGTGACGCTGTGCGCCGCATTTCCGGCATGAATGAGAACGGCGAAACCTATGCCCGCATCGACCTCGATCGCGCTTACTATGCCGGCGAGGTGGCACAGATCGAATTTGAACTGACCCAGGACTATATGTATCAGGTGGACATGATGACGGAAGGCGAGACGGTCTACCGTCTGACCCCCGGCTGGTTTGATGACATCCGCGTGGATGAGATGACGATCCGCTGGAATGCGGACAAAGTCCTCAGCCATGATCCCGACAGCCTGGTGGAGGGCGGCTATTGCACCTGGACGAAGCCGCTTTCCAAGGGAGAGAAATACCGCGTCACCGTAACGTATCCCAACGACGCCTTCGGCTTCGATACAAGCAAGGAGATCCTCAGCGGAACCGAACGGAGCTCCGACGGCTCCGGCAGCGGCGACGGCTTCTATGCCTTCCTGGGCATGCTGTTCGTTCTGACGCCCATCGTTCTGGCGATTGCACTGCCCATCCTTCACTTCAAGAACAGCGCCAACCTCACCGGCGGCCGGAAGAAGATCACCCGCACCAAGGTGGAGTACTATCCCGTCTGCCAGGGCTGCGGCGCCGCCCGCCCGGAGGGCGCCAACAACTGCGCCTACTGCGGCAGGAGCTTCATCAAGAGCGAGGAGGTCGTCGAGGAAAAGGACATCCCGCCCGAGGAAAAGGAGCTGCGCCGGAAGAACACCAACGGCCTGTATCGTTATTCCCACGATCCCAACACCTATATCCGCGTGAACGTGATCAACGTCCCGGCGCCGCGCACCCATTCAAGCAGCCGCTCGTCCGGCTCGTCCCGATCCTCGTCCTGCTTCCACAGCTCCTGCGCCTGTGCCTGCGCCTGCGCCTGCGCCGGCGGCGGCCGGGCTGGCTGTACCACGAAGGACTTCTACAACACGGATCTCAAGCTCCGGCAGCTGGAACTGAAAAAGAAATAAATAAAAGCAAACGCCTCTCCGTCAGCGGAGAGGCGTTTTTAATGTTTTGAGGTATTCTTTTTGCTCGGGAGTGATGCGATAACTTTCCCGGGCCTTCTGGATGGTTTTGTTGTGCACCCAGGGCGTCAGAGTGCGGTTTTCCAGATAGGGGAGGGCGGCGTCATACTGTTTGGCCAATGCTGTGGCGAAAAACCAGGCGACCATCATGTTGACATAATATTCTTCCGAGCGGACCGAAGCGGCCCAATCGAGATATTTCGGATGGAAGCGCTCCTCAAGGAAATGATTCATCAGGCAGCGCAGGCCGAAACGGACGGTAAAGGTCTGCCCGGATGCAATCCACCGCCGGATATCGGCTTCGAGGGCTTCGGGATTGCGCCCAAAGCAGCTCGGGCTCATGCTGTCGCAGGTGGCCCAGTTATCCACAAAGGGGAGAAAGCGATCGATTTCCTCGACGCATTTTCCATAGTCCCGGATCCGGCAAAGAAGAAAGCCGTGGAGATTGTTCTCCTCATAGTATTCGTGGGGCAGCGCGTCGAGGAACAATTCCGCCTCATGCGTGCCGGAAAGCTCCCTTGCCAGAGAACGCAGCGCAGGCGTACGGATACCGATGATCTTATCGACCGGAACATTTGGAATCAGTGTGCAGTGAAACGCGCGGTAATCCGGGTCCTGCAGGGCAAACAGACGCTGCTGGACCGGCGTCATGGGGCGACGGGAGCGGGAATGAGATCCGGCTGATCGAGCATTGCCCGGACGCCTTCCGGACGGAAGTGACCGTCGAGGATCTGGAAACGGATGACCATGCCGATGCAGACCTCGCTGATCGTCTTTGCCAGATCGGCTTCACTGAGCTGCTCGCCGCCGTGAAGGGAGAACGCGCAGATGCCGTTGGAGAACACGATCATCTGATCCATCAGGGTCTCGGCGCGGTCACGGCTCAGGCCAAAGGCGTCGACGGCACTGTCGATCACCTGTTCGGTCAGTGTGCCGAAGATCTCCTTGATGGCGGCAGGGCCGCCGGCGTCGGAGAACACCATGGTATACAGATGCGGCTTCTCTACAGCATAGCGGATGCAGCGCATGCCAAATTCCTTAAAAGCCGGATGGAAAGAAAATGCGCCGGAAAGATACTCCCGGCAGCGGCGCTGGGCCAGGGCACGTACCTCTTCCTTAAGCTCATCCATGCCGGTAAAGACCGTGAAGATCGGTCTGGCTGTGGAGCCCAGAGCCTTGCCCACTTCCCGCGCCTGGACTGCTTCAAGGCCCTTTTCACTTGCGATATCGTAGGCGGCCTGGGTGATTTCTTCTCTTGTGAATTTTGGTCTCGGCGGCATAAGCCCACCTTCTTTCTAAAACGCTTGTTTTATTATATAGCAAGTCCCATACAGTGTCAAGAGTCCGATTCTCGAAAAAGTGTGGACTATTTCCCATCCTGTGATATAATGGGATACAACCGCGAACCGGACCGAACGGTCGCTGAAAGGGAGCGCCATGGATCACAGAGAATTGACACAATCACAGAAAAAACGCCTGGGAACGCTGATGCTTGTCATTGCGGTCATGGTACTCGTGATCCTCAGCTGGATCGTGGGCCGTCCGCTGGTGCGGTTTGCCAAAGAGCCGGAACGCTTCCGGGCCTGGGTGGACGCCAAGGGCGTTTGGGCGCAGCTTGCCTATATGGGCATGGTGATCGTGCAGGTGATCGTCGCGCTGATCCCGGGCGAACCCTTTGAGATCGCCGCGGGCTATGCATTCGGCGCGGTCGAAGGATCGATCCTGTGCCTTATCGCATCCACCATCGGCAGCATGCTCGTGTTCTGGCTGGTGCGGCGCTTCGGTATCCGCCTGGTGGAGCTGTTTTTTTCGCGGGAGAAGCTGCAGAATCTTCGCTTTCTGCGCGCATCGCCCAGGCGCGATTATCTCTATCTTCTGATTTTCATGATCCCGGGCACACCGAAGGATCTGCTGTGCTATTTTGCCGGACTGACGGATATTCGTTTTCCCGTATGGCTGATCATCTGCTCCCTGGGCCGGATCCCGGCAATTGTGAGCTCCACCATCGGCGGAAGCGCCCTGTCATCGAAAAATTACTGGCATGCCGTGGCCGTATTTGCTGTGACACTGGCGCTCAGCGCCCTGGGGCTGATGGTATACAACGCCATATGCAAGCGGCACAGCAAGGACCGGGAAGCTGCAAAGGACGAAACAGAAGCATAAAAACAGGCGCGATCCGCGCCTGTTTTTTTATTTGGGTGCATCCGCGTGGGGGGCGGTACCGTCCACAAACGCCAGGCCCAATGCGGGAATGAAAAGTCCGTCGAGGGACGCAGGATCCGAGGAACAGAGGTAGGACTCGGTATCCGCGCCCAGCGCCTCGGCGCATCCGCGCAGCGTTTTCATAAATGTGGATTTTCCGCAGCCGGGTCCGCCTTTGATAATCACGTTTTTTCGGATCCGAATCCCCGGATGCAGTTGATCAAATCGTGAGAAAAAGCCCTCGGCGGTATTCGCGCCCAAAAACCAGCTTGTGTTCATGAGATCCCTCCTGTCATTCGCTCCATCGTATGCCGGCGCTGTGTTGACCTGTGCAAGGAACATCCGGCGCGGAGGCATAATACAATGGCGCAGAACCCTTTTACGGGAGGAAACGCCATGGAACGAGATGTACTGACAGCAGATCGCCTTATGCCGGGCCGTGCGGGTGAGATCATGGAGTTGTTCAATACCGGCCCGCTCCGGCGCCGGCTGACAGAGCTGGGGCTGATCCCCGGCGCGGTGCTTCGCCGCCGCTATACCGCACCGGGCGGGTCGCCCATTGCTTTTGAAGTGAGCGGCACCCTGCTGGCGCTGCGGACAAAGGACGCCGCGCAGATCGCCCTGCGGGAGGTCAATGAACCTTGGACGGCGTAAATATCGTGCTGGCAGGGAATCCGAATGTGGGAAAAAGTACGCTGTTCAATGCGCTGACGGGCCTGCGGCAGCACACCGGAAACTGGCCGGGAAAGACGGTGGATACCGCATCGGGCGCCTATGTCTATCGGGGAAAACGCTACCGGATCACGGATCTGCCCGGCCTTTACTCTCTGCATGCAAAATCTCCCGAGGAGAAGGTTGCATCATCCTGCCTGCGCGGGGAAACAATCGATTGCACCGTCGTGGTATGTGACGCTACATGTCTGGCCAGAAGTCTGGTGCTGGCGCTGCAGACGGCGGCAATTGCCCGCCGCATGGTGCTGGTATTGAACCTGACGGATGAGGCGCGCAGCCGAGGACTCCGGATCGACGCCGCCGCCCTGGCGCGGTTTTTCCGGATCCCTGTGGTGGAGATTTCCGCGGCGCGAAGGGAGGGCCTGGATGCGCTCCGGGAAACGCTGCGGCAGGTCTGCGACGGATTTTTGCCCGCGTCTCCCGCGGTGGAGGTCACGGATGACGCCGATTCGGCGCAGAAGGCGGCGCAATTGGCCCGAAAGGTGCAGACCTGCAGCGGTCGGGTGCAGCCCTGGCGGGAGAGACTCGACCGGATCCTGCTCAGTCCCGTCGGTGGATGGCCTGCGATGCTGCTGCTTTTCACGGCGGTGCTTTGGCTGACGGTGAAGGGAGCAAATGCGCCGGGGTACTGGCTGGAGCGGGCGTTTGCATGGGGCGGCGCGGGTCTGACGGCGCTGCTGCGGACTGTGCCGGGCTGGCTGCGGAGTTTTCTGGTGGAAGGGATTTATGCCACCGTGGCCCGGGTTGTAACGGTGATGCTGCCGCCGATGGCGATCTTTTTTCCGATGTTCACGCTGCTGGAGGATTTCGGCCTGCTGCCGCGTCTGGCGTTTCTTGCCGACCGCCCGCTGGAACGCTGCGGCGCATGCGGAAAGCAGGCGCTGACGTCCTGCATGAGCCTGGGCTGCAATGCGGTCGGGGTCGTTGGCTGCCGCATCATCGATTCGCCCGGAGAGCGGCTTATGGCACTGCTGACCTGTTCGCTGCTTCCGTGCAACGGGCGGTTTCCGACGCTGATCCTGCTCGGAGCCGTCGTCCTGCGTTGCGCGGCCGGGGCGACGGTCCTGTTTGTCGCCTGTGCGCTGGTGCTTTCTGTCACAATGGTGCTGCTTGCCTGCCGTGTGCTCAGCCGGACGGTGCTGCGGAGCAAACCTTCCGGCTTTGTGATGGAACTGCCGCCCTATCGTTTGCCCCGGGTGGGGCAGGTCCTGCTGCGTTCCTTTTTGGACCGGACGCTTCGGATCCTGGGCAGGGCGCTGTTGATTGCGGCGCCTGCCGGGGCAGTCATATGGACCTGCGCCCGAGTACAGATCGCCGGGGAGAGTCTGCTGGAATTCTGCGCTGCACTTCTCGGACCTGTGGGAAATGCACTGGGCTTAAGCGGGCCGATCCTGCTTGCCTTTGTGCTTTCGTTTCCGGCCAATGAGCTGATGCTTCCGGTGCTGGCGCTGATCACGGCGTCTGAGCCGCAGTTTTCGGCGGCGCAGGCCCTATGTACGGCGCTTTTCTGCCTGTTTCATTGGCCGTGCGGGCCCACGGTCCTGACGGTTTATCGAGAGACGGGGAGCCTTCGCTGGACGGCATTGAGCGCCGCGCTGCCCACGGCCATCGGCTCTGCGCTGTGTATAGCGGTCAAAGCCGCTTCGGCGCTGCTGTAAAAACAATCGCAGGGAGCGGATCGCTCCCTGCGAAAAATCATTAATATTTCGGCGTCACATACGGCCGGTCGGAATCCGGCGACGGACGCATATGGATGCCTGATACGATGCCCATGGCCATGAACATGGTGACGATAGAACTGCCGCCGTAGCTGACGAAGGGGAGGGTCAGGCCGATGACGGGGAAGATGCCGAGGCACATGCCGACATTCACGCCGATCTGGAAAACCAGCATCGCGGCGATGCCGAAGCAGATCAGCCGATTCATGTAGTTGCTGGATTTGAGGCCGACGTGGATGCATCGCAGCACGATGGCGATCAGCAGCAGAAGAATAAAGATGCAGCCAAGCATCCCCAATTCTTCGCCGATGGCGGAAAAAATGAAGTCGGTGTGCTGGGCGTTGAGTGCGCCTGTCTGGGTGCGGACGCCGTGGAACAGGCCCTGTCCTGTGAGGCCGCCGTTGCTCAGCGAGTAAAGGCTCTGCTTCGTATGCCAGCGGATACTCAGACCTTCCTGGTCAATGGTGGGGTCGAAAATCATCAGGATGCGGTTCTTCTGGTCGTCGCGCATCACATAGTTCCAGGCCAGGGGTCCCGCCGCGCCGAGTCCGGCCGCGCCGGCAAGGAACCACCAGAGCTTCACACCGCCGAGATAGGCCATGACCACTGTGATGAACACATACACCAGGGCAACGCCGGTATCCCGGCACAGGGCAAGGATCAGCGCCGCGATGAAGACCAGGTGAAAGCCCATCTGGGAGACGGATTTCAGAGAGGAGATCCGCTCCCGGTTGATGCTCATGGTCTTTGCGAGGATAATGATGAAAGGGATTTTACAGATTTCGCCCGGCTGCATGTTGAAAGGCATGCCGGGAAGATGCACCCAGCTGCGCTGACCGGTGGTACCGGCGACGCCGAAGGGAATGATCAGCAGCATGAGCAGCAGATTGAAGATGAAGAGCAGATCGCGCCGCTCGGCAAAGATATCGATGTCCAAAAGCGTGAAGAAGAAATAAAACACGATGCCGAGCAGGAGCGCAAAGGATTGGGTGAGGACATAGCGGGTATTGCCGTAGTAATTTGTCGCGCTGGCAATGATCACAATACCGAAGCCGGTGGCCAGCACGCACAAAAGCAGCAAAAGCAGATCGCCCTTGCGGAAGAACTCCCGGAGGGACTGCGCCAGTTTCTGCATGATCCGGCCTCCTTTCGTGAATTGCCGCCGGCGGCCCCAAAAGCGGGACGCGCCGAAAAGCGTGCATATTATTTTAGCATCATTTGCCGATAAAGTAAACAAAAAAGTTGTGTTGCGGCCTTTGAGCGTGTATAATAGACACGACCCGGAGGATCCGGGCGGACGCGAGCATGCGGAGGAAGCCATGAAGTATTATACCTGCAATACCGATCAGACCGAGGCGCTGGGCGCCGCTCTGGCTGAGCAGCTTGCCCCTGGAGACGTGGTGGCTTTTTTCGGCGACCTCGGAGCGGGCAAGACCGCCTTTGTGCGGGGCATGGCCCGGGGACTCGGGATTCTTGAAAGCGTCACCAGTCCGACCTACACCGTCGTCAACGAGTACCTGTCCGGCCGGATGCCGCTGTTTCATTTTGATCTGTACCGCCTTTCCGGGCCGGACGACCTGTTCGATATCGGATGGGAGGATTATCTCGACCGCGGCGGCATTTGCGCCGTGGAGTGGAGCGAACGGGCCGAGGAGCTGCTGGAGGACGCCGTGCGTGTGACGATCCGTATGGCGGACGGCCCCGACAGCCGTGAAATCACCATTGAAGCCGGAGGAAACCATGCTGCTGTTAGCCTTTGAATCATCTGCCAAGGCCGGATCTGTCGCCCTGCTGCGCGACGGCATCCTGTTGGCGGAATACTATCAAAACGGCGGTCAGACCCACAGCCGTACCCTGATGAAAATGGCGGAGGACATGCTCGGGAACTGCGATCTGACGCCGAAGGACGTGGACGCTGTGGGCGTGGCGTCCGGCCCGGGGAGCTTTACCGGCGTTCGCATCGGCGTATCGGCCGCCAAGGGCTTTGCCTGGGCTGGGGAGCTGCCCTGTGTCGGCGTGTCCACCCTGGAGGCAATGGCCTGCGGCGTCCTGCCGTTTCACGGGATCGTCTGCGCCGTCATGGACGCCAGACGGAGCCAGGTCTACAACGCCTTGTTCCGCTCCGACGGCTGCACATTGACGCGGCTTTGCCCCGATCGGGCCGTATCCATTGACGAACTGGCCGCAGACCTGGAAAAAACGACGGATATAAAAATTCTGGTTGGCGACGGCGCACAGCTGTGCTATAATACATTGCAGGGGCGCATTGACGGCCTGTGCATTGCACCGGAGCATCTGCGCCACCAGCGCGCTTCCGGCGTTGCCCTGTGCGCCGAGGCACAGCTTCTCGGCGGCGATCCGGGCGACGGCGGCGCGCTTGTGCCCAATTATCTTCGCCTGTCCCAGGCTGAACGCGAACGGCTGGAACGAGAGAATAAAAACAGAAATAAAGGAGAATGATCATGGGAAGCTTACATGTATTGGAACATCCGCTGCTGCAGCACAAGCTGTCGATCCTCCGCGACAAGGATACCGGCGTCAAGGAATTCCGCGAAATCGTCGGTGAGATCTCCGCGCTGATGTGCTACGAGGCCACCCGCAGCCTGCCCACCAAAGAGGTGGAGGTCGAGACCCCCATCGCCAAGGCCAAGGTGCGCGTGCTGGCGGGCAAGAAAATGGCGATCGTCCCGATCCTGCGTGCCGGACTCGGCATGGTGGATTCGATGATCAATCTGGTCCCCTCGGCCAAGGTCGGCCACATTGGCCTGTACCGCGACCCCAAGACCCATGAGCCCGTGGAATACTACTGCAAGATGCCCCCCGATATCTCCGAGCGCCAGGTTTTCATCGTCGACCCGATGCTCGCCACCGGCGGCAGCGCCTCGGCGGCCATTCAGATCCTTAAGGAGAAGTACGGCTGCAAGAACATCACCCTGATGGATATCATCGCCGCGCCCGAGGGCGTCGCCGTTATCCGTGCCGAGCACCCCGACGTCGATATTTTTGTTGCCGCGGTGGATGAAAAGCTCAATGAGAACGCCTATATCGTCCCCGGCCTGGGCGACGCCGGCGACCGCATCTTCGGCACCAAGTAAATCCTTCAATAATCCACAAGGGACCGCATTGCGGTCCCTTGTTTTTTTGTTTAGCTTCGCCGTTGCATTTTCCGCGGCGCGGCGCTATAATGTCCTGCGGCAGGGCAAAGGGACAAAATCCGTCCCGTTGCCTGAATTTTTGTGTCTAAAGAGATGGGAGCGTTCGTTTTGACAGTTCTTTTGCAGATCGGTTTTTCCATGTTTGCCGGCCTGGCGATGTCGCGCCTTGCCAAGCTTATCAAATTGCCCGCTGTGACGGCATATCTGGTCGCAGGACTGCTGATCGGGCCGTTTTTGCTGGGGCAGATGTTCCCGATGGGCCTGGGCTTTCAGAGCCTGGAGCAGATCGACGCGCTGGGGATCCTGTGTGACGTGGCCCTGGGCTTCATTGCGTTTTCCATCGGCGACGAATTCCGCCTGGCGCAGCTCAAGCGCACCGGCCGCAAGGCTGCGGTGATTGCGCTCATTCAGGCGCTGGCTGCCACCGCGGCGGTGGATATCGCCCTGCTTTTGCTCCATCTGGCAATTCCGGAAAAGCTGCCTGTGTCCGCCTGCATCACCCTGGGCGCCATTGCCACGGCCACAGCGCCCGCAGCGACGCTCATGGTCATCAACCAATACAAAGCCAAAGGCCCCGTGACGGAGCTCCTGCTGCCCATCGTGGCTCTGGACGACGCCATCGGCCTGGTGGTGTTTGCCGTGTCCATCGGCATTGCGCGGACCCTGGAGGGCGGCAGCGCCCTCAACGCGGTGACCCTGCTGCTCAACCCGCTGCTGGAGATCGTCGGATCCCTGGCCCTGGGCGGGCTCATGGGACTGCTTCTGACATTTTGCGAGCGGTTCTTCCATTCCCGGTCAAAGCGTATGTCCATCAGCATCACTTTTCTGCTGATCACGGTGGCTCTGTCCAAGCTGAAGATCGCGTTCCCGGGCAGCAGCGTGCAGTTCGGCTTCTCGCCGCTGCTTTCATGCATGATGCTTGCCACGGTTTTCTGCAATATCTGCGATTATTCCGAGGATATGATGGCGAAGGTGGATCGGTGGACCGCGCCGCTGTATATCCTGTTCTTCGTGCTCAGCGGCGCCGAGCTCAACCTGCGGGTGTTCTCGGATTCCGCAGTGATCTGCGTCGGATTGATCTATATCCTGGCCCGCAGCGCGGGCAAGATCTTCGGTTCCGCCGGTGCATCCAGGCTCATGAAATGCGAGCCGAAGGTGCAGAAGTATCTCGGCCCCACGCTGCTGCCCCAGGCGGGCGTCGCCCTGGGCATGACCGTCACCGTGGCGGAGCAGCTTCCCGGCAGCGGCACGATGATCCGTTCGATCGTGCTGTTTTCCGTGCTCATTTACGAGCTTGTGGGCCCGATGATCACCAAGATCGCTCTGACCAGGGCAGGGGACATCCACCCGGAGCTGCGCCGGTCCAACCGCGGCGTGGTCACAACTTAAAACAAACGGCCTCTGCAAAATATTTGCAGAGGCTGTTTATTATTGCCTGAGCAGCTCCGCGCGGAGCTGCTTTTTGTATTCTTCGGCCAGCAGATCCACGCCTTCAAAAGAGACAAACGGACGGATGCGGGCCTCCAGCTCATCATGGATGGATTTTGCTTTTGCAAGCAGCGCGGAGGCCTCTTTGCAGTGCCCGAGCGCCTGGTCCAGCAGCGAGCGGGTTTGCTCGGATTGCCGGAAGAAGTGTTCAACATTGATCGACGCGGCGCATTTGACCTGCGCGCAGCCCGCCGAGAGGACTGCAATGCCTGATTCCGGTACCAGCAGCCCCTCCGCCTGGTTCGGATCAACCGGAGAGAGGACGCGTACACAGTCGTATCCGCCGCGGGCACAGTGGCGCGCCAGCCGATCCAGGAGGGGCGCGCTCAGGCCGCAGGGATCGCGCAGAGCGACGCAGGTCCGGCATACGGCGCCGGCGCCGGCGGAGAGATCGGTCAGACCTTCGGGCGTCCAGGCCCGCAGGAAGACGTCCCGGATCGTGCCCTCGGAATGCCGGGCAGGGGAGAGGTCGGTAAAAAAACTCCGGGTCAGACGGTAAAGACCTTCCGCGTCGGCATTCAGCATCGAACGGCGGGCGCAGGCCGTCAGATCTCCGGCCGCTTTGAGATGGGCGTAAACGGCGGGGTAGATTTCGCTGTTCGCCTGCTTGAGCGCCAGCAGTGCCGGACGGTGCGCGGACAGACCGTCCGCGTCGATGAAGCAGCCGAAATTGAGATAGACTTCGCCGCAGCCGCACAGCTCGGGTTCCATCACATGGGCGAAGGTAACGAACGGGCGCGCAGCAGTCTCTGCGCGGCGGCATATACATCTGGGGAAATGATCGCGGCGTGGGCGCCTTCGATCCGGACCCAGTTCTGCGGCGGAACGGCCACGGTCCGTTTGGATTTGTAGCTCTCCCGGGTCTGCCGCCCCTGCACCAGAACCCCGGCGTACATCTCGTTGCGCAGCATACGGGAAACGGTGGCCCTGCTCCACAGGGATGAGCACAGAGCGTCCGGCTTTTTGTATGAAGTGGGATTGACGATCCCGGCTGCGTTCAGCATGCCGGCGATCCGCTGCGGACCGCAGCCCCGCAGGAAGCGGTCAAAGATCGTTCTGACCACTGAGGCGGCCGGCTCGTCGATGATCAGCCGGTGCCGGTCGGCAGGGTCCTTTTTGTAGCCGTACAGGGGAATGCCGCCCAGATACTGGCCGCTTCTTCGTTTATGGTCCAGGACCATGCGCACATTCTCCGACAGATCCTCCAGATACCACTCGTTGACCAGTCCGTTGATCTGCCGGGCTTTTTTGTTGCCGCGGATCTCCGTGTCGGCGTTGTCCGCCACGGCGATAAAGCGGACGCCCCAGCGGGGGAACAGTCCGTGGATGTACCGCTCCACCAGCTCCATATCCCTGGTAAAACGGGACTGGGACTTGCACAGGATGACGCCGAAGCGCCGGTTTTCCGCGTCATGGAGCATCCGGTTGAATTCCGGCCTGGCGGCGTCCGCACCGGAATAGTCCTCGTCGCAATAGGATCCGAAGATCTCCCAATCCCGGTCGAGCGCATAGCGGGTGAGCAGATTTTTTTGATTCTGGATGCTTTCCGATTCCGGCTGCCGCTTGTTCGTATCCTCCTTGCTGAGCCGGCAGTATATCGCACAGCGCATGCTGCACCACCTCCGGGAAAGAATATGCGGTTCAATCCCTGCCCATACGCGAGGTTTCCGGCAAAAAAAGCGGGGAGCAGGCGTCGCCTGCTCCCTGTATTGATTCGGTTCGGGGTTGTCTTGTGCTCAGCCCACGCGGGTGAAGGTGATTTCCTTCATGAAGTCGGGCACGTCCTCCTGATTCTGCTGGGAGGTGAGCTTCAGCGTGTTGCCGGACAGCTCGTAAAGGTCGATGTCGCTCTGCTCGGTGATTTCCTCGTCCAGCGCATTGGAGGTATAAAGCTTGCCATCCTTGAGCATGTATTTTCCTTCAGCGGCAGCCTCGGAAAAAATTTCGGAGGGATTGATTTCTTTCATGATCATATCGCCGAAGTCGTCCCAGGATTCCATGCCCATCATGCTCAGCATGCTGTCCAGTTCTTCGTCGGTGACATCGGAACCGGTGGAGGATGCAACTTCCTTGCGCATGAGCTCCTTGAGGTTGGGGATCAGGACCTCAGCCATCTTCTTCACAGCTTCCTCGCCGCTGGCCTGATCAAAGTTGAGCGCATAGGTGCCGTCTTCCTTGAATTCCATGACCATAAGCATTTCGATGCCGGAAAAATCGGCGTCGGCAAACAGCTCAGCCGCGTCCTCTTCCTGCTTCAGGGCTTCTTCCATTACATCGGAGAATTTGAGGCTGGATTGCCATTTTCCGACGATCTGATCCTCATTCTTCTTGCCGCAGCCGGTGAAGGCGCAAAGGACCATAATCAGCGCCAAAGCCAGGGCGAGCATACGAGACATGCGATTTGTTTTCATGTTGTACTCCTTCTCAAATATGTGTATTCGGACTGTTTTTCGTGTGAAATCATGGTTGAGCAATTTCACACGAAATCTATTATACTTTTTTTTCTTCATTTGTCAATGAAACACTGACCACTTGTTTTAAATACATTGCTGCACAGACAGGAAAGAAAGCCGACTGATATGATAATCGTTCGTTTTGCACTGACGAGTAAAATGGTTCGGTTTAATTGAAATTACGATTCATTCATCGAACGGTACAGGAAAGTAACAATCTGTGCGCGGGTGCAGGTTTTGCCGGGACCGAAATGTGTCGAATCCAAGCCATTAGTTATTTCGTTTTCCACCGCCCAAAGAACGGCATCATAATAATAGCCTTCGGAAACATCAACAAAAGGATTCTTGTTGCTTGCCGGCATTGGTTGGAGCGTTGCACGCCAGAGGAAGGTGACGACCTGCGCTCTTGTGCAGCCTTTGTCTGGAGCAAAGTGTGTTTTGTCTGTGCCGTTTGTTATACCGTTTTCAACAGCCCAGAGAACTGCCTTGAAGTAGAACGCATCGGGCTTCATATCAACAAACTGGGTTTTTGTGCTTTCGGGTTCAGGACACCCTGCGGCACGCCACAAAAAGGTAACGACCTGCCCTCTAGTGCATGTGGCGTCTGGGTTAAAATGAGTAGCGTCAGTACCGTTGGTGATTCCCTCAAAGACTGCATAGTCAATTCCCTTATGCGACCAGTCATTTTTAACATCTACAAAAGCTGAACTAGGACAAATATCATCTTCCTTTGTTTTATTGCAAAGAAAACACATAAACTTACCATATCCATGTTGATCGCCGTCTGGTTCAGAATAGACTTCGATACATTTCCATTCATGTGCATTCGGATTTACGGGAATAATCTCTGTTTTTTGGGTTCCGCACCCAGTGCATGTAAAGGTACGGACACCAGCTTTAGAGCAAGTTGCCGCGGAAGTAATTATCCCATTATTCCAGGTATGTATACCAGTAGCGGAAATTGATTCTGTTCTTGTTTTTCCACAAACAGTGCATGTAAAGGTACGGACACCGGCTTTGGAGCAGGTTGCTGCCGTTGTTATTTTTCCAGTGTTCCATGTATGATTGCCGGTAGCGGAGATAGATTCTGTTTTCGTTTGTCCGCATACAGTACATGTATAAGTGCGGACACCAGCTTTGGCACATGTTGCGGCAGTCGTGACGTTTCCGCTATTCCACGTATGGCTGTGCGAAAGTACACATTCACTGCAGGGCGTATAACCGCGAGCTAATGCAGTTGATAGAGAAATAGGGGAGGAGCTTTTTAAATATTTGCATCCTGCATAATGATACTTTGTCCCGGTCTTGGTAATAAACACAGTTATGTCTGCACTTACAAATTCAGAGAACAAAGAAAAAATAATAACAAAGATTAAAAGAACCGAGATAAACCGTTTCATTTCAAATCCTCCATTTTAGATAGCGTTATTCTTTGGCTTCTTGGCCGTTTTCGTCAATCAAGACTTCGGCTCTGTTAATTTCATTCATATACCCGGCGGTAATGATGCCCGCTGGTAGTGCTACAATTGCAATACCGAAAATCGAGGAAATCATAGTGATGATTCGCCCCAAAGTTGAAACCGGATATATATCACCGTACCCGACCGTAGTCAGAGAGACTGTGGCCCAGTAGATTGCATCAAAAAAGCTGCCAAAAGAATCCGGCTCAACATTGAATATCACCAAGGCAGAGATGAGTATATAACCGCCAGCCAGAGCACATACCGCTAACAGGGAATTCTTTGATGTACGCAAAACACTGCCGATTATTTCAAAGCTCTTGGAGTAGCGCATTGCTTTGAAGACTCGCAGCACACGCATTGCTCTGATCATCCTAAGAATGCGTAGTAGCTTGAACCCACTACTGAGAAAGCTCAACGAGGGAAGAATGGAAACTAAATCAACGATAGCCATCGGTGAGGACGGATATCGAAGAAAAGAAAGAAACCTTTTCTGTTTAAACTTATAGTCTGCCGTTGCCCAGCGCAGAAGATAGTCAACTATAAAAACAGCGACACATACTTTGTCAATTATTCTAAAAGATCTTGTTTCCCATTTAAAGGCAAGGGGAACAAGACTGACCACGATAACTACAATCATTGAAAAATCATATATTGAACTAAGTATATCATTGCCATCTGATTTTTCGATAATTTCATATATTCTTTTCCGAAACATTGATTATTAACCTCGCACCAATATTAAGAGAAATTGCACCTATTTAGAACAATTGGACGGACAGGATTAAATTGATTATATCATAAAACAAGCGTAGAACCAATATCATTTTATCATAAAAATACTATATTTAAATAAATAATAAAAAGTATTAAGTAAAAATGGTATAAGGAAATATATATCAGAATACTGTGCAGCGGTTTCGGTATCAAACATATAAAAAAGCTCCCAATGGGACAGTTCAGATTTGGTCGGCGGGACTTGACGCCGCTTCGCGGCACTAGGCGGCTTCGCCGCCGTCGCCCGCTCTGCCTGCGGCAGACGGATTCATTCGCAATGCCTTGCGCACCAAAAAAGAGCACCCCGATGGGGTGCTCTTTTTTGGTGCGCGAGGCGGGACTTGAACCCGCACGTGCGTAATGCACACTAGAACCTGAATCTAGCGAGTCTGCCAATTCCACCACTCGCGCATGTCGCGGTCTGTCAACCGCGAAGATATAGTACCACAAGGGTTCCGGCTTGTCAACCATTTTTTTCGCTGGTTGTGCGGCAGATTTGGCGCACGCAGATTCGCCATGGAAAAGGCTCAGGGACAGTAAATGCCGTTGGGAATGAAGGCGCACTCGTCGAACAGAAGCTGAACTGCCCGATCGTAGTCATCAAAAGAAGCGGCTTTACGGATGCGCTTGATATGTTTTGCCGGGGATTCAAACAGAGCGCCCCAGAAGGCCCAGTATTCGAACATCCTCGATACGGTCGGACGAAAGCCGGGCATGACTTTTCGGTACTCGCCGCACAGCGCTTCGTGAAATTCGCGAAGCTGTGAAAGTGCCGCCCAGGACCCGCTTTTGAGGAATCCGATCAAACCGGGATTTGCCACGGCGCCCCGGCCAAGCATTATGGCGCGCAGGGCGGGGAAGCGCCGCCGGACTTCGGCAATGTCCTCCGGGGAAAACAGGTCGCCGTTATAGCACAACGGCGCGCGGCTTTCACGCATCGCCAGTTCGAATGCTTCCATCCGGACGGCGCCCCGGTACTGGTCTGCCTGCACCCGGGGATGAACGGTCAGCTCGCAGATGGGATAGCGGTTGAAGATTTCCAGAAGCGCCGGGAATTCGTCTTCGGAGCGAATACCGACACGGGTCTTGACGGAGACGGCGATTTTTACTTTGGAAAAGATCCCGTCCAGCAGCCGGTCAAGCATTGCCGGATCGCCCAGCAGGCCGCTGCCCTTTTTCTTCTTGACCACGGTGCCGGAGGGGCAGCCGAGATTCAGGTTGACCTCCCGGTAGCCCATGTCCGCCAGCACATTTGCCGCCCAAACAAACAGTTCTGGATCATTCGTCAGAATCTGCGGAACGGCGTCGAGGCCTTCATTTCGCACCGGATCAAGCTCACGCTGCTGCCGTGCAGTGATCACATGCTCGGCGGTGGGGGAGAAGAAGGGCATATAATACCGGTCAAAGGGGGCGAACATGCGCGAATAGATTTGACGGTAGATGGAGTCGGTGACGCCCTCCATGGGCGCCAGATAAAAATGCAGGTCGGTCATATCAGGCATCCAGATCCTCGAAGGCCTCCAGGCCGGTCCGGGCCTCGGGGCGGTTGTCGCCGTGACGCACAAAGAACATGGTGACGAAGCTCAAAAGAGAGAACACCACCGCATAGGGGAAAAGAATATTGTAGCCCAGCTTTGTGATCAGCCAGCCGGAGAGCAGCGGCGTGACGATCTGCGCCGCCATGGAGAAGGTATAGTAGTAGCCGGTGTATTTGCCCACGTCGCCGGACTTGCACATCTCCACCACCATGGGGAAGGAGTTGACGTTGATGGAGGCCCAGCCGATGCCCACCAGAGCAAAAATGACGTACATCACAGCCGAGGGCTTGCGGATAGCAATGGCCAGGGCATAGCAGGCGGCCATCAGCAAGATGCCGAACAGGACCGCTTTCTTGCGTCCGACACGGCTTGAGAAAACGCCCAGGGGGATGAAGGCGACGATGGCGGCGACGGTGGCCACCAGCAGGTAACCGGACGAAGCGCCCAGGTCCACGTGCCAGATGGCGGCGCAGTAGCGGGAGAAGGCGGTGGTAACGGCATTGTAGGCAGCGAACCAGAGGAACACCGACGCCAGCACCAGGATCAGAGAACGGCGGACGTCCTTCGAAAGCTTTTCGCCTTTGTCCAGTTCCTCGTCTTCCTCCTCCATCTCATCGTGGACCTCGGCCAGGAGCTTGTTCTCATTGAGGCTCAGTACCATGATCAGCACCGTCGCCAGCATGAAGCCTGCGATGACCAGGAAAATGGGCACGAAGGACTGGTTGCCGGTATAAGTGGTGGTTCCGTCGGCTGCCTTTTCGCTGCGCAGCAGCACCATCATCATGACCGTGGCAAAGATGCCGCCGATGTAGCCCACCAGATTGATGATGGCATTGCCCTTGGAGCGCAGGGGCTTGGGCGTCACGTCCGGCATATAGGCCACGGCGGGGGAGCGGTAGATGCTCATGGTGATGAGCAGGAGCAGAAGGCACACGAAGAAGCCGGGGAAGCTGACAGCCTTCTCAAACAGGGCCAGAAGCACCATGAGGATGCAGGCCGCGATCGTACCGTAGAGAATGTAGGGCGTGCGGCGGCCCAGGCGGGTATGGGTGCGGTCGGAGATCGCGCCGAACAGGGGCAGCATGAAGATGGCCAGCACGTTGTCGATGGCCATGATGGCGTTGGTGCGCAGGGTCGTCTGTCCGAAAATGTTCTCCAGAATATAGGGAATGACCTGGTCGTAGAACTGCCAGAATGCCAGAATGGACATGAAGGCCAGGCCGATGAGGATGGTGCGCTTGTTGTTGAGCTTCATGGCGGAACCTCTTTTCTTTTTTCTTCCTGAACGTAGTATACAGGCAATAAGGCTCTATTTTCAACCGTTTCAGAGATTTTTCGATGATTTTTTCCGCCGCGGTTGGAAGCGGGGGGAAAATATGATAGAATAGATCAAAAGGAGGGAGCGCCATGCATATTCCCGAATGCGCCACCAACGAGCTGGAGATCCTCAGTTTTGACGAAGCCCTGCAGGGCCGGCGGGAGGATTACGACCGTTCCCGGTGGCTCTATGTGCCGGATCATTATCTGGAATACCGTTACATATTGGGGACGAAGGGGAAGAAGCCTCTGATCTGCATCGGCATCAATCCCTCCACCGCGGAGCCGGACAACCTGGACAACACACTCAAATCCGTGGAGCGGATCGCCCTGGGCAACGGCTTCGACAGCTTCATCATGTTCAACGTCTATCCCCAGCGCGCCACGCGCCCGAAGGATATGGAGCGTACATGCAACACGTATCTGCACGGGGAAAACATGAAAGCTTTTGAATATGTGCTGCGCCTGAGCGAAGCGCCGGTGGTCTGGGCCGCCTGGGGGACGATCATCACCCAGCGGGACTATCTGGCGCGGTGCCTTTTGGATATGATCGCCGTGGGCGAGGGCTGCGGCGCCCGCTGGGTCAGCGCGGGGGAGCGCTCGAAAAAGGGAGGCCACCCCCACCATCCCCTGTACCTGCGCAGGGATTCCTGCCTGGATCCCTTTGATGTGCGGGAATACTGTTATGGATTAATGAAGTAAGTTCTATAAAAAATGCCGGAGCTGCGAATGCAGCTCCGGCTGTTTTCTATGCGGTTGTTTGGAATTCAGAAGCGTTCGCTTATTCCGCGGTTGCTCTGTACAGGAAGGTCACGACCTGGCCTCTGGTGCAGGTGGCGTCCGGACCGAAGGTGGTGTCGCTCAGGCCCTTGGTGACGCCTTTCTCCACCGCCCAGGCCACGGCCTTCATGTAGTAGCCGTTGGGGTTCACGTCCGTGAACGGGGTCTGCGTGCTCGCGGGGGCGGGTTCGTCCTTGAAGCGCCACAGGAAGGTGACGATCTGGCCTCTTGTGCAGGTGGCGTCCGGGCCGAAGGTGGTGTCGCTCAGGCCCTTGGTGATGCCTTCCTCCACGGCCCAGGCCACGGCCTTCTCATAGAAGGCGCCGGGCTTGAGGTCGGTGAACGGGGTCTGCGTGCTCTTGGGCGCGGGCTCGCCGGCGGCGCGCCACAGGAAGGTCACCACGTGGCCTCTGGTGCAGGCGTTGTCGGGGCCAAAGTGGGTATCGTCGGTGCCCTTGGTGATCTGCGGATCGGCATTGAAGGCCCAGTAGACGGGATCGAAATAGAACTTGCCGGGATCCTTCACGTCCTCGAAGAGGAAAGCGGGCTTCTTTTCCAGCGCGTTTACGGCGTCGGTCACGGCTTCGACGGCAGCGTCCACCGCATCCTGGGTCGCGGATGCGTCGTTCAATACGGCTCTGGCATTGTCCAGCGCAGTATTCAGGGCGGAAACGCTCTTGTCGGTATATGCATCGGCGTCAATCGCTTCCGCTTCGGTGATCGCCTCTTCCAGTTTGCTGACGTCCACAGCCGTGAGCAGCAGATCATAGTTGTCTGCAATGGAAATCTGGTCGTAGGATACGCGGAGCTGGGCCGAGCTGTTTCCGCCGACGGCATACGCGCCGATCTTCGGCTCGGTCATCGTCATTGCAGTTTTGCCCAGATTCTTGAATGCGCTGTCTCCGTCCGTAGCCCAGTACAGGCTGTAATCGCTGCCGTCCTTTACGATCTTGAACCAGACGGTATTATCGGCGTCGGTGATGTTTTTTCTGATTTCCAGCGCGTCATAGAACAGATCGGAATAGGTTCCGCCGCGCTCCGCGCCGCCGCTGGCGCGCACATAGTTCTCAGAGGACCAGCCGCTGCTGACGGAGGCATATTCCACATCGACCTTCAGATAATTGTTGTCATCCTGATAAATAAGCAGCGCTGCCTGCTGTGTGGCCTGCGTCGGCACGGCGGAGAGCGTGACTTTGGCAACGGCCTCCCAGTCGCCCTGGCCGATGCTGCGCACCAGAATATTTTTGCCGGTGTTGGTGCCGCCCTTGATATCGCCGCTTTCGGTGGTGATGGTCAGCTTGCCGTCCTGCATCTGCCAGCGGCTGGACGATTCGCGGACCCAGCTCCATTCGCCTGCGGGGGCGCTGCCGTCAAAATCCTCTGTGAATGCGATGCTCTTTGCGAAATTGACGGTATAGGTTTTGCTTTGGCTTCCGTTTTTTACGGTGACGGTGGCCTGGCCGGGAATCTGCGCCGCCTGCACCACGGTCGCTTCGGCGGCAGGATCGTCGGCGGCAGCCGTTACGACCGGGATATCGGTCACATCGTCGGCGACCATGACCGAATACTCCGTGATATCCGGATCAAAGTTTTTGATTGTCCGGTTGTTGACGCGCAGCTCCGACAATTCGGTATCGGGGGAGAACTGGAAATAATAGGTCTTGGAGAGCGGGCCGAAGGGACCGTCGCGGGTGACCTTGATCACGGCCTCGGTATCGGAATTGGAGACGATCTCATAGCTGCCTTCCGCACCGTCTTTATTCAGGAACTCGACCTTGCTGATGGTCTTGGCCACGCCGGACGGTATCTGCAGGGAATAGGCCTTGTCCACGGCCACGAACATGCTGCTGAAGGGACTGCCGGATGCGTCGGCGATGCTGCCGCCGGCGTTGTTGTAGCGGGTGCGGCGGGAATCGCTGTTGGGCAGGTTGCCGGGCTGGGTCTTGTTGAAGGCGTCCACGGACAGGTCGAAGCCCCGGAAGGTCTTCTGGTTTTCTCCGGCGCCGAAGGTCACGGCGATGGAGAGCAGACCGTCGTCCACGGGGATATCCAGACCGTTGTTGGCCCGCCAGTAGCCGCGGTAGAAGTCGCGCCACTCGCTGGCGTCGATCTCCTGGCGCCACAGCTTCTCGGTGACGGCCTTGAAACGGGCGGAGTCGATCTTGCCCTCCAGGGAGGCCCAGGCGTCATTCATCCAGGAGACGTACTGCACGCCCTCCTGCATGAGGTACACGGCGTCCTCCCAGAAGGTGCGGCCGTCTTTCATCTCATGGTCCCAGGGGACATGATGGAACCAGAGCAGCAGATTCTCGGGGATCTGGTCGATGTCGTTATATTTGGCGGCAAGTTCGTCGGCATACTGTCCTGCCAGGTTGCTGCCCATCTGCATGCCGAAGGAGGTCTGCTCGGCGTGACCGGTGCGGTTGTAGCCCACGCCCACGCCGTCGACCCGGCTGTAGTAGGCCGGGCTCCAGTCGTCGCGGATGGAGCCGCCGTTGTAAATGATCTGGGCGGGGTTGGGGAAGTAGTGGGTGCCGGTGCCGGTCATCTGGTGGCCGACGCCGTAGGGGGTCTGGTAGCTGACCAGAGCCTCATAAGAGCCCATCATCATCGTGACGATGGTATCCACGACTTCGTCGTCGTTCGACCAGGTCATGCGGACCCAGTCCTCGGCGATGTCCTCGGCGCTCTGGGTCCAGTCCCAGGCCTGGCGGCCGAAGGCAAAGAAGTTCGACTGGGCAAAGTGGTTGCCGGTCATGTTGGGGGAGTTGCCGATGTTGTTGACGCCCACGATGGCGGTGTCCGCCTGGCCCTGGGCGGAGCCGTCCAGGACCTCGCCCACCAGGACCTGCTTGCCGCCGGTGCGGGTGTCGGTTTTGTAGATCTCCTCCCATTCCGTGCCGAGGTAGCACAGGGAGATGTGGTGGCCGGTGTATTCCTGTGTGATCTGGAATTCGATGGCCTGGTTGGTCTTGTCCATGGCGCCGAACATGGGATGGATCGGCTCGCGGCCCTGGAAGTCCAGGGGACCGTTCTTGGTCTGGACGAAGACGTTGTCGCCGAAGCTGCGGGCGGGGTCGTCGTTGATGGGCTTGAACTCCATGTAGGCGCGCTTCAGGCGGTCGGTGTCCACGCTGGCATTGTAGACGAAGGTCCGCCAGAACAGGGTCATCTTATTGGGAAGGCCGTCGTTGACCTTGGCCAGGGCCTGGCCGAGACCGTAGGCGCCGTCGCCGTGGTCATAGCCGTAGTCCTGGGGGCCGGGCTGACCCTCGGAGTTTGCCTTGACTGTGTAGCCGATGAAGTCGGGGATGCGGGAGCGGATCTGCTCGGTCTTCTTCGTCCACCAGTTCTGGAACTTTTCCACATAGGGATTGTTGGCGTCGTTGCCGGAAATCTGGGAAGGACCGCCCGCGGCGGCGTCCGCCGAGGTGTTGCACGCAGCATTTGTGGCGGAGGTGTAGCGCACGGACAGGCCGATCTTGACGCCGTAGGGACGCAGCACGTCCGCCAGGGCGGCCTCATTGAGAATGTACGCCTCGCTGAGATAGGCTTCCTTCGCGTTGACGTTGTTGATGGTGATCTCATTGATGCCGACGCTGGCGCAGACACGGGCAAAAATAATATAGCGGTCCAGGATCGTGGGCAGAGCAGTATTTCCGCTGCCGAATTCAAAGATCGAGCCGTCGCCGCCGGTGGAGCTGCCCTCGCCGGTGGCGTTGGTGCCGGCGTACAGGCGCTCAGTGTCCCAGTTGTTGAGGCGGCGGTGGTTGACCTTCGGCTGGTCGGCGATATTCAGATCCTGTACGGTCTTCTGGGTCTGCATGAGACGAAGGAACGCGTAGGTGCCGTACAGGGCGCCGATTTCCGTGTTGCCTGCGATTGCCGTGGCTTTTTTGCCGCCGATGGCAACAGAGCGGATGAGATAGCCCTCGTCACCAACCTTGGCAAGGTCGGCGCCCAGGTTCAGCCCGGCAATCAGCGCAGAGGTCTCGGGCGTGCCCACCACAACGGCGCCGTCTTTGCTGACGGCGTCGGCATAGGGCACCTCCTGACCCAGCAATCCGGACAGGCCCCGGGAGAGCTCCAGCCGGGCGGCCTCCAGCGTACTGGCGGGGATGGTTTCCTTGGCATTGCTCGGGCGCTGGGGCGTCCATACGCTGCCGTTTCTGGAATGACGGAACGTGGGATTTGCGGCATAGTTTTCCACGACAATGGACGTCGCAGCGGCGCGATACTCATTCAGCCGTGCCGTATCCTTGACAAGACGGTAATTGAGCCAGAGCTGCGAGCCGTCGTAGCTGTCAGCGGACTCCGGCGCGGCGTCTGCGGCCGATGCGGGAAGAACGATGACGGATGCGATGAGGCAGAGGGTCAGCAGGAAGCTGATCAGCCGGGTTCTGTTTGTGTGCTTCATTTTCTTTCCTCCTGTTTATGCGTTGATTCCCAAAAGCCCGCCGCCGCATGATGCGGTCCGGCGGGCTGTAAAGACGCTGCGGCAAGGCGCCGGGAATGCCGGTACCCTTTTATAATAATATAGAGTGCGGAAGATAACAATAGCAAAGCAGAAAATGGAAAAATATTCGGAAAGAACCGTAAAAAAACCGGAACGGTCATTTCACCAGAACTTTGAGCAGGGCATGGACGCTGCGCATGTGTGCATCCACCCGGATCTTCGTGTGATCGGTGACGATCTGATAAAAAGCGCTCATGATCACCCGTGTCACGATGTCTCTGGCAATGATCTGCTCTTCGTCGAGCGCCGGGTCGCTGCTCTGGAACAAAAGCCGGTTGACCTGGGGCAGGATCACGGGGAAAAAGAGATTGCAGATGCGCTCTTCGCCAAGGGCAAGGGCGACCTTGCGGGAATAATTCTGGTTGTCTGAAAGATAGGTGAGGGTCTGCTCGCACCATGCGTCGAAGGTTTGCTCCGGACGATAGGAAAAGGGCACGCAGAAATACCGCCGGACGCTCCAGTCCAGGACGTCGTAGATATCTTTAAAATGGTAGTAGAAGCTCTGCCGCTTCATATTGGTCCGGGCCATGATCTGCTGCACGGTGATTTTGCTGATGGGCTGCTGACGGATCATGCTCAGAACAGTAACAGCGATGCGTTCTTTGGTATCAAATGACATATTAGATATTCCTTCCTGGATCGGTGGGGGATATCGACGTGCCCCAAATACTGCCTCGGCGTCTCGGATCGTTATTTGACATTATATCATGTTTGTCAGAATAATGCAATATTCAAATTGGTCTGTGATCCGGTTCGGCGCCGCTGTTGTCATTATTTGCGCCCCGGTGCCGCGGATCGTTTCGCGCTGAAAAAGAGCAGCGCGGCAGAATCCCGGAAGCAAAAGCGGATTCGCTTTTCTGATCCGGCATTTTGCCCTGTGGAGGCAGGCTTTTTTGTGCACTATTTCCATAATGACAGGCGAGCGGCGGCGGCTTTCCGCTTGAAAAGATTTGAAAACGAAATGAAAGATTCAAATATACGACATCTATTTCCAAAATAGTGCATAATGCACAAATTATTATTCTATAATATGTTGATATTGGTGATTTTGACATTAAGGACAAGTTGTCTAATGACAAAATGCAGGAATCCTGTTATCCTAATTATGTGCGAGGGTATGCAGGAAGTGTACCCGAAAATCACGGATATGGAAATACAATTTGGAGCAAAAAGGAGGATCATTTCATGGCAAAATACGTAATGGCGCTGGATGCCGGCACGACTTCCAACCGCTGTATTCTGTTCAACGAAAAGGGCGAGATCTGCAGCGTTGCACAGAAAGAATTCACCCAGATCTATCCGCAGCCCGGCTGGGTAGAGCACAACGCAAACGAGATTTGGGATACCCAGCTTCTGGTTTGCCGTCAGGCGATGGAGAAGATCGGCGCCAAGGCCGAAGACATTGCCGCCATCGGCATCACCAACCAGCGTGAAACCACCATCATCTGGGACAAGAAGACCGGCGAGCCCGTCTACAATGCGATCGTCTGGCAGTGCCGCAGAACCGCTCCCATGAAGGAAGAGCTGCTGGCCGTTTATCCCGAGCTGGAGAAGGAAGCCTATGAGAAGACCGGCCTGGTCTTTGACCCCTACTTCTCCTGCACCAAGGCCCGCTGGATCCTGAACAATGTTCCCGGCGTGCGCGAGAGAGCAGAGGCCGGCAACCTGGCCTTCGGCACTGTGGACTCCTGGCTGATCTTCAAGCTGACCAAGGGCCGCGTCCATGCGACCGACTACTCCAACGCATCGAGAACCCAGCTGTTCAACATCAACACCTGCCAGTGGGATCCGAGCCTCTGCAAGAAGTTCGATATCCCCATGAGCATGCTGCCTGAGGCAAAGCCGTCCAGCGGCCTGTTCGGCGAGACCGATCCCGAGTGGTTCGGCGGCTCCATCAAGATCACCGGCGACGCCGGCGACCAGCAGGCGGCCCTCTTCGGCCAGACCTGCTTCGAGCCCGGCATGGCCAAGAACACCTACGGCACCGGCTGCTTCATGCTGATGAACATCGGCGAGAAGCCCATCTATCCGAACAACGGTCTGCTGACCACCATTGCCTGGGGCCTCGACGGCAAGGTCGAGTATGCGCTGGAAGGCTCCGTCTTCGTTGCCGGCGCTGCCATCCAGTGGCTGCGTGACGAGCTGAGGCTGGTCGATGCTTCCCCGGATTCCGAGTATTTCGCCACCAAGGTGCCCGATACCAACGGCTGCTATGTGGTTCCCGCCTTCACCGGCCTGGGCGCTCCGTACTGGGATCCCTATGCCCGCGGCGCCATCACCGGCCTGACCCGCGGCGTCAACAAGGCCCACATCATCCGCGCCACCCTGGAGTCCCTGGCATTCCAGACCAACGACGTGCTGGCGGCCATGGAAGAGGGCTCCGGCGTCAAGCTGGCCGCGCTGAAGGTCGACGGCGGCGCCTGCAAGAACAACTTCCTGATGCAGTTCCAGTCCGACATCATCGATGCGCCGGTGCATCGTCCCGTCTGCGTTGAGACCACCGCAATGGGCGCCAGCTATCTGGCAGGCCTGGCTGTGGGCTATTGGAACGGCAAGGAAGACGTCATCAAGAACTGGGCCATCGACAAGGAGTTCGAGCCCGCCATGGACGAAGAGACCAGAGCGAAGGAGCTCAAGGGCTGGAAGAAGGCCGTTGAGAGCACCTTCGGCTGGGCCAAGGAATGATTTGTCGTAAAAACCACAAGGTTTTACAATAGAGAAAAGTTGAGGAAAGGTATTAAAGGAGGAAAACAATTATGTGGACAAAATTAATTTGTGAGTTTCTCGGTACCATGATGCTGATCCTGCTCGGCGACGGCGTCGTTGCCAACGTTACCCTGGATAAGTCCGGCATGAAGGGCGGCGGCCCGGTCCAGATCACCATTGCCTGGGGCCTTGCGGTTCTGGTTCCTGCCTTCATTTTCGGCGCAGGCTCCGGCGCCCACTTCAACCCCGCTGTCACCATTGCCATGTGGATCATGGGCAACACGCCCGGCTCCGACGTGATCCCCTACATCATTGCCCAGTTCTTCGGCGCATTTATCGGCGCCTGCCTTGTGTACATCCTGTACAAGGGCCAGTTCGACGCCACCGAGGATCCCGGCACCAAGCTGGGCGTCTTCTCCACCGGCCCGTCCGTTCCCAATGTCTTCCTGAACCTGCTCTCTGAGATTGTCGGCACCTTCGTCCTGGTGTTCGCCATCCTCGGCATCGGCAATGTTGCCGGCTGCGCCTCCGGCGTTGAGAAGCTGCTCGTGTTCGGCATCATCGTGTCCATCGGTATGTCCCTCGGCGGCCTCACCGGCTATGCCATCAACCCCGCCCGTGACTTCGGTCCCCGCTGCGCCCATGCGGTTCTGCCCATCAAGGGCAAGGGCTCCAGCAACTTTGCATATGGCTGGATCCCCATTGTCGGCCCGATCATCGGCGGCGCGATCGCTGCGCTGCTGTTCAAGGTCATCCCCTGGTAATCGTTCCATATTCTGTCCTATGCAAACGTGCCGGGCAGCCCGGCCCTGATCAACGGGGTATGAAAGGCTGCCCGGCCTTTCATTGGACAAACATGTTAGGAGGCACATTTACGTGTATGACATCATCATCATCGGCGCCGGTGTGACCGGCTGCGCCGTTGCCCGCTTCCTGTCCCGCTACAAGGCCAAGGTCTGCGTAGTGGAGCGCTGCGAGGACGTGTGCTGCGGCACCTCCAAGGCCAACAGCGCCATTGTCCATGCCGGCTTTGACGCAGAGCACGGCACGCTGATGGCGAAAATGAATCTTCAGGGCAACCTGATGATGCCCCAGCTGGCGAAGGATCTGGATTTCGCTTTCATTCAGAACGGCAGTCTGGTCGTTTGCATGAGCGAGGATGATCTGCCCCGTCTGCAGAAGCTCTATGAGAACGGCGTGGCGAACGGCGTGGAGCAGCTGGAGATCGTCGATTCCAAGCGTCTGCATGAGCTGGAGCCCAACGTCTCTTCCGAGGCTGTGGCGGCCCTCTGGGCGCCCACCGGCGGCATCGTCTGCCCCTTTGGTTACACCATCGCCCTGGCGGAAAACGCCAACGCCAACGGCGTAGAATTCAAATTCAATACCGAGGTCAAGGGCCTGAGCCGCAATGAAAACGGCTGGGCCGTACAGACCAACAACGGCATCCTCGATACGCGCTATGTGGTCAACGCCGCGGGCCTGTATTCCGACGTGTTCCACAACATGGTCAGCGCGAAAAAGATCCATATCACCCCGCGCCGCGGCGACTACTGCCTGCTCGACCGCACCACCGGCGACTTTGTCAAGCATACCATTTTCCAGCTGCCCGGCAAGCTGGGCAAGGGCGTCCTGGTCAGCCCCACCGTCCACGGCAACACCATCGTCGGCCCCACCGCCATCGACATTGAGGATCGCGAGGGTGTCAACACCACCGCCGCCGGCCTGGACGATCTGATCTCCAAGGCGGGCACAACGGTGGACGGCCTGCCCATCCGCCAGGTCATCACCAGCTTCGCCGGCCTGCGCGCCCATGAGGATCACCATGAGTTCGTCCTGGGCGAGGTGGAGGACGCGCCGCAGTTCATCGATTGCGCCGGCATCGAGTCCCCGGGCCTCACCTCCGCGCCGGCCATCGGCGTGGCGATCTCGGATCTTCTGCGGGATCTGATGGGCCTGGAGCCCAATCCCGACTTTATCCCCACACGCAAGGGCATCCTTGATCCCAAGACCCTGTCACCCGAGGAATATGACGAGCTCATCAGGCGCGATCCCACCTATGCACAGGTCATCTGCCGCTGCGAGACCGTCACCGAGGGCGAGATCATCGACGCCATCCGCCGCCCCCTGGGCGCAAAGAGCCTCGACGGCGTCAAGCGCCGCACCCGCGCCGGTATGGGCCGCTGCCAGGCGGGCTTCTGCAGCCCGAGAGTGATGGAGATCCTGGCCAGAGAGCTCGGCGTGGATCAGAGCGAAATCACCAAGTCCGGCGGCGACTCCAAGCTCATCACCGGACGTCTGAAAGACCGGATTTAGGAGGTAGCTGCCATGAAATATGATATTGTCATTATCGGCGGCGGCCCCGCCGGTCTGGCTGCGGCGGTTGCCGCATACGACGCCGGTTCCCGGAGCATCCTGATTCTGGAGCGTGACGACAAGCTCGGCGGCATCCTGAATCAGTGCATCCACAACGGCTTCGGTCTGCACACCTTCAAAGAGGAGCTGACCGGACCGGAGTATGCCGAACGGTTCATCGATCAGGTGATCGAACGCGGCATCGAGTATAAATTGCTGACCATGGTCCTGGCAATCAGCGGGGACAAGGTCATCACCGCCATGAACAAGATCGACGGCCTGTTCACCATCGAGGCGGGCGCCATCGTCCTGGCCATGGGCTGCCGTGAACGCAGCCGCGGTGCGCTGAACATCCCCGGCTTCCGTCCGGCGGGCATCTACAGCGCGGGCACGGCCCAGCGCCTGGTCAATATGGAGGGCTACATGCCCGGCAGGAAGGTCGTCATTCTGGGCAGCGGCGATATCGGCCTCATCATGGCCCGCCGCATGACCCTCGAGGGCGCCAAGGTTCAGGTCGTGGCGGAGCTCATGCCCTATTCCGGCGGCCTGAAGCGAAATATCGTCCAGTGTCTGGATGACTTCGGCATCCCCCTGAAGCTGAGCCACACCGTGGTCAACATCGAGGGCAAGGAGCGCGTCTCCGGCGTCACCATCGCCCGGGTCGACGACAAAAACAAGCCCATTCCCGGCACCGAGGAGCATTATGACTGCGATACCCTGCTGCTGTCCGTCGGCCTGATCCCCGAGAATGAGCTTTCCCGCGGCATGGGCGTGGAGATCAACCCCGTCACGAACGGCCCCCGGGTCAATGAGAGCCTGGAGACCTCGATCCCCGGCGTGTTCGCCGCGGGCAACGTGCTGCATGTGCATGACCTTGTGGACTACGTCAGCGAAGAGGCGGCCAGCGCCGGCCGCGCCGCGGTGGCCTTTGTGGAAGCCGGCGGCAGGGAAGAGGCGCGCAATGAGATCCCCATCACCTTCGAAGGCGGCCCGAGATACACCGTGCCCGTGGCCATCGATCCGAAGTTCGTCGGCGACAGCCTTACCATCCGCTTCCGCGTGGGCGGCGTCATGCGCGACCGCCGGGTGAAGCTGATCCTCGACGGCGACGAGGTCGTCAAGCGCCGCCGCCAGGTCATGGCGCCCGGCGAGATGGAGGAGATCAAGCTGACCCGGGACATGCTGGATAAGCACCCGGATCTGAAAACCATTCATATCAAGGTCGAGGAGGCGTAACGATGGAAAAGATCAATCTTACCTGCATCAACTGTCCTCTCGGCTGCCCCGTCCAGGTCACAATGGATGGCGGTGAAATCGTTGAGATCACCGGCTACACCTGCCCGCGCGGTGAGCAGTACGCCCGCAAGGAGGTCACCAATCCCACCCGCATCGTCACAAGCTCCGTGCTTGTTTACGGCAGCCAATCCGGTGCGGTCACCGTCTCCTGCAAGACCAAGTCCGACGTGCCCAAGGGCAAGATCTTCGACGTTGTCGCCGCCCTCAAGGGCGTGGCGCTCCCGGCCCCCGTACACACGGGCGACGTGGTCGTCAGCAACGTCGCGGGCACCGGCGTGGACATGATTGCGACGAAAACCGTAAAATAACGAATATTTCTTGCATTTTTATCGAATTGGAGGAGCATCATG
Organism: Oscillospiraceae bacterium; assembly: GCA_015068455.1. Classification (GTDB taxonomy): domain Bacteria; phylum Bacillota; class Clostridia; order Oscillospirales; family Oscillospiraceae; genus SVMC01. Next base: position 170,592 of record SVKO01000005.1, on the reverse strand, counting down.
AAGAAATTTATCAATGCAGTCGATCAGGTTGAAAACCAGATGATCATGGGCATGTGCAAGGCATATCCCCAGTACGTCAAAAAGCTGGACTGCGGCAATGTCGTCGTCCGCTCCAACAAGAAAGAAGGCAAGGTCGCATTGATCTCCGGCGGCGGCTCCGGCCATGAGCCCGCCCACGGCGGCTTCGTCGGCGAAGGCATGCTCGACGCCGCGGTTGCCGGCGCGGTGTTCACCTCGCCCACCCCCGACCAGGTCTATGAAGGCATCAAGGCCATCGCCACCGACGCAGGCGTTCTGATGGTCATCAAGAATTACACCGGCGATGTCATGAACTTCGAGATGGCCGGCGAGATGGCCGAAATGGAGGACATCAAGGTCGCCAAGGTCGTCGTCAATGACGACGTGGCCGTGGACGGCTCCCTCTACACCGTCGGCCGCCGCGGCGTGGCCGGCACCGTATTCGTCCACAAGATCGCCGGCGCCAAGGCCGAGACCGGCGCTTCTTTGGAGGAAGTCCAGGCCACTGCCCAGAAGGTCATCGATAATGTCCGCACCATGGGCGTTGCCATCCGCCCCTGCACCGTGCCCGCCGCCGGCAAGCCCGGATTCGAGCTGGGTGAGGACGAGATGGAGGTCGGCATCGGCATCCACGGCGAGCCCGGCACCCACAAGGAGCCCCTGCGCCCCGTGGACGAGATCGTCGATCATATCCTGGACAAGATCCTGGGGGATCTGGACTTCAGCGGCAGCGAAGTGGCCGTCATGGTCAACTCCTCCGGCGCGACTCCCGCCATGGAGCTGTTCATCGTCAACAACCACGTGGCCGACGTGCTGGCGGAAAAAGGCATCAAGGTCTACAAGACCTTCGTGGGCGAGTTCATGACCTCCCTGGAGATGGAGGGCTTCTCCGTCACCCTGCTGAAGCTGGATGACGAGCTCAAGGAGCTGCTGGACGCCAAGGCTGACACCATCGCATTCAAGGCATAAAGATATAAGGAGCATCGGCATGGTTAGTAATGATAAGGTTCTGAGCATTCTGCTTGAGATCGGAGAAAAAATCGAAGAAGAAAAGCTCTTTCTGACCGAGCTTGACAACGTGATCGGCGACGGCGACCACGGCATCAATATGGCGCGCGGTTTCGACGCGGTCAAGGCAAAACAGCCCATGATGGAGGGCAAGGATATCGGCACGATCCTCAAGACCGTCGGCATGGCTCTGGTATCCACGGTGGGCGGCGCGTCCGGCCCCCTGTACGGCACGGCGTTCATGCAGGCCGGCAAGGTCATGGCGGGAAAGATGGAGATCGGCATGGAGGATTTCCTCGCCATCATGGATGCGGCGATCGCGGGCGTGCAGCAGCGCGGCAAGTCCACCACCGGTGAGAAGACCATGCTCGATGCGATGGTCCCGGCGACGGAGGCCATGAAAAAGAGCTTTGCTGAATCCGGCGACGCTAAAAAGGCGCTGGACGACGGTTTGGCGGCGGCGAAGGAAGGCATTGAGTACACCAAGACCATCATCGCGACGAAGGGCCGCGCCAGCTATCTCGGTGAGCGCTCCATTGGTCATCAGGACCCCGGCGCCACCTCCTTCACAGTGATGCTGGAAGTGATTGACGGCGCGATCTGAGGAGGCTGCTATGGTCGGATTTGTGATCGTCTCCCACTGTGAGACGCTGGCAAAGGGCGTTGTGGAGCTGACCAGGATGATGGCTGCCAGCGTACCCATCCAGGCTGCCGGCGGTTTGGACGACGGAAGTCTCGGCACCAGTTTCGAGAAGATCTACGCTGCCATCGACGAGGTTTATTCCGACGACGGCGTGATCGTCCTTATGGACATGGGCAGCGCCGTCATGACCACGGAAATGGTCATCGAAGCCATGGACGGCCGTAAAATCGTCATGGCCGACTGCCCCCTGGTGGAGGGCGCCGTCACCGGCACCGTGTGCGCCGAGTCGGAGATGTCCATCGACGAGATCATGGAGGAACTGGCCGAGGTCCGGAATCAGAACAAGCTCTGATTTTCTCATGCGATTCAGAAAACTGCGCCCTGCGAAAGCGGGGCGCATTTTCACGTTTTTTATTGATTTTTATGGCGCTTTGCCGTATGATATGGATGAAAACAACCGCAAAATGACAAAGGAGGCTGCCATGAATCAGAACATTTTCAAACGGAACGAGCTCCTGGCCAAGCGGGTCATCGCCGGCCTCAAAAGCCGAAACATGAACGGCTATTATTGCGCCGACCGGGATTCCGCGCTTGCGCAGGCTCTGGCGCTGATCCCTGAGGGAAGCTCCGTCACCATGGGCGGGGCCATGAGCGCCCACGAGATCGGCCTGGTGGATGCGCTCAAGGCGGGGAACTACAACTTCATCGACCGCGACGAATACGAAGACAAGCGCGCGGCCATGCTGGCCGCCTATGACGCCGACGTCTTCCTGTCCAGCGTGAATGCAATGACCGACGACGGCGTTTTGATCAACATCGACGGCAATGCCAACCGTGTGTCCGCCATCGCCCAGGGGCCGCGGAAGGTCGTGTTTATCGTGGGCATGAACAAGGTCTGCGGCGATGTGGACGGGGCCATGAAGCGCGCAAGAAACGTGGCGGCGCCCATCAATGCCCAGCGCTTCGGCCTGGATACGCCCTGCACGCGCACTGGAAAATGCGCCGACTGCAAATCGCCGGATTCGATTTGCTGCCAGTTCCTCATCACCCGGTTCTCGCGGCACCCGGACAGGATCCATGTGATCCTGGTGAACGACAATCTCGGATTCTGAACAAAAACGCCGCAGCGATCCGCTGCGGCGTTTTAAGGAGATACTATGAGTCTATTTGCCATCGGCGATCTGCATCTTCATTTTCAGTCGGAGCCAAAGGCCAAAAACCAGCTGACTGACCGGCTCTGGCGGGAACATGAAAAGAAGCTGAAGAAGCACTGCGCAAAAATGATCCGCCCGGAGGACACGCTGGTGCTTCTGGGCGATCACAGTTGGGGAAAGAACCTGACCGAGAGCGCGCAGGACCTGGAATATATCGCGGATCTGCCCGGGCGGAAGATCCTCCTGCGGGGCAATCACGACGCCTTCTGGCCAGCAAACCAGACCGCCAGACTGAACGAGCGTTATGCCGGGCGGCTGGCCTTCCTGCAGGGCAATTACTATCCCTATCGCGACTATGCCCTGGTGGGCACCAAGGGCTTCTGTTACGAAGGGCCTTACTATCTCAACGCCTACCGTCAGGTCATCGGCTGGGATGAGGAGAAGGCGGAGCATGCCAAAAGGATCGTGGCGCGGGAGCTGGACCGCCTGCGGGAATCCTTTGAAGCGGCAAAGGCGGACGGATATCAAAAATTCATCATGTTCCTGCATTTTCCGCCCACGAATCTTCTCGAGCGCGACAGCGGCTTCACCCGCATGGCGGAGGAATACGGCGCTGAGCGGGTGATCTATGCCCATCTGCACGGTCAGAGCAAATTCCGTCTGAGTGTCCTGGGCGAGATGAACGGCGTCGGATACTCCCTGGCGGCGGGGGACTATCTGCGCTGGAAGCCCCTGAAAATCATGGATTGAGGGCGGCGCCCCAGGTTTCGATCAGCCTGTCCAGGCTCCATGCCGCGTTGGCCGGGCTGGTGGAGGGAAGACAGACCGCCTCGATGCCCGTGAACGGCTGGATGTACTTTCCGTACAGACGGTATGACGTCGTCCCGTTGCAGAAGATCCGTGTCACCCGGCTGCCCGCCAGGATCGGGGTCAGATCGTTGGCCACGGCGTTCGTGATAGAGCTGTCGGAGGAGCCGACGATCTCACAGGAGGCGATCACGTCCCAGAGCGCGAAGCCGTGGTCCAGGATCAGCCTTGTCTTTTCCTCCACGGTTTTCGGCACCTCTGAGCTGCACAGGGCGGCCATGGTTTTCCAGAATCGGTTCTGCGTGTGGCCGTAGAAGAACATGGCTTCCCTGGATTTGACCGAGGGGAAAGAGCCGAGGATCAGCCTTTCGGAGTTCGGGCCGTAAAGCGGCGGGATCGGATGTTCAATGCGCATGTCGCACCTCGTTTTTCTTTTATTATACCGCGCTTTTCACCGATGTCAAAGTCCCGGCGCGGGTACGCCGCAGTACGTCGGCGAGCCAGCGCAGATCCTCCCGCGTCACAGCCTTTGTCAGGAGCAGAAGGCAGATAAAAACAGGCGCGAACAGCCAGGGCTGCTCCCGCAGGCACAGCACGCAGAGCCCGAAGCACAGGGCCAGCTTCACACAGAACCGGGCGGGCAGGGGACAGCCGGTGGTTTTCCACAGCCGGGCGGCGCTGAGGCAGTAGTTGAGCAGCCGGGTCGCTCCGAAGCACAGCACATAGCCCGTGACGCCCAGCCGGGGCAGGAGCAGCAACAGCCCCGCGACCTCCAGAACAGAAGTAAAAATGTTGCACCGGACGCAGTACACCTGCTCGCCCAGCCCTTTCAATATGCCGTCGGTGACGGAATCGAGATAGAGGAAAATGATCATCGGAGCAAAGACGGCAAGATAGGTCCCGGCCTGTGCGCTGTGATAAACTCGCTCTGCCAGAGGCGCGGCGAACAGATGCAGCAGACCGGCGCAGATACAGGCAAACACCGCCCCGGTGCGGAAGCAGCGGTCCGTCAGCGCACGGATGCGCTCTTTTTTTGCCTGCACCCGCAGCCGGGAGAGCTCCGGGATCAGCAGATCCACCAGGGCATACAAGAACGCCGCCGGGAAATAGACGACGGGGAAGACCATGCCGTGGATCGCCCCGTAGGCCGCCAGGGCATCCTCGGACGAGCCGCCATGGCGCGAAAGGCCCCTGGGAATGAGCAGATGCGCGGAGGTGGACAGACCGGAGCGCACCCAGTCCCCCAGGGCCAGGGGCAGGCTCATGCGCAGCATCCGACGCACCACAGGGATCTCCGGATCCGGCTTTGGCAGGCCGTGCAGGCAGAGGGCGCCCATGGCCGCCAGGGCGCACAGACCCGCCAGACCGCTGCCCAGGACGATGGCCCGGCAGGCGGCGGCGGGGCCGCCGGAGGCGCCGCGCAGCAGCAGAACCGTGAGAACGATGGATGCGAGCCGCTCGAAGCCCTCAATGCCCACGAGCTGCCAGATCCGCCCGGAGGCGGTGAAATAACCCGTGAGCACGGCGCACAGGCAGTCGGCGGGCAGGAACAGACCGAGCAGACGGATACCGGACGCTGCCCGCGCGTCGCCGATCCAGCAAAGGGCGATATAATCTGCGCCGACGATGAGGGTCAGTCCCGCGAGGCAGCCGGCGCACAGGCAGTAGCTTGTACACGCCTGCAGCACCCGCCCCACGCCCCGGATACGCCTTTGTCCCAGTTCCTCGGCGCAAAGGTACATGGCCGTGACCCGGGCGCCGGACACGCCCACGGTGAGGGCCAGGCCGCCCACTGTGAGGATGAGCTGCAGCAGCCCGAGGCCCGCCGCGCCCACCGTTCGGGACAGATACACCCGGAACAGCATCGCTGCGCCCTGCATCGCCAGGTTCGCTCCGGCCAGCAGCAGCGCCCCGTAAAACATCGTCGGCTTGCCCCGCATAAGATCACCGCCCTTCCCAAAATCCTATGGAAAGGGCGGCAACATTATTCTGAGTACCAAAACCTTCCCCTTGAGGCACCCGAAGGGCGGGTAAAGCGGAAGGTGTCATCCGGCGACTTTTGGCCGCCGGATGACGGATGAGGCGGAAGGGTTACAAGATTTCTCAGCACCCTGGCCCCCTCGGGGAGGGGGCTGTCATCGAAGTTGACTGCGACGGCGGCTTGCCGCCTAGTCCCTTTAGGGGGGGAGATTGCCGTACCGAAGGTTTGTATACATGGTGGTCGGTGCATACGGCATCGGACATATCGCCAATCTCCCTCAGTCTCCGCCTTCGGCGGAGCCAGCTCCCTCCCGGAGGGAGCAAAAGGTGCGTCGCAGGCGGACTCAATCCTCAAAATTCTGTTCCACTGGCGGCGGAGAGGGAACGGGTGTTTGTGTGTTTAAAATATCGTTATCATTGATGTTCAAATACTCCCTGCGCACAAACAGCCTGGACAAACGGGGATAATTCGGCGCGTTCGACAGGACGTGATTCGCAGCGATGCTTAACAGAATGTATACAATCAAAATGGCAATACAAACCGCGGAAACCAGCAGTCGATTGTCTCTTAAATCCTTGAGCAGATGATCCGGTGTTAAGTATACTTTCCCGCGGCTCGAACGAAGACCCCACATAGCCGTGGGGTCTTTTTTTGAACATGTCACCATAAAGGACTCTCCTGGAGAAAAATCCTCAATCATCTGATCGTACATATCTACTGAGCTTTTAGACGTGTACATCGTGCCCGTGTCTGTCTCAAAATAGACTGAATCCTCGTCTTCCCGGATTTCGTTGACCTGTACGGTCTTTGTCTCCAGATCGGCGGGCAATTTCATTGTAAGTGCGTCGTGAAGAAATAAGACTGAAATCACAAGGAAAGCGACCATCACGACCGCGACGATAATCACCATAGGGAGTGCTTCACGAACATAGCCGTTGAACAGCCTCCCGCCGCGGAAGTTATTCGCCAGAGCGGAGAGACGTGCGGCTTCTTTTTCGTCATCCCACTGATAGGTGCGCCTCGTTTTCTTCGGGTAGACCCGCTTGGTGCGTACCGGCTTTTTCTTCTTGCGGTTTTTGCTTGGCGCCGCTTTGCTTGAGCGCTTTTTCATCTTTGGCCCTCCAGAGCGCAATCATAATGCGCTAATTGTTGTGATTTATCAGTCAATTACTGAAGTCATTTTACTGCGAAAACACCGGAATGTCCAGAAAAAACCCGCCCGCACGGTTGTGCGGGCGGGTGCGTTGGTTGATTGGGGGTTGCTTCGGGAAATTACTCCGCGTACAGGTCGACGAGCTTGAGCAGGTGCTCGTAGCGCTCCTTGGCGGCTTCCTCGTTGCGGGCGAACAGGACGGTGGCGCGCTCGGGGAATTCGCGGGTCAGACGGCTGTAGCGAGCTTCGTTCATCAGGAACTCCTGATAGCCGCCGGCGGGCGCCTTGGAATCCAGGGTGAACTTCTTGCCTTCCGCGGCGGGGTTGAAGCGGAACGTATTCCAGTAGCCGCAGTCGACAGCCTTCTTCATCTCGGCCTGGCAGTTGACCATGCCGCCCTTGATGGAGTGCATCTCGCAGGGGGCGTAGGCGATGATCAGGGACGGGCCGTTGTAGGCCTCGGCCTCGGTGATGGCCTTGAGAGTCTGCGTCTGGGCGGCGGGGGAACCCATGGCGACCTGGGCCACGTAGACGTAGCCGTAGGACATGGCGATCTCGGCGAGGCTCTTCTTCTTGACTTCCTTACCGGCAGCCGCGAACTGGGCGACCTGGCCGATGTTGGAGGCCTTGGAGGCCTGACCGCCGGTGTTGGAGTAGACCTCGGTGTCGAACACGAAGATGTTGACGTCTTCGCCGGAGGCCAGAACGTGGTCCACGCCGCCGAAGCCGATGTCGTAAGCCCAGCCGTCGCCGCCGAAGATCCACACGGACTTCTTGGACAGGTATTCCTTCTTGTCCAGGATCTCCTTGACGGTATCGCAGCAGACGTTGGCCTCGAGGTTGGCAACCAGAGCGGCAGTGGCGGCCTTGTTGGCCTCGCCGTCGTTCATGGTGTCGAGGTAAGCCTGGCAAACGGCCTTGCGCTCGTCGGAGTCGGTCTTCTCGATGACCTCGCGGATCTTCTCTGCCAGGCTCTCGCGGATGACCTTCTGGGCCACATGCATGCCGAGGCCGTGCTCGGCGTTGTCCTCGAACAGGGAGTTGGCCCAGGCGGGACCGTGGCCGTTCTTATCGGTGCAGTAGGGAGAGGTTGCGCCGGGGCCGCCCCAGATGGACGAGCAGCCGGTGGCGTTGGAGATGTACATGCGGTCGCCGAAGAGCTGGGTGACGAGACGGGCGTAGGAGGTCTCGGCGCAGCCCGCGCAGGAGCCGGAGAACTCCAGCATCGGCTGACGGAACTGGCTGCCCTTGACGGTGTTGTCCTTCATATCGGGCTTGTCTGCCACGGACTTGACGCAGTAGTTGAAGACCTCCTGCTGGGCGGCCTGGCTCTCCTGCGGGACCATGCTCAGAGCCTTGGTCGGGCAGACGCCGATGCAGACGCCGCAGCCCATGCAGTCCAGCGGGGAGACGGCCATGGTGTAGGAGTAGACGCCCTTGCCCTTGCCGGCCTTGATGGGAACGATCTTGGCGGCCTCGGGAGCGTTGGCGGCCTCTTCCTCGGTCAGAGCGAAGGGACGGATGGTGGCGTGCGGGCAGACGTAAGCGCAGCTGTTGCACTGGATGCACTTGGCGGCGTCCCATTCGGGGACGGTCACGGCTACGCCGCGCTTCTCGTAGGCGGCGGCGCCCAGCTCGAACTGGCCGTCGACATAGTCCACGAAAGCGGAGACGGGCAGGCTGTCGCCGTCCATTCTGCCAACGGGCTCCAGGATCTCCTTGACCTGCTTGACGAGCTCGGGCTTACCCTCGAGGGCCAGATCGGCGGGAGCGTCAACAGCGTCGGCCCAGTCGGCGGGAACGTCGATCTTGACGTAGGCGGTGGCGCCGGCGTCGATGGCCTTCCAGTTCTTCTCAACCACGTCCATGCCCTTCTTGGCATAGGAGTGCTCCGCAGCGTCCTTCATGTAGGTGATGGCTTCTGCCTCGGGCATGACCTTCGCCAGGGAGAAGAAGGCGGACTGCAGGATGGTGTTGGTGCGCTTGCCCATGCCGACCTCGATGGCCAGGTCGATGGCGTTGATGGTGTAAAGCTGGATGTTGTTCTTCGCGATATAGCGCTTGGCTTCGGCGTTCAGGTGATGGGCCAGCTCCTCGGGGGACCACTGGCAGTTGATCATGAACACGCCGCCGGGTTTGACGTCCTGCACCATCTTGAAGCCCTTGGTGACGTAGGACGGGTTGTGGCAGGCCACGAAGTCGGCCTTGTTGATGTAGTACGGGCTCTTGATGGGCTTGTCACCGAAACGCAGGTGGGAGATGGTGATGCCGCCGGTCTTCTTGGAGTCGTACTGGAAGTAGGCCTGGACGTACTTGTCGGTGTGGTCGCCGATGATCTTGATGGAGTTCTTGTTGGCGCCGACGGTGCCGTCGCCGCCGAGACCCCAGAACTTGCACTCGATGGTGCCTTCGGCCGCGGTGTTGGGGGACTCATGCTCGGGCAGGGACAGGCCGGTCACGTCATCGACGATGCCGATGGTGAACTGGCGCTTCATCTCGTCGCGGGCAAGCTCTTCAAAGACAGCGAACACGGAGGAGGGAGGCGTGTCCTTGGAGCCGAGGCCGTAGCGGCCGCCGATCACGGGGATCTGGATGCCGGCGTTGGCCAGAGCGGTGACCACGTCCATGTACAGGGGCTCGCCGATGGAGCCGGGCTCCTTGGTGCGGTCGAGCACGGCGATCTTCTTGCAGGTGGCGGGGATGGCGGCGATGAGCTTGTCGCAGGCGAAGGGCCGGAACAGGCGGACCTTGATCAGGCCGACCTTCTCGCCCTGGGCGTTGAGGTAGTCGATGACTTCCTCGGCCACGTCGCAGATGGAGCCCATGGCCACGATGACGCGCTCGGCGTCGGGCGCGCCGTAGTAGTTGAACAGCTGATAGTCGGTGCCAAGCTTCTCGTTGACCTTGGCCATGTACTTTTCCACGATGGCGGGAACCGCGTCGTAGTACTTGTTGCAGGCCTCACGGTGCTGGAAGAAGATGTCGCCGTTCTCATGACTGCCGCGCATGGCGGGGCGCTCGGGGTTCAGGCAGTGCTTGCGGAAGGCCTCGACCGCGTCCATGTTGCACATTTCCTTGAGATCGTCATAGTCCCAGATCTGGATCTTCTGGATCTCGTGGGAGGTGCGGAAGCCGTCGAAGAAGTTGATGAAGGGCACGCGGCCCTCGATGGCGGCCAGATGGGCCACGGCGCCGAGGTCCATGACCTCCTGGGGGTTGGTCTCGCAGAGCATGCCGAAGCCGGTCTGACGGCAGGCATAGACGTCGGAGTGGTCGCCGAAGATGTTCAGCGCCTGGGTCGCAACGGTACGGGCCGAGACGTGGAACACGCCGGGCAGAAGCTCGCCGGCGATCTTGTACATGTTGGGGATCATCAGAAGCAGGCCCTGGGAAGCGGTGTAGGTGGTGGTCAGGGCGCCGGCGGCGAGGGAGCCGTGCACGGTGCCGGACGCGCCGGCTTCGGACTGCATCTCAACGACCTTGACACGATTGCCGAAGATGTTCTTACGGCCCTGGGCGGACCACTGATCGACGTAGTCGGCCATCGGGGAAGACGGGGTGATGGGATAAATGCCAGCTACCTCGGTAAAAGCATAGCTGACGTGGGCGGCGGCGGTATTGCCGTCCATGGATTTCAGTTTTCTGGCCATTTATTTACCTCCTGTAAGGTTCAATTTTAACCTTATCTATTTTAGCACTATTTCTTCCGTTTGTAAATCGCCAAATTTCATTGAAAAGATAAAAAATATACAAAAATGCAAGGATCATTTCTTTTTTGTTTCATGGCAGCGATTTTTGGCCGGATTTTTGGTTCGACTTGATATTTTCGTTCGGGTTTGGTATACTTCAAATAATCATTCGCAGTCTGCCTGTCCCTCGGAAGGAGCGCAAGTCCCAAAATGCTTTTTATTCTGACTCTCTGGCTTTGCAAACTGATTGCCGCAGGCATCCATCTCCTCGACCGCAGCCGCGGCAGCAGTTATTCCGGTATGATCGCGCTTCGCCTTATGCCGGATTTTGTGCGCCGATTCAAGGGGATCGACCCGGCCAAGGTCGTTTTTATTACCGGAACCAACGGCAAGTCCACCAGCACCAATCTGGTGGCCCACACCATGGCCTTCGCCGGAAAAAAGATCGCCTCCAATGTGGAGGGCGCGAACATGATGAGCGGCGTCGCCACAACGCTGATCAAGAATTCCACCCTCGGCGGCAGATTCAATAAGGAATTTCTGATCCTCGAGATCGACGAGCGGAGCATGCCCGGTATCCGCGAAGTCCTGCCGGCCGGCCATATGGGCATCACGAATCTGCAAAAGGATCAGGTCCAGCGCAACGGCGATCCCGATTTCATTCTGCGTAAATTCCGCGGCGCCATCGGCAAAGACATGACCTTATACCTCAATAATGAAGAGCCCAGAAGCAAAGCCCTGGAGGATTGCGCGGGTCAAAGCGTCTATTTCAGCATTGCTTCAAACAGCAAGACCCATACGGCCGACGACTTTTACCGTGTGTCCATGCCCTGTCCCAAGTGCGGCCATCCGATCCGGTACGAGGCATACAATCTGGCCAGTATCGGCCCGTTTGCGTGCTCCCGCTGCGACCATCATTCCGATCCTGCGCCGGATGTGTATCTGGAAAATGTGGACTATGCAATGCGGACCTTCCGGCTGGACGGGAAGATTTGGAGCTATCCCTATGCCAACCCGTTTTATCTTTATAATTACGCCATGGACATTGCCATCTGCCGCCGCCTCGGCCTGAGCGATGCGCAGATCCGCGACGCCCTGGCCGCATTTGTCAATCCCGCCCATCGGCGGGAGGTGCTGCGTTATCACGGCAAGCAGATCCATTATCTGCGCATGAAGCAGGAAAACCCCGAGACGCTGCAGTCGGCGCTGGACACCATCGCCGAGGATCCGGGCGAAAAGGCTGTTTTCATCGGCCTGTACGAAGTAAAGGATTTCCTGCCGTATTATTCCAATTCCTTCTATTTCTTTGACTGTGATTTTGCGCCCGTCGCCAAAACGCCCGTGGAGCGCTATGTGGTGTTCTCCACCACCGTCTGCTATGATACGGCCAACTGTCTGCGCTATGCCGGAGCCCCGGAAGGACGGATCACCGTGCTTGATACCGAGGATATCCCCGCCATATTGACAGAGCTTGACAAGACAAAGACTTCAAACATTTATTTTGTCACCGGTATGAAGCCCTATAAGGCGCTGAAAAAGCAGTTCAAGCAGGGAGGAGACCATGGATAAAACCGTAAGGATCGGCTGGATGTACCCGGATTGCCTGAATCTCCACGGAGAGCGCGGCAGCGTGCAGGCCTTTGAGCGGGTGGGTGAGAATCTCAGCGTCGATGTTTCGGTGCGCCGGATCGAGGATTTTGACGATCCGATCCCGTTCGACGATTTGGACCTTCTGCTGTTCCTGCCCGGGGAGATCACATGCTTTGAATTCATCCGGCCCGCGCTGGAAAAGCAGCGGCGGCAAATCGAATCCTTCCTTGCCCGGGGCGGATGGATCATTGCCATCGGCACCACGGGGCTGCTGTTCGGAAACAGGACGATCCGTGAGGACGGCAGCGTCTTTGCGGGTCTGGGTCTTCTGGATATGGAGGCGACGGAGCGCACCTATGTCTGGGGCGACGACATCCATTTCCGACTTCGTGATACGAAGATGGAGGTATTCGGCTCCCAGATCCAGATGGCGGATATCCGGGCCGCGAACCCGCTGGCAGACGTTATTTACGGCCGGGGCAACGACGCCTCCGGCGTCGAGGGCGCCCGCTGCGGCAATCTGATTTTCACCAACTGTCTTGGCCCGGTGTTTGTGAAGAATCCCTGGTGGACCGAGGATATCCTGCGGGATATCGTTCTACAAAAGCATGGCGTTGCTCGTGGGAAAGCATATGATCTGGAATCCGCTTCCTTTGATTCCTGTCTGCGCTTTACCGATACCAAGCCGGAATATCCGATCAGTTGAATCGGAAAATAAAGAAGTGATTTGTAAAGAGAAAAAGGAGGTTTTCAAATGGCATTTTGTCCGTATTGCGGCGCTCAGATCGACGAAGGCGCGGCCTTCTGCGGTTCCTGCGGCGCCAAGCTTGGCGCGCCGGAGCCTGTGCGAAGCGCACCCGAGCCGGAGATTACCGATTCCGTGCCCGCCGTCCCGGAAATTCCCGAAGCACCTGCCGTTCCGGTGGAGTCGGCCGAACCGGTCGTCAGCGCAGATCCGGCTGTTTATGAAGCGCCGGAAGCGCCTTCCGTGACGTCTGCGCCGGTTCAGGCGGCAGATGCTGCGCCCGTCCAACCGATCTATGCTGCCGCACAGCCTGCCTACGCCCAGCCGATCTACGGCGAGCAGCCGAAGAAAAAGAGCAGGAAATGGCTGATCCCCGTGATCATCCTTGCGGCGCTGGCGCTGATCGGTATCGCTGTGCTTGCCTTCGGCGGTTCCGGCCGCGCAGCGGCGAACGATCCGAATCTCGGCCTTTATAAGGGGTCGACGGCTTCCATGTACGGCATGGATCTGAATCTCGACGAAATCTTTGAAGGCGGCTTCACGATCGAACTGCAGAAGGGCGGCAAGTGCCGCATTGAAGCAGGTGAGAACAAGGGCAACGGCACCTGGACTCTTGAGGACGGCGTCATCAGCATCAACGACGGCACCAGTACCATCGAAGGAAAACTGGAAAACGGCGTGATCACCCTGGAAAACATGCTTGACATGGGCCTGGATATCACGCTGGTCAAGGTGGAGGAATAGGTCAAAAAACCGCATCCATAGATTATCCCGGTCTGATTTCATATCAGACCGGGATTTTTCGATCGGACTTCAGCCATATAAAAAAGCAGACAGCGCGGCGGGGTGCCGTGTGTCTGCTTTTGATGAAGCTTTATTTATGAACTCTGGAGGCAATGGAATCGTCGTCCTCGGGGGTGGTCATCAGCGTTTCGTGGAAGATGACGCGCTTCTTCTCGCGCTCGGCCTCGATCATGGAGGAGAGCAGCTCGCGAACCTCGCGGGGATGCTTGACATTTTTGATGCTGAACTCCCGCTGGGAGGCGTCGGAGCTGCAGCAGTGGATGGTGCCCACGCCCTCGAGGCGCTGCCGGAAGGTCTGACGAAGGGTGATGTCCATGATGCGGTGCAGCCAGATCTCATCTTCGACCTTGGTGAAGACGCCGCTGCGGATAAACAGACGCTCTTCGTCTAAGATGTATTTGGTGAAGGACAGGGGCAGACCGAAAATCGTTCGTTTTTTATCGCTCCATACTTCTTTCATATCGGCATCTCCTTATTGTTGGTTTTTTATATTATAGCATCCTTTGCGTTGTTTGCAAGGGCTTTTTGTCCAATCTGGATTTGACAAAAGCTGCTTTCGCCGCGTATACTGAGCAAAACGGCGGAAGGAGGTGCGCCCTTGCGATATCCCTGTTTGGTGATGGATCACGACGACACCGTGGTCAACAGCACTGCCACGATCCATTACCCCTGCTTCGTGGAGTATCTGAAGATCTACCGGCCCGGCATGACCATTTCTCTGGAGGATTACTGGCTGAAGAATTTTTCGCCCGGCTTTGTGCCTATGTGCCGCGAGGACTTCGGACTCGACGACAGGGAACTGCAGCTGGAGCTGGAGTTCTGGCGTGAATACGTGCGCAGTCACATCCCCGCTGCCTATGCCGGCATCCGGGAGGTGCTCTGGCGTCATGTGGAGCGCGGCGGTACGGTCTGCGTGGTATCCCACTCCCTCGGCGAGCACATCCGCCGGGACTGGCGGGAGAACGGCCTGCCGGAGCCGACGCTCGTCTACGGCTGGGACGAACCGCCCGAGCAGCGAAAGCCCAATCCTTACCCGCTGACGGATATCATGGCCCGGCTGGGCTTCCGGGCAGACGAGCTTTTGATGGTGGACGATCTCAAGCCGGGCTATGACATGGCCCGGGCAGCCGGGGTGGATTTCCTGGCCGCCGGGTGGTCCAATGATCTGCAGCCCATCGAGCGATTTATGCGGGAAAACTGCAGGCACTATGCGCCCACGGTGGCGTCCCTGGCAAAGCTCCTCGATCGATAACACGGCAGACGGTCCGGCGTCTGCCGTGTTTGATTTTTTTTGATAATCCTGGGCAAATGTCAAATTCCTTGTTGACTTGCGTTTTCCTATCTGATAATCTAATATGCGATATTAGATTGAATTCCTTCAGGAGGATCAAGATATGAACAACTATCAAATCATTACCGATACTGCCTGCGATATTCATCCCGCGATTTTAAAAGAATGGGATGTGAAATGCGCAGAACTGACATTCCATTTTGTCGGAGATGACCGGGAATATACCAACAGCGAAATGCCCATCAGCGAATTCTATCAGTATATGCGTGACGGCCGTGTGGCAAAGACGGCGGCTGTGGGCATGGAAGCATATCAGAAGTGCTTTGAGACAGTGCTGCAGGATGGACTCGATATTCTCTATATCGGCTTTGCCACGGCGCTGAGCAATTCCTGCCAGACGGCAAAGCTGATCGCAAAAGATCTGATGGAGCAGTATCCCGAGCGGAAGATCGTCTGTATCGACAGCCGCTGCGCCTCCGCCGGACAGGGAATGCTTGTCCGCCTTGCGGTTGAGCGTCGTGACGCCGGCGCAGACCTGGAAGACGTTGCGGAATATACCCGCCGGACCCTGCCCTCGCTGTGCCATTGGTTCACGGTGGACAATCTGGTCTATCTCAAGCGCGGCGGCAGAGTCAGCGCTGCCAGCGCCCTGGCAGGCACCCTGCTGCAGATCAAGCCGGTCCTTCACGTGGATGACGAGGGCAGGCTCATTCCGGTTAAGAAGATCCGCGGCAGAAAACAGTCCATTGCCGCCATGATGGAGCGGTTTATGCAGAGCGCGCTTGATCCCGAGGGATTTTATTATATCTCCCACGGCGATTGCATTGACGACGCCAAACTGCTCGAGGATATGATCTTCCAGCGCACGGGCCGCCGCGCCGATCTCATTACAGATGTCGGCCCGGTCATCGGCGCCCATTCGGGGCCCGGCACCCTGGCGCTGTTCTTCCTGGGGAGCGAGCGATAATGCAGCCTCAGCGCAGCATGACGGAGCGGGTCAAATTATTCCTGGCCTATGTGATTCGCATCATTTCCATTCCGCCGGTCATGGTCTGCCTGCTGGTGCTTGTGCTGGCATTGTTTGCCGACGGGTTTTTCAACAATGAGATCGATATCGCCGCCATGCTCGTTTGCCTGGCGCTGATCCCGCTGGCGGCCTATCCGCTGTCCTGGATGATCCCGTGCGTCCGGAAAAAGGGCAGGGAGGGGCAGAGGAACCTGGCCTTTGTGCTGTCCCTGTCGGGGTATGTTCTTGGCTGGCTTTATGCCAAATTATTCAGCACCAACCGACATCAGATCTTTGTATATACCATCTATCTGCTTTCCGTCCTGCTGCTTTTGCTGTGGAACAAGGTTTTTCATCTGCGGGCCAGCGGCCACGGATGCAGTGTGACGGGGCCGGTGGTGCTCTCGGGCTACTATCTGGGATTGGCGGGCATCATCATCGGCGCCGTTTGCTATCTGTCGATATTCTGGGCCTCGGTCACGGCCAAACGTCACAAATGGGACGAGTTTCTGGGCGGCAGCGTGCTGTGCATATTCGCCTGCGGCCTGGCATGGCTTGTCTGCCATTATTATCAGATCATTTAACGGATGAAAACGTTTTGTTTTCATCCGTTTGTATCATTGACAATGCCCCGGATATTTCGTATAATCAACAAAGAAAGGGTGGTTTTATGGAAACCAAAGTTGCTGTTGTCAGCATCGTCGTATCCAGCGCGGAAAAGGTTGAGGAAATCAACCGGCTGCTGCATATGGCGTCCGATTCTATCATCGGCCGCATGGGCATCCCTTATCCCGAAAAGGGCGTCAATCTCATCTCTGTCGCGATTGATGCGCCGGAGCCCGAGATCAGCATGCTGGTCCAGTCGCTCGAAGCGCTGGACGGCGTCAACGCCCAGGCCATTTTTGCAAGAATCTAAAATATTCCGTTTTTCATATTCAGCATCCCCTGACGCCGAAACCTGCTTGAGGCGAAAGCTGCGGTGCGCGGTTTTTATGCGTTTTTTGCCGTGCTCCCGGGGAGTGCGGCATTTTTCATTGAAGGGAGGTTTTTCTGAATGCGCAGACGAGAGGGCAGACTGTCCGTATTGTGGACAATGGTACTTGCGTTGCTTCCGGTTGCGGCCGCACTGGCTGCATTGGGGATCGGACGCATTCAGATTCCGCCTGCGGATGTGGTGAAAAGCCTCCTGGCAAAGCTATCCGGGTCCCCCGGCTTGGAAGAGCTTTCGGAAAAGACCCTCTGGCAGCTGCGCATGCCCCGGATCATCCTTGCTGCGTTGGCCGGCGCAGGGCTTTCCGTGGCGGGCTGCGCATTTCAAAGCCTGTTTGCCAATCCCCTGGCCACGCCGGATACGCTTGGCGTCGCCAGCGGAGCCAGCTTCGGCGCGGCCCTGGGCATCCTGCTGGGATTCAAGATGATCGGCATTCAGCTCACCTCCCTGGCCATGGGCGCTAGCGCCGTGGCGCTGACCTGGCTGTGCGTCCGGGGCAGGGGAAGGGGCCTGAGCACCGTGGTGCTCTCGGGCATCATGATCGGCTCCCTGTTTTCGGCGCTGGTTTCCCTGGTGAAATTCGCCGCTGACGCCGAATCGCAGCTCCCGGCCATCACCTATTGGCTCATGGGCGGTCTGGACAAAGCCAATTATAAGACCCTCGCCTACGGCGCGCCGCCCATCCTGCTTGCGATTGTCGTTCTTTGGCTGATGCGCTGGCGGATGAATCTGCTGCCCCTGTCCGACGACGAGGCGCGTTCCTCCGGCGTGCACATCGGCGCGCTGCGGACTGTGACCGTGATCTGCGCCACCGTCATGACTGCGTCGGTGGTGTCCATGTGCGGCCAGGTGGGCTGGGTCGGCCTTTTGATTCCCCATATGTGCCGGATGAAGTTCGGCAGCGACCACCGGGCATTGATCCCCGCCTCGGTCTGCCTGGGTGCGGCGTTTATGATCTGCGTGGACACCTGTGCCCGTTCCGTCAGTGCCGCGGAGATCCCCGTGTCCATTCTGACGGCCATCATCGGCGCGCCGTTTTTCATTGTGCTGATGCGCAGAAGCGGGGGGTGGCGGCTATGATTCTGAAGGTGGAAAACGGCGCCTTTGCCTATCCCAAAGGCCCGGAGATCCTGCGCGGCGTGAATTTCGATCTGTGCGACGGGGAGATCCTTTCCATTTTGGGTCCCAACGGCGCGGGCAAGACCACCCTCCTGCGCTGCGTGACGGGTATGCTCCGGTGGAAGACGGGGCGCTGTCTGCTCGACGGCGAAGATATCCGGGAGATTTCGCCGCGCAGGCTGTGGCGGAAAATGGCCTATGTGCCCCAGGCCAGATCTGCGGCGCCTGCTTACAGCGTGTTCCAAACGGTGCTTCTTGGCAGAAGCAGCCGGATCGGCAGCTTTTCTACGCCGAAAAAGGAGGATTATGCTGCGGCGGAGCGGGCTTTGGAGCGGCTGGATATTGCGGCGCTGGCGGATAAAAACTGCACGGAGCTATCCGGCGGCGAGAAACAGATGGTGCTGATCGCCCGGGCCCTGGCCGCGGAGCCGGAGCTGCTGATTTTCGACGAGCCGGAATCCAATCTGGATTTTAAGAATCAGCTTGTTGTTCTCGATACCATGACCGGTCTTGCCCAGAGCGGCATGGCCTGCGTTTTCAACACCCATTATCCCGCCCACGCGCTCCAGCGCTCCCACAAGGCTCTGCTGCTGAAAAAGGGCGAGCCCGGCATATTTGGCCGGAGCCCGGATGTGGTCACGGAGGCGCAGATCCGAAGCGCGTTCGGAGTCAATGCCGTGGTCCGTCCTGTGGAGACCGGCAGTCAGGAGCTTTTGAACGTCGTTCCGCTGAGTATTTCCGGCGACGAAAATAAGACGGAAGAACAGGACCGGCAAATCCTGGCGGCAACCGCGGTGATCATGGATTCCAACCGCGCTTCCGAGCAGATCAACGCCATACTGCATGCATACAGCCATCTGCTGGTGGGCCGCATGGGCATGCGCCGGTACGGAGCATATATCATCAACATCACACTGCGCGGAGCGGAATCCGAGATCCGCGCCTTGACGCACCGGCTGACCCTGCTGCCGGGGATCAGCGTCAAGACCACCTTTGCCAAAGACGATTTTGGCGGAAAGGAACCCGAATCATGATCAAAATAGCAGTCTACGGAAAGGGCGGCATCGGGAAATCCACCACGGTTTCCAACGTTTCCGCCGCCCTGGCGGATATGGGCCTGCGGGTCATGCAGATCGGCTGCGACCCCAAGGCGGATTCCACGGTGAGCCTGCACGGCAGGGATCGGATCCCCACCGTGCTGGAGCTGGTGCGGGAAAAAAAGAACGATATCACCCTGGAGGAGATGACCACCCCGGGCTACGGCGGCGTCATCTGCGTGGAGGCCGGCGGCCCCCAGCCCGGCCTGGGCTGCGCAGGGCGCGGCATCATCGCCGCCCTGGAGAAGCTGGCGGAGAAGGGGGCCTATGAGACCTTCCGGCCGGACGTGGTGATCTATGACGTGCTGGGCGACGTGGTATGCGGCGGCTTCTCCATGCCCATGCGATCCGGCTACGCCGACAGGATCTTCGTCATCACCTCCGGCGAAAACATGGCGATCCACGCCGCCGCGAACATCGCCATGGCGGTGGAAAGCTTTAAGGGCCGCGGCTATGCCCGGCTCGGCGGTGTGATCCTCAACCGGAGAAACGTCAAAAACGAAGAGGAAAAGGTGCAGGAGCTGGCTGAGGACATCGGAAGCAGCGTGATCGCCGCCCTCAGCCGCAGCGAGACCGTCCAGCAGGCGGAGGAGCTGGGAAAGACCGTGATCGAGGCCTTCCCCGACAGCGCCATGGCGGGCGAGTACCGGGCCCTGGCACGGAAGCTTCTGGAGGTCTGCGGGGTGCCGTTATGCTGAGGCGTGTCAGCGACGGGCCGGATATGACCGGCGCATGCGTGCGCATCGCGGAAGCAGATTTTCCGGCGCCCTTTGCCTCCGGCCTGGAGTACTCCTCGCCCGCCCGGGGCACCTGGAACATCGTCCACACCGGCATGCTCATCCCCGAGGCCCACGAGATTTTCGTGTGCGCCGCGGGCTGCCTGCGGGGCGTGGTGCTCACCGCGGCGGAGATGAACGCCATGGACCGCTTTTCCACCGTGGCCGTGCGGGAGCACAATCTTCTGGACGGCGACATGGAGGAGCTGGTCATCGAGGGCGTGACGGATATCCTCCGCAAGCTACCCAAGCTGCCGCCGGCGGTGCTGGTCTACACCAGCTGCGTGCATCACTTCACCGGCTGCGACCTGGACTATATCTACGGCGAGCTTCGGTCCAGATTCCCGGCGGTGGATTTCACGGATTGTTATATGAACCCCATCATGCGAAAAAGCGGCCTGACCCCGGACCAGCTCATGCGCGCCCGGCTCTATGACCTGCTCAAGCCCCGGCAAATCGATCCGAAGGCCGTGGCCATCATCGGAAACGACCTGCCCACCCGGGAAAACAGCGATCTGATGCGCTTCCTGCGCAGCCGGGACTTCCGGGTGCATGAGATCACGTCCTGCGAAACCTATGCGCAGTATCAGCGCATGGCCGAGAGCGCATATTATATTTCCTATTATCCCGCCGCGGCGGCGGGGGGAGACATCCTGGAAAAACGCCTGGGGGGAAGGCACATCTATGTGCCCTTCAGCTTTGACTATGACGAGATCGAGGCCGGCTTCCGCACCCTGACGGAAGTCCTCGGCGTGGAAGCGCCGGAGTTTGCCGGAAAGCGGGAACAGTGCAATAAAGCTCTGGAAGACGCCCTGGCGCTCATCGGCGACACGCCCATCGCCATCGACTATACCTACAGCCCGCGGCCCCTGGGGCTGGCGCTGCTGCTTCTGGACGCCGGCTTCCGGGTGGAGCGGGTGTACCTCGACAGCATATCCGGCGAGGAAAGGCCGGCTTTTGACGCCCTGCGTGAGCGTTATCCCGACCTGACCCTCTATCCGACCGTCCATTCCAAGATGCGCTTCCACAGCTCCAAGGCGAAGACGGGCTTTCTTGCCGTGGGCCAGAAAGCCGCCCACTTTACCAACACCGACAACTTCGTCAATGTGGTGGAGGGCGGCGGAATGTTCGGCTATGAGGCCATTTTGGATACGCTGGAACACATGAAGGACGCATATCTCCACGAAAAGGATATGCGCTCTCTGGTGCAGATCAAGGGATTGGGGTGTGAGTGCTGCCTATGAAACAGACTGCAAGGATCATTTCGACTTACTCCGCCGACGTGTTCGGCGTGTGCTCGGCCCTGTTTGAGCTGGGCGGCATGACGATCATGCACGACGCCTCCGGCTGCAACTCCACCTATTCCACCCACGACGAGCCCCGGTGGTACGATGTGGACTCCATGGTCTATATTTCCGCCATCAGCGAGCTCGAGGCAATTATGGGCGACGATGAAAAACTGATCGGCGACATCTGCGCGGCAGCGAAGGATCTGCATCCCAGATTCATCGCCATCGCCGGTACGCCGATCCCCACGATGATCGGATTTGACTTTTCTGCCGTGGCCTCGCTGATCGAGCAGCGCACCGGGATCCCCACCTTCGGATTTCCAACCACGGGAATGAATACCTATGTGCACGGCGCGTCCATGGCCCTGCGTGGCATTGCGGACCGGTTTGTAGTGCCGGGACAGAAGCAGGAAAATGCGGTCAACGTCCTGGGCCTGACCCCGCTGGATTTTTCCGTCAACGGCGCCGACCGCTCGATCTGCGCTTTCCTGGAGGCGGAGGGATTCTCTGTCAATTCCCGCTGGGCCATGGGCGCGGATCTGGACGAGCTGTCCCGGGCCGGACGGGCTTCGGTCAACCTGGTGGTATCCGGCGCGGGCTTCGGCGCGGCACAGAGCATGAAGGAGCGCTTCGGCATCCCGTATGTGGTCGGCCTGCCCATTGGCGGGAAGCAGTCAAAGCTCCTGTCGCAGATGCTGCGTCAGGCGCAGGAATCGGGGGATGACCGGATCCTGCATGCCGACGGTGCGGATGCGTCGGTCGCCGTGATCGGAGAGGGGATCACATCCCTGGCTCTGGCCAACGCCATTGCGCTGGAGAACGGCAGACCGGCCAGGGTGCTTTGCGCCACGGAGTGTCCCGCCGGAATCCTGCGGCCCTGCGACGCCATGACGCCCGATGAGGATGATATCACCGCGGCGCTGCGGGGCGTCGATACCGTGATTGCCGATCCCATGTACCGGCCGATCTGTCCGCAGGATGCCGTGTTTATTTCGCTTCCCACGGAGGCATTCTCCGGGAGAATATACCGCGCCCGGATCCCTGATTTGATTTCGGACCCGCAATCCATACTGAAAGAGGTACTTTGAAATGAAAAACCAATGCAAAAAAATCGTTTGTCTGCTTCTCGCCGCCGCGCTGATGCTCTGCCTGTGCGCATGCGGGAATAAAGCGTCCGAAGACGGCGCGGCGTCCAAGGACGGCACCCATGTGGTCATGGATCACCGCGATATCGAGGTTACGGTCCCCAACGAGGTCAACCGCATCGTCGTGTGCGACATCCTGCCCCTGCCCAGCGTTCTGACGGTATTTTTCGACTCCGCCAGCAAGATCGTCGGCATGTCCCAGCCCAGCCTCACCGCCGCGCAGAACGGTCTGCTGGGCGAGCTGTATCCCGAGATCCTCAATGTGGAAACGGGCTTCATCGACGGCACCAACGTCAACATCGAGGAGCTCATGAAGCTCCAGCCGGACGTGGTGTTCTACAGTGCCAGCAGCCCGGAACTGGGCGACAAGCTTTTGAACGCCGGCTTCGCCGCCGTAGCCATTTCCGTCAACAAATGGGACTACAACTGCATTGAGACCCTGGATCACTGGATCGAGCTGATCGGTCAGATTTTCCCGGAGAACGACAAAGCGGAACAGGTGAAAAAGTATTCTGCCGAAGCTCTGGACATGGTGAACGAACGGCTGGAGACGGTGCCTGAATCCGAGCGGCCCCGGGCCTTCTTCCTGTTCAAGTATGACGAGAGCACCCTCATGACCTCCGGCGGCCAGTTCTTCGGACAGTGGTGGGCCGACGCCATCGGCGCGGTCAATGTGGGCAGCGAGCTGCAGACCGACAACTCCGTCACCGTCAATATGGAGCAGGTCTATGCCTGGAATCCGGATCTGATCTTCGTCACCAACTTCACCACCGCCGGGCCCGACGATCTGTATCAGAATACCGTCGGCGGCTATGACTGGAGCGCTGTGGACGCCGTTCAGAACGGCCGCGTATACAAGATGCCCCTGGGCATGTACCGCAGCTATACCCCCGGCGTGGACACGCCCGTGACCCTGCTGTGGATGGCCCAGACGGCGTATCCCGATCTTTTCGAGGACGTGGATATCGTGCAGGCCGCGAAGAATTACTATAAGGACGTATTTGGGATCGAGCTGACCGAGGCGCAGGTTTCTTCGATTTTTGCACCCTCCGTGGCAGGCGGTTCCGGCTTTGAATATCAATAAGGAGGAATCATGGGACTCAATGATACGCCCTCAGGCGATCGCCTTCATATCGGCTTTTTCGGCCGCCGCAACGCCGGAAAATCCAGCGTGGTCAATGCCGTCACCGGACAGGAGCTGGCCGTGGTATCCGACGTCAAGGGTACCACCACCGACCCTGTCCGCAAGGCCATGGAGCTGCTGCCCCTGGGCCCGGTCATGATCATCGACACCCCCGGCTTTGACGACGAGGGAGCTTTGGGCGAGCTTCGGGTGCGCAAGACCAGACAGGTGCTCAATAAAACCGACATCGCGGTGCTTGTGGTTGACGCTGAAGAAGGTATGCGTGAGAGCGACAGGCAGCTGATCGGGCTGTTCCGGGAAAAAGAACTCGCCTATCTCATTGTTTTCAACAAGGCGGATCTGCTTTCCGCGGTTCCCGCAGCGGGGGAGAGGGAGATCTATGTCAGCGCAAAGACAAAGCAGGGGATCCAGGAGCTTAAGGAACGCCTGGCGGCGCTGCAGCCCCGGGAAGCGGAAAAGCATCTGGTGGGCGATCTGCTTTCCCCCGGCGATCTTGCCATCCTGGTGGTGCCCATCGACAAGGCTGCCCCCAAGGGCCGTCTGATCCTGCCCCAGCAGCAGACCATCCGCGATCTTTTGGACTGCGGCTGCGCTGCGCTGACGGTGCGCGACAGCGAGCTTGCCCAGGTGCTTTCCCGTCCGGGCTTGGATCCCGCCGTGGTCATCACAGACAGCCAGGTGTTCGGCGCTGTGTCGAAGCTGGTGCCTGAGACGGTCCCGCTGACTTCTTTTTCCATCCTCATGGCCCGGCACAAGGGCCTGCTGGAGGACGCCGTGGCCGGTGTGAGCGCGATAAAAGGATTGCGCGACGGCGATACGGTTCTGATCGCAGAGGGCTGCACGCACCATCGCCAGTGCGGCGACATCGGCACCGTGAAGATCCCCGGATGGCTGCGGGACTACACGGGAAAGGACTTGAAAATCGCCACCTGCAGCGGCACGGAATATCCTGAGGATCTTTCACCCTATGCCATGGTGGTGCACTGCGGCGGATGCATGCTCAATGAGCGGGAAGTGCGCTACCGCACGAAATGCGCTGTGGATCAGGGCGTACCCATCACAAACTTTGGCACCCTGATCGCATGTCTGCACGGCATTTTGTACCGCAGTCTCAGCCTGTTTCCGGATCTGCAAAAGCTTTTGCATGAATAATCCATCGGGCCTCCGCCGGAGGCCCGGATTTTTTTTGAAAAAAACCTTGACAAATATATCGGATGGTGATATATATAAATCACGATATAACGGAAGACGATATAACGTCACACGAAGGAGGATGACCATGAGAAACGAATTTGCGTTGACCGAATCAACATTTTATATTCTCCTGTCTTTGCTCCGTCCGCAGCATGGCTACGGCATCATGCAGTCCACGCTGGAGATGTCCTCCGGTCGGGTGCGGCTGGCCCCCGGCACGCTCTACGGCGCCCTGAGCGCCCTGTGTGAGAAGGGATGGATCGTTCAGCTGCCGGTGCCCGACGGCAGCAGAAAGAAGGAATACGGCCTGACCGAGCAGGGGGTCAAGGTGCTTTGCAGCGAGATCGAACGACTGAGAGAGCTTCTGAAGAATGCGGATGAAATGATGGAGGAACTGAAGAATGACTGAGAGAAAAACGATTTACAAATGGTTCTTTGTCTGGGATTTTGACAAGGAGGAGCAATGGCTCAATGAGATGGCCCTGGCAGGCTGGGTGCTGGATTCCGTGGGTTGGTGCCGGTATACCTTCTGTGCCTGCGAGCCCGGGGAGTACACCGTCCGGCTGGAGATGCACGGCTACGATCCCCAATATGTCGATTTCATGTCCGACTCCGGCGCGGAGTATGTCGGGCGGGTGCTCCAATGGCTGTACTTCCGCAAGAAGGCCGCCGACGGCCCCTTTGACATCTTCTCGGATATCGATTCCCGTGTAGCGCATCTTGGCAGGGTCGGAACCCTGCTGACGGTGCTCAGCATGACGAATCTTTTGATCGGCGTGATGAACGCGGTCTGCGGAAATCGCATTGGTATCGTCAATCTGCTGCTGGCCTCCATGCTGACCTACGGCCTTGGCCGCATCCACGAAAAGGCCCAGGCCTTGAAGCGGGATCGTCAGCTCTTTGAATAAACGGATGCTAAAATAAAATAGAAACGCATTTGACGTGAAGTACAGGCGCACGGATGATATCCGTGCGCCTTCTTTTTCGGCAGTTTTACGGATCATGAATATGCAAAGTGTAACATGTGCCGAATCAACTGCGTCTTTCATTTTGAAGAACGTTATAAAATCTTTAGAATTGTTCGAAAAATGTTATAATATTTGATTTATTTGAAATATCTATTGTAATAAAAGTTTGATCATGTTAAAATATTATGTGGTTAAACAGCTTTATTAACCGGAGAAAGGAAGAAGAATATGCATAGTAAAATGAATGCACGATTAGCGGCGCTTCTTTTGTTGACGATTCTCCTTGCTTCACTCATTACGCCTGCGTTTGCCTCTGGTGCGGACGCGGGACAGGGAACGCACAGAACGCTTGAAACTTGCGGCGTTCCTGCATATGACGGCGCCGCCTTTGGAAGCGCATGGGATCATGCAGTCGCTGATCCGCCGCGGAAGGCGTGGACGCATGACGCCATTTCCTCTGATGAGGCAAAGGCGCTGCTGAACCGTCAGGTCCTGCATCCGCAGAGAACGGGGTGGAATCTTCTCGATGCGAAGATCGCCAGTCTGCTCAACGCCTCCGGCGCTTCCGACGCTTATGGAAAGCTGTGGTATGCGTATCAGTGGATGGTTGAGAACGTCACCTATTCCTGGGCGGGCTATTCCAATACGAATGCCTCCGTTGCAGCCTATAACAGCTTTACGGGCTACAACTATCTTTCCTCCATGACATATGAAAACGGCCTGAAAAAATCCATTTCGGACGATATGGCCAACCGTACCTACCATATTCTGTCCAGCAAAAAGGGCGTGTGCTATGATTATGCCATTGCCTTCGCTGTGATCGCCCGCTATGTCGGCATCGAGTCCTACGTCCGCACGGGCCTGTTTACGTTCGAAAATACTGCCCTTGGCTCCGGGCATCACGGCTGGTCGATCCTGGTGCTTGACGGCGCGCAGTATATCTTCGATCCGCAGCGCGACGCACGAAACTGGGAGCAGAACAACAGGCATACCGGCTACTATTTCGGCGTAAGCACGGCAAAGAGCTATCGCTATAATCCCAATTATTACAGCGCAGACGTGCAGGCGAATCCCCAAAGAGACGCAACCTTCCTTCCCGTCACTGCGGAACGGGGACAAAAGGCTTTTGTGCATTGTACGGTGAGCGGATACGGAACGGTCATCGGAACGGGCGACAACTACTATACAAAAAACACGGTGACGCTGCGCGCTGTGGCTGCGGAAGCCTCAAAATTTGACGGATGGTACGATGAAAAGGGAACGCTGATCGGAAGAGAGGCCACCCTGCAGTTTGTGCTGCAGGGAAATACGGTCGTCAACGCCAGATTTGTGGATCAGGCGGATATTATTGTCCACGCATCCGCGTCCGGAACGGCCGAAGGCGGCGGCCAGTATGATCTTGGCCTGACTGTGAAGCTGACCGCGACCCCGGAGGAGGGGAAGACTTTTACAGGCTGGTTTGACGAACAGGGAACAATGCTTTCCTCCGAACCTGTTTATGAATGCCCGGCGGCAGCGCGCGGCGTGTATACCTATATCGCCATGTTCGAAGGCGATGTATTCTGGGATGTTCCCGCAGGGAAATACTTTTCAGAGCCGGTCCGATGGGCCGCCGAGCAGGGGATCGCGAAGGGCGTATCACAGCTGCGCTTTCAGCCCGACGGGGAGTGCACCCGCGCCCAGATTATGACGTTCCTCTGGCGGGCTGTCGGCGCGCCGGCGCCTGAAAACGAGGAGAATCCTTTCGACGACGTGCCGGATCATTCCTACTACCGGGACGCTGTGCTTTGGGCGCAGCAGACGGGCATCACGAAAGGTACGTCCGCCGATCGATTCAGCCCCGGCCAGATCTGCACAAGAGCGCAGGCGGTCACGTTTTTGTGGCGGCTGTCCGGTTCGCCCCTTCATCAGTACAACCCGTTTGTGGATGTGCGTCAGAGCTATTATTATACCGCGGTGCTTTGGGCGGCTGATCAGGGAATCGTCAAAGGCACGTCAAGCGATCGGTTCAGTCCGGATAATCCGTGCACCAGAGGTCAGATCCTGACTTTCCTGTACAGGCAAATGGCGGATGAAGCAGATCAGGGCGATGAGCCCAAATCGGAACAACCTTCTGAATAACCGCATCGGGCATGCGCCCGGAATGCAGATATGCTGCATTCCGGGCGCAGTTTTTCATGTTTGCGGGATGATGCAGCGCATCATATTCGCCGATATGTGTTCATAGGCTGAAACGGGAGGAAGAAATGATGGACAGCTACTTATCGATTTTGCCGTCGGAACTGGCCCGGGCAGTGCGCGCTTTGCCGCTTTCGGAACGGCTGGGGCTTCGGGAACTGCGGCTGCGGTGCGGACAGTATGCACGGTATCTCTCTTTGGATTCAGAGCAGATCCTTCCGGCGGGCAGCAGCGGATATTTTGTGGATTCAGAATGCATCCGGGAAATCGTCAACCGTGCGACCCGGTACAGCGCCTATGCTTCCAGTGCACAGCTGCGGCAGGGATTTGTGACCCTGGCGGGGGGACACCGCCTCGGCGTTTGCGGACAGGCCGTTCGCGGCCCGGAGGGGATCCGCTCCCTTCGGGATCTCTCGTCGGTCAATCTTCGGATCGCGCGGCAGCCTGAGCACATCGAGTCGGATGCGGTTGAATATTTGCGGGCACATCCCGACTCGACGCTGATTGCGGGGCCGCCGGGATGCGGTAAGACAACGCTTCTGCGGGAGCTGATCCGCGATCGCAGCGACTGGGCGCGGGAGCGCGTGGGCGTCGTGGACGAGCGTATGGAGCTGGCAGCCTGCGCCGGGGGAATGCCGGGGTTTTCCGTCGGACAGATGACGGATGTGCTTTCCGGCGTGCAGAAGGAGGAAGGCGTCTATATGCTGCTGCGTACCATGAGCCCGCAGTGGATCGCGGTGGACGAGATCACCGAGGACCGCGATGTGGACGCGCTTCTGCGGTCGTCCTTCTGCGGTGTTCGTCTGCTGGCCAGCGCCCATGCGTTCAGCCGGTCGGATCTGTTTTCCCGTCCCCTGTACGCAAGAATGTGCGCGCTGGGACTTTTTGATCACCTGATTATGATGGATATCCATCATCGCACCACAATGGAAAGGATGAAAGAAAATGATCAAGTTTCTGGGAGCGGCGCTGGTCGTCGCGGCGGCGAGTTCGGTGGGGCTGTCCCTGGCGCACAGCGTTCGGCGTGAAGTCCGGTTTCTGCAGCAGCTGGCGGGGGTGCTGGAATTGATGAGATGCGAAATCCCCGGCCGAATGGCGCCGGTGCAGGAGCTGTTTACCCGGGCCCAGGCTTGCACGTCCGGTGAGCTGCGGGAGGTTTTTTCTTTTTGTTCGCAGCAGATCCGGTCCATGTCAGAGCCGGATATCGCCTGTGTCATGGACTGCGCACTCGACGAGCACGCAGAGCGTCTTCCGCCGTCGTGCATGGAGCTGCTTCGGGAACTCGGAGAAAAGCTGGGCGCCTATGATGTGCAGGAGCAGGTGGAAGCGCTGCAGGCCCTGTCCGCACGTGCCGAAGCGGCATTGGCGTCACTCAGGCAGGGCAGGGCGGACCGCTGCCGAAGCTACGAAGTGCTTGGCGTGTGCGCGGGCTGTGCGCTGGCGATCATCCTGCTTTAAACGATGGATGTCGATCTGATTTTCAAGATCGCCGCCGTAGGCATTATTATTTCAATACTCAATCAGGTACTTGTACGATCCGGACGGGAGGAGCAGGCGACGATGACGACATTGGCGGGGCTGGTTGTGGTGCTGATGATGGTGGTGCAGCGAATTGCCGACCTGTTCAGGCTGGTCAAAGACCTGTTTCAGTTCTAATGGGAGACTTTGCAAAAATCGCAGGGATCTGCCTGTGCGCGGCTTTGCTGGGCGCAGTGCTGGATCGAAGAGATCGCGCACTGTCCATGGCGATCGGACTGCTGTGCTGTGCGGGTGCGCTGATCGCCTGCATCCGGACCCTCCGGCCTGCAGTCCGTTTTTTTGAGGATCTGAGGGAACTCAGCAATCTGGATGAAGCGTTGTTCTCTCCGATGATCAAAACCGTGGGCATTGGGGTCGTGACGCAGATTTCCAGCGCGGTATGCACGGACTGCGGACAAAGGGCCATGGCCAAAACGGCAGAGGTTTGCGGAATATGCGCTTCTGTTTTGATCGGCCTGCCGCTGCTGCAGTCTGCTCTGGAGATCATCCGGCGGATGATGGGGCAATAGATGCGAAAGCTATTCCTTTGTTTGGCCTTTTTGTGTCTTCTGAATACGGCGGCATCGGCGGCGGAGCTCTCCTTCGGGCAGGAGAGAGTCTATGGCGCGCTGCCGGAGCAGGCGGAGGAATTGATGGGCGGAACACGGAACGGTTCCTTCGCAGAAGGCTTGAACCGAATCGTACAGGGTGTTTTTCCCACTCTGTCGTCGGCGGTGAAAGAGGCAATGAAAAGCGCCGCCGTCATGCTTTGCGCCGTGCTGCTCTGCTCCGTCGCCGGCGGTACGGACGGGCTGGATCCCGCCTGCATCGCGGGCGTTGTGTGCATCGGCGCGGCGGGAACGCTGCGCATGGATGCATTGACCGCCGCGGGCGTTGAGGCGCTCGGGCAGATGCAGGCCTTTGCCGATGTGCTGCTCCCGGCTATGACGGCGGGGACTGCCGCGGCGGGCGGCGTTACCGCATCCACAGCAATTTATGCCGGGACGGCGTTGTTCACGGATTTTCTCATGCGCTTGATGGGGGATATGCTTCTTCCGGCAATTTATACCTATGTGGCCATGCGGGCTGCCCAGGCACTTTGCGGCGGCGAACTGCTCTCACGCCTTTCAAAGCTCATCAAATCCTTCTTTCAAGGTGGGATCAAGCTGATCGTTTTTGTATTTACCGGCTATCTGACGGTCACGGGATTGGTGGCGGGCTCCGCGGATGCAACGCTTGTCAAGACCATGAAGCTGTCTCTGTCCGGCGTTGTTCCTGTGGTCGGCAGCATGATCGCCGACGCTTCCGAGACGGTCATTGTCGGCGCGGCGGCTGTGCGCAACGCGGTTGGCTTGTTTGGAATGCTGGCGGTGATCGCCATTTGTGTCGGCCCCTTTTTGTGCACCCTTGTCCAGCTGCTGATCCTCAAAATGGCAGCCGCGGCGGCCGGGGCAATGGGCCAGCCGCGGCTTCTGAATATGATGGACGCCGTATGTGACGCCATGGGATTTCTGCTTTCTATGCTGGCTGCCGCCGCGCTGATGCTTCTGATCAGCTGTGTGTGCTATCTCAAGGTGCGTGCGGCATGAGCGAGCTTCGACGATATCTGCTCGCAGTGACCGCTGCCGCCCTGGCCGTCAGTCTTGCGCGGGCTGTTCCGCAGAATAAAAGCATCGGGCGGATGACGGATCTTTTTGGAGGCCTCCTTGTGCTGATCGTTCTTCTGCGCCCCATTCTCAGTCTGCGCATCGGTGATCTGCGATATTTCTCCGGCTTCCGACCGGATGAGGCGCTGATCGACGAGGCGATATCCGAAGGAGAAAAAGAATCTGCAAGGCTCATAACCGAACAGACCAGGACGTATATATTGGACAAAGCCCAAGCGCTCGGATGCGAGGTGGAGGCACAGATCGAGCTGGCGGAACTCTCGGAGCACTATTGCTATCCCTATCGCGTGACCCTGCGGGGCAGATGGTCGGCGCAGCAGCGACAGTCGCTCAGCGAGTATCTGTTTCAGACCCTGGGGATTCCTAAGGAGCGGCAGATATGGCAGGAAGAATAGATTTCAAGGCGATCTCACAAAAGCTGAAGCAGCTGAAATATCCCGCGCTGATCCTGCTGCTCGGTCTGGTTCTGATTCTATGGCCGGCCCGGCAGAAGCAGCCGGAAAGCGCACAGCCGCCGGCGCCGGCGCCGGAACAGAGCATGGAAGCGCAGCTCGAGGAGATCCTTTCGTGCATCAATGGCGCAGGGCCTGTGCGGGTTTTTCTGACCAAACAGACGGGAAATGAGACGGTCTACCAAACAGACGAGACACTGAACAAAGACGCCGATACGGAAAACCGCACCCGCACCACCGTGCTGGCCCGGGAATCCGGCGGCGCGGACGTGCCGGTGGAGCGAAAGACGGTGTACGCGCAGTATCGCGGCGCGCTGATCGTCTGCGCAGGAGCGGATTCGCCGCAGGTGCGGCTGGATCTGGTGAATGCCGTGGCAGGTCTGACCGGCCTGAGTACGGATCGAATCACAGTGGTCAAAATGAAGCAATAGCGGGAGGATGCATCATGAAGATTTGGAAACGAAACGCCGTGGCAGTGACCGTATTCCTGTTCGTCTGCGCGGGGATCTATCTCAACTGGTATTACACAAAGCAGGCGGATACGCCGGCCTTGGAACAGACGCTCAATTCCGAGCAGGTGATGGGGGAGGATACGCTGGTCTTTTCCTCGGACGGCGACAGCGCGCCTGCCGAAGCGGCGAAGCAGACCGCTGCGGAAGCGGAGCACAGCGCCGATTCCTTTGCCACGATCCGGCTCAGCCGTCAGGGCGCGCGCGATGCGGCCATTGAGACCCTGCAGGAAACCATCGCATATGCCGAAGGGGATGACTCTGCCACCACCACGTCAAAGGAGCTGGAGGACATTGTGCAGACCTCCCTGAGCGAGGCGCAGATCGAGAGCCTGATCGTGGCAAAGGGATTTGAAGACTGCGTGGCATATATGACCGACGAAGGCATTTCCATTGCGGTCGCCGCGCCGGAGGACGGCCTGAAGGATTCCGACGTGGCCCTGATCAGCGACGTTGTCACCGGGCAGACAGACTATGATCTGACGGATATTCGCATCATTGAGGTGAAATAGTCTTGTATTTTTTCTGAAATGTGCTACAATAAAAGCACCACAAAGGAGGTCAGCGAACATGAGTGAATTGAAAGAATATATCACGCAGGAGCAGGAAAACGGCGCGATCTTTATCTCCCAGGATGTGATCGCCACCATCGCTGCGGTCGCTGCAAGCGAGGTCGAGGGCGTCTGCGCACTGGCGGGCAGCCAGGGCGGCGAATTCTCCGACCGGTTCAGCAAAAAGAGCATCGCCAAGGGCATCCGTCTGAGCCAGAACGATAACGATGAGATCTGCGTTGAGTGCAGCCTCATCGCCCAGTACGGCTACAGCGTGCTGGATCTGGCCAAAAACGTTCAGGAGGGCGTCCATGCCGCCATCGAATCCATGACCGGCCTCAAGGTCGCGTCTGTGGACGTCAATGTCAGCGGCATCAATATGAAGAAATAATGCAAAAGACTTTTTGGAGAATTCGGGTATGACTAGGTCGACTGCCAGAGAAATCGCCATCCATCTGGTCTATGGCATGGATTATACCCATGCCGATATCGACCAGACCTTGGAAACCCTGCTGGAAACAGGCTATTATTCCGGCCTTGGCAAGGAGTTTGAGCTTTACCAGGAGCGGCCGAACCGGAAACAGATGGAGTATATCCGTACTGTGGCCGGCGGATGCGCTGAGAAAAGGGAAGAGCTCGACGAGATCGTTGCCCGTTACGCCATCGGCTGGAGCGTTTCGCGCATTTCCCGCCTGGTCAAGGCCATTTTGCATGTGTCCATTTTTGAGGTCCTCTACGTTGATGACGTGCCCACGGGCGTCGCCATCAACGAGGCGGTCCGGCTGACCCGTGTTTATGAGGACGAGGAGGTCGTGGCCTTTGTCAACGGTATCCTCGGCGCCTTTGCCAGGGATCACCATGCGGAGCATGAGTCATGATCGTCCTGGGCTTTGATACCAGCAACTATACAACTTCCATTGCGGCATATGACGGCGGACGCGGGCACAACTGTTCGCGTCTGTTGGACGTTCGTCCGGGAGAACTGGGGCTTCGCCAAAGCGATGCCCTTTTTTCCCATATGAAGCGTCTTCCGGCGCTGGCGGCGCAGCTGATGGACGAGATCGGCGCCTGCGATGATGTTGTTGCTTTGGGCGTGAGCACCCGGCCCCGGGCCGTGGAGGGCTCTTACATGCCCTGCTTTCTGGCCGGGGAGAGTCAGGCGCGCGTGCTCGCGTCGGTGCTGAACGTGCCGGTGTATTCCTTTTCCCATCAGCAGGGACACATCGCGGCCGCCTGCTGGGGTGCGGAGCGAATGGATCTTTTAAAGACGCCCCATCTTGCCTGGCACCTGTCCGGCGGCACCACGGAGCTTCTGCTGGTGGAGCCGGAGCTTCGGGCAGTGTGCATCGGCGGCACCACAGACCTGTCCGCAGGTCAGCTCATCGACCGGACCGGACAGATGCTGGGCCTGGATTTCCCCGCGGGCAAAGCGATCGATCGCCTGAGCGCCGGGTCGGACAACGCTGATCTGTTCCGTGTACGGGTGGACGGGGCGCAGTTTTCCCTGTCCGGGGTGCAGAACAAACTGCGCGAATATTTTGAAAAGACCGGCGATCCCGCGGCAACGGCCCGTTACTGCCTTCGTTCGATCATTCATGCGGTCCGGAAGGCCACGAAGCAGGCTTTGGATGAGCATCCCGGGCTTCCGGTGGTGTTTTCCGGCGGCGTTGCTTCCAATTCGATGCTGCGTGAGGCTTTTGCGGGCCTTGACGCCGTTTTCTGTCCGCCTGCGTATTCCACAGACAATGCCATGGGAATCGCGGTTCTGACATGGGAGGCTTACCATGGAGCGTAGAATCCTTGAGGTCAGCCAGATCAATGCTTACATCAAGCAGATGTTCGACGATGATCCTGCGCTGCAGAGTCTGTGCGTTCGCGGTGAGATTTCAAACTATAAGGTCTATCCCTCGGGGCATCACTATTTCACCCTGAAGGATCAGAATGCGGCCCTGCGCTGTGTTCTGTTCCGCGGCAGCGCCGCGGCGCTGCGATTCCGCCCGGAGAACGGCATGCGCGTATTGGCATTCGGGCGCGTCTCCGTTTTTCCCCGGGACGGGGCCTATCAGCTCTATTGCTCCGCGCTGAGTCCGGACGGCGTGGGAGATCTGCATGTGGCCTTCGAGCAGCTCAAGGAAAAGCTTCGCCTGGAAGGCCTGTTCGATCCGGCGCATAAAAAGCCCCTGCCGGAGTATCCGCACACCGTGGCGATCATCACCTCCGGCGCCGGCGCGGCGATCCATGATATGCTGCGCATCCTCAAGGCCCGTTATCCGCTGTGCAGGGCCGTGATCCTGCCTGTGCGGGTGCAGGGCCCGGAGGCGCCGCCGGAAATCTACGGCGCGATCCGCTATGTCAACCGTTTTCGGCTGGCCGATCTCATCATCACCGGACGGGGCGGCGGCTCCATCGAGGACCTCTGGGCCTTCAATGATGAGCGCGTGGCCCGGGAAATATACAAATCCGAAATACCGGTTATTTCCGCCGTCGGCCATGAGCCGGATGTGACCATTTCCGATTTTGTCGCCGATCTGCGTGCAGCCACCCCCAGCAACGCTGCGGAGCTGGCGACGCCCGACCAGGCCGATCTGCGTGTGAAGCTCCGCGCTTTCGAGAGCTCCATGCTCCAGAGCGTTCAGCGCAGGACAAAGCTCAGCCGGCAGCGTCTGGACGCCTTTGCCGCGTCCCGCGTGCTCCGCAGTCCCGTGGCCTATGTGCAGGACCGGCGACTGCTTTTGGATTACCTGTCCAAGTCTCTGCGCGCCGGCGCCGACGGCGCCGTTTCTAAGGCGCGGCAGCGGTATGCGGCCCTCGCCGCAGGTCTCGACGCCATGAGCCCGCTGAAGGTTTTGCGCCGGGGATATTCTGTTGCTTTAACCGAGCAGGGACATGTTGTGAAGAGCATCCGCCAGCTGCAGCCGGGCGCCGGAATTACCCTGCGCCTGTGCGACGGCGCCGCCGATGCTGTGATCCGAGCCGTAAAGGAGGAACGAGATGGAACAGTCGAAAAGCTTTGAAACCGCCATGAAACGGCTGGAGGAGATCGTCCGCACCATGGAACGCGGCGAACTGCCCCTGGAAGAATCCCTCAAGCTTTTTGAAGAGGGGACCGCGCTTGTGCGCAGCTGCACCAAGCAGCTTGACGAAGCGGAAATGAAGATCGTGAAGTTGATGAAGGGACCCGACGGGGAGCCCGTGGAACAGGAGTTCGAAGATGAAGCCTGAAAATCTGCGCCGGATGGAAGCAGACCGCGCACTGGTCGAGCGCTATCTCGAGGGCTGTTTTCTCTATGACGGCGAGCCTCAGCAGACGCTGTTCAAGGCCATGCGCTACAGTTTGCTGGCGGGCGGGAAGCGGCTCCGCCCCATTCTCACCCTGAATTTTGCCCGGGCGTGCGGCGGCACCGCAGAGCAAGCGCTGCCCTTTGCCGCGGCCGTGGAAATGGTGCATACATACAGCCTGATCCATGATGACCTTCCGTGCATGGACGACGACGACTACCGCCGCGGCGCGCTGACCTGCCATAAGGTCTACGGCGAGGCGACGGCGGTGCTGGCCGGCGACGCGCTGCTGACCGCGGCGTTCACCCGGCTCGGTATGGCGAAGCTTCCCCCGGAACGGGTTGCGCTGGCTGTGACGATGCTGGGCGAATGCGCCGGAGAGCTGGGCATGGTGGGCGGACAGATGCTCGATCTGGAAGGGGAGGACAAGGTCCTTTCCGAGGCGGAAGTCGGCGCCATCCATGTGCGCAAGACCGGGGCGCTCATCGGCGCGGCCTGCACCCTGGGCGTCATTGCCGCGGGCGGGACCGAGCAGCAGCTCGACGCTGCGGCGCAGTATGCCGCAGGACTGGGTCTGGCCTTCCAGATCCGCGACGATATGCTCGACGTCATCGGCGATGCGGAAAAACTGGGGAAAAAGACCGGCATGGATGAGCATAAGAACACCTATGCCCGGCTTCTGAGCCTGGACGAGTGCCGAAGGCGGATCGATACGCTGACAGAACACGCGGTGAAGGCCCTTGACGCCTTTGACGACACAGCCTTCCTGCGGGAGCTCGCACAGCTTCTGGCGGATCGCGATTCCTGACTGAAAAAGTACATTTGCCCGGCCGCTGCGGAACCGCTGCGGCCGGGCGTATATTTATCTTTCTGTATGTCCATTCACGCATTATTCACATTTGTTGCAAATGTCATAGTTTTAATGAAAAAAGAAGCAAAATTTTTTTGCATAAATATCTTGTATATTCATAAATATTGTGATAAAATACAAAATGGTGGCGCAGTATCCTAGTCGGATCTGCCGATACTGAAGAAGGGCCTAAAAATCCTTTAAAGGGCATATCGATGAAGTCCCTGGTGCTTGCTTGTTACGCCCAGTTTCGGGTGGGTGCTGGGGGTTAAGGTTATTGGGCGAGCTGCAACGGCATGCAGCTGACGACCCAGTTTCCGCGGAGACCTGTTCTTGTGCGACGCCGGCCGCGTTGGCGCATTTGCCTTCCCGGCGCGTACGAAACAGGAGATGAACCTGCTTTTCGGTGCACAGAATCGTGTGCTGGGTGCAGCGTAGCCTGCCTTGCGTGGATATCCCGGGATTGGGAAGCTATGCATCCGAACCTATGGCCATAGGCAAGGGTGATATTTTCATGAAAGGTTATCTGCAAAAGAGGATAGGTACCGGCGGACGCCGTCGTGGAAATCACCTAGGCTGTCGAGAGGGCAGGCAGGGGATTGCAGTACGGACTCAGTGGCAATCGGGTATCGGCGTCGGCGACGCGCCGATGGCAGAATCAAAAGGAAACTGCCTCTCCGGCAACGGGAGGTTTCTGCCAGGGAAAGCCAACCCGACCTAAGCCGTAAGATTTACCCTTCCTGCTGCCACCATCTTTTGTTATCTTGTTGGGAGGAATCTCATTTGGAAAAACCGGCTTCCGGAACGCAGAAAAAGAGAAAGCGCTCCGGCCCGTCACCGGCCCTGTGGATCACCCTTGTGTTCCTTGCAACGGTGGTGATATCCGCAGGTTTTACCCACGCCTCCGGTGTTCTGCTGGACGGCAGCGGCATCTATGCCGCCCTGGCGGTGCTGCTGCTGATCATCCTGATCGGCATCGCCTTTGATATCCTCGGCGTCGCTGTCACGGCTGCGCCGGATCAGCCGCTGCATTCCATGGCGGCCCGCAAGGTCCGCGGAGCGAAGGAGGCCATCGGCCTGATCAAAAACGCCGACCGCGTTGCATCCATCTGCAACGACGTCATCGGCGATATCTGCGGCGTCGTCTCTGGTTCGGCTGCAGCGGTCATCGCCGTCCGATTGCTGGAGGACTTTACCTTTTCCTGGCCCAACGTGCTCAAGGTCGGCATGTCCGCGCTTGTGGCGGGCCTGACCGTCGGCGGCAAGGCCATCGGCAAAGGCGTTGCCCTGCATCACAGCGTTCCCATCGTACATTTTGCCGGCAGAGTGATTTCTGCCTTTCACCGTCCCTTCATCGGCGGAAAAAAACAGAGAAAGACGTCCCGATAGGGAAAAGATATGAAACTGTTAGATACGATTCATTCCAGAGAGGATCTGCTGCGGATCCCCCCGGATCAGGAGGCGCAGCTGTGCGCCGAAATTCGTGAATATCTCGTGCAGTGCGTCAGCAAAAACGGCGGGCATCTGTCCTCCAATCTCGGCATCGTGGAACTTACGGTGGCCATTGAGAAGGAGTTCGATACCAGCCGCGACCGCCTGCTGTTCGACGTGGGGCACCAGTGCTATGTGCATAAGCTGCTGACCGGCCGCCGTGAAGCCCTGTCGGAGCTTCGCACCTACGGCGGCATCGCGGGCTTTCCGAAGCCCTGCGAGAGCGAGAGCGACGCATTTACCGCAGGCCACGCCTCCAGCGCCGTTTCCATCGCCCTGGGCATGGCCCGCGCCAGGACGCTCAGCAAGGAGGATTACCATGTGATCGCGCTGCTGGGCGACGGCGCTCTGACCGGCGGACTGAGCTACGAAGGCCTGAACGACGCCGGCGCCAGCTCCGAGCCGCTGATCGTGATCCTCAATGACAACGCCATGTCCATCACTCCGAATGTGGGCGGCATTGCCAGCTATCTCAACCTGATCCGAACCAAGCCCGGCTATTTCAAGCTCAAGCGCATCTGGCGAAAGTTTGCCCTCGGTGCGCCGGGCGGCATGTTCATCTATAAAATTGTCCACAGGCTCAAGGAGTCCTTCAAGCGGCACACCCTTGGCATCAACTTCTTTGAAGAGATGGGGTTCCAGTATATGGGCCCCGTCAGCGGCCATGACATCACCCGGCTGATTTACATGCTCCGCCGGGCAAAGGAAATGCACTGTCCTGTTTTGCTGCATGTGCTTACGCAGAAGGGCAAGGGCTATTTGCCTGCCGAGCAGAATCCGGATGTGTTCCACGGCGTCGGCCGCTTCGATCCCGAAACCGGAGAGGTTCAAAAGGGCGGCCCGACCTTCTGTGACGCTTTCGGCGAGGAGCTCGTGCGTCTTGCGGCCCATGACCGGAGGATCTGTGCCGTTACCGCCGCCATGCGGCAGGGCAACAGTCTCGACGCGTTTGCCGAAACCTATCCAGACCGATTCTTTGACGTCGGCATTGCCGAGGGGCACGCCGTCTCCATGGCGGGCGGTCTTGCCAAGCAGGGCCTGATCCCTGTGGTCGCCATTTATTCCACCTTCCTGCAGCGCGCCTTTGATATGATGATGCAGGATGTGGCTTTGCTCCATCTGCATGTGGTGTTTGCCGTTGATCGCGCCGGCCTGGTCGGACCCGACGGCGAGACGCACCACGGCGAATTCGACGTGGGATATCTGCGCCAGATCCCGGGCATGACGGTTCTGTGCCCGTCCAACCGACTGGAGCTTCGGAAGATGCTCTCCCGTGCGATCTATGACTGCACCGGACCTGTCGCAGTGCGTTATCCCCGCGGCGAGGACGGCGTTTACAGGCAGTCCCTCGGACAGCCCGTACTGCGGGAGGGGAAGGATCTGACCATTGTCAGCTACGGCATCATGATCAACGAGGCCATTGCGGCGGCGGATCTTCTTTCCGGGAACAACCTGCGTGCCGAGATCATCAAGCTTGATCGCATCTGTCCGTTGGACATGGGCCCCGTTGAAGCATCTGCGAAGAAAACCGGCGC
Organism: Oscillospiraceae bacterium; assembly: GCA_015068455.1. Lineage (GTDB taxonomy): Bacteria > Bacillota > Clostridia > Oscillospirales > Oscillospiraceae > SVMC01. Next base: position 130,950 of record SVKO01000005.1, on the reverse strand, counting down.
GGTGTTTGTGATTGAGGATTGCGCCCGGCAGGGAAGTCTTTCCCAGGAGCTGTTCAGCGCGTTGGCTTCCGGTGGATTTGACGGTAAATGCGCGGCCAGAAATCTTGGCGACGTCTTTGTTTCCCACGGCAGCCGGGACGAGCTTTTGCGTGAGCGCGGCCTGGACGCACACAGCCTGGCCGACTGGATCACGGAGGTGCTGGCGAATGGCTAAGAAGGAACGGCTGGACGTTGTCTTAACGCAGCGCGGACTTGCCGAGACCCGCAGCAAGGCCCAGGCCATCATCATGAGCGGCGACGTCTATGTGGCGAACCAACGGCAGGACAAGGCCGGGACCATGATCGATCCGACGGCGCCCATTGAGGTGCGATCCGAGGTCTGCCCTTATGTATCCCGGGGCGGCTGGAAGCTGGAAAAGGCGCTGGACGAGTTCGGCGTCGATCCCACGGGCTGTGTATGCTCCGATTCCGGGGCATCCACCGGCGGTTTTACCGACTGCCTGCTGCAAAAGGGCGCGAAAAAGGTCTATGCCATCGATGTGGGCTACGGCCAGCTGGCATGGAAGCTTCGCGAGGACCCGCGGGTGGTCTGCATGGAGCGCACGAACATCCGTTACGTGAAACCCGAGGACATCGGCGAGCCCCTGGATCTGTCCGTGGTTGACGTGTCGTTCATCTCTCTGCGCATCGTATTGCCTGCGATCCGCGCCCTGCTCGGCCCGGCGGGGCAGGTCATTTGCCTGATCAAGCCGCAGTTTGAGGCCGGCAGGGAAAAGGTGGGAAAAAAGGGCGTTGTCCGCGATCCTGCCGTCCATCTGGAGGTTCTGGAGAACTTCAGAGCGCTGGCGTATTCTCTTGATTTCACGATCCGGAATATGACCTTTTCTCCTGTGAAGGGCCCGGAGGGCAACATCGAATTTTTAGCGCATCTGAGCATTTTGCCCGGCGATGCGTTTGAGAAAGATCTATCTATTCTTGTGGGTGAGGCCCACAGTACTTTGGACCGGTAAGCTATGAAAAAAGTGATTCTATCATCCAATCCCTATCGGGATAAAAACTTCAAAACACTCCGGCAGGCAAAGCAGATCCTGGAGGACAAAGGCATTGAATGCAGCATCTGTCTGGTATTCGATGTGGAGCAGAAAAACGATCTGCCCCGGGACATCGAATTCACGCACCTGGAGCAGGCGCTGGAAAACGCCGAGCTTCTGATCTGCTTCGGCGGCGACGGCACCGTGCTGCACGCATCCAAGGATGCGACCAAAGCCGGCATTCCCATACTGGGCGTAAACATCGGCAATATGGGGTATCTGGCGGATGTGGACAGCGGAGAGCTTGATATCCTCGGCCGACTGGCCAGCGACGACTTCCTTCTGGAGCGGCGCATGATGCTCCAGGTGCAGGTATTGCGCGACGGACAGATCATCTACGACGATATTGCGCTCAACGACGCCGTGGTGACCAAGAGCGCCGTAGCCCGTACGGTACATCTGAGCGTGGCCAGCGATGAACAGCATCCCATCGTGCTCAGCGGCGACGGCGTGATCGTCTGCACACCCACAGGCTCCACAGCCTACTGCATGAGCGCCGGCGGCCCTCTGGTCGAGCCCACGGCCCGCTGTATCGTGGTTACGCCGATCTGCTCCCATGACCTGATGTCCAAATCCTTTGTTTTGAGCGCCGGGCGGACAGTTACGATCCGCTCCGCACGTCAGGGCCGGAAAACGGCCTATCTCAGTCTGGACGGCGGCCGGGCCATACGTCTGCTCAGCAGCGATACGGTCCAGATCCGGCAGGCTCCCTTTGATACGCAGTTTCTTCATCTCCGGGACCGGAGCATGTTTGAGATCATAAACGCTAAATTCAGAAAGTAAGTGAGGAAATTATGATGAAAACACAGCGACAGGCAAAAATCCTTGAAATCATTGCATCCTACGACATCGAAACGCAGGAGCAGCTCCTCGATGCGCTCCAGCGTGCAGGTTTCAGAAGCACCCAGGCGACCATCTCCCGCGACATCAAGGAGCTTCGGATCGTCAAGGAGCTGACCAATCTCGGCACCTACCGCTATACGGCTGCAAACAAGGAATCCGGCGGCACGTTCTCCGCCCGGCTCAACACGATCTTCCGTGAATGCATCACCAGCTATGATTTTGCGCAGAACATCGTCGTCATCAAGACGATGCCTGGCCTGGCCTCCGCTGCCTGCTCTGCCATCGATTCCATGGGCATGCCCGTGGTGCTGGGCTCCCTGGCCGGAGACGATACGGCATTTCTCGTGATGCGTGACACCAGCGCTGCCAGCGCTTTCTGTGCGGAGATCAAGCAGCTTCTGAGCTAAGCCATGCTTTCAAGCCTTCACATTGAGAATATCGCGGTGATTGAATCCGTGGATATTCAGTTCGCCCGGGGCTTCAATGTGCTCACGGGCGAGACCGGCGCCGGCAAATCCATCGTGATCGACGCCATCAGCGCTATTTTGGGCGAGCGTACCTATCGCGATGTGATCCGCACCGGCGCTTCCAAGGCTTTCGTCAGCGCTGTGTTTCAGGATGTTCCGGCGCTTGCCTGGTTTGCCGAAAACCATGTGCCCTACGAGCCGGAGCTGCTCCTGCAGCGGGAGCTGGGCGTCGACGGCAGAAATCTGTGCCGGGTCAACGGACAGAGTGTCAGCGTGTCTGTGCTGCGTCAGCTCGGCGTGCAGCTCATCAATATCCACGGCCAGCATGATTCGCAGCAGCTCTTTGACGAGGAAAACCATCTGCGTTACCTCGACCTGTTCGCCCGCAATGAGGCCGAATTCGAAAGCTATCGCGAGGCTTATGAAGCGCTTGTCGGGGTGCGGCGTGAGATCGACCGGCTGAGTATTGACGACGGTGAGAAGCTGCGCCGTACGGAGATGCTGCGCCATCAGATCGGCGAAATTGACCGCGCAGAGCTGAAAAGCGGCGAGGACGAGGCGCTGGAAGCCCGCCGTAAGCTGCTGCAGAACGCGGAAAAATTTACACAGAATCTACTGAACTCCCTGCGCTGTCTTTACGGCGACGATGACGCCGAGGGAGCGTCCGCCCAGATTTCTGAGGCGGAATATGCGCTCAGTCGGATTGCCCAATACGATGACCGCATAGAACGTCTGTCCGGCGCTGTGGCAGAATTGGGCGTGAATCTCCGGGAGATCTGCGAGGAACTGATCGATCTGCGTGAGGAGACGTCATTTTCCCCGGAGGAGTTGGATGAAATCGAATCGAGATTGGATCTGATCCATCGCCTTCGGCGGAAGTACGGTCCGACAATCGACGAGATTTTATCCTATCGGGATCGAGCCCGGCAGGAGCTGGATGAGATCCGTTTTTCTGACGAACGCCTGGCAGAACTGCGCGAGCAGGAAGAGAAGCTGCATTCGCAGGCCGAAGTGGCTGCGCTTTGTCTGCGGAAGACGCGGATGGCGGCGGCGCAGGAGCTCAAAGGCCGCATGCTGACCGAGCTGAGCCAGCTGGACATGCCCCGGATCCGGTTTGAATGCCGGTTTACGGAGATCCCCTTCGGCCCCACAGGCGCCGATCAGGCGGCCTTCCTCATGTCCGCCAATGCGGGCGAGGATCTGCGGCCCATGAGCCGGGTCGCCTCCGGCGGCGAGTTGGCGCGTATCATGCTTGCCATGAAGAACGTCCTGTCCGAGCTCGACAGCGTGAATACGCTGATCTTTGACGAGGTGGACGCCGGCGTTTCCGGCCGCGCCGCCCAGAAGGTGGCCCAGAAGCTTCAGAGCGTTGCCGAAAGGAAGCAGGTGCTCTGTGTGACCCATCTGCCCCAGATCGCTGCTTTGGCGGATCTGCATCTGCTGATCGCAAAATCCGAACAGGGTGGCAGAACCTATACGAACGTCACGCCCCTGGACCGCGAGGGCCGGATCGAGGAACTCAGCCGCATCATCGGCGGCGAGCGCATCACCGAGACCACAAGAAAGAGCGCTGCGGAAATGCTTTCCGGCAAATAAGCGCCCGTTTTTCGGTTGACATTTGTTCGGTTTTTTGCTAAAATAGCCCTCGATATTACAGTGCGATGAAGGAGCATAGTAGCCTGTCTCGTCCCATCAGAGAGCCCCTGGCCGGTGAAAAGGGGAAGGGAAGGGCCGGTGAATACCCTCCGGAGCTGCATCCTGAACGAGCCTCTATTAGGGATCGCCGGGTTCGCCCGTTACAGCGCAAAGGCGTATCGGCGCCTGTTGAGCGTCACGGCGTGAGCCGCGGCGGAACCAGAGGTGGTACCGCGAACGTAAATTCGCCCTCTGTCCCGTATGGGGCAGAGGGTTTTTGTTTATCACTTTAAAGGAGTAACGACATGGAAATCTATGAAGAACTCGTGGCGCGCGGTTTGATCGCGCAGGTTACGGATGAAGAGGAAATCCGCAGCATGGTCAATAACGGCAAAGCCGTGTTCTATATCGGCTTTGATCCGACGGCGGACTCTCTTCATGTGGGCCATTTCATGGCGCTGTGCCTCATGAAGCGCCTGCAGGAGGCGGGCAACAAGCCCATCGCTCTGATCGGCGGCGGCACCGCCATGATCGGAGATCCCTCCGGCCGCACGGATATGCGCTCCATGATGACCAAGCAGACCATTCAGCACAACGCCGACTGCTTCAAGGTGCAGATGGCGAAATTCATCGACTTTTCCGACGGAAAGGCCCTCATGGTCAACAATGCCGACTGGCTGTTGCCCCTCAACTATGTGGACGTGCTGCGCGAGGTGGGTGCCTGCTTCTCCGTCAACAATATGCTGCGGGCAGAGTGCTATAAACAGCGCATGGAAAAGGGCCTGAGCTTCCTGGAATTCAACTATATGATCATGCAGGCCTATGACTGGTATCATATGTTCCAGACCCTGGGCTGCAACATGCAGTTCGGCGGCAACGACCAGTGGTCCAACATGCTGGCAGGCTCCGAGCTGATCCGCCGCAAGCTGGGCAAGGACGCCCATGCCATGACCATCAATCTGCTGCTCAATTCCGAGGGCAAGAAGATGGGCAAGACCGCCAAGGGCGCCGTCTGGCTGGACGCAAACAAGACCAGCCCCTTCGACTTCTACCAGTACTGGCGCAATGTGGACGACGCCGACGTGCTCAAGTGCATCCGCATGCTGACCTTCATCCCCCTGGAGGAGATCGAGAAGATGGAGTCCTGGGAGGGCAGCCAGCTCAATACTGCCAAGGAGATCCTGGCCTATGAGCTTACCAAGCTGATCCACGGCGAAGAGGAAGCGACCAAGGCCCAGAAGGCGGCCAAGGCTCTGTTCAGCGCGGGCAGCTCCGACGAGAACATGCCCACCACCACCCTGACGGACGCCAACCTGACCGACGGCGCCATCGGCGTCATCGAGCTGCTGGTGGCCTGCAAGCTGGCTCCCAGTAAGGGCGAGGCCCGGCGTCTGATTCAGCAGGGCGGCGTCATGATCGATGAAAAGAAGGTCGCCGCCATCGACGAGACCGTCAGCGGGGAAGCTCTGAAAGAGGGCGTTAAGATCCGCAAGGGCAAGAAGGTGTTCCACAAGGCCATCCTTCATGATTGATTAAATAATAAAGGCGCCACTGCAAAAGCAGTGGCGCCCTTTTTTTCGTTTTCAGCGTATCAGATCCACATACAGCCCGACGAGATCAGCCAGCGCCTGATACACAGGGACTCCCGTATCTCTGGTGCAGAGGTACAGCACGTCGTTCTCGGTGTAGTATTTGCCCTCAATGAGCGCCATGCCCGGTGCGTACTGGTACGGATTGTCGTGCGTTCCTTCCTCGCCCGGAGGCGGGATCAGCTCCCACAGCGCGGGCGTGTTGGGCGGTTCGTAACCGGCCTGCCCGGTATGATCCTGACGGCAGCGGTACAGCTTCTCGTCATACTCCCACACTTTGCCCGTGGTGTATTGCCCGTCCTCCGTCCAGCGGGGATACAGCCACACCACGTCGTAGGCTTCGATCTCCGGGATGTGCTGCGCAGCTCGTTCCAGCCGCTCTCTGATAAGGTTTGCTATGCTCAAAAACATCAGTATGCACCCCCCGTGATGATGGACAGGGCTTCGTCTGCGGAAAGCTCCCGCTCCGTCAGTTCCCATGACTGGAGGATCGTATCTCCGTCATCCGTGTAGACCGGTCTGTATTCGTAACCGGCGGGCGCTTCTTCGTGGGCGGTCTCCGTGACCGGTTTCCAGCCCTGCTCCGCAAGCATCTCGCCCGTGGGATTGAAGGTGGTGTATTCCTGTCCGTCGATGATGCGGTTGATTTTCTTTGGCGCAATCGTGAAAACGCCGTCAATGATTTTTGCGTACATGGATGCACCCCCTTAATCAATGCAGAAGCCTACGGCGTGGAAATAACCTGTGTAATGTGAGTTATAACCAGTCGATGAACCGTTTGTAACTGCTAATCTGCTTTTAGACGTTGAACTGCCTGTTCTCAGCCACCAGCCTACTGCCGTACTGCTGTTGCTTTTTGTCTTGACTCGTTTTGCATCTGCTGAACCCGCCGCTGTCGTTCCAAACAAATCGGAATAACGTATGCCGGATTCATAGTTACCGAACACCTCTCCCGCGCTCGGAAGCCAAACATCGTCAACAATAGTTTGGGTTGAGGCAGTGCCGGACGTATTGTACGTATAATATTTTTTAGTGACCTCAACAATTCGATTGCGGATATCTGATGGAATCAGCGGTTTCACGGTGTTTCTTATATAGGCACGAATCTCACTCTGCGCCCAACCCCCAATAGTTCCAGTTCCCTCAGTATACGGGGCAGACGAGGGGGACAACTGTGGATTCCAGCGCTTTGCAGTGTTAAGAGCGTGCTTTGTGATGAATGTGACCTTTGCCTTTCCGCTATCATCCGCTTTATCATCCGTGTTAAATGCCGCAATCTGCGCTCCTACATTGCCCTCCGTACCAAGGTCAAGCGGCAGAATCTCCCCAACGGAATATGCCGTTGCGTATGTGCCGTCGGCGATTCTTGCGAATAGGTCTTCCCATGTGCCATGCACAGGGGCCGGGCCGGAGGATGCCGCGCTCATTAAGGCGCGTCTGCGATTCATGATGCGCTCACCGCCTCAAACGCCGTCAGCACGGCCTTGCCGTTGCGCACATCCAGTTCGTACTCCTTGTTTGCTTCGGCGGTCAGATCGCCGCCGGGGGCCTTGTAGCCGGAGGGCGTGTTAATGACCGTGGCCGTGGAGCCGGACGTGAAGTCCACCTTGAAGGAAATGTTCTGCGCGGAATCTGTGATCGTCAGACTGGTGATCTCGCCGCAGGAGTAGACGTGGTTGTCCTCAGCCGCAATCGAGACGGTGGAGCCGCTGACAGTTTCCCGGGCGGGAACATCCGCGTCGCCGATGTTTCTGACATTTACGTTGAGAACATCAGAAGACGACAGATGGAATTCGTACAAAGCTCGGCTTCCGGACGCCACGTCCGCGACACAAATGACCGCTTCATTCTGATCTGCATGACTTAAAAAACCGGAATATTCTCCATCCATAATGGCAATGATCGGTCGGTTGTCATCAATAAAGGCTTCGTAAATATCGGCATATGTCTCGGTGCAGATAAATGAACTGGTTCCCCAATTGATATGCACGTAAAACGGCAGATTCTTTTGAAGAGCGGCTGCCAGGTCCGTCGCGGGAATGCCGCCGGCGGGCTTGGTGTAGTTGCCGAGCAGGGACAGGTCCACGCTGGAAATCCGGGAAATCCCCAATTGATTGTCAAGCTCAAATACATCCACGGCGGGCATTGTCATGCCGGTGCCCCAGGTGATGCCGGTGAAGAACATCCGCGCGGTGGATTGTGCGCCGTGCATGTGGCTCAGGGCATAGACGTCGCCTGTATTGATGAGCGCAAGCCGGATCGGCGCCCCTTCCGACGCCATCTGCATAATTTCATCCACGGTTGTGAAATCGAAATCCGCGCCGCAGTAGGTATATATCCCGGATGACTCCGCTGCCGCCAGGGTCCGGACCTGTCCGGCGGGAAGCGTCCAGAGCTTGCCCGTGCCGTCTACGCCCACTGCCTGAGTCATGGAATTGGTTTTGGCTGCCTGCTGTGCCCTTGGCACCAGAGCGTCCAGACTCTGATGCTGCGTGAGGGCGTTTTTGGTAAAGCCCCATTCACTGACAGTTTCTTCCGTAACGGCGGCCAGTTCCAGCGCCTGAATCCGCCGCTCCAATGCGCTGAGCGCCGGGCCTGGATTCACCGGTTCGCCCGACAGATCCGGGGAGGGCTCCACCCGACCCAGGACACACCAGACCGTCGGCAACGTCAGATGCAGCCCGTTGGAGCCGTAAACGCCGGCCATAACGGTTTTCCCGGGCACGGCCAGCACCTCCGCCGGAATCACACATACGCCGTCTGCCCAGTGGGTTTCATCGACCTTGACCGTGCGGATCCCGTTGGTGAATACGGCGGTTTTCTGCAGGCCGTCCCAATCCGATGAGAATTCAAACTGTACCGCTGCCACACCCGCCATTCCGGCGGACAGAAGCTCGCCGTCACCGGTCAGTGTCAGCCTTGCTTTTTGGGCATAGAGTGTGAATGATGTGATGTTTTGCATCAGATTGTTTTCATCCATTTTCAAACCTCCTTAAAAAAGTGATTTCATAAACAGGCGCGAAAACGGAGAATGTTGCCCAAAAGAATAAAAAAATCAGGCAGTATTTCGAAACTGCCTGATTTTTATCCGCGGAACGGTTTACTTTTTTTCCTGCTCCATATCGAGCACCGTGCGGAACTGTGTCTCGTAGAGCTCGCGGTATACGCCGCCCTGGCCAAGGAGTTCTTCATGGGTGCCCTGTTCGACGATCTGTCCGCCCTTGAGCACCAGGATCTTGTCCGCTTTCAGGATGGTGGACAGCCGGTGGGCGATGACGATGCTGGTGCGGCCCTGCATCATGACCTCCAGGGCCTGCTGGATGGAATTCTCTGAAATGGAGTCCAGGGCGGAGGTAGCTTCGTCCAGGATCAGGATCTTCGGATCCTTGAGCATCACCCGGGCAATGGACAGCCGCTGCTTCTCGCCGCCGGAGAGTTTCAGGCCGCGGTTGCCCACCTGGGTCTCGTAGCCGTCGGGCTGATTCATGATGAAGTCGTGGATATTGGCGGTCTTGCAGGCCGCCTCCAGCTCCTCCTGGGTGGCGTTGTCCTTGGCATAGAGCAGGTTCTCGCGTATGGTGCCGTTGAACAGGTAGCTGTCCTGGGTCACGACGCCGATGCACGAGCGAAGATAACTCAGGTCGAACTGGCGCACATCCACGCCTGCAATGCTCACGCTGCCGGAAAGCACGTCGTACAGACGGGGGATCAGGTTGACTACCGTGGATTTGCCGCTGCCGGAGGGGCCGACGATGGCGTACATCCGGCCGCCGGGCACGGTGAAGTCGATATCTGTCAGCAGGGGAATGGCAGGATCGTAGGAGAAGGCCACATGGTCGAACTTGATATCCCGCTGGGCCACGGGGGGCTTTTTCCCGTTGGGCGGGGAAACGATGGTGTTGACCATGTCGAAATAGTCAAAAATGCGGGTGAACAGGGCCAGGGACCGGGTGAAGTCCACCTCGATATCCAGCAGGGACTGCACGGGCCTATAGAGTCGGTTGATGAGGGCCACCGTGGCGGTGATGGTACCGACGGTCAGATTCGGGTCGCCCCGGGAGATGATGAACCAGCCGCCGGCAAAGTAGATGAGCAGGGGACCGACCTGGGTGAACATTCCCATGATGACCCGGAACCATTTGCCGCTGCGCTGCTCCTTCATGGCCAGACGGGTGACTTCCTCATTGACGCCGACGAATCGGTCATATTCCTTCTGCTCCCGGGCAAAGAGCTTGACCAGCATGGAACCGGATACGCTCAGAGTTTCGTTGACGAGCTGATTCATCTCGTCGGCCTTTTCCTGGCTTTCGCTGAGCAGCTTCCAGCGGGTCTTGCCCACGGACTTCGTCGGCAGGATCAGCAGGGGAATCACCACGATGCCCACCAGCGCCAGCCGCCAGCTCATGGTGAACAGGGCCACCAGGGTGGTCACCACCGTGGCGATGTTGCTCACCACGCTCGAGAGCGTGCCGGAAATGACGTTGCTCACGCCGCTGATATCGCTGTTCATGCGGGTGATGATGTCGCCCTGTTTTTCCGAAGTGAAGAAGGCGTGGGGCATGTGCTGCAGATGGTCGTACATCTGGTTCTTCATATCGAAGATGATGCGCTGGGAGATCCAGGCGTTGATGTAGCTCTCCAGCACGCCCACCACCTGGGAAACCGTCAGTGTGGCAAAGGCCATCAGCAGAAGCTGGATCAGCAGCTTCATATCCTTGCCGATCAGCGCCTCGTCCACGATGCGGCCGGTGATGATCGACGGCAGCAGGCCCACCGCCGCCGACACAAGGATGGTAACGAACACCAGCGTAAACTGGAACCAGTAGGGCTTCAGATAGGACAGGATCCGCGCAAGAAGCTGCTTTGTCACCTTCGGCATGTTCTGTTTTTCCTCGTCGGTCAGAAAGCCGCGCGGGCCTCCGAATCCCCAGGGACCGGGCATGGCGACACTTCCTTTCTCCATTGATTCATATAAAGTTTACTTTCTTTTTTTACCTTCGTCAACCATTTTTCGCCCCTGTTTCTTGCTATATGAAAAAAAGGATGGTATAATCAGGCCAGCAATGAGAAGGGGAGGCGAGGGTATGAAGCGGATCGTATGCCTGCTTTTGATTCTGGCGGCGATGCTGAGCCTGACGGCCTGCATGTCGGGCAAGCCGGAGATCCTGAACGATTCCGATCTTGAGATTTTCCACATCGACGAAAAAGATGATAACGTCGTGGAAGATGACGACTGGGACGACTTTGACGCCCAGCAGCCGGAAGCTGAGCCTGCGCAGATCCCCCAGGCAGAGACCTCTGCGCCGGAAATCAGCGAGGACGGCGTCTATACCTCCAGGGATGAAGTCGCCCTCTATATCCACACCTACGGCCGTCTGCCGGACAATTACATCACCAAGAAGCAGGCGCAGAAGCTCGGCTGGGATGGGGGCAAGCTGGAGCCCTATGCCCCGGGCAAGAGCATCGGCGGCGATTATTTCGGCAACTACGAGGGCCAGCTCCCGAAGAAAAAGGGCCGGAAGTATTTCGAGTGCGACATCGACACCCAGGGAAAAAAGAGCCGCGGGGCAAAACGCATCGTCTATTCCAACGACGGATTGATATACTATACCGGCGACCACTACGAGACCTTTGAACTTCTGTATGGAGAACCGTGATATGAAAAAACTGACTTTACTTTGCGAGCCCATCGGCAGCCTGCACGAGCTGCACGCAGCTATGGCAGGATTGCTGGACTTCCCGGATTACTACGGCGAGAATTTCGACGCCATGTTCGACTGCCTGACCGATATCTGCGAACCCACCCGGCTGGAGGTACGCGATCTGAAAAAGAGCGGCCTCGGCGCCGCCGCCCGTGTCTTCCGCCAGGTGCTGCTGGACGCGGACGAATCCAACCCCGATTTCCACGTGAAATTTACAAAAACGCTGCATGAATGAGGTGAGGAACGTGCAGAAGAACAAAAACCGCAAAAAGATCGCCCCCTGGATCGCGGCGCTGGTGTTCATCGTGCTTTTCGGGAGTTATATCGGCTTTTTGGCTTTCGCCTGGATGCAGACCCGGGGCGTGGCCGCCGCGCGGATCTTCATCGGCATTTACATTGCTGTTTTGGCGGCAATGATCGTTGGGATCATTATCGCTTTAAGACAAAGACTCAAAGAAATCGACGGAGGAGAAGAAGATGAAGCTTTACAATATTGACTACATTCCCGGACAGAACATTGAGGCCCTCGGCCTGGTGCGCGGTGCGGTGGTCCAGTCGAAGAACTTCGGCAAGGACTTCATGGCCGGCATGAAGACCCTGGTGGGCGGCGAGATCAGGAGCTATACCGAGATGCTCAACGAGGCCCGCGCCATCGCCACCAAGCGCATGGTGGACGAGGCCGAGAACCTCGGCGCCGACGCCGTCGTCAACATCCGCTACGGCAGCTCCGCCATTATGCAGGGCGCCGCCGAGATCGTCGCCTACGGCACGGCGGTCAAGATCGTCTGATCGATCGACAGGAAAACCCCCGATGCGGTTGCATCGGGGGTATTTTAATGTTCCTCATCAATTACAAGATTTGGCAGAAGCAGCACAGGATGCTCGATGCGGTTTAAGATAGATCTGGGAATGATCAATGACTCGGCATTCTCGAAAAGAATGTCCGGGATGGATTTGTCATAAATAAACCCGTCGAAATAAGCATATGCGAATTCATTTTCTATGGATGCTGAGTAAATTTTTGTGCCGAATAAACGCGTTTTGGGATATAGTTTGTGATAAGAATGCAATTTATCGAGTATTTGCTGTCGATCCATGGAATCAATGATGGAAACGTAGCTCTGGCCGATGATCCAAACAGGACGAACAGGATCAAGTTTCCTGCTGACAGTCATTTCTGAGATGATTAGTGAATACCTGTCAGGCAGCTTGCACTCTGATATTTTACGCCCTTTTTTAATATACAAAACCGGATAGTCGAGACAATATTTCTCCAAATGAGGATGAATCAGAAAAAAAACAGCGAGAAATAAACAGAAAAGGATCAACGTGTAGGCGATTCTCATTTTATCTGATGAATCGACAAAGAATCCACAGATAAAAATGATGATGCATATGCTGAAGCCGGTCAACGGTGCGGCGTATGATTGAATGCTGAACGATCCGTTTTTCTTTTTAAATTCTTTTGTTTCCATATGTACACCAGTGTATTAAATATTATTCGGAGTTGTTTTTCTTGATAGGATCATAGCACAGGATTTGATGATATACAAGTGTTCACTGGTTTCCGCGATATAAAAAAGCCGATGCTCCACACAGGAAGCATCGGCTTTTTTGTGATAAAGGAATCAGACCTCCACGGTCCAGCCCTTGGTGTCGGGGAGCTTGCCCCACTGGATGCCGGTGAGGGTGTCGTAGAGCTTCTGGGTGAGGGGGCCGATCTTGCCGCCGGAGATGTAGGCGGTCTCGTCCTTCCAGCGCAGCTCCTTGACGGGGGAGACGACGGCGGCGGTGCCGGTGCCGAAGACTTCCTCGAGCTTGCCCTCGCGGGCGGCTGCCATGATGTCGGCGATGGCCAGCTTGCCCTCGATGACCTCGTAGCCCCAGTCCTTGCACAGCTCGATGATGGAGCGGCGGGTGACGCCGGGCAGGACGGTGCCGACGGTGGCGGCGGTGTAGATCTTGCCGTCGATCTTGAACATGATGTTCATGGAGCCGACCTCTTCGACATACTTCTTCTCAATGCCGTCCAGCCAGAGCACCTGGGCGAAGCCCTGCTCCTCGGCCAGCTCGCCGGCCTTGATGGAGGCGGCGTAGTTGCCGCCGCACTTGGTGAAGCCGGTCAGGCCCGGGGCCGCGCGGATGTAGTCATCCTCGACGTAGATGCGCACCGGGTTGATGCCCTCGGCGTAGTAGGCGCCGGAGGGGGCGGTGATGATGCAGAAGACATAGTGCTTGGAGGCGTGGACGCCCAGGCCCACGTCGTTGGCAAAGATGAAGGGGCGGATGTACAGGGATGTGCCGTCCAGATGGGGGACCCAGTCCTTATCCACATCCACCAGGGTGCGCACGGCCTCGACGAAGAAGTCGGGATCGATGCGGGGGATGCACAGACGGTCGGCGGAGTCGTTCATGCGGTTGGCATTGCAGTCCGGACGGAACAGGAGAATCTTGTCCTCGGCGGTGCGGTAGGCCTTCAGGCCTTCGAAGATCTCCTGGGCATAGTGCAGGACCACGGTGGCCGGATCCATCTCAAAGGGCGCATAGGGAACGATGCGGGCGTCATGCCAGCCGACGCCGGCGGTGTAGTCCATCAGGAACATATGGTCGGAGAACTGCTTGGCAAAGCCCAGCTTGCTCTCGTCCGCGGGCCGCGGCTTCGGATTGGTGGTACGGGTAATAGAAATATTCATTGCCATTTTTACTTTCCTCCTTTTAATGATTCCGGCCAATGGTCGGGTTGGTACGGTTTCAGAACGCCATGCCGGCCTGCAGGGCCTGCATGTTGGCGTCAAAGAGATTTGCCTTGCGGGCGGGGATGACCTTGTGCAGGGCGTCTGAGAGGCTCTCAGGGTTGATGCAGCCGGTCTTGGCGATGACGGTGCCCAGCAGGATCATGTTCGCCAGAGTGGGGAAGCCCATGTCGGCGGCCATCTGGGTGGCGGGGACATAATAGGCCTCCACGTCGGTGCGCTGCACCTTCCGGCCGATCAGTGAAGAGTCGATGAAGATCTTGCCGCCGGGAACCACGGCGTTCTCATATTTGTCCAGGGACGGGTTGTTCATCACCATGAGGATGTCGGGCTTCTGCACGATGGGCGAGCCCACGGGGATATCCGACAGGATGACGTTGCAGTTGGCGGTGCCGCCGCGCATTTCCGGGCCGTAGGAGGGCAGCCAGCTCAGCTCTCTGCCTTCGATGAGGCCGGCATAGGCCAGCACCTTGCCGGAGAACAGCAGGCCCTGTCCGCCGAAGCCGGCGATGACGATTTGATTTTCAGCCATTTCTCAGCCCTCCTTGTCGCAGTCGCGGTACACGCCCAGGGGATACTGGGGGATCATTTTCTCGTCGATCCACTCCAGCGCCTTCTTCGGCGTCAGGCCCCAGTTGGTCGGGCAGGAGGACAGCACCTCGATGAGGGAGAAGCCCTTGCCGTCGAGCTGGTTCTGGAAGGCTTTCTTGATGGCCTTCTTGGCGCGGTTGACGTTCTTGACGTTGTTGACGGTGACGCGCTCAAGATAAGCGGGGCCGTCCAGGGAGCTTAAAAGCTCGCACACGCGGATGGGATAGCCCTGGGTCTTGGGATCGCGGCCGTAGGGGGAGGTCTGGGTGACCTGGCCGATGAGGCTCGTGGGGGCCATCTGGCCGCCGGTCATGCCGTAGATCGCGTTGTTGATGAAGATGACGGTGATGTTCTCTCCGCGGGCAGCGGCGTGCACGGTCTCGCACATGCCGATGGAGGCCAGGTCGCCGTCGCCCTGATAGGTGAAGACCACATGGTCGGGCAGGCTGCGCTTGACGCCGGTGGCGACGGCGGGGGCTCTGCCGTGGGCGGCCTCGATCATATCACAGGTGAAATAGTTGTA
Source organism: Oscillospiraceae bacterium (assembly GCA_015068455.1). Lineage (GTDB taxonomy): Bacteria > Bacillota > Clostridia > Oscillospirales > Oscillospiraceae > SVMC01. Next base: position 115,756 of record SVKO01000005.1, on the reverse strand, counting down.
TGCCAGCACGGAGCAGCCGACGGGGGCGACGCCGATGGTCTTTCCCTCGATGCCCAGCTCGTCGATGCACTCGGCCACCAGGCGATGCACGATGCCGTGGGTGCAGCCGGGGCAGTAATGGAACACGGCGTCCGTCAACGCCTTGGGTTTTTCAAAGACGACCATTATTCCTGACCTCCTTCGTTTGCTTTCTTGATGGCTTCCAGCACCTCGTCCGGGGTCTGGATCATGCCGCCGACGCGGTAGCACAGGCTGACGGGCTTGGTGCAGCGGATGGCCAGCTCGACGTCTTCCTTCATCTGGCCCATGTTCAGCTCCACGGATACGAAAGCCTTGACCTTTTCCGCGGCGGCCTGCAGGGCCTTCTTCGGGAAGGGCCACAGGGTGATGGGCCGGAGCATGCCGACCTTGATGCCCTGCTTGCGCGCCTCAACGATGGCGTTGCGGGAGACTCTCGCGGTGATGCCGGTGGAAACCACGCAGATCTCGGCGTCGTCCATCATGAACTCCTCCCACATGGGCTCGTCGCGCTCGATGGCGGCGTAGCGCTCGAAGCGCTCGATGTTGGTGCGCTCCAGCTCGTCCGGGGACAGGTAAAGGGAGTTGACAATGTTATGCTCACGCTCGCAGTTGGTGCCGGTGGCGGCCCAGCTCTTCGGCGTGGGATCGATCTCGGTGGGCTCGGGCAGGGCCACGGGCTCCATCATCTGGCCCATGGTGCCGTCGGCCAGGAGCATGACGGGCATGCGGTACTTCTCGCCCAGCTCAAAGGCCTTCAGGGTGAGGTCCGCCATTTCCTGCACGCTGGCGGGGGCCAGAACGATGACATGGAAGTCGCCGTGGCCGGGGCCGCGGGTGGCAAGGAAGTAGTCCGACTGCGACGGCTGGATGCCGCCCAGGCCGGGGCCGCCGCGCTGGACGTTCAGGATCAGCGCCGGCAGGTCGGAACCCGCCAGGTAGGAGATGCCCTCGCATTTCAGGGCGATTCCGGGGCTGGAGGAGGAGGTCATCACGCGCTTGCCCGTGGCGGAAACGCCGTAGACCATGTTGATGGCCGCGATCTCGCTCTCGGCCTGCAGGAAGGTGCCGCCGATCTTGGGCATCTTCTTGGACATATAGGCCGCGACCTCGGTCTGCGGGGTGATGGGGTAGCCGAAATAGTGGCGGCAGCCCGCCAGGATCGCGGCCTCGGCAATGGCTTCATTGCCCTTCATGAGTACTTTTTCCTGCATTCGCTTACTCCTTTCTCAGCGCTCGACCGTGATGACACAGTCCGGGCACATGGTCGCGCAGAAGGCGCAGCCGATGCATGCGGCGGGGTCAGTGAGCTCCACGGGCGCATGCCCCTTTTGATTGAGCCGGGTCTTTGACAGGGCCAACAGATTGCGCGGACAGGCGTCAACGCACAGGCCGCAGCCCTTGCACAGCTCTTCCTTAAACGTCAGTTTCGCCATAGGGCACCTCCGAATCGATTTGGTAATATAGTTTCTGGAGGGACAGGGGGAAGAGATTTTCCACCTGCCCGGCCAGGCTGGGACATAAATCTTCTTTTGCGCAGGTCATTTTGACCGGCAGACCCGTTTTGCGGGAGATCTCCTGTGCATATGGGATGCTGCTGAGCACCGTCTGCGCAGTGGTCAGCGGACCCAGGTTGGAATTGTTCACGATGGCGGTGAAGGGAAGACGGCAGGCCTCCTCGATCTCCCGCAGGACCTCGATGGTATCGTCGGCGGTGCGGGTGAGGGGCCGGTACATATTCACCACCAGGAGCATCTCATAGTTGTTTTCCTCCGCGATGGCGGGGGTGTATCTGCCCAGGGCGAGGGCGCCCCGGTCGTCGCCGCCGATGTCCAGCACACCCAGCTGCGACCGGTCGTCCACCAGGGCGTAGATCTCCTTCGGCATGGCGGGCACGTCCAGGTTGGAGTTGGCAAACTCCGATACGATGAGCCCGATGCCCTCGGCTTTGAGCGCCGCCTCGGAATCCTTGGTGCGGAAGTAGGGATTGACGATATCCAGATCCGCGATGACCACGTTGTTGTGGTCCCGGTTCAGCGCCCGGGCATAATTGAGGGCAATATTCGTCTTGCCGCTGCCGTAATGGCCGGCGAAGAGGGTGAGCCGCTTAAATTCCATAATGCCGCCTCACAGCTGGCTGCGGATGATCTTTCCGCTGGTGGTCTTGGGCAGGGATTCCTTGAACTCCACGATGCGCGGGTATTTGTAGGGCGCGGTGTGGGTCTTGACGTAGGTCTGGATCTCTTTCTTGAGGGCTTCGGTGCCTTCGGTGCCCGGCACCAGCACGATGCTGGCCTTGACCACCTGGCCGCGGACCTCGTCCGGGGCAGGGGAGACGCCGCATTCGAGCACGTAGGGCAGCTCCATGATGGTGGACTCGATCTCGAAGGGCCCGATACGGTAGCCGGAGGACTTGATCACGTCGTCGGCCCGGCCCACGTACCAGAAGAAGCCGTCCTCATCCCGCCAGGCGAGATCGCCGGTGTGATAGAAACCGTCGCGCCAGGTTTGGGCGGTCATTTCCGGGCTGCGGTAGTATTCCACCGCCAGGCCGCAGGGGATGCCGTCCTTGATGCTCATGCAGATCTCGCCGGTGCCGCCGGGGGCGACGTCCTTGCCCTCGGGGGTGAGCAGATGCACGTCGTACAGGGGCACGGCTTTGCCCATGGAGCCGACCTTGTGGGTGTCGCCGGCCAGGTTGGCGATGATGACGGTGGACTCGGTCTGGCCGAAGCCCTCCATGATGCGCAGGCCGGTGGCCTTTTCAAACTGGCGGTAGACCTCGGGGTTCATGGCTTCGCCGGCGATGGCCGCATTGCGCACGGAGCTGAAGTCGTATTTGCTCAGATCCTGCTTGATGAACATGCGGTACATGGTGGGCGGCGCACAGAACGTGGTGATCTGGTACTTGGCGAACATCGGCATGATGTCGTCGGCATGGAAGCGGTCGAAGTCATAGACGAACAGAGCCGTCTCGCACAGCCACTGGCCGTAGATCTTGCCCCAGGCGGATTTGGCCCAGCCGGTGTCAGAAATGGTCAGATGCAGGCCGTCGGGGGTCACGCGCTGCCAATATTTCGCGGTGATGAAGTGGCCCAGGGGATACTTGTAATTGTGCACGGCGATCTTGGGATAACCCGAGGTGCCGGAGGTGAAGTACATGAGCATGGGCTCGGAGCCGCAGGGGGAGTTGTCGCGGCGGCGGAACCGGCGGGAGAACAGGCCGAATTCCTCATTGAAGTCACGCCAGCCTTCGCGGGCCTGTCCGACGATGATCTTTGTCAAATTCAGGCCGGTCTCTGCCTCGGCCATCTCCACTTCGTGGGCAACGTCGCCGTCGGAGGTGCACAGGATCGCGCTGACGCCGGCGGACTGGAAGCGATAGCTCAGGTCATGCTGCTTGAGCTGATAGGTGGCGGGGATGGCGATGGCGCCGAGCTTGTGCAGACCCAGAAGGGCGAACCAGTACTGGTAGTGGCGCTTGAGGATCAGCATGACCCGGTCGCCGCGTTTGATGCCAAGAGATGTAAAGTAGTTGGCAGCCTGGGAGGAAGCGTCCTTCATATCCTTGAAGGTGAAGCGGCGCTCGGTCTTGTCGTTGGACACGTGGATCATGGCCAGCTTGTCCGGGCTGCGGCGGCCCAGGGCGTCAATGACGTCGAAGGCAAAGTTGAACTTCTCTTCGTTCTTGAACGCGATGGCCGTGCACAGGCCGTTTTCATCCTCGGTGGGGACGATGAAATTCTTGTAGACGCGCTCTTCCTCGTCGGAATCTGCCTCTGCTCTGGGCAGATAGGTCTCGCCCACGGGGGACGCGCCGGGCAGAGCGTCCTGGGGACGCAGGACGATGGCATAGAAGATGCAGTCCTCGCCGCCGGCGGCCACCATGCCGTGGGGGATGGAGCTGTCGTAGTAGATGCAGTCGCCTTCATGCAGCAGCTCCGTATGCTCGCCCACCTGGACCTTCATGGAGCCCTTGACGATCAGATCGCACTCCTGGCCGTAGTGGGTGGTGAGCTCGATATCGCTGTGGAAGGCGCGGTCGGAATATTTATTGACCACCAGCAGGGGATCGGCGATGCGGTTCTGGAAGTCGGCGGCCAGGTTGTAGTAGACCATCTCATGGGCCTGCTCGATCTTCTGGCCGAGGCCGCTGCGGGTGACGGTATAGGAGCGCAGCTTCGGGCTGTGGCCCTCGATCAGATCGGTGACGTCGACGCCGAAGGCCAAAGCGCAGCGATACAGGAACGCAAAATGCAGATCGCTGACGCCGGCCTCGCAGCGAACATATTCTTCCTCGCTGATGCCTGTGCGCTCCGCCATCTCGGCGGTGGTAAAGCCGGTGATCTCGCGAAGATCGCGGATTCGGCCGGCCATTTCCTGGATCTTGACGTCCAGTCCGGTCAGTGTCTTGTTGGTCATGAATCTTCAATCCTCCGTATTCGGACGAACAAAAAACAGCCCGTCCCAAAGATAGATCCTTGAGACGAGCTGCAGCATTGCATACCCGCGGTACCACTCAAATTGCACATACCTCTCGATATGTACCACTCATCGGGCTCCAGCAAGCCCTAAGCACTGACGCAGCTGACGCGGGGGAGTTCTACTTGCTTACGCTTTCTTCTCTCCGGCTTGGGAGCGACAAATTCCGAACGCCCAATACCGGCTCGCACCAAACGCCGGCTCTCTGAAATGGAACTGAGGGGAACCCTCTCCGTCTTAGCCTTTATTTGCTCAGAATCATATCATAAGTATTTGTTATTGTCAACTGGCATTATAGCTTATTTCGCATAATTTTGCCGCTGATGGTTTTGGGCAATTCGTCGCGGAACACCACGATGCGGGGATATTTATAGGGGGCGGTGTGCTTCTTGACGTAGGTCTGGATCTCTTTTTTGAGTTCCTCGGTGCCTTCCTTGCCGGGCACAAGCACGATGCTTGCCTTGACCACCTGGCCGCGGATCTCGTCCGGGGCGGCAGAAACGCCGCACTCGAGGACATACGGAAGCTCCATGATGGTGGACTCGATCTCGAAGGGCCCGATGCGGTAGCCGGAGGATTTGATCACGTCGTCGGCCCGGCCCACATACCAGAAGTAGCCGTCCTCGTCGCGCCAGGCAAGATCGCCGGTGTGATACAGGCCGTCATGCCAGGCTTCCTTCGTCTTCTCCTCGTCGCGGTAGTAGCACTGGAACAAGCCGTTGGTGATGGATTTGTCCGTATGGATGACGATCTCGCCGTTGACGCCGTCGGGCACGGGATTGCCGTCGGGATCGGCCAGATCCACCCCGTAGCAGGGGATGGGCTTGCCCATGGAGCCCGGCTTGATGGCGGTGCCGCGGAGGTTGCCGATGGAGAGTGTGGTTTCGGTCTGCCCGAAGCCCTCGGCGACGGCCAGGCCGGTGGACTTCTGGAACTGATAGAAGACCTCGGCGTTCAGCGCTTCGCCTGCGGTGGTGGCATGCTCGATGGAGCTCAGGTCGTACTGGCTCAGATCCTGCTTGATGAGCATGCGGTACATGGTGGGCGGCGCGCAGAAGGTGGTGATGTGGTACTTGGCGAACATGGGCAGGATCTTGTCGGCGTGGAAGCGGTCAAAGTCATAGACGAATACCGCGCCCTCGCACAGCCACTGGCCGTAGAGCTTGCCCCACAGGGCCTTGCCCCAGCCGGTCTCGGAAATGGTGAAATGCAGGCCCTCACGGCGCACCTGATGCCAGTACTTGGCGGTGACGAAATGGCCCAGGGCGTACTTGTAGTTGTGCTGGACGATCTTGGGATAGCCGGTGGTGCCGGAGGAGAAGAACATCAGCATCGGATCGCTGCCGCAGGGAGAATTGTCGCGGCGGCGGAACCGGCGGGAGAACAGGCCGTACTCTTCATTGAAGTCGTGCCAGCCTTCGCGCGGCTGTCCGACGATGATCTTGGTCAGATTGATGCCCATGATCTGCTCGGCCAGTTCCACTTGATGGGCGGTGTCGCCGTCGCCGGTGCAGACGATGGCGCTGACGCCGGCGGATTCAAAGCGGTAAGTGAAGTCGTGCTCCAGAAGCTGGTTGGTGGCGGGAATGGCGATGGCGCCGATCTTATGCAGACCCAGGATGGAGAACCAGAACTGATAGTGCCGCTTGAGCACCAGCATGACCCGGTCGCCGCGCTTGATGCCAAGGGAGGTGAAGTAGTTGGCGGCCTGGGAGGAGGCGTCCTTCATATCCTTGAAGGTGAAGCGCCGCTCCTCCATGTCGTTGCTCACATAGATCATGGCCAGGCGCTCCGGCTCCCGGCGGGCAATGCCGTCAACAATGTCGAAAGCAAAGTTGAATTCTTCGGCGTTTGGGAAGGTGATGGACTGCAGGCAGCCGTTCTCATCCTCCACGGGCTTGACGAATTTCTCGCACAGCAGGCTGGGCTCCGGCTGGCGCACCCGCTGCGGGGTGGGCTTGATGACCTTGTCGGTCTCGTCGGAGGCCATGATCATCGCCAGGAACACGCAGTCGGCGCCGTCGACGGCGATCATGCCGTGGGGGGTGGAGCTGTTGTAGAAAATGCTGTCGCCCTCGTGCAGGACCTCCACGTGATCGCCCACGCGCACCTTCATGCTGCCCTTGATGACCAGGTCGAACTCTTGGCCGGCATGGGTGGTGGTGTGGATGGGCTCATGCTGGAGCTGCTCGGAATACTCATAGGTGACCCAGTAGGGGGTGGCCAGCTTGTGGCGGAATTTGGACGCCATGTCCTGGATGGTGATGCCGTCCTCACTGGCGGTGACCAGACCGCGGTCGCGGCGGGTGACGGTATAGCTGGACAGGCGGGCGGAGTTGCCCTCGAGCAGATCCGTCAGTTCCACGTCGAAGACCTGGGCGCATTTATGGATGAAGGTGAAGGGCAGATCGATCTCCGCCCGCTCATACTGCAGGTACAGTGATTCAGGAATTTCAATTCGCTCAGCCATTTCTTTGGTGGAATATTCAGAGATTTCGCGCATGGCGCGGATGCGCTGGGCGATGTCCAGCAGTTGGTTGTTTACAGCATTCGGACTCATAATACTTTCCTTTCTGCATTGTGCCTGAAGAATAAAAAAACAGCTCGTCTCAAACTTGAGACGAGCTGTTATACACATACCCGCGGTACCACTCAAATTGCGGCCTTCGGCCGCCCCTTCAGGCCCCAACAGGCCCTATCCCTTAACGCGGGCTACGGAAGGCGTCTACTTGCATAAGTGTTCGGGCCTTCAGCTCGGAAGTGATAGGTCTGATGGGTCCATGCTGCCGGTTTGCACCAACCACCGGCTCTCTGAGAGCGATTCGCCCGACCGTCTTCGTCATAGCTTTTCGTATTTGGTTGTTGCGAGAACTGTATCACACATTTGCACAAAAGTCAAGCATAATTTTTTGCGGTTCTGACGAGACAAACGGGAGACGGCTTGCGCCGTCTCCCGTAAGATCAAAGCTGTTCCGATGTTTTTGCCGTATCGATCCCGGCGGCGTCCTGCAGCCCCAGGCGCTTTGTAGCGTCCTCGCGCATTTTGTACTTGAGGATCTTGCCCGCGGCGTTCATGGGGAAGCCGTCGACGAAGTCGATGTACCTGGGTACCTTGTGCCGGGCCATGGAGGCGCGGATATAATCAAGCATCTCGCCCTCGGTGACGCTTTGACCCTTTTTAAGCACGATGCAGGCCATGATTTCTTCGCCGTATTTTTTATCCGGAACGCCGATGACCTGTACGTCCTGTACAGCCGGATGGGTATAGATGAATTCCTCGATCTCCTTGGGGTAGATGTTCTCGCCGCCGCGGATGATCATGTCCTTCAGTCGGCCGGTGATGCGGTAATTGCCGTCAGAATCCCGGCATGCCAGGTCGCCGGAGTGGAGCCAGCCCTGGGCGTCCACGGTGGCGGCGGTGGCCTCGGGCATCTTGTAGTAGCCCTTCATTGTGTTGTAGCCACTGGAGCAGAATTCGCCGTTGACTCCGTCGGGCACTTCTTCGCCGGTCTCCGGATCGATGATTTTGCACTCCACATGGGGGAAGTCGTAGCCCACGGTGTTGCAGCGAAGCTCCAGCGGGTCGGTCCAGGCGGACATGGTGCTGCCCGGCGAGGACTCGGTCTGACCGTAAACGCTGACGATGCCGCGCATGTTCATCTCGTCCGGCTGGGCGGCGCGCTTCATGAGTTCCGGCGGACAGCCGGAGCCCGCCATGATGCCCGTGCGCATATAGGAGAAATCCGTCTTGCGGTAATCCGGGTGGTTGAACATGGCGATGAACATGGTGGGCACGCCGTGGAAGCAGGTGATGCGCTCCTGATTGATGCAGGCCAGGGAGACCTTGGCCGAGAAATAGGGCAGGGGACACAGGGTGGCGCCGTGGGTCATGGAGGCCGTCATGGCCAGCACCATGCCGAAGCAGTGGAACATGGGCACCTGGATCATCATACGGTCGGCGGTGGACAGGCCCATGCGGTCGCCGATGCACTTGCCGTCGTTGACCACGTTGTAGTTGGTGAGCATGACGCCCTTGGGGAAGCCCGTGGTGCCGGAAGTGTACTGCATGTTGCACACGTCGTCCGGCCGCACATTGGCGGCCATGCGCCAGACCTCCTCGATGGGGACCAGATCCGCCCGATCCATGGCTTCGTCGAAGTTCAGGCAGCCGGGCATGTTGAAGCCCACGGTGATGACGTTGCGCAGGAAGGGCAGGCGCTTGGCGTGCAGGGGCTGGCCCGGCTTGGTGGAGGCAAGTTCCGGGCAGAGCTCGTTGATAATTTTGGCGTAATTCGAGTCCAGGCAGGAGTCAATCATCACCAGGGTGTGGGTGTCGGACTGGCGCAGCAGGTACTCAGCCTCATGGATCTTGTAGGCGGTGTTTACCGTGACGAGCACCGCGCCGATCTTGGTCGATGCCCAGAAGGTGATGTACCAGGCGGGCACGTTTGTGGCCCAGATGGCCACCTTGCTGCCCCGGCGCACGCCCATGGAGATCAGGGCGCGGGCAAAATTATCCACATCCTCCCGGAATTCCTCATAGGTGCGGGTGTAGTCCAGGGTGGTGTATTTGAAGGCGTACTGATCCGGGAATTCCTCCACCATGCGGTCAAGGACCTGGGGGAAGGTCTCGGAGATCAGGGTGTCGTGCTTCCAGACGTACTGACCGGTGTGGTTATAGTTGTCATAGAGGGTGCGCTTCTTGCCCCGGGGGTTGTCGAAGCGGCTCATATAGTTGACGAAATGGGAGAAGATGACCTCCTTGTCCTGCAGGTCCATCATCCATTCCGGCTTCCATTCGATGGAGATGAAGCCGTCGTAGTCGATGGAGGACAGGGCCAGCATCATATCCTTGGTGGGCAGGGTGCCCTCGCCGATCAGATTGTAGGTGAAGGCGTCGTCGGAGTCGCGCAGATGGACGTGGCGCACATAGCCGCCCAGATTGCGGATGGTGGTGTCGGCGCTCTCTCCGTGATCGCGGTAGGGGTGGTGGATATCCCAGAGGGCGGCCAGCTGATCGCAGGCGAAGTCATCGAGGAGGGCGCGAAGGCGGGCGGTGTCGGAGAACACGCCGCTGGTCTTGAGCAGGATGGTCAGGCCAAGGCGTTCGGCGTCGGGAATGAGAACGCGGAGCGCGCCGCGGATGCGCTCATCGTCGTCGCACAAAGCCACGACACAGACATAAGGCACCTGCATATTGTGGGCGATCTGCATGATGTCGCGAACGTCGTCCAGGCAGTCCTCGCTGGAGATATCGCAGGAGGTGTCAAACACAGGAATGGAGAGCTTTTTCTCCCGAAGCTGACGGACGGTGGCTGCGGTATTGTATTTATGGAAGGGACCGCCGCGATCGGTCAGCGCGGGGGTCTTATGGATATTGTAGACCTCAATGCCTCCGAAGCGCATGTCCAGGGCGGTCTGGATGTTTTCTTCCCAGCTGACGTCGAGCCAGCCGCGGGTGGAGAATGATAAATTCATATGCTGCTCCTCTTAGGAATTGTTTTCCTCTTCGTATACGATCTTGTTCAGGGCGTTGATGTAGGCGCGGATACTGGCGCCGAGGATATCGGTGGAGATGCCGCGGCCGGAGTAGACCTTGCCGCCGCTGCGCAGCTTGACCACGGTCTCGCCCATGGCCTCGCGCCCCTCGGTGACGGCCTGGATCTGGAAGTCGTCGAGTTCATAGTGATGGCCCACTGCCTGCTCGATGGCGAGAATGGAGGCGTCGATGGGGCCGTCGCCGACACACAAGCCTTCGATGGTCTGGCCGTTTTTCTGAAGCTTGATATGCGATGTGGATGCAATGGCGTTGCCGGCGTTGATGACATAAGTCTCGATCCGGTAGGTGGGGGGGACCTGCATGGCGCTGGAGGCCACGATGGCGTCCAGCTCCCGGGCGCCGACCTTTTCCTTGCGTTCGGCAATGCGCTGGAAGGCCTCAAAGACCTTGACGCCGTCTTCCTCGCTGAGATCGTAGCCCAGCTGGGTCACCATCTTCATGACGGCGCTCATGTCGTCATGGGCGGTGAGATAGAGGCCGCTGTGATCCTGCACGCCGTTTTCAAAGGGGGAGTTCTTGCTGCGGCTGGTCTCAAACATCCAGGAGATCTGCCGCAGGATCCGGTGCATCTGGGTCACGTGTACCCGGGTGCCGGCGTCCAGCTGCGCGCCCTTGGCTGTGAGGATCTTGGCGAGGTTTTCCACACTGGCGGTGTCGATGGGATAGGAGGCCGCTTTGACCTCGCCCACGCCGGCGCGGATGGCGGCGATGGCGCAGGAATCGGCCATGGACAGCTCGTTGGAGATCCCGACGCCCAGGGTAACGTCCTTCAGTCCGGGGACGTTCTCATACAGACGGGTGATGAAATCCAGGAATTCGTCGGGCAGCATGGCGCCCGCGGTATCGCAGACGGTGATGGTTCCCGCACCGGCTTCGACGGCGCAGGAAAGGGCGCTGTAAAGGAAGGATGCATCGGCGCGGGTGGCGTCGTCGGCCCAGAATTCCACGTCGGGGCACAGATCCTTCGCTCTGCGCACTGCCTCGCCGATGGCCTCCAGCATGGCGGCGGGCTTTTTGTGGGCCAGATATTCCATCTGCACTGCGCTCACGGGCGCGCAGACCTGCAATCTCGGGCGCTTGGCCTCGGAAAGCGCATTCCAGGCGCGCTGGGCGTCTTCTTCCGCAAGGCCGGTGGGCACGGCCACAACGGCGTGCTTGACGGCGGTGGAAATGGATTTGATCAGCAGCGCGTCCACCTTCGGATTGACGATGGGACTCGTTTCAATCACATCCACTCCCAGGCGGTCAAGCTGCTTGGAAAGCTCGATCTTCTCCCGGAAGCTGAGATTGACGCCGGCGGCCCTTCCGGACTGCTTCATGGTGACGTCGCTGATGGAAATCATGTTCATGGATCTGGCTCCTTTCGGTTATTGCAAAAAAATCCCTGAGGCCGGAGCCTCAGGGACGAATCTCGATTCGCGGTACCACCCTGCTTCATCCGCAGAGCGGATGCACTTTCTCGGACTCAAGCAAGTCCATGGCCGGTAACGGGGCCGGACGTACACAGCTAATTGCACAGGCGTTCGCCATGTCTACTCGGGAAGCAGACTGCACTCTGTCTTTGGCACCGGCTCGCACCGCCCGCCGGCTCTCTGGGGCGCTCCGACAGAAGCATAATTCCGTCATCGTATTTATCGGTATTGCGTCAATTTAAGCACAATCGCTGCGAATTGTCAAGGTCGGGATGAATATTCGTTGATTTACATAAAAATGGGAAGGTCCGGCGGAACGTCAGTTGCCTGTTTCGTCAGTTTCTGCATGTCAAAAATGCAGCTTCGGATCTTTCCCAGCATGTACAGGGAGCCGAATGCCAGAATGCAGTCATCCGGCCTGGCCAGGGCCAGGGCAGCGCGGACGCCGTCTTCCACGGTATCGGCGCTCTGTGCATCGGCGCCCATGCCCTGCAGGGCACGCGCCAGCTCTGGTGCGGGCAGCGCGCGGGGGTTGGGCGGCTCCACAGTAATAAACCTGCGGATCAGGGGCATAACGGGGAAGTACATCTTTTCATACTCCTTGTCCGCCATGACGCCCGTGACTGCGATGATCTCCCGTCCGGGCAGGTAGTCCATGATGTTTTCCTTGAGCGAGAGCATGCACTGCACGTTGTGACCGCCGTCGACGATCACGTCAGGGTGCCTGCGCAGCAGCTCGAACCGGCCCGGCCAGGCCACGGCGGACAGGCCGTCGCGCACGGCGTCGTCCGGGATCGCCCAGCCCTTTTGCCGCAGAGCCTCCACAACGTGCAGCGCCAAGGCGCAGTTGCAAAGCTGATTGCGGCCCAGCAGGGAAAGGTGCAGCCGGCCGAAGCCGTCAAAATCAAACGCCTGACCCCGGAGACTGTGGGCCACAGGATGCAGCCGGCCAAAATCCGCACGGATCCAGGTGAGCTCGCGTTCGTCTGCCGCCTCACGGTAGACGGCATCCACCTCGGGCAGCCCCGGATAGGTGACGCATACGCCGCCGGGCTTGAAGATGCCGGCCTTGGTACGGGCGATCTCCGCGTGGGTATGGCCCAGGTACTGCATATGGTCCATGCCGATGGTGCACAGCACCGCGCATTCCGGGACTTCGATCACGTTGGTGGAGTCGAATTCGCCGCCCATGCCGCACTCGAGCACCACGATCTCACACTGCCGGCGTGCGAAGAACTCGAAGCCGATGCAGGTGACAAGCTCGAATTCGGTGGGTACGTCTTCCATGGCGTCGGCAAGAGGACGGACAAATTCTGTGATCCGGCACAGCTCATCGTCGGAGATGGGCTCGCCGTTGACCTGCATGCGCTCATGGAAGCGGTTGATGTATGGCGAGGTATACAGGCCGGTTTTATAGCCCGCCTTCTGCAGGATGCTTGAGAGCATGGCGCAGGTGGAGCCCTTGCCGTTGGTGCCGGCAACATGGATGAATTTCAGCCGGTTCTGCGGATCACCCATCTTGGACAGAAGCTCCCGGGTCCTTGACAGGCCAGGCACGCTGCCGCGCCAGGTAACCGAGTGGATATACGAAAGCGCCTGATCAAGCGTCATTTTGCTTTGCCTCCTTCTGCGGCGGCCAAAGCTTTGCCGCCTGGAACACCTTGCATTTATACAGCGCCCAGACGATCAGCACGTCCAGGACGAAGGTGACGGCAAACTGAGCCGAGCGCGTGGACAGGAAATAGAGAAAGCTTGCCTTAAACGTACCCTTGGCATTGTAGACGAACGCCAGCGACCAGCTCTGATAGAGAATCGAACCCAGCGCCACCGCCGGGAGAAAGGCCAGGGCGATGGTCCCGATGTTCATTTTTCGCGCCAGCAGCGGCCGGAACAGGCCGCCGCACAGGCCGTAAAGCAGCGGCGGCACACAGAACAGGGGATTGTAGCCGTAGCCGGAGAACAGGCAGCCCACCGCGTCGGCGGCGAAGCCCACCAGCATGCCCGGGATCGGCCCGAAGAGCATGCCCGCCAGAAACACGGGCACGGCTTCAATGGAAAAACGGGTGGTGGCATTGGGCATGGGTATGACCAGCCGCGCCAGCACGACAGTGATGGCGGCGAGCAGGGCACAGGTAACAAGCGTACGGGTTTTCATGGCGGGATTTGTTGATTTGCGCATAAAAAAGCCTCCATTTCGATGGAGGAGGTTGAAAAATATTCTTCCGGCAGCTTCCGGCGGTCAGGGCGGTCGGCGGATACGGCACCGCGGAGAAAGAATCTCCTTCGCCCGGCGGCAACCTCCTATCCGTCCGGTACTTAACGCGCCATATCCTACTCCCTGCGGAAGCGGCTGTCATCATTATAGCGCCCGTTTTCGGAAAATCAACCATCTTTTTCCGGATTCACACTTTTTTTACGTTTTTTTCTTTTCACTTGCAAAACATTCGATAAACTGTTAAAATATTTAATTAATATGAGAGTCTGCGGCGCATGCGCCAAGGATAGAAAGAAGAGGTAGCTGCGTGTATCTGAAATCGTTGGAGATCCAGGGCTTCAAGTCCTTCCCGGATAAAACCGTTCTGCGCTTTGGCGACGATATCACCGCCATCGTCGGTCCGAACGGCTCCGGCAAATCCAATATTTCCGATGCGATCCGCTGGGTCATGGGCGAACAGAGCACCAAGGCCCTGCGCGGTGCAAAAATGGAGGACGTCATCTTCGGCGGCACCCAGAAGCGCGGCGCGGTGGGCTTTGCCGAGGCAACGCTGGTGCTGGACAATTCCGACGGCGCTCTGTCCTACGACGCCAAAGAGATCGCCGTCACCCGGCGCTATTACCGCTCCGGCGACAGCGAGTACTATATCAACCGCCGTTCGGCGCGTCTGCGCGACATCAACGAGCTGTTCATGGATACGGGCCTGGGCCGCGAGGGTTACTCCAACATCAGCCAGGGCCGCATCGACGAGATCCTGTCCCTGCGCAGTGTGGACCGCCGCGAGGTCTTTGAGGAGGCGGCGGGCATCTCCAAATTCCGTCACCGCAAGGAGGAGACCGAGCGCCGTCTGGCCAATACCCAGGAGAATCTGACCCGCATCGGCGACAAGATTTCCGAGCTGGAGCTCCAGGTGGAGCCCCTGCGCGTGCAGGCAGAAAAAGCAAGAAAGTACCTGGCCTGGCGCGAAGAACTCAAGGGCCTTGAAGTGGCGGTCTGGCTGGAATCTCTGGAGCGGCTGGCCGCAGGCGCACAGAAAGCCGAGGAGGATTACCGATCCGCCGCCTTCATCCTCCAGCAGTCCCACGACGAGCTGGACCGGCTCTATGCCCTGTCCGAATCCCTGGCGCAGACCCTGCATGATCAGGATTCGGAATTGGAGCAGACACGGGATGTAATCTCGGAGAAGCAGGCGTCCATTCGGGAATTCGAGGGTAAAATCGCCGTTTTTGAAAGTAATATTCAGAATAACCGCACCAACATCGAGCGCATGAAGCTGGAGCTTCAGGACGCCGATACCCGCAGCGCGTCGATTCTGAGCCAGATTGCAGATCACGAGGCAAGGATCGCACAGATCGACGATCAGAGCGCCGAACTGAACGCCCAGATTCTTGCCCTGCAGGACGAAAGCCGCGCCTTCGCCGCCAGCGCCGACGAACTCACCAAAAGTTTCGTCCAATGGACCGAGACACAGTCTGCGATCCAGGATGAACTGGCCGACAAGCGGGCGCAGAGCGCCGCGATCGAGCAGGCGGAGCAGCTTTCCGGCGCCAGGACCGAAGAACTGAACGCGCAGAACACTCTGGCAAAAGCGCGTATGGAGGAGATTTCCGGCGATCTGGAACGCTGCACCAAAGCGCTGACGCAGGCAAAAGAAGAGGCCGCCGGCCTGGAAAACACCATCGCGGGATATCAGCTTCGGCTCGACAGCCGGCTGAAGAAGCGCGACGCCCTGCGCGATGGCTGCAGCCAGCTGGAGATCGATCTCCAGACCGCCGGTCGGCAGCGGTCCATGTACCGCGAGATGGAACGGGCCTACGAGGGCTATTCCAAGGCGGTCAAGCACACCATGACCCAGGCCAAGGCCGGCGCGCTTGCGGGCATTCACGGCCCGATCTCATCGCTCATCCATACCGACGACGACTATACCGTCGCCATCGAGACCGCCATGGGCGCCGCCATGCAGTATATCGTCGTTTCCGACGAACGCGCCGGCAAGGCGGCCATCGAAAACCTCAAGGCAGGGGATAAGGGCCGCAACACCTTCTATCCCTTGACTGCGATCCGCGGCAAAACCCTTTCCGAGCCCGGCCTGGATGCGGATCCCGGCTATGTGGGAATCGCTTCGCAGCTGGTTCGGTGCAAGGATGAATACCGCCAGATCATCGATCACATCCTCGGCCGCACCGCCGTGGTCGAACGTCTGGACGACGCCATCCGTATTTCCAGGAAGTATCCCCGCCGTTTCCGCATCGTTACCCTGGACGGGCAGGTCGTCAACGCCGACAGCTCCATGACCGGCGGTTCCGTCATCCGCAATTCCGGCATCCTGTCCAGAGCCAACGCCATTGCCCGGCTCGAGACGCAGATCCGCGAGCAGACCGTCCGCCTGGAGGAACAGAAGAAAGCCCTCCAGGCCGCCGAAAGCGAGACGGCAAAGGTGGAATACGAGCTTGACGGCGCGAAAAACGAGCTGCGTCAGGCGCAGGATGCCGTGCTTCGCTTTGAAGGCGAAACCCGGCAGCATGAAGTGCTGCTCGGCGCCGTCAGCGACGCCATCAGCGCCAATGAGCAGGAGCTGGCCGCTCTTGCTGAGCGCAGCAGACTCGATCATGACCGTTCTGTCGCGCTGGGCGCCCAGATCCGTCTTTTAGACCAGCGCCTCGATGAGGCGGGCAGGAAGCTTTCAGAGATCACCGTCAGCCAGAATGAGGCCCTGGAAAAGGTCCGGGATCTGTCCGATGAGATCACGCGCCGCAAGGTGGAGGCCGCAGCCCTGGAGGCAGAGCGCCAGTCCAGCGTTGTGGCACGGGATCATCTGCGCGAGCTCGGCTCGTCCATGCAGGGCGATCTGAATCAAAAGCAGGCGCTCATCGACCGCCTGATCGGGCTTAACGCATCCATTGGCGAAGATATTCTTGCGGCCAATGCCGAGAAAGACAAGCTGTCCGCCGCTTTGGCCGAGCAGACCGATCTTTTGCAGCGCGCCATGCAGGCGCGGATCGAGAATGAGGCCGCCAAGACAAAATCCGAGCGCGAGGCCCAGGAAAAGAGCAAGGAAATCCTCAATATGGAGCGTGAGGCTGCGCGGCTCGAACAAAAGAAAAACAACGCCGAGATGGAAGAAAAACAGATCGTGGACAAGCTCTGGGACACCTATGAGCTGACGCGGACCCATGCCGCTGAGGCCGCCGCGCCCATTGAATCCGTGGCGGGCGCACAGCGCACCATTTCCGATCTGAAGCGAAAGATTTCCGCCCTCGGCGAGCCGAATCCCGGCGCCATTGCCCAGTTTGAACTGGTCAATGAACGATACGAATACCTCTGCACACAGCGCGACGACGTTCTGCAGGCCAAGCAGGAGCTCGAGGGCGTCATTGAATCCATTACCGGGCAGATGCAGGAGATCTTTACCCAGGAGTTTGCCAAAATGGGGCAATACTTCAGCCAGACCTTCACCGAAATGTTCGGCGGCGGCAAGGGCGCCCTGGTCCTGGAGGATCCGTCCCAGCCGCTGACCTGCGGCATTGAGATCCGTGTCCAGCCCCCGGGAAAGCAGCTCAAGACCATCACGCTGCTCTCCGGCGGCGAGAAGGCGTTTGTCGCCATCGCCCTGTACTTTGCGATCCTGAAGGTCCGGCCCACGCCCTTCTGCATGCTTGATGAGATCGACGCCGCTCTGGACGACCGCAACGTGGACCGCTTTGCCGGCTATCTGCGCACCCTGTGCAAAAAGACGCAGTTCATCGTCATCACCCACCGCCGCGGCACCATGGAGCAGGCGGATATCCTCTACGGCGTGACGATGCAGGAGCAGGGCGTCTCCAAGATCATCCAGCTGGAACTCAAGCAGATGATCGATACACTTGGCATAACCGAATAACGAAGGAGAAACAAATGGGTTTTTTTGATAAAATCAAGGCGGGCCTGACGAAAACCAGAAACGCCATGGCCAATACCGTGGGAAGCGTGTTTTCCGGCTTCAGCGACATTGACGACGATTTTTACGACGAACTGGAGGAATGCCTCATTCTCGCCGATCTCGGCGTGGAGACCGCCACAAAGGCTGTGGAACGTCTTCGCCAGACCGTCCGTGAGCGCAGACTCCGCGACCCGGAGGACGCCAGATCCGCTCTGCGCGAGGTGCTCACCGATATGCTGAATGTGGGTCCTTCCGAGCTTGATCTGAGCACGAAGCCCTCCGTGGTGCTGGTGATCGGCGTCAACGGCGTTGGAAAAACCACCACCATCGGAAAGCTGTCCGCCCAGCTGAAGTCGGAAGGGAAGAAGGTCCTGCTGTGCGCCGCCGATACCTTCCGCGCCGCCGCCGCCGACCAGCTGGAGATCTGGGCCCAGAGAAGCGGCGTGCAGATCGTGCGGCAGGCCGAGGGCGCCGATCCTGCCTCCGTGGTGTTCGACGCCATCAGCGCCGCCCGTGCCAGGGGAACCGACGTCATCATCTGCGATACCGCCGGGCGTCTGCACAATAAGCAGAATCTTATGAATGAGCTCAATAAGATCAGCCGCATTCTGGATCGGGAGCTCCCAAATGCCTCGAAGGAGGTCCTGCTGGTGCTCGACGGAACCACCGGCCAGAACGGACTGATCCAGGCAAAGGAGTTTTCCAAGATCGCCGGCGTCACCGGCCTGGCGGTCACCAAACTCGACGGCACTGCCAAGGGCGGCATCGTCATCGCCGTGGCCGATACCCTCGGCATCCCGGTGAAATACGTGGGCGTGGGCGAGGGGATCGACGATCTCATGCCCTTCGAGGCGGAAAACTTTGTTTCCGCTCTGTTCTGAGGGATCGCCATGGATTTCATTCTCGCCAGCAAAAATCCCCATAAATTGCAGGAAATGTCCGCGATTCTGGGGCAATACGGTGTCGATCTACGGCTGCAGAGCGAGCTGGCGCTTGATATCGATGTGGAAGAAAACGGCGCGTCCTTTGAGGAAAACGCCATGATCAAGGCGACGGCCGTCATGCGTGCTTCCGGACTGCCTGCCATTGCCGACGACTCCGGCCTGGAGGTGGACGCCCTGGGCGGCGCGCCGGGCATCTATTCCGCCCGCTACGGCGGCGAGGCCTGTCAAAACGACCGCCAGCGCTATGAACTGCTGCTGGAAAATCTCAAGGGCGTTCCCACGGCGGAGCGCACCGCCCGATTTGTGTGTGTGATCGCCGCTGTCTGGCCGGACGGCAGGAAGATCTGCGTCCGTGGTACCTGTGAGGGGCGCATCCTCACACAGCCCGGCCGGGACAACGGCTTTGGCTACGATCCTGTGTTCTATGTGCCCGCTGAGGCCTGCACCTTCTCCGAAATGCCCCAGGCACGGAAAAACGAAATATCCCACAGGGCCAACGCCCTGCGGTTGTTCCAAACAAAATTGACAGAGGGTTAAAATATGCTGACAAGCAAACAAAGAGCCGCGCTTCGGTCCCAGGCCAACGGCCTGGAGACCACACTGATCGTCGGAAAAGACGGGGTCACCGGGCAGGTGATCGCCGAGGCCGAGCGCCAGCTGAGCGCCCGGGAGCTCGTCAAGGGCAAGGTGCTTGAGACGTCGCTCCTGTCCGCCCGGGAGGCCTGCGACGCCATCTGCGACTCCACCGGAGCCGACGGGGTACAGACCCTGGGCTCGAAATTCGTCATCTTCCGCATCAACGAGAAAAAGCGGCAGCAGGAGGCCGAAAAACGCCGTGCCGCCAAAGCTGCCGCCCAGAATCCTGTGCGCAGGGGCATTCAGTCCCGCCGCGCCAGGGCCAAGCAGGCCAGGGAGCAGAAAAACGAATACTTCCGCCAGGCTGCCATTGAGCGCAGCCGCGGCGATCGGGAAGACTGAGATGGCACGGATCGGGATTTTCGGCGGCAGCTTCAATCCGCCCCACCGGGGGCATTTGCTGGCCGCCCGGGAGCAGAAGCGGCTTCTGCATCTGGACCAGGTCATCCTGATCCCTGCGCTGATTCCGCCCCATAAGCAGCTGGCGGACGGTTCTCCGGCGCCCGAATTCCGCCTTGCCATGACCGAGGCGCTGGCGCAGGGAGATCCGGCGCTGACAGTGTCCGATATCGAGCTCAAGCGTGTGGGCCCAAGCTATACCGCCGATACCCTGGCGGCCATCGCGGACCAGCGGCCGGATGACGAGCTGTTTCTGCTTATGGGTACGGATATGTTCCTGAGCTTTCATACCTGGTCCCGCCCGGAGGTCATCTGCCGCTACGCCACCATCTGTCTGGCCCTACGGGAGAAACCGTCGAAAAAGGACGAGGCCGAAATCCGGGCCCAGACCAAGCTGCTGCGCGAGCGTTACGGCGCGCGGGTGGAGCGTGTGCAGAACGAATACGAGGAGATGTCCTCCACGCTGATTCGCCGGATGCTCCAATTTGACTGCGCAGAAAGCTATCTGACGCCCGAGGTCCTGGATATCATCCGGAAGAACGGCCTGTACGGCACGGATCTTCCCATGAAAAATCTGCCCTATGAAGAACTGCGCGAACGTTCTCTCGCGCTGCACAAGGAAAAACGCAGAGATCACGTCATCGGATGCAGCGAGACGGCGAAGGCCCTGGCGGAAAAATGGGGCGCCGATCCGGCGCTTGCCCGGCGGGCAGGCATCCTGCACGACATCACCAAGGCGCTGGACAAGCCCGCCCATCTGGCGCTGTGCAAAAAATACGGCACCGTTCTTCGGGATTTCGAGATCGAAAACGAAAAGCTTCTGCACTCCAAGTCCGGCGCTGCCGTGGCCGGCGGCGTATTCGGCGAATGTCCGGAGGTGGTCTCGGCCATCTACTGGCATACCACGGGCAAGGCCGATATGACCCTGCTGGAAAAGATCGTCTACATGGCTGACTATATGGAGCCCAACCGGGAATTTGACGGCGTTGAGGAACTCAGAGCCCTCGCCTGGACCGATCTGGACCGGGCCATGCTGCGCGCGTTTGAAATCAGCGTGGAAATGCTGGAGCAGCGCGGACGCAGCATCGACGTTCATTCCCGGCAGGCCCTGGAATTCATGCAGAAGCAACTTGGCATTTGAATCATTGAAAGGAGAAAACATGCATCAACCCAAAGAAATCGCAATGCAGGCCGCAAGCGCTCTGATCGAGAAAAAGGGGATCGGCATCCAGCTGCTGGACGTGGCCGATCTGACCACGCTGGCAGATTATTTTCTGATCTGTACCGGCACCTCCGCCATCCATGTCAATACACTGTGCGACGCCGTGGAAAAGGCTGTGGCGGACGATCTGGGCGAACCGCTCCTGCATCGGGAGGGTCACCGCAGCGGCACCTGGGTGCTGTTGGATTTCGGCAGCCTGATCGTTCACGTCTTCACAGAAGAGACCAGGAAATTCTATGATCTGGAGCACCTGTGGAGCGACGCTGCGCCCGTCAATCTTGATGCTTTGGAAAAAGCTTGACAAATCCGGTCCTTGACCGTAGAATAATATGGCAAATCACAAAGGCAATGAAGGGAATAAGACAGTTTCATTCCAGCAAAGAGAGCCGGCGGCGGGTGTGAGCCGGCGTGGAGGCTGCTGTGCATAGCTCATCCCGGAGCTCCCTGTCCGAACCAAGTAGGGCAGGGCGTCGGCCGCGTTACTGGCCGGGCCCTATGGGCCGTTGAGTGTGCGGAGGGAACTCTGCGCAGAATCAGGGTGGTACCGCGAATCCTCGCCCCTGACCGATCGGGTCAGGGGCTTTTTTGAAATGTGCTGAATTTTGAAGGAAAGTGTGAAGTGTATGAAGTACGATTTTACCGCAATTGAAAAGAAATGGCAGGACAATTGGGACAAGACCAAGCCTTTCGCCGCCGTCAACGGCGATACGACACGGAAAAAGTTCTACGGTCTGATCGAATTCCCCTATCCCTCCGGACAGGGCCTGCACGTGGGTCATCCGCGCCCCTTTACGGCCATCGATATCGTTGCCCGCAAGCGCAGGATGCAGAACTACAACGTGCTGTTTCCCATCGGGTTTGACGCCTTCGGTCTGCCCACGGAGAACTATGCCATCAAGAATCATATCCATCCGTCCCAGGTGACGGAAAAGAACATCAAGAACTTTACCAAGCAGCTCAAAATGCTGGGCTACAGCTTCGACTGGGACCGCTGCGTGGACACCACCGACCCCAACTATTACAAGTGGACCCAGTGGATCTTCCTTCAGATGTTCAAGCACGGCCTGGCCTACAAGACCACCATGCCCGTCAACTGGTGCACCAGCTGCAAGTGCGTGCTGGCCAACGAAGAGGTGGTCGACGGCGTGTGCGAGCGTTGCGGCGCCCCCGTCATTCGCAAGGAGAAGAGCCAGTGGATGCTGGCCATCACCAAGTATGCCCAGCGCCTGATCGACGACCTGGACGACGTGGACTTCATCGAGCGCGTCAAGATCCAGCAGCGCAACTGGATCGGCCGCAGCGTCGGCGCGGAGGTCACCTTCAAGACCACCGCCGGCGATGACCTGGTGGTCTACACCACCCGCTGCGACACCCTGTTCGGCGCCACCTATATGGTCCTTGCTCCGGAGCATCCCTTCCTGAAGCAATGGAAGGACCGCATCGAAAACTGGGACGACGTCACCGCCTATGTGGAGGCCGCCGCCCGTAAGTCCGACTTCGAGCGCAGCGAGCTCAACAAGGAAAAGACCGGCGTGGAGATCAAGGGCGTGCGCGCCGTCAACCCCGTCAACGGCAAAGAGATCCCCATCTTTATCTCCGACTATGTTCTGATCACCTACGGCACCGGCGCCATCATGGCCGTTCCTGCCCACGATGACCGCGACTGGGAATTCGCCAAGATCTTCGGCTGCGATATCATCGAGGTCGTCGCCGGCGGCGATATCGAAAAGGGCGCGTTCACCCTCAAGGACGACACCGGCATCATGGTCAATTCCGGCTTCCTGAACGGCATGACGGTCAAGGAGGCCATCCCCGCCATGACCGCATGGCTGGAGGAGCGCGGCCTGGGCCACAAGCAGGTCAACTACAAGCTGCGCGACTGGGTCTTCTCCCGTCAGCGCTACTGGGGCGAGCCCATCCCTCTGGTCAACTGCGAAAAGTGCGGCTGGGTGCCGCTGCCCGAGGAGGAGCTTCCCCTGGTGCTGCCGATGGTGGAATCCTACGAGCCCACCGACGACGGCGAGAGCCCCCTGTCCAAGATGACCGACTGGGTCAACACCACCTGCCCCTGCTGCGGCGGCCCCGCCAAGCGCGAAACCGACACCATGCCCCAGTGGGCCGGCTCCAGCTGGTACTTCCTGCGCTATATGGACCCCCACAACGACAAGGCCCTGGCCTCCAGGGAAGCCCTGGAATACTGGTCTCCCGTGGACTGGTACAACGGCGGCATGGAGCACACCACCCTGCATCTGCTCTACTCCCGGTTCTGGCACAAGTTCCTGTATGACATCGGCGTTGTGCCCACCAAGGAGCCCTATCAGAAGCGCACCTCCCACGGCATGATCCTGGGCGAGGGCGGCGAGAAAATGTCCAAGAGCCGCGGCAACGTGGTCAATCCCAATGAGATCGTGGAGCAGTACGGCGCGGACACCATGCGCCTGCACATCATGTTCATCGGCGACTTTGAGAAGGCCGTTTCCTGGTCCAACGAGGCTGTGAAGGGCTCCAAGCGCTTCCTCGACCGCGTGTGGAATCTGCAGGAGCTGTGTTCGGACGATCCCGAGATCAGCGAGGCAAATGAATCCATTGTCCACAAGACCATACGCAAGGTCTCCCAGGACATCGACGAGCTGAAGATGAATACCGCCATCTCCGCGCTCATGACCATGGTCAACCAGTTCTATGCCAACGGCTACAGCCGCGGCGACGTCAAGCTCCTGCTGCATCTGCTCAGCCCCTTCACTCCGCATATCGCCGAGGAGATGTGGGAGCAGATGGGCTTTGCCGCTGAGTCCGGCAAGATGGTCTGCCAGATGCCCTGGCCCGAATGGGACGAGGCCAAGACCATCGACGCCACTGTGGAAATGGCCGTCCAGGTCTGCGGCAAGCTGCGCGGCACCATCCGCGTTCCCGTGGACTCCGATCAGGATACCGTTGTGGCGGAGGCCATGAAGGTTGAAAAGGTCGCCCGCTTCACCGAAGGCAAGACCCTGTTCAAGGTCATTCATGTCAAGAATAAACTGGTCAATCTGATCGTAAAATAACCGAACAGGGGAGAAAACGCCCTTTCTGTAAAAAAGCCGCGAAAAATGCTTGACATTGAATACCGTTTTCACTATAATAACAAGGCCGCTTAAGCGGCCCTGAAAGCACCTGGATTTAACCGGTGCCGTTGGAGGGAGGGAAATCAATGTCTGAAATTCGCGTCAAGGAAGGCGAGTCCTTGGAAAATGCTCTGAAACGGTTTAAGCGCAGCTGCGCCAAGGCCGGCGTCATTCAGGAAGTCAAGAAGAGAGAGCATTACGTGAGCCCCAGCCTGAAGCGGAAGCAGAAGTCTGAAGCTGCTCGCAAGAACAAGAGAAAGTTCTATTGATTTTCCCCGATGAGACAGTAAACGCCCGCAGGAAACGTTCCTGCGGGCGTTTTATTGTATCATTCTGCGCCGACGATGATGTTGTCGGTGCCGTTGAGTTCAAATTCGTCGATATAATCCTCCATGCGGGATACAAGCTCGTCATAGTTGCGGGAGGTGATCTCCGGGTATCCCATGTCGCGCCGTGCCAGCTCTTCGGCCAGAACATCGTAGAAAATATTGTCCTCATAATTGACGATGGCCTCGTGGATGCCCCCGTCGTTGAAGGCCTGGGAGGGAACGCTCTTTCCCTGATATTCCTCCACAAGGGATTCCATGGGCGTGTTTTTGCAGAGGGCGAAAAGCTTGCTCTCCACGTTGTCGTAGTCCTCGAATCGGTCGTCGCCCCGGGTAGAGTTCAGTACCCAGTTGCCGATGAAAACCATATCCAGGAGCCTTCGGAATTCTTTTGCGCTTAGCTCGATCGTCATTTCGGATCCCTCCTATGCAGCATGCGCCGCGAGATTCGCTCTATTATAATGCATCCGTCAAGAAAAATCCACAATAATTCGTCGAGCACCGGAAAAATGACTTGTTTTTGCGGCGCAAATCGCATATGATAGTAAAGAAAGAATCCATGCCCGTTGACAAGGAGGCATTGCAATGACCAAACGTAACGTATGTGTACTCTTTGGCGGCGTTTCGCCCGAGCACGAGGTCTCGCTTCGATCCGCCGAATGTATCCTGAATAATATCGACCGGGAACGCAACCGGGTGTTTGCCGTGGGCATCACCCGGAAGGGGGAATGGATCCTCTATCCCGGCACAGATTACAGTCTTCTGCCCAAAGATCTGTGGATGACAGAACCCGACTGCTGCCGCTGCACGATCTCCCCGTCCCGGGGCGACGGACTGGTTATTTTTACGCCCAGCGGCGCTGTGTTTGAGCCGTTGGATGTCGTTTTTCCGGTGCTTCACGGCGCGAACGGCGAGGACGGATCTGTCCAGGGCCTGATGCAGGTCGCCGGCATTCCCTGTGTGGGGCCCGGCGTAGCCGCTTCCAGCGCCTGCATGGATAAGACCATGACCAAGCTCGTGATCGACCGCACCGAGGTCCGGCAGGCGCGCTGGCATCTGGTCACCAAGGACGATTTCTCCGACGACCCCGCCGACGTCATGGATGCGGTGGAATCGCTGTTCAGCTATCCCGTGTTCGTCAAACCCGCCGGTACCGGTTCCTCCGTCGGCGTAAGCAAGGCCCGCAGCCATGCGGAGCTGCGCGACGCCCTGCGAGACGCCCTCAAGTATGACCGCAAGGTTCTGGTGGAAGAGTTTATCCACGGCCATGAGATCGAAGTCGCCGTGCTCGGCAATCACGATCCCATCGCCTCCGTGCCCGGCGAGATCATTGCCGGCGCCGATTTCTACGACTATGAGGCAAAATACATATCCGATACCTCCAGTACGGTGATCCCCGCTGCGCTTTCCCCGGAGGTGGCGCAGAAGGTGAGAGAGGATGCGGTGACGGTGTACCGCGCCCTGGGCTGCCGGGGCCTGAGCCGCGTGGATTTCTTCGTGACCTATGAAGGCGCGCAGGTGGTGTTCAATGAGATCAACACCCTGCCCGGCTTTACGTCGATCTCCATGTATCCCAAGCTGTTCGACGCCAGCGGCATCGGCTGCACGGCGCTGATCGAGCGACTTCTGGAGCTGGCGGAGCAGGAATGAAGCACAACGTATTCATGTCGATCCGCGGCACGCAGACCACCCCGGGCGAGGCGCCCGAGAGCATTGAGCTGACCACCGCCGGCACCATGGAGCGAGAGGGGGACACCGTCGTCCTGAGCTATCAGGAAAGCCCTCTGACCGGCCTGGCGGACACGACGACGACCTTCCGCATCGAGCCGGGCAAGATCATTCTGGAACGCACCGGCGCCGTGGAGTCCCGCATGGAGTTCGTGGAGGGCCAGTCCGGAGAATCCCTCTACCGCATCGAAGAAGGGGCCCTGCTGCTGCGGGTCTTTGCGAAAAAAATGGAGGTGGACCTGCAGGAGGATTCCGGCCAATTCCATCTCTGCTACTCCATTGAGGTGGAGAACACGCCCATGGGGACCATCGATTATCATATCACCGTCCGTCCGGAATAAGGATTTGCAGCGTGCCGAAACGGCACGCTGCCTTTTTATCTGCCGATGTTGCATTCGACGGGATTTCTGTTATAATACATCCAGCGCAAACGCGCGGAGAACCATACCGTGGCGAGAAATTGAGCCATAGGGCATAGGAGTAATTTCTGTGAAAACAAGCGACTTTTATTATGATCTTCCCCAGGAATTGATTGCGCAGACCCCGCTGGAACGGCGTGACGCCAGCCGTCTGCTGTGCCTGGATCGGGAGACGGGCGCCCGGGAGCACCGGTATTTTACGGATCTTCCGGAATATCTGCATCCGGGCGATACCCTGGTGGTGAATAATTCCCGGGTGCTGCCCGCCCGGCTGCTGGGCGAGCGCCCCACCGGCGGCGCCGTGGAGGTTTTGCTTCTGCGCGACAGGGGAGAGGGCGTCTGGGAATGCCTGACCCGTCCCGGCAGGAAGACGCGGCCGGGCCAGGAGCTCATTTTCGGCGGCGGAGAGCTGACTGCCACGGTTGCGGCGGCCCTGGACGACGGCAACAAGCTGGTGCAGTTCCATTATGACGGAATTTTTTTAGAGGTTTTGGAACGCCTGGGCAAAATGCCCCTGCCGCCCTACATCCGCGAGGAGCTGGGAGATCAGGAGCGCTACCAGACGGTCTATTCAAAGATTGTCGGTTCTGCCGCCGCCCCCACGGCGGGCCTGCACTTCACCAATGAGCTGCTGGAACAAATCCGCGCCATTGGCGTGGATATCGTCGAGATCACGCTCCATGTGGGTCTGGGCACCTTCCGGCCGGTGAAGGCCGAAGAGATCACCGAGCATCATATGCACGCCGAACTATGCATGATCGACGCGTCCGCGGCGCGGCGATTGAACGAGACCCGCGCCCGGGGCGGACGGATCATCTGCGTGGGCACGACCTCCTGCAGGACGCTGGAAAGTCTTGTGCAGCCCGACGGCAGCTTCTGCGAATCCTCCGCATGGACGGATATTTTCATCTATCCCGGCTATCAGTTCCGGGCCATGGACGCGCTCATCACCAACTTTCATCTGCCGGAGAGCACCCTGGTGATGCTGGTCTCCGCTTTTGCCGGACGGGAGAAGGTGCTCGATGCCTACCGCGACGCCATCGAGAAGCGCTACCGGTTTTTCTCCTTTGGCGACGCCATGTTTATTTACTGAGGTACGGCCATGTTTGAACTGCTGAAAACGGAAGGCAAAGCCCGGCGGGGCGTGTTCACCTGCGCCCACGGCACGGTACAGACGCCGGTATTTATGAATGTCGGCACCCAGGGCGCCATCAAGGGTGCACTGAGCGCCGCGGATCTCGAGCAGATCGGCACCCAGGTGGAGCTGTCCAATACGTATCATCTTCATCTGCGCCCCGGCGATGAAATCGTGAAACAAATGGGCGGCCTGCATAAATTCATGACCTGGAACGGCCCGATCCTCACGGACTCCGGCGGATTTCAGGTGTTTTCCCTGGCGAGTCTTCGAAAAATCAAGGAGGAGGGCGTTTATTTCGCTTCCCACATCGACGGCCGGAAGATCTTCATGGGCCCGGAAGAGAGCATGCGCATTCAGTCGAATCTGGGCTCGGATATCTGCATGGCCTTCGATGAATGTGTGGAAAATCCCGCGCCCTATGATTATGTAAGGCAGTCCTGCGATCGGACATACCGCTGGCTGGTACGCTGCAAAGCGGAAAACGCCCGGCTGAACGCCCTGCCGGATACGGTCAATCCGAATCAGATGCTTTGGGGCATCAACCAGGGCGGTATCTTCCCGGAGCTGCGCATCCGCAATATGCAGCAGATCGCCGAGCTGGATCTGCCGGGCTATGCCATCGGCGGCCTGGCGGTGGGGGAGAGCACCGAGACCATGTATGAAATCATTGAGGCCGTAGAGCCCCATATGCCGGCGGACAAAACCCGCTATCTCATGGGCGTCGGCACACCTTCGAATATCATTGAAGCCGTGGCGCGGGGCGTGGATTTCTTCGACTGCGTCATGCCCGCCCGCAACGCCAGACATGCCAAGCTCTTTACATGGCAGGGCGCGATCAATCTCAAGAACGCCAAATATGAGCGCGATGAGAATCCCATCGACCCGGAATGCGACTGCCCGGTCTGCCGGCGCTATACCCGCAGCTATCTTCGCCATCTGTTCAAGGCGGAGGAGATGCTCGCCATGCGCCTGAGCGTGATGCATAACCTGTATTTTTACAACATGCTGATGACCCGCATTCGCGCGGCCATCGATGAAGGCCGGTTCGCCCAATTCCGCAGAGAATATTCCGAGCGGCTCGACCGAAGAATTTAGCAAAAGAATGCTTGCATTCACACCGAATACAAGGTATAATATCAAAAAATGAAAATGGAGGTATACCTACCGTGTTATTTTTAACCGCAGCATCCAGCGGCAGCGCCGGCAGCATGACCAGCCTGATTATGCTCGCACTGATGTTCGTACTGCTTTACTTCATCATGATCCGTCCCGAACGGAAGAAAAAGAAGGAAGCAGATCAAATGCGCGACGCCCTCAAGGTCGGTGACGAGATCACCACCATCGGCGGCATCGTCGGCGAGGTTTGCCACATCAAGGACGACAACATCGTCATCGAGGTTGGCGCAGACCGCGTCCGCATGGAGTTCAAGAAGTGGGCCATCGCCTCCAATGAATCCGCGGCGGCGGCTGCCAGAAAGGCCGCCGAGGATCGCCGCAACGAACGCGCCAAGGCAAAGAAGGAAAAGTAAATCCGTAAATGCCGCCGGTTCTCCGGCGGCATTTTTTTATTCAATGTCACATAGGATCAGGTGAGAGGGGGAAGGGGAATGAACGCTAAGCAAGGCTTCCGTGCCTCCGGCACGATGCACCTGATCCGTGCAATGGCGATCGGCGCAGCCGTTTCGCTTGCGGTAATCGCAGCGGCCTGCATGCTGTGCGCTTTTTTGATGGAGCGGCAGGTGCTGCCGGAGGGAACGCATGATATTTGTATCGTTTTCATCTGCTTCATCGGTGCGGGCGCGGGAGCATTTCTGAGTCAGCGATTGGCGGGACGAGCCCGTCTGCCGGTCTGCCTGGGAAGCGCTGCGATGCTGCTTCTGGCATTGGGTGTGATCCGAAACGCGCTGCAATCAGGATCGGAGCTGTCCTGGCGTAGCCTCCCGGCTGCGGCGATCAGCGCCGCTGTATGTGCGCTGATTTGTGCGGGAAGGGGAAAATAATCCCTTTGTGCAACCTGCTGTTTTATCGCAAATAATAACAAAAGGGTATCATATCTGTATCAAATCAAAATCGCAATATGTGGTGGGTCTTGCAAAGACGACCCAACCACATATTGCGATTCTTTCTTGTCCGCGTCCGATTTTGTTCAAGAGTTTACATAACGCCGTTTACATAATATCTGTACATAATTACCAAAAAAATTTGGTTATTCCAAAATTGCTTGAATTTTTCGCGGTTTTCAGCTATATTATGTTAGCAACATATTGTTCATGCTGCGTTTACAAATCGTTTATTTTTTTAGCGTTTGAAGGATGAATCATTGGTATGACAGAATTTGCAGCTCAGTTTCAGGACTATCTGATCCATACCAAAAATGCCTCCGAAAATACGGTGGCATCATATATGCGGGATATTCGCCAGTTCATCGCTTATCTGTCAGAGATTTCTGCGCCGAAGCTTTCCGACGTACGCCACAGTCAGATCTGTGACTATGTTTCCTGGATGCAGAATGCCGGTAAATCCCCGGCAACGGTCTCAAGAAGCGTTGCTTCCCTGAAGAATTTCTTTGCTTTTGCCATTCTGCGCGGTGTCTGCACTCAAAATCCTGTTCATGACATCCATGTGGAAAAGAACGCCCGCAAGCTGCCGCAGATCCTTTCCGGCAAGGAAGTGGAGCTTCTTTTGAGTCAGCCTCAGCAGACCGACATGAAGGGCTACCGCGACAAGGCCATGCTGGAGCTGCTCTACGCCACCGGCATCCGTGTCAGCGAGCTGATCGGGCTGAATGTGGACGACGTCAATCTCAATGTCGGCTTTATCTCCTGCACGGCAAAAGGGAAGACCCGGATCATCCCGCTTTATCCCGCGGCGGTCAAAGCTTTACATAACTACATTTTCGACATTCGTCCCCAGATGATTGCCAATCCGCTGGAATCCAGCCTGTTCGTCAATGTCAACGGCGAGCGCATGACGCGCCAGGGATTCTGGAAAATCGTCAAGCATTACCAGGATATGGCGGGGATAGACAAGGATATTACGCCGCACACCCTGCGCCACAGCTTTGCAGCGCATCTGCTGGAAAACGGCGCGGATCTTCGCTCGATTCAGGAAATGCTCGGCCACAGCGACATTTCCTCCACGCAGATCTACGCCCAGGTACTGCAGCAAAACTTGAAAAGCGTTTACAACAAATATCATCCCAGAGCCTGATATAAAAAACCGGGTACGCATGGCGTACCCGGTTTTATTCTGCTGCAAACAGGGAATCAGAGGCCGGTCATGGCCCGCAGCGCCTCCACCTGCTGCTGATTGATGCCCTTGTGCATGGCGAGGCCGGTGGAAATATCCACATCGGAGATCTCGCCGTCGGCGATGGTGCAGACCACGCGGTTGGTCATCCCGTTGGCCAGAAGCTCCACGGCGTGATGGCCCATCTGCGTGGCGGTCACGCGGTCGCGGGCATTGGGGGAGCCGCCGCGCTGGATATGTCCCAGGACGGTGACGCGGGGATCGAGCCCCAGATTTTCGCGGATGTATTCGCCGACCTCTGCGGCGCTGCCGGCGCCTTCTGCCACCACGATCATATAATGTGTGAAGCCGTTGAGCCGTGCGCTTCGGATTTTTTCCACCAGCGAATCCAGGCCGAAGGTCTCCTTTTCCTCCGGGACCAGCACCGCCGTTGCGCCGATGGCAAGGCCCACATACATGGCAAGATGGCCAGCGTTGCGGCCCATGACCTCCACCACGGAGCAGCGCTCGTGGGCCTGCATGGTATCGCGCAGCTTGTCGATGCACTCGATGGCGGTATTCGCCGCAGTATCGTAGCCGATGCAGTAGTCGGTGCAGCTGATGTCGTTATCAATGGTTGCGGGCACGCCCACCACGGAGATCCCGTGGCTGGACAGGGCCAGCGCGCCGCGGAAGGTGCCGTCGCCGCCGATGGCGACGATGCCGTCAAGGCCCAGCAGCTTGCAGGTGGCCATCGCCTTGCGCTGGCCTTCCTCTGTGCGGAATTCCTTGCTTCTGGCGGTATAGAGCATGGTACCGCCGCGGGAGATGATGTGCGCAACGCTGTGCTCCTCCAGCCGGACGATATCGCCGCTGATCAGGCCGTTCCAGCCGCGCCGGATACCGATGCACTCGATCCCGCGGTAATTGGCGCTGCGGACAACAGCACGGATCGCTGCATTCATGCCGGGAGCGTCGCCGCCGGAGGTCAGCACGCCGATTCGTTTTACTGCATTTGCCATAATCAGATCTCCTTCTATGTGATAATTTGAGAATGTTATTTGACTTCCAAATATATAATGATTATACTTCACAGGGCGGACGTTGTAAATACGTTTTTTCTGTTTTGTCGGGATTCCGGAGGGTACGGGGCGATTATTATGTGAATTCCGCCCGCTGTTTTTTTCTTGACTTTAACAAAGTAACGTGATAACATAGTAGCAAATAAAAAGGAATGGCGGTGTTCCGATTGAGTTTTCCGAAAAACGAGCAGACCGACGCTCTCGCCCATGCGATCCTGTCGCTGCGCAGCGAGGCCGAATGCTACGCCTTTTTTGAGGATGTGTGCACCATCAAGGAGGTCCTGTCCATGGCCCAGCGGCTGCGCGTGGCGGAGCTTCTGTCCGAGGGCAATTCCTATCAGAGCGTCTGCGAAAAAACCGGCGCCAGCTCCGCCACGGTGGGGCGCGTCAAGCGCTGCCTGGACTACGGCTCCGGCGGCTACAGCATGATCATCGATCGCCAGAAAGGAAAGTAACGCATGTTTCAACGCGAACTGAATTCCGAAGAGCGCACGGTCATGGCCCTGCGCGATCTCTACAGCGCCTACGGCTACCGGCAGTATAAGGTCAGCAAATTTGAATCCTACGATCTCTACGCCTCCAACCGCAACTTTTTGCAGAGCAAGCAGATCCTGACCTTTACCGATACCAACGGCCGCCTCATGGCCCTCAAGCCGGATGTGACGCTGTCCATCATCAAGAATACCGAGCCCGACGCAGCCATCAGCAAGGTCTACTATACGGAGAACGTCTACCGCGTCCCGAAGAACGGCGACGGCTTCCAGGAGATCATGCAGACCGGCCTGGAGCTCATCGGCGCCGTGGACGACTATGCCATGGCCGAGGTGGTCATGCTGGCCGAGCGCAGCCTGCGCGCCATTTCCGATGACTACGTCCTGGATCTGAGCCACATCGGCGTGCTCTCCGGCCTGCTGGACAGCTGTGATCTGGACGAGGACCAGCGCGCTGCGCTGATGCAGGCCGTCGGACAGAAGAATCTGCACCGGATCCGGGAACTGTGCGGCCGTTATCAGCTTCCCGCGTCCTTCTGCAGCAGCCTGGAAGCGCTTGTGCGCCTCTACGGGCCCCTGGACGCGGCGCTGGACGAAGCGGAGGCCATGGACCTGCCCGCGGAAAGCCTCGCCTGTGTGCGCGCTCTGCAGCGCCTGAGCCGTCTGCTGAAATCCTTTGGCTGCCGGAACCTCCGGTTGGATTTTTCGCTGATCAACGATATGGACTATTACAACGGTCTGGTGTTCCGCGGATTCATCTCCGGCGTGGCCGCGGGCGTGCTGTCCGGCGGCCGCTACGACAATCTGATGGCCAAGATGGGCCGGAACCAGAGCGCCATCGGTTTTGCGGTTTATCTGGACCAGCTGGAGCGTTTTGATGCCAGAAGCCGCGCCTACGATGTGGACGCCGCACTGTACTATCGGGACGACAGCGATCTGTCGGTGTTGATTGCCGAAGCGCAGGCGCTGACCGCGAAGGGCTGCAGCGTTCGCGTGCTGCCCGAAGGCGCCGGTACGGTCCGCGCCAGACAGACATGGATAATGGAAGGAACGGAGGTGCATCCGATTGGTTAATATTGCTCTGCCCAAGGGGCGCCTCGGAGAAAAGGTCTATTCCATGTTCGAGCGCGCAGGTTACGCCTGCCCGGAGATCCGCGAGTCCAATCGCAAGCTGACATTTCAGAACCCGGACGCCGGCGTATGCTATTTCTGGGTGAAGCCGTCGGACGTGGCGATCTACGTCGAACGCGGCGCGGCGGATATCGGCGTGGCAGGGAAGGATATTTTGCTGGAATACGCTCCGGATATCTATGAGCTGCTGGACCTGAACGTGGGCAAATGCCGCATGTGCGTGGCAGGTCCCGCGGATTTCCGCGACGACCCTGCCCGGACGCTGCGGGTGGCCACGAAGTTTCCGCGCATTGCCCGGCGACATTACAGCCAGCGCAGCCGTCAGATCGACATCATCAAGCTCAACGGCTCCATTGAACTTGCCCCCATCCTGGGCCTGTCCGACGTGATCGTGGACATCGTGGAGACGGGAAAGACCCTGCTGGAAAACGGCCTGGCGCCGCTGGAGACCATAGTGCCCATCAGCGCCCGCCTGATTGCCAACAAGGCCAATTATAAATTTAAATATGACGAAATCTGCGCCATCTGTGAGAATATGACGCAGCTGCTTGAACAGGAGTAAGACAAAATGAAGATCCTATCCTATGACACTTTGGAACCCGGCGCTCTTTTGATGCGCTCCATGCAGCGCTTCGACGTGAGCGAACCGGTGAGAAATATTATCGAGGACGTGGCCGGGCGCGGCAATGCGGCGCTGTTCGACTACAGCGAGCGCTTTGACCGGGTGCGCCTGTCTTCGCTGGAGGTCAGCGCCCGGGAGATCGACGAGGCCGTCGCCTCCGTTTCCTCCGAGCTGATGGACGCCATGGCTCTGGCGGCGGAGAACATCCGCGAATTCCACTCCCGGCAGCTGCGCGAGGGCTTCACCATGACCCGCTCCGGCGTCGTGATGGGGCAGAAGATCACCCCCATCGAGAAGGTGGGCCTGTACATCCCCGGCGGCACCGCGGCGTACCCTTCCACGGTGCTGATGCTGGCGATTCCCGCCAAGCTGGCCGGCTGCAGCCAGATCGTCATCACCACGCCGCCGGGAAAAGACGGAAAGGTCGCCGCGCCCATCCTGGCCGCTGCAAAGCTGGCGGGCGTGGATCAGATCTTCAAGGTGGGCGGCGCCCAGGCCGTCGCCGCGCTGGCTTACGGCACCGAGACCGTTCCCAAGGTGGACAAGATCGTAGGTCCCGGCAACGCCTATGTGGCGGAGGCCAAGCGCCAGGTCTTCGGCCGGGTGAACATCGACATGATCGCCGGCCCCAGCGAGATCCTGGTCATCGCCGACGGCACCTGCAATCCCGCCTTCGTGGCGGCGGACCTTTTGAGCCAGGCGGAGCACGATAAGATGGCCTCCGCCGTTCTGGTCACCAACTCCATGGAGCTGGCCGAGAAGGTGAGCGGGGAGGTGGAGCGGCAGCTTCAGCTGCTTCCGCGGCAGGAGATCGCCCGCGCCTCCATCGAGAATAACGGTATGATCCTGGTCACGAAGGACCTGTACCAGGCGGTGGAGGCTTCCAACGAGCTGGCGCCGGAGCATCTGGAAATCTGCGTGGACGACCCCATGCCGTATCTTGACCGGGTGCGCAATGCAGGCTCCGTATTCCTGGGAAAATACTGTCCCGAGTCCCTGGGCGACTATCTGGCGGGCCCGAACCACACCCTGCCCACCAGCGGCACCGCCCGTTTCTCCAGTCCGCTTTCCGTGGACGATTTCATCAAGAAGACCCAGTTCAGCTGCTTCAGCCCCGACGCCCTGGCGGCGGTGGCGGACAAGATCGCCGTATTCGCCCGGGCCGAGGGCCTGGACGCCCACGCCCGTGCCGCGGAGATCCGTTTTGAGGAGGGAACAGGGGAATGAGCCGGTTTTTCAGCGAAAAATTTTCCGATCTGGTGCCCTATGTGCCGGGCGAACAGCCCCAGGATCAGCAGTATACGAAGCTAAACACCAACGAATCGCCCTTCCCGCCGTCGCCCGCCGTGGTGCAGGCCATGCGCGACGCCGGCGCAAGCGCCAATCTCTACTGTGATCCCCAGTGCCGTGTCCTGTGCAGCGCCATCGCGAAGGAATACGGCGTACAGCCGGACCAGGTTCTGCCTGTGAACGGCTCGGATGAGATCATCAACTTCGCCGTCATGGCCTTCTGCGATGAAACCCATCCGCTGGCCTATGCCGATATCACCTACGGCTGCTATCCGGTTTTCGCCGACTTCAACCGCGTCCCGTCGCACATTATCCCGCTGCGGGAGGATTTCACCATCGATTACCGCGACTACTGCGGCCTGGGCGAAACCATCGTCATCGCCAACCCCAACGCCCCCACGGGCATCGCTCTGCCGAAGCGTGAAATCGAGCAAATCGTGCGCACAAACCCGGACAATGTGGTCATCGTGGACGAGGCATATGTGGCCTTCGGTGCGGAGAGCTGCGTGGATCTGATCGACAAATACGATAATCTGCTGGTCTGTCAGACCTTCTCCAAGTCCCACTCTCTGGCCGGCGCCCGCCTCGGCTTCGGCTTCGCCCAGGCGAGCCTGCTGGCGGATATCAACGCCATCAAGTATTCCACCAATCCCTACAATGTCAACCGCATGGCCCAGGCTGCCGGCGCGGCCGCCATGGCTGACAACGGGTATTATCTTTCAAACTGCCGCACGATCATGGAAAACCGGGAATATACCGTGGAAAAGCTCACGGAGCTGGGCTTCTCCGTCCTGCCGTCGAAGGCGAACTTCATCTTCGCCCGCACGGACCGCATGGAGGGCGGCGCCCTGTACCGCGCCCTCAAGCGCGACGGCGTGCTGGTACGGCATTTTGACAAAGAGAAGATTTCCGATTATCTGCGGATCTCCATCGGCACGCGGGAGCAGATGGACGTCCTTTTACAAAAGACCCGCGCCATCTTAGAGCAGGAGGGGAACTGATATGCGCAAATCCGAGATCAAACGTACCACCGCCGAGACCGATATCTCGCTGTCGCTGTGCCTTGACGGCACGGGCAAAAGCGAGATCGACACCGGCGTGGGCTTCCTGGATCACATGCTGACGCTCTTTGCCCGTCACGGCCGCTTTGATTTGACGGTCAGGTGCGACGGCGACACGAATGTGGACGATCATCACAGTGTGGAGGACATCGGAATTGTCCTCGGTCAGGCCTTTGCAGAAGCTCTGGGCGACAAACGCGGCATCGTCCGCTACGGCTCCATGCTCCTGCCCATGGACGAGGCGCTGATCCTGTGCGCCGTTGACCTGTCCGGCCGCGCCTGTCTGGTCAATCAGGTAAGCCTGCCCTGCCAGAAGGTGGGCGCCTTCGATACCGAGCTGGTGCAGGAATTCCTGCTGGGCTTCGTGCGCAAGGCGGAGATCAGCCTGCACTTCCAGATGTTCGCCGGCGAGAACACCCACCACATCATCGAGGCCATGTTCAAGGCTCTGGGCCGTGCGCTGTCGAGCGCGGTGAAGATCGACGAGGCCTTTGCCGACGAGATCCCGTCCACGAAGGGGCTGCTGTCATGATCGCCATTGTGGACTACGGCGTGGGCAACCTCTTTTCCCTGAAAAGCTCCTTCGCCATGATCGGCGCCGAGGCAAAGGTCAGCGCGGACGCGGCCGAGATCGCCGGGGCGGATAAAATCATCCTGCCCGGCGTGGGCGCTTTTGAAGACGCCGCCCGCAAGCTGCGCAACAGCGGCCTGGCGGACGCGGTTGTGGGCGCGGCCAGGGCCGGTACGCCTCTTTTGGGCATCTGCCTGGGCATGCAGCTCTTATTTGAAAAAAGCTTTGAATTCGGCGAGCATGAGGGCCTGGGCCTGCTGCGCGGCAAGGTCGTGCCCATGCGCGGCGTGATCCCGGACGATCTCAAGGTGCCCCAGATTGGCTGGAACGCCCTGCATATTCGTGCGAAGCACCCCCTGCTGAAAAACACCCGCGAGGGCAACCACGTGTATTTTGTCCACAGCTACTACGCGGCGGACTGTGACGACAGCCTGCTTGCCACCACGGAATACGGCGCGGAGCTGACAGCGGCCGTGGCAAAGGACAACGTGATGGGCTGCCAGTTCCACCCGGAAAAGAGCGGGGAAGTGGGGCTCGACATTCTGCGCGCATTCTGCGAACTGTGAGGACTTTGTATGATCCTGTTACCGGCAATTGATTTATTTGGCCGCAAGGCGGTGCGCCTCTACCAGGGCGACTACAAACAAATGACCGTTTATAACGAAAATCCCGCTTCTGTGGCGGAGGATTTCCGCGCCGCCGGCGCGAACTGGATCCATATGGTGGATCTGGAGGGCGCCAAGACCGGCGATACGCCCAATTATCCCGTGGCGGCCGAGGTGGCCGCCTCCGGCATGCAGGTGGAGATCGGCGGCGGCATCCGCAGCGAGGATACCGTCAAAAAGTATCTCGACGCCGGCGTGGCCCGGGTGATCCTGGGTACCGCCGCCATTACGAACTGGGACTTTCTGTGCCGCATGGTGGAGCGTTACGGCGAGAAAATCGCCGTGGGCGTGGACCTGCGCGACGGCTTTGTGGCCATTCGCGGCTGGACGGAGCTGAGCGACACCCGCTGCGAGGACTTCTTTGAAAAGCTGCAGTCCGTCGGCGTGCGGACCGTGATCTGCACCGATATCTCCCGCGACGGGGCCATGCGCGGCACGAACCGCGCTCTGTACGAGCAGCTGTCCAGGGACTTTTCCATTGATATCGTCGCCTCCGGCGGCGTATCGAGCCTGGAGGACGTGATCGCACTGCGCAGGCTTGATCTTTACGGTGCGATCATCGGAAAGGCGTACTATACCGGCGCCATCGACCTGCGCGAAGCATTGGAGGCGGCAAAATGATCACAAAAAGAATCATCCCGTGTCTGGATGTCAAGGACGGCCGGGTGGTCAAGGGCGTCAACTTTTTAGGGC
This sequence comes from Oscillospiraceae bacterium, assembly GCA_015068455.1. Taxonomy (GTDB): domain Bacteria; phylum Bacillota; class Clostridia; order Oscillospirales; family Oscillospiraceae; genus SVMC01. Next base: position 77,400 of record SVKO01000005.1, on the reverse strand, counting down.
TGAACGACGTTTCCGACCCCGTGGAGCTGGCGAGCTACTATTCCCGCGCCGGAGCCGACGAGCTGGTGTTTTATGATATCACCGCCTCGGCGGAGGGCCGGCGCCTGTTCACCGACATTCTGACCCGCACCGCTTCCACGATTTTCATTCCGCTGACCGTGGGCGGCGGCATCAATACCCTGGACGACTTCGACCGGGTGCTCAAGTGCGGCGCGGACAAGGTGAGCGTCAATTCCGGCGCCATCCGCAATCCGAAGCTCATCGACGAGGCCGCCAAGCGCTACGGCAGCCAGTGCGTGGTGCTTTCCGCCGACGTCAAGCGGGTGAACGGCGAGTATCGCGTGTTTGCCAAGGGCGGCAGGGAGGACACCGGCATGGAGGCCCTCGGCTGGATCGCCCAGGGCGTTGACAGGGGAGCAGGGGAGATCGTCCTCAACTCCATCGACACCGACGGCGTCAAGCAGGGCTTTGATCTGGAAATGCTCGACGCGGTGTGCGAGCTTGTGGACGTGCCGGTGATCGCCTCCGGCGGCGCCGGCTGCATGGAGGACTTCGTCACCCTGTTCCGGTCCATTCCCAAGGTGGACGCCGGCCTTGCCGCATCCATCTTCCACTTCGGTGAGGTATCTATCGCGGAGCTTAAAACGATGCTTGCAAAAAACGGCATCAACGTCAGGAGGGAAACTCATGTTTGATATTGAATCCTTAAAATATGATGAAAACGGCCTTATTCCGTCCATAATTGTGGATACAGAAAGCAAAAAAGTTCTGACTTTGGCTTATATGAACAGAGAAAGCCTGCAAATCTCCATGGAAAAGGGTCTGACCTGCTTCTGGAGCCGCAGCAGGGGGGAGCTCTGGCTGAAAGGGGAGACCTCCGGCAATTATCAGCACATCGTTTCCATCACCGCCGACTGCGACCGCGACGCGCTGGTGGTGGAGGTGCGCAAGGACGGCCCCGCCTGCCACAAGGGCACGGATTCCTGCTTCAATGAGGTCATTTTTGAGGGCGACGCCCAGCCGGGCTTTGCCTACGAGGATCTGATGCAGATGCTCGAGGGCAGAAAAAACGCGCCCAAGGAGGGCTCGTATACGTCCTATCTGTTTGCCAAGGGCCTGGACAAGATCCTGAAAAAGGTCGGCGAGGAGTCCACGGAGGTCATCATCTCCGCCAAGGACAACGACAAGGCAAATACGATCTATGAGATCGGCGATCTCATGTACCACACCATGGTTCTGATGCTGGAAATGGGCATCACCCTGGACGATATCAAGAAGGAAATGGCCGGACGTCACGTTATTGACAAAAAGGTCAAGCAGGAGAAAATGGTAAAATGAAACTCCAGGATCTGCACACCCACAGCCGTTTCGACGACGGACGGGCAAGTCTGGAGCAGATGGTCAACGCGGCCGTTGGCCGCGGGCTGTCCGCCATCGGTCTGAGCATTCACAGTCCCATCGACGGAGAATACGACTGGACCGCCCGGCCCGAGGATCTGCCGCGGTTTATACGCGAGGCACGCCGGCTGAAGCAGGCGTACTGCGATCAGATCGAAGTGTTCTGCGGGATCGAATTTGATCTGTGCTCAAAGGTGGAGCTGTCCGGCTTTGACTATGTCATCGGTTCGCTGCACTCCACGGCTGCGCCGAATGGTCTGTTCAGTGTGGATAATACCGCCGAAATCGCCAGAAAGGGCATCATGCGATACTTTGACGGCGACGCAGACGCGGCGGCGGAGGCCTATTTTTCCCAGTATCGGGCGATCGCGGAGAATCCTGAGGTCGATATCGTCGGCCATTTTGATCTGCTTACGAAATTTGATGAACGGTGCGGCCTGTACGATGCCGGGAGCAGACGCTTCCGGGACGCCGCCCATGCGGCCATGGAGCTGCTGGTCAAGGCAGGAAAAATATTTGAGCTCAATTCCGGGGCGATCTCCCGGGGATATCGTACAAGCCCATACCCCGCGGAGGATCTCCTGCGCCGCCTGCGGGAGTTGGACGGCAAGATCCTTCTGAGCTCCGACGCTCACAGCGCGGAAGGTGTCAGCTTTTTCTTCAAAGAAATGCTTGAAATCGCTGAAAATTGCGGTTTTAGAACGATTTATCAGCTGAATAAATCCGGTTTTTATCCAATTTCGATTTCTGAAATCGAATAATAATCAAAAACAGCCGAAAAGCAGGGGATCGACCTGTTTTCCGGCTGTTTTTTTATTTTTTATCCAGATCTATATGCGATATCGGATTGGCCTGAGCGGCCAGACGAAGCTCGGTATTTTCGATGTGCGTGTAAATCTGCGTGGTATTCAGGTTTTCGTGTCCCAGAACCTCCTGGACTGTTTTGACGTCCACGCCGCCGGAGAGCATCATGGTGGCCGCGGTGTGGCGGAGCTTATGGGCGGAGAACTGGCTGGCGTCCAGTCCGGCGGCAAGTAAATGCTTTTTTACAAGCCGATGGACGGCGGATACGCTGATCCGGTTGCGGTCCCGGCTGCCGAACAGGGCGTTGTTATCGGTTAAAACCGTCTTTTTCCGGATGGGAAGATAGTCCTCAATGGCTCTGGCGCAGGCTGCACCGAGGAAAACGATTCGTTCTTTGTTGCCTTTTCCGACGACGCGGATGCGATCGTCATACACATCGGACAGATTCAGCCCCACGAGCTCACTGATGCGGATACCGCAGCTCAGAAAGATCATCAGGATCGCGAGATCCCGGGTCGCATTCGGACCCTTGACAGCCTGCAGGAGCCGCTGGGACTGCTCCAGCGTCAGATATCGCGGCAAAGAACGGCGCAGTTTCGGGTATTCCATATCTTTGACAGGATTTTCCTGCAGTTGCTTGGTTCTAACCGTTAAGTATTTGTAGAATGATTTGATGGCGGATAATTTGCGCGCCCGGGCGGCGGAGCCGATGCCGTGATCCCGGGCGTCTGGATGCCTGGGACGATCGTTTGCAAGATAGGACAAAAAATCATAAATGTCATTGACCGTCACACGGGACAAAAGATCCGTATCGACGTTTTTGATAGAAACGGTATCAAGATCCGTATCATAGGGCATTTCATTTTTAATGAGCACCACAAAGCGCAGGAACATGCGCAGATCCAGATAATACTCCGCCACAGTTTTTTTTGATTGACCTTTGATGGTCTCATGATAGGAAAGGAATTCACGCAGAATCTGCGGACAGTCGCGATCGACCTGCACGGAAAAGCACCTCACAATCACAGTATTGCTGAAATCGGGCGGCAGGGCGCAGAAACATCAGAAGCGGCCCAAAACCGCGCCCAAAGGCGCATTTGCCCGGTTCACGTCCATATTATAGCATAACTCCACTCCCAACGCAACAAAATTTTTATTTTGTTGCGTTGGATGCGTCCATGGGCAAAAAATGAGCTTTAAATGCGGGATCACCGGCAGTGTCTCCCCTCTGCTTCCGCCGGGCCAAAAAAACGCAGACCCGGATAAGATTCCGGATCTGCGTTTGCTCAGAATACAACCTCCATGGCTTCACGGATCGTTCGCACACGGTATAATTCCATTCCATCCGGCGCAATCAGTCCTGCGGTACCGTGGCGCGGCAATATCACCTTTTTGAAACCAAGCCGCTGCAGCTCGCTCAGTCTCTGCGGCAGATTGGATACCGACCGTACCTCCCCTGTCAGACCGACCTCACCGATGGCGCAGATCTCCTGTCCGATGGGCTTGTCCAGATAACTGGAAACGATTGCCAGAATGACCGGAAGATCTGACGCAGGCTCATCCAGATAAAGACCGCCGATCACATTCAGGTAAGCGTCGCACAATCCCAGCTTGATGCCTCCACGCTTCTCCGCCACCGCCATCAGCAGCGTCGCCCGGTTATAATCAAATCCGTTGACGGTCCTGCGCGGCACCTGGAAGCTGGATTTTGTTACCAGCGCCTGAACTTCTGCCAGAACGGGACGCGTTCCCTCCATGGCGCATGCCACGCAGGTGCCCGGGGCGCCCAGAGGCCGGCCCGCAAGCAGCATCTGCGAAGGATTCGGCACCTCCCGCAGACCCGTATCGCACATCTCAAAAACCCCGATCTCATTGGTCGAGCCGAAGCGGTTTTTGGCAGAGCGCAGCAGCCGGAAGCTGGTCTGCTTCTCCCCTTCAAAATACAGCACGCAGTCCACCATGTGCTCGAGCACCTTCGGGCCCGCGATGGCGCCCTCTTTGTTCACGTGGCCAACCACAAATACGGTGATCCCGGTGGATTTGCACAGCTGCAAAAGGGCCATGGTGCAGTCCTTCACCTGGGAGATGCTGCCTGGCGCGGAGCTGTTCTCTTCCAGGTAAATCGTTTGAACAGAGTCCACGATCAGGATATCGGGCTTCTTCTCCCCTGCAATGGTCAAAACCTGGCTCAGATTGGTCTCTGCAAGCACCATCAGCGCGTCAGAATTCAGTCCGAGACGCATGGCGCGCATCTTGAGCTGTTTCTCACTTTCCTCACCGGAAACATATAAAACGCTGCGAAAACGGCATAATTCGCTGCAAATCTGCAACAAAAGCGTCGATTTTCCGATGCCGGGCGCACCGCTGATCAGCACCAGCGAACCCAGCACAGCGCCGCCGCCCAGCACCCGGTCGAGTTCGCCGATGCCGGTGGAAAACCGGATCTCATCGCCGCCCATGACCTGGGAAAGCTTTTTCGGTTCGCGGGACGCGGCTACAGCTCTGCCCGGCGCGGGCGCAGCGGCCTGCACATGCTCCTCCACGGTGCCCCAGGCGCCGCAGGCGGGGCATTTGCCGTACCACTGGGGCGTTTCGTTGCCGCAGGCCGTGCAGTAATAGCTTGTCTTCGTTTTTTTCATCGATTGCTCCCAAAAATCTCGTTTTTCTTTATTATACCATCTTTTTTTCCGATTACAATAGGGTCTCCCGGCCGATCCCGTTTATCAAACCGGCACATACGGCGCAGACAAGCTTTTTCTGATAGCCCTCCGTTCGAAGCAGCGCCTCCTCCTCGGGATTGGACAGAAAACCGCACTCAAGCAGCACAGCCGGATTATCGATCTTCTCCAAAAGATAAATTCCCTCAGCCTGCTTTGGTTTCCGGTGATTCCTCGGGTCAATGCCGCGCCGCAGAGAATCCTGAATGGCTTCTGCAAGGAGCGCACTGTCCGGCGTATTTTTGTAAAAAGCCTGTGCGCCTCGATACTTTGCCTCGGGAAACTTGTTCTGATGAATGCTTAAAAGGATCGCATCCGGGTGTTCACGCAAAAGCGCAACGCGCCTTCGCAGATCGGAAGTCTTTTTCTGAGAAAAGGTGGCGCTCCCCTCTTCATACAGCGCATAGTCCCCTTCCCTTGTCATGGCTGTGCGCACGCCGCAGAAGCGCAGTAGATCCCTCACGCGAAGCGACACAGCCAGATTGAGCGCGCTTTCCTTTGCGCCGGACACGGACACGGCGCCGCCGTCCTCGCCGCCGTGACCCGGATCGATATAGACCAGGGGCGCGCTGCCCCGGGCGCTGACGGCAGCTTCCCTGTGAACGTACTGCGCAGTCAGCAGAGCAAGCAGGGTAAAAAACACAATGGCGGCAAGATAGAATACCGCATTGCGGCGGATCGGCTCCATGAATAACCACCTCGCGAAATCCTATGCCCCTGCGCTCAGAATCATACGATCAGAACCTGTCGAAACGGCGCGGCATAAGATGACGCAGAGCGACTGCTCGAATTCACGCAAGGAGGGATCTGTTTGGCTGATCTCGACCAAACGAAACGCGATATGCTGGGCGTCCTGCCGGAATTCGCACCGCTGGCAAACCCCTACGTGCCCTTCCAGCAGGAGAACCCGAAGCAATATACGGCAAAACGCGGCCTGATCCGGGGCACCCTGTTCCCCGGCCTCGACCTTCCCTTCATGGGAATGGTGAACACCAAGGAAAAAAGCGACACGCCGAAAAATGAACTGATGGCGCTGAATTTCGCAATTACGGAGCTGACGCTCTATCTTGATACCCACCCCAACGACCGCGAGGTCGCCGAACTGCTGCAGTCCTATATCGAGCTGTATCAGTCCGGAAAAGCGGCCTATGAACGCAAATGCGGCCCTCTGACCCACATGGACGCGGTGCAAGACGGAGATTTCCGATGGCTGCGCGGGCCCTGGCCGTGGGAATACCGGGAAAACGGGGAGGCGTAATATGTTTATCTACAAAAAATCTCTGCAGTATCCGGTGAAGATCGACAAGCCGAATCCGCGCCTGGCTTCCATCATCATTTCTCAGTACGGCGGCCCGGACGGAGAACTCGGCGCTTCCCTGCGCTATCTTTCCCAGCGGTATTCCATGCCCTATCCGGAGCAAAAGGGGCTGTTGACGGACATCGGCACCGAGGAGCTGGGTCATCTGGAGATGATCGGCGCCATTGTTCACCAGCTCACCCGCAATCTCAAGGATAACCAGTACCGGGATCCGGCATTTGCGCCGTATTTCGTGGATCACACCGCGGGGGTCTACCCCACCGCCGCCTCCGGCTTCCCCTGGAGCGCCGCGTCCATGCAGGTCAAGGGCGATCCCATCGCGGATCTCACCGAGGATCTGGCCGCGGAGCAGAAGGCGCGGGTCACCTACGACAACATCCTGCGCCTGTCGGACGATCCTGACGTCAACGACGTGATCAAGTTCCTGCGGGAGCGGGAGGTCGTCCACTTCCAGCGCTTCGGCGAGGCCATCGAAAAGCTGCGCGAAAAGCTGAACCAGAAGAACGTCTACTGTATGAATCCCTCGTTTGACCAGTAAAGAATTGCGCCGGAAAGCAGTATTTCCGGCGCAAGTTTTATTTTTTGACGTCTCCCCTGTCCACGACCATGCGGTAGCCGATGGACTCCATCCGGGCGGCCATGCATCTGACGCACTGGGCTGACTCATCTCCCGTGCAGATCTTTCCGTCGTACAACTCGTACTTTTTGCGGACGGACGTGGGCGAAAGATTCGGCATCACCACGTTGGCGCCGGCCAGGATGCCCTTTTCCCGTCCCAGCGGATCGATGGTGCCCAGGGCGGTGGTGGCGGGCAAAAGGGTTGTCGGACAGATCAGCCGAATAACGCTGAGCAGGAAACATGTCAGCTCCAGCGTCCCGGCGGGGTGATCGCGGAAGGGGGTTTTCTCGTGGGGTATGAACGGGCCGATGCCGCACATTTCGGGCTGAAATTCCTCGATGAACTTGAGATCTTCGGCAATGTGGGCGTTTGTCTGGAAGGGCGAACCCACCATGAAGCCGCAGCCCACCTGGTAGCCCAGTTCCCGCAGATCGCGCAGGCAGCGCATCCGGTTGTCGAAGGACATCTCCGCCGGATGCAGGCGGGCATAGTGCGCTTTGTTCGCCGTCTCATGACGCAGCAGATACCGGTCGGCCCCTGCCTCGCGCAAGGCCGCATAGCTCTCCCGGGAGCGCTCGCCCAGGGACAGGGTCACGGCGCAGTCGGGATGCCGGCGCTTGATCTCACGGATCAGACTGCATACCATCTCGTCGGTGTAGTACGGGTCCTCTCCGCCCTGCATGACGATGGTGCGGAAGCCAAGGCTGTAGCCCTCGTCGGCGCATTCCAGGATCTCCTCCGGCGTCAGACGGTAGCGGACGCAGTCGGTATTTCCCCGGCGGATGCCGCAGTACAGACAGTTGTTTTTGCAGATATTGCTGATCTCGATGAGACCGCGGAAATAGATCGCGTTGCCGTAAATTCGCCTGCTGACCTCTGACGCGGCTCCGGCCAGGATTTCAGCCGCCTCGGCGTCCCGTCCGGCGATCAGCGCCTCGTATTCTTTGGCGGAAAGCCGATGCTCGTCAAGCAGTTTTCCGATAAGTGCGTTTATTTGCTCTGTCATAGTCGTTCCTCAAAAAACAAGCCGTACCCGGGGGTACGGCTGTGGTGACGTGTTTGCCATACCTTTCACGCAGAAGTTTCTTAATGTCAGGTGCAGCTTGATTATATCCGATTGTATCCCGTTTTGCAAGATGCTTATTCCGGGTCATAACGCCAGCCATGCTCGCCGTGATAGATCATGAGCCGGGTCTGTCCGCCGTCGATGCAGATATTCTCGCCGGTGATAAAACCGGCTTTTTCGGAACAAAGGTACAGGACCATGTTGGCGATATCCATGGGGTTGCCCACCCGTCCCGCAGGCTGCTGCAGGGCGTCCGGGCCATCATATACGGTGTATTGCGTGTCGATCCAGCCCGGGGAAACAGAATTGACCCGCACCTTCCCTGCCAGACTTACAGCCAGGGCATGGGTCAGGGCGGCGATGCCTCCCTTGGCGGCGGTGTAGCTCTCGGTCTGGGGCATGGACATGCGGTCGCGGCTGGAGGAAATGTTCACAATTGCCGCGCCGGGAGCAAAGTACGGCGCAAAGAGCTTTGCCAGATAAAACGGCGCGCTGACGCCGACACGCAGAGCATAGTTGAACTGATCCCATGTGCATGTGTCAAGGCCGTGCATGGGCGGCAGGGCGTTGTTGATCAGATAGTCCACATGGCCGTGCTTATCCACCACGAAGCGGGCAAAGTCCTCCAACACGGATTGCTCGGCAACGTCACCGACAAAACAGGGATTCTCCTTGAGATCGATGATGCAAACGATTGCACCCTCTTTTTCAAACTGTTCTGCGATACATTCACCGATGCCCGTGGCGCCGCCGGTCACCACTGCGATCTTGCGTTCAAACATCATGTCTTTCCTCCATGATCTGATTCAGCAGCGTCCGGTCCGCCGGACACAGATCCAGCGCCCCAGCCTCCCTGGGCGACACCCAGCGCAATTGCGTGTGTTCCAGAAGTTGCGGCTCACCCGCGACGATCCGCGCAGAAAGGAGCGTCAGACGGATGCTGATATCGGGATAGACGTGCGTGATTTCCGCCAGAGCCTTCCCTGCCCGGATCTCAATGCCCAGCTCCTCGCGCAGTTCCCGTTCCAGGGCCTGCTGGGGGCTCTCCCCTGCCTCGATTTTTCCGCCGGGAAATTCCCATTGACCGCCCCGGGCCTTGTGCATGGGGCGGCGGCACAGCAGAAGTTTTCCATCGCGTTCAACGGCTCCGGCCGCCACCGAAAGCGCCTTGTTCACTTGATGATCTGCGGCGCTTCGTTCTCGCAGTAGATGCAGCGATAGACCTTGCGCGCCGGGTCGGTCAGGCGGAATTCGTGGGTCAGCTCCTGCTCTGTGGAGGTGATGCAGCGGGGGTTCTTGCAGCGGATGACGTCGCGGATGCGCTCGGGCAGCTTGAGGTGCGCCCGCTTGACCAGCTTGCCGTCGTTGATGATATTCACTGTGATGCCCGGATCAATGAAGCCAAGGATATCGAAATTGAGATCGATGACCTTGCCGACTTTGATGATATCCTTCCGCCCAAGCTTGACGCTCTCGGCATTTTCGATCATGGCCACGGTGCAGTCCAGCTCATGGAGCTTGAGAATGCGATAGATCTCCATGCCGCGTCCGGCGGTGATATGGTCGAGCACGATGCCGTCCTTGATTTGACCGATAATCATACTTTCACCTCCAAAAGCTTCAGAATCAGAGCCATGCGCATGTATTTGCCGTTGAGAACCTGCTTGAAGTAGCAGGCTCTTGGATCGTCGTCCACCAGGACGGAGATCTCGTTGACACGGGGCAGCGGATGCAGGATACTCAGATCTTCCTTCGCGTTTCTCAGCTTGTCCGGCGTAAGGATGTAGGTATCCTTCAGTCGGACATAGTCCTCTTCATTGAAGAAGCGCTCGCGCTGTACGCGGGTCATGTAGAGAATATCCAGCTCCGGCATTGCGTTTTCCAGAGAAGCAACCTCTTTGTAGGGAATCCCGCGCGGTTCAAGGACGTCGGTCTTGATGTACTCCGGAACCTGCAGTTCTTCCGGCGAAATAAACACAAACCGGATATCCTCATATCGGGACATGGCGCTGACCAGGGAGTGGACGGTGCGGCCGAACTTCAGGTCGCCGCACAGGCCGATGGTCAAGCCGGTGAATCTGCCCTTTTCCCTGTGGATCGTCAGCAGATCCGCCAGGGTCTGGGTAGGATGATAGTGGCCGCCGTCGCCGGCGTTGATGATGGGCACCCAGTTGCGGCGGGAGGCCACCAGGGGCGCGCCCTCCTTGGGATGGCGCATGGCGATGATATCGGCGTAGCAGCTGACGGTGTGCACGGTGTCGGAAACGCTTTCGCCCTTTGCCGCAGAGCTGCTGGAGGCCTCGGAGAAGCCCAGCACCTGGCCGCCCAGCTCATACATGGCCGCCTCGAAACTCAGTCTTGTACGCGTGGACGGTTCGAAAAAAAGCGTCGCAAGTTTCTTGCCGCGGCAGGCCTGCGCATACTTTGCGGGGTTGGCAATGATGTCCTCGGCGCAGGCAATGAGTTCTTCCAGCTCCTGCGTGGACAGCTCCATAATGTCGATCAGATGCTTCATACCTCGTCCTCCTTTTTGATCCAGCTTTCGTCGGACGGACAGTTGCGGAAAGCGATCAGCCGGGATACGTCCTCGGGACGGATGTAACCCTCCGCGGCGGCGGTTTCTGCCACGGTATCGAAATCCGTCAGGCTGTGATTGATCACATCTGCGTTTTTCAGCCGGTCCAGACCCTTCTGCATCCCATAGGTAAAGATGCTCACGATTCCCAGCACCTCGGCCCCGGCCTCCCGGAGAATGTTGACGACCTCCAGTACGCTGCCGCCGGTGGAGATCAGATCTTCCACAACGACCGTCTTCTGGCCGGGCTGCAGGGCGCCCTCGATCTGATTCTTCCGGCCGTGATCCTTGGCGCCGGAGCGGACGTAACCCATGGGCAGACCCAGCAGATGGGCGGTGATGGCGGCGTGAGCGATGCCGGCGGTGCTGGTGCCCATCAGGATCTCAGCCTCGGGATAGTACGTTTGAATGAGGGACGCCAGACCGTTTTCCACATCTGTGCGCACCTTCACATCCGACAGGGTCAGCCGGTTGTCGCAGTAGACGGGGCTTTTGATGCCGCTGGCCCAAATGAAGGGCTCGGAGGGGCGGAAGAACACGGCCTTGATGGACAAAAGGTCTTTCGCAATTTGGGTTTTCATTCGCATTCTCCTTTCACGAACTGGGCATATGCCCGGCGGTAAGCTTCCACGGGATCTTCGGCGGCGGTGATGGGCCGGCCCATGACGATATAGTCGGAGCCGAGCTGCCGCGCGCCGTAGGGCGTGGTGACGCGCACCTGATCGCCCACTGCGCCGCCGGCAAAGCGGACGCCGGGGGTCACGGTGAGGAAGTCCCGGCCGCAAACCGTGTGCACCTTCCCCGCCTCCAGGGGCGAGCAGACCACGCCGTCCAGGCCGGAATCCCTGGCGTTCTTCGCATAGTGCAGGACCGTCTCATCCATGGGATGGCCGATCCAGAGCTCGTCGCGCAGCATTTGATCGCCGGTGGAGGTCAGCTGGGTGACGGCAATCAGCAGGGGCCGGGTGCCGTCGGGCCGCAGCAGGCCCTCCAGGGCTGCTTTCATCATGGCACAGCCGCCGGAGGCATGCAGATTGACGATATCCGCATCCAGAGCGGAGAGCACAGCCATGGTTTTTTTCACGGTATTGGGAATGTCATGCAGCTTGAGATCCAGGAAAATCTTATGGCCGCGTGATTTGATCTCCCGGACGATTTGCGGCCCAGCGGCATAGTAAAGCTCCATACCGATCTTCAAAAAGGGCTTTTCGTCCTGGAATTTGTCGAGGAACCGGAGCGTCTGCTCCCTGCCGGCAAAATCCGCCGCAATGATGACGTCCTTGCTCATTGATGTGCGCCTCCTATGATATCGTTGAGATTTTCAATTCCATTCTGCTCCATGACCAGCGGGAGTTTGTTGACCAGATCGCGGCAGCACCAGGGATCGACGAGATTTGCCGCGCCGATCTCCACAGCGGTTGCACCGGCAAGCATCATTTCCAGCACGTCTTCCGCCGTGCTGACGCCGCCCATGCCCACAATGGGGATCTTCACGGCTTCGTAGACCTGGTAGACCATCCGCACTGCCAGCGGCAGGATCGCGCCGCCGGACAGGCCGCCGGTGCCGTTGGCCAGCAGAGGGCGTCTGCGGCGGATGTCGATGCGCATGCCCATCAGGGTGTTGATCAGACTGACCGCATCAGCGCCAGCGTCCTCACAGGCGCGGGCGATGGCGCAGATATCGGTAACGTTGGGCGAAAGCTTGACGATCAGCGGCTTTTGGGTCACCTCACGCACCGCCGCGGTGACCCGGGCGGCCATTTTCGGATCCGTGCCGAAGCTCATGCCGCCGCCGTGGACGTTGGGGCAGCTGATATTGACCTCCAGCCAGCCCACCTGGGGCTCGGCATCGAGTTTTTCGCACACCTCGACGTATTCCTTAACGGAAAAACCGCTGACGTTCGCCATCACGGGCTTGTGAAAAACCGCCTTGAGCTTCGGAAGCTCCTCGGAAATCACTCTGTCCACACCGGGGTTCTGCAGTCCCACCGCGTTGAGCATCCCGCCGGGCGTCTCCGCGATGCGAGGCGTCGGGTTGCCGTAGCGGGGCTCCCTGGTCGTGCCTTTGAAGGAAAATGTTCCAAGGCAATCGATATCGTAAAGCTCAGCAAATTCATAGCCATAGCCGAAGGTGCCGCTGGCGGGGATGACGGGATTATCCAGTTCGATCCCGCAGAGGTTCACTTTGGTATTTACCATACGATCTCCTCCCATCTGAGCACCGGCCCGTCCTTGCAAATGCGTTTGTTCCCGTATTTCGTCTCGCAGGTGCAGCCCATGCAGGCGCCAAAGCCGCAGCCCATGCGCTCTTCGAAACTGAACTGTCCGGCATTCACGCGGTCCCAGACCGCCTTGAGCATGGGCTCCGGTCCGCAGGCGCAGACATAACGGACGTTCTGCATGGCGTCAGTCACAAAGCCGGGCACGCCACGCGAGCCGTCCACCGTGGTCACAAGGGTTTGCGCACCGAGAGAGCGGAACCTTTCTTCATAAAAAACATCGTTTTTCGACTGAAAACCCAGGATCGCAGTGACGTTCGCCCCGCTTTCGATCAGTTTTTTTGCCAGATAGTACATCGGCGGCACGCCGGCGCCCCCGCCGATCACCGTGACGTCCCTGCCGCAGGCGGCAAGGTCATAGCCGTTGCCCAGGCCGGTCAGCAAATCCAGACGCTGTCCTGCCTGCAGCCTTGCCATGGCGGCGGTACCCTTTCCAACGACCTTATAGATGATGGTGAGACGATCCTCTTCCAAATCGCACACGGAGATGGGTCTGCGAAGATAAAAGCCCGGCAGACGAATCTGAACAAACTGCCCCGGAGCTGTAATGGCGCCGGTATCGCCCCGCAGGGTCATCTCATAGACGTCCGGCGCAATGGGCTTATTATGTAAGATCAAAAATAGACTCTGCTTCAATGTTTTCCCTCCAGGGTCCCGTCGGACCAGGCGATTTTTCCTGCGCTGACGGTCATGCGGCAGCGGCCGCAGACCTGAAAACCGGCAAAGGGCGTGCTTTTGCCCTTGGAAACGAATTCAGACGGATCGATGCGGTAAGAAGCGCCCACGTCAAACACGGTCAGATCGGCCCGGTCTCCGATTTCCAGTCCGCCGTCGATCCCGAACCGGCGGCACGGGGCGTCGTGCAGCAGCTCCATGAGTCTGCTGAAAGGAAGGACCTTTGAGAGCACCATCCCGGAGAAAAGCAGCGCAAACGCCGTCTCCAGACCAACGATCCCCATGGCGCTTTTCTCCAGACCCCGGGATTTTTCCTCAGCGCTGTGGGGGGCGTGATCCGTGGCGATCATATCGATCGTGCCGTCGCAAACGCCCTCGATCAGCGCATCCATATCATCGAAGGCACGCAGGGGCGGATTCATTTTGAATCTGCCGTCCTCCTGCAGATCATCTTCGCATAAAAGCAGATAATGCGGCGCGGTCTCGCAGGTGACGTCCAGTCCGCTGCGCTTCGCCTGCCGGATAAGCTCCACGCTCTGCTTCGTGGAGACATGACACACATGATAGCCGCAGCCGGTCTTTGCGACAAGCTCCAGATCGCGCGCGATCTGCCGCCATTCGGATTCGCTGCTGATGCCGCTGTGTCCGTGTTCCCTGGCATATTTGCCGTCGTGGATATAGCCGCCGTGCAGCAGGCGGTTGTCCTCGCAATGGGCGACGATCAGTTTGCCGAGATCTCTGGCGCGGCGCATGGCCTCCAGCATGATCTCATCGGTCTGTACGCCGCTGCCGTCGTCGGAAAAGCCCGCGACATAGGGCGCCATGGCCCCCATGTCTGAAAGCCGCTCCCCTGCCCTGCCCGCCGTGATGGTGCCGTAGGGAATCACGCGGATCTTTGCATCCCGCCGGATGATGGACAGCTCCTGCTCCAGATTTGCAAGACTGTCCGGCGCCGGGGCAAGGTTCGGCATGGCGCATACGGTGGTATAACCGCCCCGTGCAGCCGCCAGGGAACCGTCGGCAATGGTCTCCTTATAAGAAAACCCCGGCTCACGCAAATGTACATGTACATCTGCGAAACCGGGTAGCAATAATAAACCGCTGCAGTCAAACACCTGATCGGGGTCGCCGGAATCATCGACAGGAATGATACGGCCGTCACGGACACGGACATCTCCGGCGGCAAGGGCGCCGGCGCGAAAGACATATGCGTTGGAAAACAAACAGTCCATTTGGGCGCTCCTTTCCCGGACGTGAATCCGGATTTTGGATTTTTCACAGAATATCATGCCGGCAGTCTAAAGTCAAGCCAAAGCGGCTTTCTTTTCCAAATCTTGTACAGTATCGGTAAAAAAAAGGCCAAAGAAAACAATATTTTGTGGTTTTTGTACTTAAGTTCCCATATATGTTGTCAAAACAGTCAAAAAGGGGCTTTTTTTTTCGAAAATATTCTCCGTTCTGCGCTATTGGAAATAAATCGCGCGCATGATATACTGATGCTGGAAGCTCCTCCGCCACTGACGGAAACGTGGGTCACCACACGGGAACGGAGGAACACAGTCTGATTCATCAGATGCCGACCGTCTGGGCATTCCGGCTTGGGTCGGAGTGTCCGTTTTTTCACGTATTTAGGGGGGATACATTATGAAAAAGGTTGCCATTATCATGGGCAGCGCCAGCGACTGTCCGGTGGTCGAGAAAGCTGTGACCACGCTGCGTGACTTCGGCGTACCCTGCGAAGTCCGCGTCATGTCTGCCCACAGAACGCCCGACGAGGCTGCGCAGTTTGCCTCCGGCGCCCGGAAGGCGGGTTTCGGCGCAATCATTGCCGCCGCCGGCATGGCGGCGCATCTTGCGGGAGCCATTGCGGCCAGGACCACCCTGCCCGTGATCGGTCTGCCTGTCTCAGCAAAAAAATTAGACGGCATTGACGCTCTTCTCTCTACGGTACAGATGCCCTCCGGGATCCCGGTGGCAACTGTCGCCATCGACGGGGCTGTGAATGCCGCTTTGTTATGTATTCAGATCCTGGCGGTCAGCGATCCCGCCCTCGCCGAAAAGCTCGATGCCGCCCGGGCAAAGGGCCGCGAAAAAGTCATTGAGGCCGATGAGGCCATTGCAAAGCAATTCAACGTGTAAAGGAGATACGTTATGAAAAAAGAACAGCTTTACGAAGGAAAAGCCAAGAAGGTCTATGCGACCGAGGACCCTGACCTGGTCATCGTCTCCTACAAGGACGACGCCACCGCCCTCGACGGTCTCAAGAAGGGCACCATCGCCGGCAAAGGCGCCATCAACAATCGCATGTCCAATTTCCTCATGCAGCTTCTGGAAAAAGAGGGTGTGCCCACCCACTTCGTAAAGGAGCTCAACGACCGCGAGACTGTGGTCAAGAAGGTCTCCATCGTGCCTCTGGAAGTCATCGTGCGCAATGTCTCCGCCGGTCACTTTGCCCAGCGCTACGGCGTGGAAGAGGGCATCGTCTTTGACGAGCCCACCTTCGAGTTTTCCTATAAGAACGACGACCTGCACGATCCCCTGCTGAACGATTCCCACGCGCTGGCCCTCAAGCTGGCCACAAAGGAAGAGATCGACGCCATCCGCGCCATGGCGCTCAAGGTCAACGAGGTCCTCAAGGCCTTCTTCCTCAGCCTGAACGTCCGCCTGATCGACTTCAAGCTGGAGTTCGGCCGCCTGTCCGACGGCAGCCTGGTGCTGGCCGACGAAATCAGCCCCGACACCTGCCGCTTCTGGGACGCCACCACCGGTGAAAAGCTCGACAAGGACCGCTTCCGCCGGGATCTCGGCGGCATCGAGGACGCTTACAACGAGATGATGCGCCGTGTTTTCGGCGCCTGAGCAGGAGGCTGAACCATGGGTGGTATTTTCGGAGTCACCTCCCGAAGAAACTGTATTTTAGACGTCTTTTTCGGCACAGACTATCACTCCCATCTCGGTACCCGCCGGGCGGGTATGGCTGCTTATGACCCGGAGCTGGGTCTGCAGCGGGAGATCCACAACATCGAAAACTCTCCGTTCCGCACAAAATTCGAGCATGTGGGCTCGGAGATGAGCGGCAACGCCGCCATCGGGTGCATCAGCGACACCGATCCCCAGCCGCTTTTGATCCACTCGAACCTCGGACTGTACGCCATCAGCACCATCGGCGTCATCCACAACGGCCCGGAGCTGATGAAGCAGTATCTCTCCTTCAGCGGCGGCCATTTCGACGTGATGACCGGCGGCAGAGTCAACGCCAACGAGCTGACTGCGGCCATGATCGACCAGAAGAGCAATTTTGCCGACGGCATCCGCTTTGCACAGAACGTCATTGAGGGCACTGCCACGATCCTCATTCTCAAGGAGGGCGGCCATCTGATCGCCGCCCGCGACCGTTTCGGCCGCCTGCCCCTGTCCATCGGCAAAAATGAGGACGGCTACTGCGTCGCCCTGGAGCCCTTCTCCTATACGAAGCTGGGCTATGAGCCGGTGCGCGAGCTCGGCCCCGGCGAGGTGGTGGAGATCACCCCCGAAGGCATTGAAGTCCTGGTCCCGCCGCAGAAAGAAATGAAGATCTGCGCGTTCCTCTGGACCTACTACGGCTATCCCACTTCCACCTACGAGGGTGTGAACGTGGAGGTCATGCGCTATCGCAACGGCCATCTTATGGCCATGGCAGATCGCGAAAACGGTACCGCACAGGACATCGACTATGTGGGCGGCGTTCCCGATTCCGGCACCCCCCATGCCATCGGCTACGCCAATGAGAGCGGCGTTCCCTTCGCCCGTCCCTTCATCAAGTACACGCCCACCTGGCCCCGGAGCTTCATGCCCCCCAACCAGGACGAGCGGGCCATGGTTGCCAAGATGAAGCAGGTCCCTGTGCATGAGCTGATTCGCGGCAAGAAACTTCTGTTCGTGGACGACAGCATCGTGCGCGGCACCCAGCTGCGCGAAACCGTGGAATTCCTCTATGAAAACGGCGCAAAAGAGGTCCATATCCGCTCGGCATGCCCGCCCATCCTCTATGGCTGCAAGTACCTGAACTTCTCCCGTGCCACCTCCGATATGGAGCTGCTGGCCAGATCCGTCATCATGGAGCTGGAGGGAGAAGAGGGCTTCGAGCATCTCGACGAATACACCGATACCAACACCGAACGCGGAAAGAAGCTGCGGCAGGCCATCTGTGAAAAAATGCACTTCTCTTCGCTGGAATACCAATCCCTGGACGGCGTTGCCGAGGCCATCGGCCTGGACCGCTGCAAAATCTGCACCTATTGCTGGAACGGAAAGGAGTAACGGACATGGCGAACGAACGATCCCGATCTGACTCTTACGCAGCCGCCGGCGTGGATATCACCGCCGGCTACCGGGCCGTTGAGCTCATGAAGTCCCATATCGCCCGCACCATGACCGGCGCCGACACCGGCATCGGCGGCTTCGGCGGCCTGTTCCCCCTGGATCTCACCGGCATCTCCAAGCCCGTGCTGGTCAGCGGAACCGACGGCGTGGGCACCAAACTGAAAATCGCTTTTCTGCTGGACAAGCACGACACCGTGGGCATCGACTGCGTGGCGATGTGCGTCAACGACGTGATCTGCTGCGGCGCCAAGCCCCTGTTCTTCCTGGATTATATCGCCTGCGGGCGCAATATCCCCGAGCGCATCGCCGACATCGTCGGCGGTGTGGCCGAGGGCTGCGTCCAGTCCGGCGCTGCGCTCATCGGCGGCGAAACCGCCGAAATGCCCGGCTTCTATCCCGCCAACGAATACGACCTGGCGGGCTTTTGTGTCGGAGTCGTGGATAAGGACCGCATCATCAACAAGGAAACCATGATCCCCGGCGACGTGGTGATCGCGCTTCCCTCCTCCGGCGTACACTCCAACGGCTTCTCTCTGGTGCGCAAGGTCTTCCAGGTGTCCAGCGCTGATCTGCTGGCGCCCGTGGAGCGCCTCGGCGGTCAGAGCCTGGGCGAATGCCTGCTGACCCCCACCAAAATCTATGTCAAGCCCATCCTGGCCCTGCTCGAGCAGGTCACGGTCAAGGGCATCAGCCATATCACCGGCGGCGGCTTCTTTGAAAACATCCCCCGCTGCCTCAAATCCGGCCTGAGCGCGAAGATCGACGAAAGCGCCGTGCGCGTTCTGCCCATCTTCGATCTGATCGCCGAAAAGGGCAACATCCCCCGGCGCGACATGTTCAACACCTTCAATATGGGCGCGGGCATGAGCGTCGTCGTGGCGAAGGAAGACGCCGGCAGAGCCGTGGATATCCTTCGCGCCGCCGGCGAGGACGCCTACATCATGGGCGAGCTCGTCGAATCCGAGGAGGGCGTGATCCTATGCTGAACGACCGGACGAAGATCGCCGTGCTGGTCTCCGGCGGCGGCACCAATCTCCAGGCGCTCATCGACGCCGATTTGAAGGCAGGGCAGATCGTGCTGGTGGTCTCCTCCCAGGCGGGCGCTTACGCTCTCACCCGGGCACAGAACGCCGGCATCCCCGCCCTGGCCGTCGAGCGCAAGGCATTTCAGAGCCAGGCGGCCTTTGAAGAAAAGCTCGTCTCCACCCTGGAGGCAAACGGCATCGAGCTCATCATCCTGGCAGGCTTCCTCACCATCCTGAGCGAAGACTTCACCAGGCGCTATCCCAACCGCATCCTCAACATCCACCCCAGCCTCATCCCCGCCTTCTGCGGCAAGGGGTATTACGGCCTGCGGGTGCATGAGGAGGCCCTGGCCCGGGGCGTCAAGCTCACCGGCGCCACGGTGCACTTTGTCAACGAGATCCCCGACGGGGGCGAGATCATCGCCCAGAAGGCCGTGGCTGTGGAGCCCGGCGATACCCCGAAAACCCTGCAGAGAAGAGTTATGGAACAGGCAGAATGGCAGCTCCTGCCCCAGGCGGCGGAGCTGATCAGCGAAAGAATCAGGAGGAGTAAAATGAACGTCTACGAGATCCCTTCCATCGGCAGCCGTCTGAACGGCAACCGCTATCCCGGCCGCGGCATCGTCATCGGCAAAACCGCCGACGGCACCAAGGCAGCCGTCGCCTACTTCATCATGGGCCGCAGCGCCAACAGCCGCAACCGCATCTTTACGCAGAAAAACGGCGAAGTTTTCACCGAGCCCTTCGACGCCAGCAAGGTGCAGGACCCCTCCCTCATCATCTATGCCGCCCTGCGGTCCATCGGCAGTGATCTGATCGTTACCAACGGCAACCAGACCGACACCATCTATGACTTCGTGGCCGAAGGAAAAACCTTCTCCGAGGCTCTGACCACCCG
This sequence comes from Oscillospiraceae bacterium, assembly GCA_015068455.1. Taxonomy (GTDB): domain Bacteria; phylum Bacillota; class Clostridia; order Oscillospirales; family Oscillospiraceae; genus SVMC01. Next base: position 57,664 of record SVKO01000005.1, on the reverse strand, counting down.
CGAGTTCGAGCCGGACGGTCCCAACTGGACCCCCCGCATCAGCGGCATCGCTCACTTTGTGCCCGGCGACTTCACTTATGAAATGAGCATCCTCAAGAGCGGCGACGCCGAGGGCACCTTCTGCAACCGCTTCACCTATACCTACGGTGCGGCCGCAGGCCTGGGCCACTTCATCCATACCTACGTCTGCGACGGCAACCCCGTGATCCCCACCTTCCAGGGCGAGCCTGAGCGCGTCGCCATCCCCGACGACATCGATGCCTTCACCGACGAGATCTGGAACAATCTCGACGCGGAGAACAAGATCTCACTGTATGTGCGCTTTATTGATCTGAAAACCGGCGAGTCTGCCGACCGCCTTGTGAACAAAAACGTCTGAGGAGGAGCAAAATGAAAGAATTTGAACTGAAATACGGCTGCAACCCCAATCAGAAGCCCTCGAAGATCTACATGGAAGACGGCAGCGAGCTGCCCATCACCATTCTCAACGGCCGTCCCGGCTACATCAATTTCCTGGATGCGCTGAACTCCTGGCAGCTGGTCAAGGAGCTCAAGCAGGCCACCGGCCTCGTGGCTGTCACCAGCTTCAAGCACGTCTCCCCCACCTCCGCCGCGGTCGGCATCCCCCTGCCCGAGGCCCTGAAGAAGGCCTGCTTCGTGGACGATCTGCCGGAGCTGGATTCCTCTCCCCTGGCCTGCGCCTATGCCAGAGCCCGCGGCACCGACCGCATGTGCTCCTTCGGCGACTGGGTCGCTCTGTCCGATGTCTGCGACGTGCCTACCGCCAAGCTCATCGCCCGCGAGGTTTCCGACGGCGTCATCGCCCCGGGCTATGAGCCCGAGGCTCTGGAGATCCTCAAGACCAAGCGCAAGGGCGGCTACAACGTGGTTGCCATCGATCCGGACTATGTCCCCGCGGAGCAGGAATGCAAGCAGGTGTTCGGCATCACCTTCCAGCAGGGCCGCAACAACTTCAAGATCGACGAGGATCTGCTTTCCAATATCGTCACCAAGAACAAGAACCTGCCCGCCGAAGCCAAGCGCGACCTGATCGTCGCCCTCATCACCCTGAAGTACACCCAGTCCAACTCCGTGTGCTTCGCCTACGACGGCCAGGCCATCGGCGTGGGCGCCGGCCAGCAGAGCCGCATCCACTGCACCCGCCTGGCGGGCTCCAAGGCCGACACCTGGTTCCTGCGTCAGCATCCGAAGACCCTGGGTCTTCCCTTCCGCGCCGATCTCAAGCGGCCGGAGCGCGACAACGTCATCGACGGCTACATCAACGGCAACGAAGAGGACGTCTGCGCCGAGGGCATCTGGCAGAATTACTTCACCGAGCGCCCCGAACCCCTGACCCAGGCGGACAAGGAAGCCTTCCTTGCCACCTTCACCGGCGTGAGCCTGGGCTCCGACGCCTTCTTCCCCTTCTCCGACAACATCAAGCGCGCCAGGAAGTCCGGCGTCAGCTACATTGCCGAGCCCGGCGGCTCCATCCGTGACGACCTGGTCATCCAGGCCTGCGACGACTACGGCATGGTCATGGCCTTTACCGGCATGCGCCTGTTCCACCACTAAGAGGTAATCCTATGAAATTGATGCTGATCGGCGGCGGCGGCAGAGAACATGCCATCATCCGCTCCCTCAAGAAAAACCCTGACGTAGAGCTGATTTACGCCCTGCCCGGCAACGGCGGCATGGCACAGGAGGCCGAATGTGTTGCCATCGCAGCCACCGACCTGCCCGCAATCCGTGCCTTTGCAGCCACCCATGACATCGACTACGCCGTCGTCGCCCCGGACGATCCCCTGGTGGCCGGCTGCGTGGATATGCTGAACGAGCTGGGTATCCCCTGCTTCGGTCCGAAGAAAAACGCCGCCATCATCGAAGGCAGCAAGGCTTTTGCCAAGAAGCTGATGCACAAATACGGCATTCCCACTGCCGAATATGCCATCTTCACCGATATGGACGAGGCGTTATCCTATCTGGATACCGCCCCCATCCCCACCGTGGTCAAGGCCGACGGCCTGGCCCTGGGCAAGGGCGTCATCATCGCCCAGACCCGTGATGAGGCCAAGCAGGCCGTCGTCGATATGATGCAGAACGCCAAATTCGGCAAAAGCGGCTCTACCGTGGTCATCGAGGAATTCCTGGAAGGCCCCGAGGTCTCCGTACTGGCTTTCACCGACGGCAAGTGCATCAAGCCCATGGTCTCCTCCATGGACCACAAGCGCGTCGGCGACAACGATACAGGCCTGAACACCGGCGGCATGGGCGCCGTCGCCCCGAATCCCTATTACACCCCGGAGATCGCCGAGCAGTGCATGCGCGAGATCTTCCTTCCCACCATCGAAGCCATGAATGCCGAAGGCCGCCCCTTCACCGGCTGCCTGTACTTCGGTCTGATGCTCACGGACAAGGGCCCGAAGGTCATCGAGTACAACTGCCGCTTCGGCGATCCCGAGACCCAGGTGGTGCTGCCCCTGCTGGAGAGCGATCTGCTGACCATCATGCAGTCCACCACCGACGGCACCCTGGCCGATACCGAGGTCCGATTCAACGACGGATGCGCCTGCTGCGTGGTCACCGCCTCCAAGGGGTATCCCGAGGCCTATCAGAAGGGCCTGCCCATGGCGTTCACCCCCGAGGCAAAGGCGCATACCTTTGTCGCCGGCGCAAAAATCGTCAACGGCGTGCTGCTCACCAACGGCGGCCGCGTCACCGGTACCACCGCCGTTGCCCCGACCCTTCGTGAGGCCATTGACGAAGCCTATCGTCTGGCCGACGGCGTTCAGTTTGAAAACGCCTACCGCCGCTCCGATATCGGAGCGCGCGCACTCAAAGCAATCATTTAAGGAGGCCCTATGGTATACCGCGTATATGTGGAAAAGAAGCCGGAGCTGGCACATGAAGCGAAAGAGCTTCTGCAGGAAGCCAGAGAGCTTTTGCAGATCCGGTCCCTGCGCGGCGTGCGGATTCTGAACCGCTATGACGTCGAGCACATCGATCCCGCGCTTTTCGAGCAGTGCATCGGCACCGTCTTTTCCGAACCCCAGGTGGATACCGTCAGCCGGGAGCTCAATGCCGAAGGTACGGTTTTCGCCGTGGAATATCTGCCCGGACAGTTTGATCAGCGTGCTGACTCCGCCGCACAGTGTATCCAAATCATTTCCCAGGGCGAACGTCCGCTGGTGCGCACGGCAAAGGTCTACGTGCTGACCGGCAATCTTCGCAAAACCGATATCGAGACCATTGAGCGCCACGTCATCAATCCCGTGGAGGCCAGAAAAGCCAGTCTGGAACTGCCCGACACGCTGGAAATGACAACGAATATCCCCACCACGGTCGCCGTCCTCGACGACTTCCTGGATCTTGACCGCGACGGGCTTCAGGCCATGATCGATTCCCTTGGCCTTGCCATGGATCTGGACGATATCGCCTTCTGTCAGAACTATTTCCGCACCCAGGGACGCTGCCCCACCATCACCGAGGTGCGCATGCTCGATACCTACTGGTCCGACCATTGCCGCCATACCACCTTCCTGACCACCATCGACGAGATCGCCTTTGACGATCCGATCCTCCAGGCAGCGTATCAGGACTATCTGGCCACCCGGAAGGCCATCGGCAGAGAAAAGCCCGTCAATCTTATGGACATCGGCACGCTGGCCGCCAAATATCTGCGCAAAACCGGCGAACTGGACAAGCTTGACGAGTCCGAAGAGATCAACGCCTGCACCGTCAAGATGACGGTCACCGTAGACGGCAAGGAGGAGCCCTGGCTGCTCCTGTTCAAAAACGAGACCCACAACCATCCCACAGAGATCGAGCCCTTCGGCGGCGCCGCCACCTGCATCGGCGGCGCGATCCGCGATCCCCTGGCCAGCCGCGCCTACGTGTACGCCGCCATGCGCGTCACCGGCGCCGCGGATCCCCGCGTCCCCGTTTCCAAGACGCTGCCCGGCAAGCTGCCCCAGCGCAAGCTGGTCACCACCGCCGCCGCGGGCTACAGCTCCTACGGCAACCAGATCGGTCTGGCCACAGGCATCGTGGACGAGCTCTATCATCCCGGCTATGCCGCCAAACGCATGGAGATCGGCGCCGTCATCGCCGCGGTTCCCGAGTCCAGCGTGCGCCGCGAGCGCCCCGCCCCCGGCGATCAGGTGATCCTGCTGGGCGGCCGTACCGGCCGCGACGGCTGCGGCGGCGCAACGGGTTCCTCCAAGAGCCACAATCTCCACTCCCTGGAGACCTGCGGCGCGGAGGTTCAGAAGGGCAACGCCCCCGAGGAGCGCAAGCTTCAGCGCCTGTTCCGCAATGCCGAAGCCACGCTGATGATCAAGCGGTGCAACGATTTCGGCGCCGGCGGCGTGTCCGTCGCCATCGGCGAGCTGGCCGACGGGCTGGACATCCAGCTCGACAAGGTTCCCAAGAAATATGAGGGCCTGGACGGCACTGAGCTTGCCATCTCCGAATCCCAGGAGCGCATGGCTGTGGTCGTGGCAAAGAAGGACGTGAAGCGGTTCCTGCAGCTGGCTGACGCTGAAAACCTGGAGGCGACCGTCGTCGCCGAGGTCACAAAACAGCCCAGGCTCCGCATGTTCTGGAACGGCAGCACCATCGTAGACATTGAACGCAGCTTCCTGAACTCCAACGGCGCGGAAAAGCACATCCGCGTCCACGTCCCCGCGCCCAACGCATTTGACAAAAAAGTCACCGGCAAATTTGAAGATGAGATCCGCCGTGTGGCGTCCGATCTCAACACCTGCTCCCGCCGCGGCCTGTCCGAGCGGTTCGACTCCACCATCGGCGCCGGCACGGTGCTTATGCCCTTCGGCGGGAGACTTCAGCACACCCCGATCCAGGCTATGGTCCACAAGGTCAGCCTGGAGCACGGCCATACGGACGACTGCTCCCTCATGTCCTGGGGCTACAATCCCGAGCTGACGGAAAAAAGCCCCTATCACGGCGCTTACCTGGCCGTGGTGGAATCCGCGGCAAAGCTGGTGGCCACCGGCGCCGCTTTCAAGGACGTGTACCTGACCTTCCAGGAATACTTCCATAAGGTCGCCCAGGATCCGGAGCGCTGGGGCCAGCCCGTGGCAGCGCTTCTCGGCGCGTTTGAGGCCCAGAAGGATCTGAAGATCGCCGCCATTGGCGGCAAGGACTCCATGTCCGGTTCTTTTGAATCCCTGGACGTGCCCCCCACCCTTGTTTCCTTCGCCGTCACCACGGAGAAGGAGCAGAACATCGTCTCCAACGAATTCAAGACCTCCGGCCATACCGTCTGCCTTCTGGCGCCTGATCTTGACGAGAACGGTCTTCCCGAGACCGATTCCCTGCTGCGGATTTTCAACCGTGTGACGGAGCTCATGCGCGCCGGTAAGGTGCTCTCGGCCTATACCCCCGGTTTCGGCGGTCCCGCCGAGGCCGCGATGAAAATGGCCTTCGGCAACGGCCTGGGCGTACGTTTCTCCGACAAGATCCCCATGCAGACCCTGTTCGGCTATGCCTATGGCGGTTTTGTCCTGGAGATGGCGCCCGGCGAACAGATCGGTCTTGTCATCGGCCGAACCACCGACGACGGCGTTTTCTCCTGCGGCATGCAGTCCGTTCGTGCGGACGAGCTGCTCCGGTTGTATGAGAACACCCTCGAGCCCATCTATCCCTGCAACATTGCCGCCCCGGACGTTCCGGTGCAGACCGTGTCCAGTCCCTGCGCGTCCTATCCCTCCCCGGCCGTGCGTGTGGCCAAGCCCCAGGTGCTGATCCCGGTCTTCCCCGGCACGAACTGCGAATATGACTCCGCCCGCATGGTGGAGGACGCCGGCGCCAAGGCGGAGATTTTTGTCATCCGCAACCGCAGCGCCGAGGATATTGCCCGCAGTGTGGAGGAATTCTCCGCGCTGGTCAAGCAGTCACAGATCATCTTCCTGCCCGGCGGCTTCTCCGGCGGCGACGAGCCCGACGGTTCCGGTAAATTCATCACCGCATTCTTCCGTTCCGGCGCCATCCGCGAGGAGGTCACCGCTCTGCTCGACCGCCGCGACGGTCTGATGCTCGGCATCTGCAACGGGTTCCAGGCGCTGATCAAGCTGGGCCTTGTGCCCTACGGCAAGATCCTGGACGCCGACGCCTCCTTCCCCACCCTGACCTTCAATACCATCGGACGGCACCAGTCCCGCATGGTCCGCACCAGGATCGCCTCGAACCGCTCTCCCTGGCTGGCGATGACCAACGTGGGCGACGTATTCTGCGTGCCGATCTCCCATGGCGAGGGCAGATTCCTGGCCACGGAGGACCAGGTCCTGGAGCTGGCGCAGCGCGGACAGATCGCTACCCAGTACGTCGATCTGACCGGTCAGGCCACCACGGACATTCATTTCAATCCCAACGGCTCCATCTATGCCATTGAGGGCATTACCAGTCCCGACGGCCGCGTACTCGGCAAAATGGGTCACAGCGAACGAACCGGATCAGGTCTTTACAAAAACGTTCCGGGCAATTATAATATCCATATGTTTGAATCCGCTGTGAAATACTTTAAGTGAGGTAGCAGCCATGGCCTATTATTATCCCGAACCTTCCCATACGTTCAACGAATACCTGCTGGTTCCGGGCTTCTCTTCCGGAGAATGCGTACCCTCCGCCGTTTCCCTTGAAACGCCGCTGGTGCGCTACCGCAAGGGCGAAACCCCCGCAATCAGCCTGAAGATCCCCATGGTTTCGGCCATCATGCAGTCCGTTTCCGGCGAAAAGCTGGCCATTGCCCTGGCAAGAGAGGGCGGCGTGTCCTTTATCTACGGCTCCCAGTCCATCGAGGACGAAGCCGCTATGGTCGCCTCCGTCAAGCGTTACAAGGCCGGCTTTGTCCGCTCCAACTCCAACATCAGCCCCGACAAGACCCTGGCTGATATTCTGGAGCTCAAGGCGCGCACCGGCCATTCCACCGTCGCCGTCACCGACGACGGCACCGCAGGCGGCAGGCTCCTGGGCATCGTTACCAGCCGCGACTACCGCGTCAGCCGCATGTCTCCGGAAGAAAAGGTATCCTCCTTCATGACGCCGCTGGATCAGCTGATCATCGCGCCGGAGGGAACCACCCTCAAGGAGGCCAACGACATCATCTGGGATCACAAGCTCAATTCCCTGCCCATCGTCGACAAGGACGGCAAGCTGTGCTACTTCGTTTTCCGCAAGGACTATGAAGAGCACAAGCAGAACCCCCTGGAAATGCTCGACGCGGAAAAGCGCTATGTGGTCGGCGCTGGCATCAACACCCGCGACTACGCCGAGCGCGTTCCGGCCCTGCTGGCGGCGGGCGTCGACGTGCTGTGCATCGACTCCTCCGAGGGCTTCTCGGAATGGCAGAAGCGCACCATTGCCTGGATCCGCGAAAACTACGGCGACAGCGTCAAGGTCGGCGCGGGCAACGTGGTGGACGCCGACGGCTTCCGCTTCCTGGCGGACTGCGGCGCCGACTTCGTCAAGGTCGGCATCGGCGGCGGCTCCATCTGCATCACCCGTGAGACCAAGGGCATCGGCCGCGGCCAGGCCACGGCGCTGATCGACGTCTGCAAGGCCAGAGACGAGTATTATGCCGAGACCGGCGTCTACGTGCCCGTATGCTCCGACGGCGGCATCGTCCACGATCACCACATCACCCTGGCCCTGGCCATGGGCGCGGATTTCATCATGCTGGGCCGCTATTTTGCCCGCTTCGATGAAAGCCCCTCCATGAAGGTCAACGTGGGCGGCACGCTCATGAAGGAATACTGGGGCGAGGGCTCCAACCGCGCCCGCAACTGGCAGCGCTACGACCTGGGCGGCAACAAAAAGCTCTCCTTTGAGGAGGGCGTGGACAGTTTTGTTCCCTATGCCGGCAAGCTGGCAGACAATGTGCGGCAGACCCTCTCCAAGGTCCGCTCCACCATGTGCAACTGCGGCGCGCTGACCATCCCCGAACTCCAGCAAAAGGCCAGACTGACCCTGGTCTCCTCCGTCAGCATCGTCGAGGGCGGCGCACATGACGTCACCCTCCGTGCCAACACCACGGAGGTCTGAACCGCATAAAAGACCCGGAAGGATCATTCCTTCCGGGTCTTTTTATTATCCGAAGCGTCCCTTGGGCCGCTCCACTTTGTTCGACTGTTCGAACCGGTCATAGGACTCGTACCACACCGTATCTCCGGCGGACAGCCCGGAGAGGATCTGCGCGGTATTCCCGTCGGATATGCCCGTTGTCACCTCCGTGAGGCCGGTCAGTCCCATGCGCTGGTCGTAGGCGCGATAGACGTATGTTTTATCACCGATCTCCACCAGAGCCTCCACAGGGACCATCAGGACGTTTTCACAGGTTTTAAGCGGTATGATTGCCGAAGCGTTCATGCCGTCCAGCATCCCGTCCGTGCGCTCCAAGGTCATGCTCACATTGAATTTGCTGCTGCCACCCGCATTGTGTCCGACGGTATCGATTTTATCGATCCCTGTCACGTAAGATCTGCCGGGGAGCGCGTCCAAGGTGACGATGGCCTTTTGCCCCGGGCTGAGCAGTCGAATGTCCATCTCATCGACGGAAACATCCAGACGCATGGTTTCCTGGGGCGTCACGGTCATAAACTGCGTGCGCTCCTGGGTATAGAGCTCCTGCGCAGCCTCCTGGGCCGGCGTCATCGCATACTGGGACGGGTCCATTGTGCCGTAAAAGCTCCCCAAATCGGGATAATAACTCCCGTAGCCGCCGGAAAACAGATCCGCATAGGCGGACGGATCAAACGGCATGCCGGGATAGCCCGGCATCGGCTGGACCTCCGGATTCTGGGGCTGCGAAGGCTGATCCGGCTGACCCGGCTGGTCAGGTTGGTCTGGTTGATCGGGCTGATCGGGATTGTCGGGCGGCGGCTCTGTATGATCCAGGCGTACGATCCACACCGGCTGGTCCGGATTGTCAGCATAGGCAAAGAGCAGAACATCCCCCACGGCGATCTCCGCAGCGGAACCCTGCACCCAGGCGCCATCCTGCCGGAAAAACACCGGCGCAGACGGATCAACGGCATTGACCATGGGCACGGTCATCTCATCCTGCGAGACGGAAACCGTAAGATAATCTTCCACAGTCAGGGGCGTCGGCCGCATATTCATGGACAGGCCGTCATCCCCGATCGCCGTCACGATGCCTGCAAAATTCACATAGACGGCTTCGTCGTTGCCGTCCGGCGCGTTGGCAAGCAGATAAAGCTCGGGTTCTGCATCACCGGCGCAGAGCATAAATGCGTCGGTATCCTCCGGGACCGAAACCACACCGCTTTCAGGCGCTTTTACGGTCTTTTCCTGATAGAGGACGAACAGCTCCGTGAGCATGTCCTCATAAACCCGATGGCAGGCGCACAGACGTTCGTATTCCACGCTGTTTGCCCCGGTGACGGTCAAAACCGGGTCGCCTTCCTCGAGGACTTCCCCCACTTCGGCATTCAGCGCATCAACGACGCCGGACGATGCGGCGGCACGCCATTCACTGTGGGCGCGCAGCTCGCCGGAGCCAAGCGTTTCCCCGTGCAGATCCTCCACACGGACGCTTTGGCCCAGCGCGGCATCCTCGTCGCTCAGCGTCACGCTGATGAGTCCAGCCAGCGCGGATTCCACGCGACCGGATCGTTTCGTTCCGTCCGAAAGAACGACGAAGACCTCATCGCCCACGGAAACCGCTTGATCCGTGGAAATGCGCACGGACAGCATCCCGTCCAGAGACAGGATCGCCAGGGCGCCATGGGAAAGCATGACATCCCGGACATCGTCGCCGCTTTCACAGTAAATCGCCATCACCCTGCCGCCGGCGGGGCAGCGCAGTTTGCTTCTCTCCTTCTGATCGGAGGCTTCTTCGATCTGCCCGTTCAGCAGTTCCAGCGTCTGCTGAACGCGGGCAATGGTGCTCATAACGGATACCCGGTCGACTTTGGCAAGGATTTGGTCCTTGGCGATATGCTGACCGTCCTCGATCAGCATTTCCCGGAGCATAACGCCCTTGGGGGCGTCAATCTCAATGCTATCCTGCTGACAGAGGCTGCCGGCGCAGGCCAGATCCGTGGGAATGCTGCCGATTTCCGCCTGCGCGCTGACGATGCTCGGCCCGCCGGCGGACGCCCCGGCGCCAAGCTCCATGAGAAGAGGAACGCAGGCCAGGAAAACCACCAGAAGCAGGAGCCCACAGGACCAAAGGATGGATTTGATTCTTCGTTTTTTCATCTCGTCCCCTCCCTCAGCCGTTATAATGCAGCGCATCGATGGGCTTCATCTTGGCCGCTTTGTTTGCCGGATACAGGCCGAAGATCAGTCCGATCAGGAAGCAGAACAGCACAGAGATCCAAACAACGTTGGCCTGGAGCCGGAACTTCATCTGCAGACTGGAAGTAATGACGGTGACCATACGCAGGATCGTCCAGGACAGGAAAATGCCGATGGCGCAGCCGATCATGCACAGCACGATGGCTTCGATCAAAAACTGACGCAATATGGTGCCGCGGCTGGCCCCGATGGCCTTGCGTACGCCGATCTCACGGGTGCGCTCGGTGACGGTGACCAGCATGATATTCATGATACCGATGCCGCCCACAAGCAGAGAAACGGCCGCGATGGAGCCCAGCAGGATCGACAAAACGGACGTGATGTCACCCATGGCCTCCTCAATAATATCCAGCGAGGTCACGGCATATGCTTCGTCGTCCTCGTCAAACCGCGCCAGAAGGCGGCGGTCCAGGGCAGCCCTGGCATCATCGACGGTGACCCCGGCGGCGGGGGCGGCGCAGAAGGTCGTGACATCCGTATTCTGCGTATCGGTAAGCCTGGGCAGCGTTGTAAAGGGGACATAGCCGATCATGCTGCCCGCGGTGAACATGGCGGTCAGGGATTGATCGTCATTTTCCAGGACGCCGACAACGGTGGCTTTCGATCCGTTGATGGAAATCTCCTCACCGATGCAGTCGACGTAGCCGATCAGTTCCTCCGCCGCAGTTTTATTGATGACGCAGACGCGGGTATGGTTATCCACATCCGTCATTTTTATAAACCGGCCCATTAACAGCTTCAGGCCCTCAATTTCATAGTAGGAACTGGTGGTACCGTAGACGGTCATGCTGCCGTTTTCCGCGTCATGCTTGGCTGTGGCGTTGATGGTCGCGTAGGGTGCGATGGCGCCGATGGCAGGCTCGTCCTGAGCCCACTGAGACAGCGTGGCAGAATCCAGCGGCTGGCCCTTGTCGTCGGTCACGTTGACGGTCAGAAGGTCGGTGCCGAGGCTGCTGACAGCGTCGGTAACGGAGTCGGTGGCACTGTTGACAAGACTCACAAGCACCACAAGGGTCATCACGCCGATGACGATGCCAAGCATGGTCAGCGCGGCGCGCATTTTGTTGCCGGAGATGGACCGAAGGGCCATGCGGAACGCGGTGATCATAGCTGCACCTCCGATACTCTGCCGTCGAGGATGTGCAGGCTTCTGACGGCCTGCTTTGCCACGTCCGGATCATGGGTGATGAGGACGATGGTATTTCCCTGATCGTGCAGCTCATGAAAAATATCCATGATCTCCCGGCTGGTATGTGAATCCAGGTTGCCCGTGGGCTCGTCCGCCAGAAGAAGCGAAGGCCGGGTGACGATGGCGCGTGCGATGGCGACGCGCTGCTGCTGACCGCCGGAGAGCTCCGTGGGAAGATGCTTTGCCCGCTTGGACAGGCCGACCCGCTCCAGCGCCTCCCGTGTCCGCGCGATCCGCTCGCCCCGGCGCACCCCCTGATAAATCAGAGGCAGTTCCACATTTTCCTCCGCAGTCAGCTTGGAAATCAGATTGAAATTCTGAAAAATGAAGCCGATCTTGCGGTTCCGGACCCGGGCAAGCTCGTTTTCGGAATAGTTGTCAATGGGGATCCCGTCGAGGCAATAGATTCCCGCATCGGCGGTATCCAGGCAGCCGATGATGTTCATGAGGGTGGATTTACCGCTGCCGGAGGGGCCGATCACACTGACAAATTCATGGGGGTAAATATGCATCGTGGCATGGTCCAGCGCGCGCACCCGCTCATCGCCGATGGCGTAGACCTTGCTGACGTCTTTCAAATCGATCACGGCGCACCTCCTCAGCCAACGGACACATCGTAACCCTGACCGGAGTACTGTCGCCACTCCGGACTGCCGACGTCCGCTGTGCCGGGATATTCGCCGTAATCGTACGATGCATCCCAGCCGGACCCGAAGCTGCCGAAGCCCCACGGGTCAAATTTCTCCCGCTCAGTGTAATACACCACGTCCCCGGCTTTCAGGCCGGAGGTGATCTCCACTTCATTTGCGTTTTTCAGACCCGTGGTGACCTCCACCTTACCGCCGTACTCCCCTGCCTGGGGATCATAGCTGGTATAGACAAAGGCAGCGGCGCTGGTCTGATGCACTGCGTCCACGGGAATGATGATGGTATTGTCCACACCCTGGATGCGGATCTTCGCCTTGGCGCTCATGCCGGGCAGCATGCCCTTGGCCTTATCCAATACGATTTTTGCACGGTAGAGGGTCACGCCGGAAACGCTTTGGGCGCTCTGATCGATCTGCGTAACCGTGCCCTGAAAAGGATCGTCTCCGACGGGCGCAACGGTGAGCTCCGCGGTCTGTCCCTCCCGGAGGGACAGGATATCCGATTCGTCCACATTCACGGTCAGACACATCTGCCGATCGGTCGAAACGGAAACCAGGGGTTCGTCCGTTTCCTTTTCCAGCGGGATCACGGGCTGCGCCTGATCTTCCTCCTGCTCCTGAACAAAGCAGACCGTTCCGTCAATGGGCGAAAGCAGTGCGCCGTCGTGGGACAGTTTTAATAGCTGCTGCAGCTCCTCCTCCTTTTCCTTCCGCTGCCGCAGGATGGATTCATAATTGGCGCTGTATTCCGTATCGGACAGAGTGATGACCTCCGTGGAATCGCTGACCCGGTCGCCGACGTCCACATTGATGCGTTTCACATTGCCGGCAAAGCCGGTCACCCGCAGCGGATTGCGGATCTCCAAAACGCAGGAGGCAAGCACATTCCCGTCCGCGTCAAGGATCGATACCTTTTCTCCGTCATTCGCCTTGTCATCCTCCAGCGTGACGACGGCTTCGCCGTCATCCAGCGAATCCACCAGGCCGGGGTATTCGCTGCCGTCGTTGCGCTGGAGTGTGACCGAATCGCCCGCCCGGAGCTGACCTGCAGGGATCCTTCCCGTCAGCAGACCGTCGGTGGACAGCACCATCAGCGATCCGTTGGCATACATGCAGTCGGATACCGCATCACCCTCCGCGCAATAAATCCGCATCACGCGTCCGCTGACGCCGGCCTTGATTCCCTCGTCCACGGCGTCGTCCCCGGCCTCTGTCAGCTGCAGATCGAAGTCATCCAGCGCCTTCTGCGCCTGAGACATGGCGCTGAGCACGGTGCTCATGTCCAGCTCTGCAATGATGTCGCCCTTTTTCACCGGATCATTGACGCTGACCTTGATCTCCTCGACCTCCACGCCGTCGGGAACGCGAAGCTCCTCCGGGTCCAGATCTTCCAGAATGCCGGTGCCGGAAACGGTCGTGCTGATCGAGCCGGTACTGGCGGTATAGCTGAGCACGTCCGAGGCGCCGGCGTTGAATTTCTCATCCACACGTCTGCGCAGCGAATGCACCGCCATGCCGATCAAAAGAAGGATCGCCAGGGTGATCCCGCCGGCGGTCAGCCAGATCCGCAGACGGCGGCGGCGCTTATTGCGCTGCAGCGCCGCGAAAAGCTGATCATCGACGCTCTGCGCCGTCTGTTTCTTGTTTTCCAGCATAGAGAATCTACCTTTCCTATTTCGCTGACGTTATGATACATGATCTGCATCCGGGGTTTTTAAATAATATGTGAACAATCAGTTAAAATGCGGCCCGGAATAAAAAAAGGAGAGCTGCCGGCAGCTCTCCTCTTGATTCGGAATCAAAGAACCTTTGCCAAAAAGCTTTGCAGGCGCGGGCTCTGCGGATGATCAAAGATCTCGCCGGGGGTGTTTTCCTCGACGATCTTGCCCTCATCCATAAAGATGACGCGGCTGCCCACCTCGCGGGCAAAGCCCATTTCGTGGGTGACGACCACCATCGTCATGCCGGTTTCGGCCAGATGGCGCATGACCTCCAGCACCTCGCCCACCATCTCCGGGTCAAGGGCCGAGGTGGGCTCGTCGAAGAGCATGACCTCAGGCTGCATGCACAGGGCGCGGACGATGGCCACACGCTGCTTCTGTCCGCCGGAGAGCTGATTGGGATAAACCTGCGCCTTGTCCGCCAGACCGACACGGTTCAAAAGATCCATGGCCCGCTGTTCCGCCTCCTGCCTGGAGAGCTTGAGCAGCTTCGTCGGACCGAGGGTCATATTGTTCAGCACCGTCATATGGGGAAACAGATTGAAGTGCTGGAACACCATGCCCATCTTCTGCCGATGCAGATTGATGTTGCACTTGGCGTCGGTGATATCCACACCCTCAAAGAGTATGGTTCCGTCCGTGGGATGTTCCAGAAGATTCAGGCACCGCAGGAAGGTGGATTTTCCGCTGCCGGAGGGACCGATCACAACGACGACCTCGCCCTTGCGGATATCGTTGGAGACGCCGTCGAGGGCCTTGACCGTTCCGTCGCGGAAATGCTTTTTCAGATCCTTTACGGAAATCAGTACGTCAGTGGTCACTGGAACGAAGCCTCCTTTCCAGCCTGCCCACCAGCCAGGTGAAGAAAATGACAAGCACGAGATAAATGAGCGCCACGGCGATCAGCGGCATAAACGCGGAATAGGTACGGCCGCGGATGATGTCGCCGCCCTTGGTCAGATCCAGCACCGAAACGTAGCCTGCAACCGAGGTCTCCTTCAGAAGAACGATGAATTCGTTCGCCAGGGCCGGCAGGACGTTTTTAAAGGCCTGGGGGATGATGATATGCCGCATGGTCTGGGTATAATTCAGTCCCAAAGAACGGCCCGCCTCAAACTGGCCTGCGTCGATGGACATGATGCCGCCGCGGATGATCTCGGCGACGTAAGCGCCGGAGTTGATGCCGAACGCCAGCATGGCGATGCCGACGCCGTTGTTCGACGCGGCGAAAATGATGTAGTAAATGATCATGAGCTGCACAACCACAGGCGTGCCGCGGATGACCGTCAGATACAGCTTGCAGAAGCCGTTGGCCAGGCGGAGGAAAAACTTCCCCACGCCGGGACGCATATCGGCGCCGGTTTTATCCCAGGTGGAACGAACGATGGCGATAATCACGCCGATGATGATGCCGAGAACAACGGATGCAAAGGTGATTTTTAAGGTATTGGCAAGACCGTTGACCAGATATCTCCAGCGCTCATCGTCCACAAAGTTCAAAATAAACTGCGATTTTAAGCTTTCAAACATGAAGGTATCACATCCTTAATGGGAGTATGAAACTAAGGGCGGTATATGCCGCCCTTAGTAAATCATGCAGAATCATCCAATCAGCCGCCGATATACTTATCGATGATCTTGGCGACAGTGCCGTCAGCGATCAGCTCCTTGAGCGCTTCGTTGACCTTGGTCTGCAGCTCGGTGTTGCCCTTGGCAAAAGCAATGGCATAATCCTCTTCGGTGTAGGCCGTGGGAAGGATCTTCAGGCCGGGGTTGGCCTCGACAAAGGCCTTGGCGGGCTCATTATCGATGACAACGCAGTCCACCTTGCCGGTGACCAGCGCCTGCACGGCGTCGGCGCCCTTGTTGTAGCGCTGCACAGTGGCAAGACCAGGATCCTCAAGATCCCAGGTCATGTACAGGTCGCCGGTGGTGCTGGACTGCACACCGATGGTCAGGCCGCCGGCGGACAGGTCGTCCACGGACGTGATGGCAGAGTTCTCAGCAACAATGACGGCCTGCACGCCGGTGGCGTAGCTGTCAGAGAAGTCGACGCTCTGCTTGCGCTCATCGGTGACGGTCATGCCGGCCATGCCCATATCGATCTTGCCGGAGGTAATGGCGGGGATGATGGCGTCGAACGCCATGTCCTCGATCTTGAGCTCCATGCCCAGCTTGTCGGCGATGGCAGCGGCGATCTCGGCGTCGATGCCGACGATCTTGTCGCCTTCGTAGTATTCATACGGGGGGAATTCGGCGTTCGTACCCATGGTCAGGGTGCCGCCGGACTTTTTGGCGCCGCAGCCGGCAAGAATGCCGGCGATCATAACGACCACGAGCAGCACAGCAATCAGCTTTTTCATAAATGATCTCTCCTTATTCCATATCAATGAGATGTGATCGGATCGATTTCAGATCCTCTCATTACATTCAGGATTATATCTCAAGTGATATTCAATGTCAATGGTTATTTATCCACAATATCCATATTATTCAGCATTATTGTTCCGTATAACGTGACAAGAACTGCCGCGTGCGCTCCTGCTGAGGATGTTCGATCACATCCACCGCTCTCCCCTGCTCCACGATCACGCCTTCATCCATGAAAATGACGCGGTCGGCCACGTCCCGGGCGAAGGCCATCTCATGGGTGACGATGATCATTGTGGTTTTCTGTTCGGCAAGGCCGCGGATGACACGAAGGACCTCGCCGGTGAGCTCGGGATCCAGGGCGGATGTGGGCTCGTCAAAGCACAGGATGTCCGGCTCCATGGCCAGCGCCCGGGCAATGGCCACGCGCTGCTGCTGGCCGCCGGAGAGCTGATGCGGATACAGGTCCATCTTCTCCGCAAGACCCACGCGGGTGAGGATTTCCCTGGCTTTTTTCTCGATATCCGCGACAATCTGCTTCTTTTTCTGCTTATAATCCGGCCGCTCCTTTGCCAGGAGCTCCCCTGCCAGCATCACGTTTTTCAGCGCCGTATACTGGGGGAACAGATTGAAGGACTGGAACACCAGGCCGAAGTGCAGGCGCTTCTTGCGGATTTCGCTCTCCTTCTGTGTCTCCGGGTCCTTCGCGTCAAAGATGGTCTCGCCGTTGACAAGGATCTGGCCCTCGTCGGGCGTTTCCAGGAAGTTGATGCAGCGCAGCAGCGTGGTTTTACCGCTGCCGGACGAGCCGATAACGGCCACAGACTCGCCGCGCTCCAGGCTGAAATCGATCCCGCGCAGCACGTGGGTATTCGGCAAAAAGGTCTTATGTATATTCTTGATTTCCAAAACCGCCATGATGCCGCCTCCTTACACGCGGAAATAGTCCATCTTACGTTCCAGCCAGCCGAAGAACAGCGTCAGGATGCCGCAGAACACCAGATAGTACACGCCGGTATAGAACAGCGGCCAAATGAGGCCGTGGGACTTGATGTACGCCTGGGCATTCCAGATGATCTCATAGCAGGCAATGATTCGGGCCAGAGAGGTATCCTTGACCAGGGTGATGATCTCGTTGGACATGGGCGGCACGATACGCTTTAATACCTGCAGCAGGATGACCTTAAAGAAGATCTGACTTTTGGTCATGCCCAAAACCTGCCCCGCCTCATACTGACCGCGGGGAATGGCTTCGATGCCGCCGCGATAAATGACGGAAAAATAGCAGGAATAGTTGATGACAAAAGCAACCAGAGTGGCGACGAACCGTCCGGAGGAGCCGCTGCCCCAGAAATTAGGCAGGTTGAGGATCAGACCGGGGCCGTAATAGATGACGATCAACTGCAGCATCAGGGGTGTGCCGCGGATGATCCAGACAATCACATCAATGACAGCCTTGAGGGGCTTGAACCGGCTCATGGAGCCCAGACCGAGCACCAGGCCGATGGGGAGCGAGAAGGCCAGCGTCAGCAGAAACAGCTTGATCGTCATCCAGAAGCCTTCCAGCAGCGAAAGGGTTACACTCCAAAACATTCGATTACCTCACTGAAATCAGCACTACCAAAACGGATAAGGCAGAGGACAGGGCCTCTGCCTTTTGTTTATCCGTTCAATTCCTCAGTCGCAGAGCACCAGCTCATACTTGTCGGCCAGGGCCTGCAGGCTGCCGTCGGCCTTCATCTCGTCGAGGAGCTTGTTGACCTTCTCAGGCAGATCGGAGCCCTTGCGGAAACCGATGCCGTACTCTTCCTTATCCAGATCCAGAACCTTGACAAGGTCGGAATAGCTCGTGCCCTCGCCGGTCATGGCGTTGGCCATGGTCAGGTCAATGATGCAGGCGTCGGCGCTGCCGGCTTCCACTTCCATCAGCGCGTTGGACTGGGCCGCCAGGGACGTGATATTGGCATACTCGCGGGCATTGGCTGCGCCTTCGCCAGCGCTGCCGGCTTCAACGGCAAAGCTCAGGTCGGCGATGCTCTCCTCGGTGGCGCCGGAGACGGCGGGATTGTCGCTCTTCATGACGACCACCTGGGCGTTGACCACGTAAGGCTTGGAGCAGTCCATGGAGCTCTTGACTTCGTCGGTCAGGGTCATGCCGTTCCAGACGCAGTCGATGGAGCCGTTGTTGAGCTCGAGGATCTTGTTGTCCCAGTCGATTTCGACGAATTCGCATTCCAGGCCCAGCTTGCCGAAAACGGCGCGGGCGAGCTCAGCGTCGAAGCCGGTCCATTCGCCGTTCTCCATGTAGTCCATGGGAGCAAAATCGGTAATGCCGACGATGACCTTTTTGTCCTCGGCGATCTTATCAAAATCCGAGGCTTCCTGCTGCGCTTCAGGCGCCGCAGCGGATTCGGAAGCTTCCTTCTTGGCGCAGCCGGCAAACGCACAGACGGCCAGCGCGATGACGAGAAGCAGGGCAATGATTCGTTTCATATCAATCTCTCCTTATTCGCTTTCGCGATATTCATTATGTTAGAAGTTTAACATATTAAAGAATTACTGTAAAGTAGTGATTTTTCACAAAAATATACAGGTATAATTAAATAAAACCGTGAATAAAATGCGCGTTAAAAATCTCCCGCCAGTCCGTCGGCGAGACCGAGCAGCAAGATGCCGGCAAAGGCGATCAGAATACATACATATTGGATCTTCGGCAGCTTCTCCTTGAGGAAAACACGCGACAGCAGCACGGAAACCATGCAGTAAGATGCAATCATGGGCGCCGCGACCACGGCGTTGCCGCCGATCACGTGGGCATAGGCGTACTGCCCGGCGGTCTCAAAAACGCCGGCGATCAGGCGGGCCCGGTTATGGGTCTCAAACCAGATCACCTTTTCTCCCCTGCGGCGGGAATCGATCAGAATATAGGCCAGAAGGATCAGACCGACGATCAGGAAAGTCAGCTCATAGGCGGTGTTGCCGACCTCTTCAATGGTGTCCTCTGTGACGTTCACCAGCCAGGTGGAGTCGATATCCAGGCAGGGATCGTCCAGGAATGTGCCCAGGGTATCGATGATGCAGTAGGCAATGGGGATCAGAAAGGCCACAAAGCCCACATGGTACTTGCGCTCGGACGCGGCAAGCTGGCTGTCCGCGTCGCGCTTGCGCTTTTCAAACACGCCCAGCCCGATGACGCCCAGGCAGCATGCCGCAATGCCGATCCATGTCAAGGCAGAGTCCGGGATCTCATGCAGAATAACAATGCCGAGAATGGCAGTGATGGCGCCGGAGCAGTTCTGCACCGGAGAGCTGATGGAAAGCTCCAGATAGCGCAGGCCCAGATAGCCCACAGTCATGGACAGGATATACATGAACGAAACCGGCAGATACCGGTAGATATTGCGCCAGTCGAAGCCGATATCTCCGAAGATCAGCGTGAAAGCGGCATGCAGTCCAAAGCACAGGCCCACAAAGACGGAGGTCTTCAGATGACTGTAGCGGTCGCTTTCATTTGCGCCAAGCTTATAAAACAGATCTGCACCGCCCCATGCCAGGGTCGCGGCCAGTGCAATCCAAAACCAACTCATTTCGTATGCTCCTTCATCATTTCCGTTGTGACAATGCCGGCGTCCACGAGCTTCTGCAGGCTCATGAGGATGCCGAGTTTCGCGTGGTACCAGGTCAGACCGCCCTGGAAATAGATGCCGTAGGGCGGACGGATGGGGCCGTCAGCCGAGAGTTCAATGGAACTGCCCTGTACAAACGCGCCCGCTGCCATGATGACCTCATCGTCGTAGCCGGGCATGGCCCAGGGCTCGGGATTGACGTAGCTGTCCACGGGGGCGGCGGCCTGGATGCCCTTGCAGAAGGCCACCATTGCCTCACGGGAACCAAGCTCCACAGCCTGGATAATATCGTGCCGCGGCTCCGAGGCGTCAGGAAGAACCCGGAAGCCCAGGCGTTCATAGACGTTCGCCGCAAAAATCGCGCCCTTGAGCGCGCCGGCAGTCACGGTCGGCGCCAGGAAAAAGCCCTGATACATCGCGGGCAGAATGCCCAGATTGGCGCCGACCTCCTGGCCGAGACCGGGCGCCGACAGCCGGAAGGCGCAGCGCTGCACGCACTCATTCGTGCCGCAGATATAGCCGCCGACGGGCGCCAGTCCGCCGCCGGGATTCTTGATCAGCGAACCCACGATCATGTCCGCACCGAAATCGCTGGGTTCAGTGGGCTCAACGAATTCGCCGTAGCAGTTATCCACCATCACGGTGACGCCGGGCTTGCACTTTTTGCAGAAGGCGATCAGCTCGCCGATCTGCGCCGTGGAAAAACTGGGCCGCATGGCATAGCCCTTGGAGCGCTGGATGGTGATAAGCTTCGTCTTCTCCCCGATGGCCTTCTCAATGGCAGGATAGTCGAAGCTGCCGTCCGGCAGCAGATCCACCTGCCGATAGCTGACGCCGTATTCCTTCAGCGAGCAGCGGGCGTCACGAATGCCGATGACCTCCTGAAGCGTGTCATAGGGCATCCCCACAGGGGAAAGCAGTTCGTCGCCGGGCAGCAGGTTGGCAGACAGGGCCACAGCCAGGGCGTGGGTGCCGCAGGTGATCTGCGGGCGCACCAGCGCCGCTTCGGTGTGGAAGGTATCGGCGTAGACACGTTCGAGCTTCTCGCGGCCGACGTCATTGTAGCCGTATCCGGTGGTGGCGGCAAAGCAGGCAGCATCGATCCGGTTCTTCTGCATGGCGGAGATCACCTTCATCTGGTTATACTCCGCGGTCTCGTCGATTTTCGCAAAACGTTCCCGAAGATCGTCGAGAATCTCCTCGCCGAATTCCAAAACAGTCTGCGAAACGCCGATGGATTCAAACATAAGATTTCTATCCATAATTACACCTCATTTTCATCCCAATGATAGTACAATACGGATCGAATTCTGTCAATCCCGCAGGATTCACAAAAAGAACCGGTTGATTCATTGAGAAAAAGATGTTATAATAACGGAAATTATGTAAATCTCGTTCCCATTGGGACGCCCATAAAGGAGCTGAAACGCAATGATCTGTAAACAATGCGGACGTGAAATTCCCGACCATGCGATCTATTGCCGTTACTGCGGCGCCAGATTGAGCGAAAAGGAAGCGCGGCAGGCGTCGGATCTTGTCCCCGAGCGTCCGAAGCGCCGGGTGCTGCCCATCGTACTTGCGATCCTGGCCCTGGCGCTGATCGCCGGCCTGATCTTCTGGCTGCGTGCCAGAGCCCGCAGTATCGAGTCCGCGCCCGCGCCGGCCGATCCCGCCGCCGTGGAGCCCGTGCAGCCCGAACCCGCTGAAAAACCGGAAAAGGACATCGAATACACCCTGCGCATTGACGGTGAGGACAACATAGAAGCGGGCAAAGAAGTCATTCTGAAAGCCGTTGTGGAACCAGATGCAGAAATCAAACGCACCGTCTGGACCTCCAGCAACGAATCCGCCGCGACCGTTTCTGACGGCATCGTCACCGGCGCCGGCGAAGGTGAAACCATCATCCGCTGTCTGGTCGCGCTCAAGAGCGGCCCGGTTCTGGAGGCGGAGCTTCCCTTCCGCGTTCTTCCCAAGCCATATTCGCTGCACCTTGAACCTGAGGCGCTGGAGCTTTCCGCCGGTACCGCCGACAGCTTCAACGTCGTCATTGAGGCCCAGGACGGGGGCGAAGCGCCTGCCGCCGAGATCACCTGGGAAAGCAGTGATTTGATGGTGGCAGCCGTGACCGACGGCCGCGTACAGGCTGTGGGCGAAGGCACCGCAAAAATCACCGCCACCGTCACCCTGCCGGACAATACCTCCGAGACCCTGACCGGCAGCGTCACCGTCACCCCCGCCGCGGCCAATCCCGCGCCCTCCGCCGCGCAGATCCCCGTTCCGGCTCCCGCCCCTGCGCCTGCGCCTGCACCCGCACCCGCACCGGCTCCCGCGCCGGCGCCTGCACCCGCACCCGCCAAGCCCACCGTCTCGATCTATGATCCCGTCGGCGTTGCGCCGGTGAAGACGGAGGACTATCTCATGTCCAACAGTGATAAAGAATATCTCAATCTGGATGACCTTCTCAAGATGACCGACGATGAGCTGGTCATGGCCAGGAACGAGATCTTTGCCCGTCACGGCCGTCAGTTCGTCCTGGACTATATTCGAGATTATTTTAACGGCAAAAGCTGGTATCAGGGCACGATCGCTCCGGAAGCGTTCGACCCGAAGGTATTCAATGATTTTGAGCGTTCGAACATCGAGCGCATGGTTTATGCCGAGGAGCACAACTAATCCCCGCTAAAAATACACGTCAGGGATCTGCTTGTCAGATCCCTGATTTCCCGTCAGGAGGATCCATGACCCGTTCCAAACCCCAGCACGAAGAAAACCGGATGGGCACCGTACCCATCCCAAAACTGATGATTTCCATGGGCGCGCCGATGATGCTGTCCATGTTCGTACAGGCGCTCTACAACATCGTAGACTCGCTTTATGTTTCCCATATCCCGGATACCGCGGGCATCGTCAATGCAGGCGACAAGGCAGTGGCCGCGCTGACCCTGGCCTTTCCGATCCAAATGCTGATCACCTCTCTGTGCGTGGGCACCGGCGTAGGCGTCAATGCGGCGCTTTCCCGCTCCCTCGGTCAGGGCAACCGGGAACGGGCCAGCCGGATCGCCGGCAACGCCGTGGTGCTGAGCGTGCTTTACTATCTGATCATTGCCGCCTTCGGCCTCTATGCCACAGGCGCCTACATCCGCACACAGACCGACAATCCCATTACCTTTGCCTTCGGCTGCTCGTACCTGCGCATCGTCACGATTTTCTCCCTGGGCATGACACTGTATCTCTGCTTTGAAAAGCTGCTGCAGGCCACGGGCCAGACCACGAGCGCCATGATCGGTCAGCTGGTGGGCTCGATCACAAATATCATCCTGGATCCGATCCTGATTTTCGGCTGGATGGGTCTGCCCGCCATGGGCGTGGCAGGCGCAGCAATTGCAACGGTGGCCGGGCAGTTTGTCTCCTGCATCGCCACCATCATCCTGCATCTCAGGAAAAACAAGGAGCTGGACAAGCGCGTGTCAATGCTGCGGCCTGACGCCAGGATCATCGGCCGGATTTATGCCGTCGGCGCACCTGCAATCGCCATGCAGGCGCTGGGCTCCGCCATGTCCTACGGGATGAATCTGATCCTGGGCTCCATTTCCGAGGCTGCCATCACAGCCTACGGCATTTTCTTCAAGCTTCAAAGCTTCATCTTTATGCCCGCTTTCGGTCTGAACAACGCCTCCGTGCCCATCATTGCCTACAATTACGGCGCGCAGCGCAAGAAGCGCATCCGTGAAGCCGTCTTCAACGGCATCTGGATCTGCTGCTCCATCATGGCCGTGGGCATTCTGATCCTGCAGCTGTTCTGCAGGAATGTGGTGGGATGGTTCGCCGTATCCGACGAGGTGGCCCGTCTCAGCGTGACAGCCCTGCGGCTCATCACCTGCGGGTTCCTGTTCGCCGGCGCCAACATCATCCTCTCCGGCGCCTGCCAGGCCCTGGGCAACGGCGTCTACTCTCTGCTGATCTCTATTCTGCGCATGATCATCGTCGTCCTGCCCGTCGCCTGGCTCCTGTCCCGGCTGGCCAACGCGGAGCGGCTGGTCTGGCTTGCGTTCCCCATCTCCGAATTCGTCGCTTTGATCGCCTCAGTCATTCTGGCCATTCAATTGTACCGAAGCAGAACGAAGACCATGAATCCCATGGAAATGCCCTGACAAGGAGGAAAACCAAATGAAAAAGAAAATACGGATCGGATTGCTGATCCTGGCCGCCGTGCTCGTCGTCGGCTTCGTTTACTTTGCAATGTCCGGCAGAAATACGAAAAAGGAATGGGTCTACACGCCCGGCCCCTATTCCGACGAGCAGCTGCAGCAAATCAATCAGAACAACATCCTGAACGACGCCAGTCTTTCCGATCTGGAAAAAAAAATGTGACGTTCAGTTCCTGGACGGGGATTCTCCCGAAAAAACCGCTGTTGTGACCGGAGAGACCCAGGCGCTGGTCATCCATTATGACGAGGACGGCAAACTGCAATTCCAGAAAACGTATTCTCTCATCCCCTCCAGTAAAGATTTTGACGGGCTGTCGGAAAATGAATCGATCAACAGCGTCATGGCGATCGATCCCACGGGCGATTATGGCTTCCTCTATACGGGCAGAAATGATACCCCGAGGCTTTCGTATCATTTCACGCAGGACGGATACTGTATCGAGGTATCATACGACAGCAATAATAATATCACAGGTATCGAAAAAACCATGCTTGAAAACGGATGAACCGGCCTACGCCGCTTCAGACGGCAAACCGGAAGCATTCTGACCATCGCATCAAAAAAAGCGGACTTCAGTCCGCTTTTTTTACATGGATTTTTTCGAATTTGATTCCTAAACGGCTCGATATGTGTTATAATAAAGGAGGAAAACCGCAGGAAGAAACAACAACCCCCATTCAAAGAGGTAAGATTATGAAAATCACACTCAATCCCGATCAGGAGGTCGTCCAGATGATCCGTGAAGGACTGAAACGGACCGGCGGTTACTGTCCCTGCCGTGCGCAGCGCACAGAGGACACCCGCTGCATGTGCAAGGAGTTCCGCGATCAGATCGACGATCCCGAATTCGAAGGCTTTTGCCACTGCCTGCTTTACTACAAAGAAAAATAAGGAGGATCCGATATGGCAGAATTAACGATCACCGCGCAAAACTTTGAAGCTGAGGTTCTTCAGTCCCCCCTGCCCGTTCTGCTTGATTTCTGGGCCACCTGGTGCCCGCCCTGCCGCGCGCTCGGGCCCATCGTTGCCGAGGTTGCCGAGGAACTGGAGGGAAGCATCCGCGTCGGAAAAGTCAACATCGATGAGGAGCCGGCACTGGCCGCCCGGTTCGGCATCGCCAGCATCCCCACGCTGCTGGTCTTCAAAAACGGAACAATTGCCGGACAGTCCATCGGACTGCAGGGAAAACAGCAGATCATCGATTTGCTTGCACTATAACTTTCAGGAGGAATGATCATGAGCAACAAGTACGCAGGAACGAAAACAGAGCAAAATCTTCGCGCGGCCCTTGCCGGCGAATCCGTCGCCAGAAACAACTATACCTTCTTTGCATCCAAGGCAAAAAAAGAGGGCTTTGTGCAGATCAGCAACCTGTTCCTGAAGACGGCTGACAATGAAAAAGAGCATGCCAAACTTTGGGCCAAGGAGCTTGATGGGATCGGCTCCACCGCTGAAAACCTTCTCGCCGCCGCCAACGGCGAAAACTATGAGTGGACCGACATGTACGAGGGCTTCGCCAGGGACGCCGAGGCCGAGGGCTTTACCGAGCTGGCCGAAAAATTCCGCCTGGTGGCCGCCATCGAAAAGCACCATGAGGAGCGCTACCGCGCCCTGCTGCGCAATGTCGAGACGGCAAAGGTCTTTGAGAAGAGCGAGGTCAAGATCTGGGAGTGCGGCAACTGCGGGCACATCGTCGTCGGTACCAAAGCGCCGGAGGTCTGCCCCACCTGCGATCATCCGCAGAGTTATTTTGAAGTCCACGCGGAAAACTATTGATCCTGTGCGGCTCCGCTCCGGCGGAGCCGTACCTTAGACATCGTTACATAAGAAGGAAGAAAAATGGCTACTAAGAAGAAAAAGAAGAATATCAGGCACGTCGACAAAAAAGCCGCTGCGGAAAAAGAACAGCTCTCCTCTGACAGCGCCATCGGCTGGGTTTTTGTGCTGATCATGCTCACCTCGCTGATCGTCCTGACGCTTGTCCTTACCGTCGGCGCATCCAACGCAAAAAACAAAGCTTCCGCCGAGCAGACCGAAACGGAAACAATGCCCGCCGACGCCGAAGCGTTCGAGGCATTTGAATCGGAAGACCAGCAGAGCAGCGAATCGCTTCTGTATGCAGATATCAACGTGAAGGATTACGGCACCATCACCGTTCAGCTGAATTCCGACGCCGCGCCGCTGACCGTTGCAAACTTTGTCGATCTGGCGCAGAGCGGTTTCTACGACGGACTCACCTTCCACCGTATCATCAACGGATTTATGATGCAGGGCGGCGATCCCACCGGTACAGGCAGCGGAGACAGCGGCACAAACATCAAAGGCGAATTCTCCGCCAACGGCTGGGATAATCCGCTGTCGCATACCCGCGGCGCCATATCCATGGCCCGCGCGGAAGACTACGACAGCGCCAGCTGCCAGTTCTTCATCTGCCAGGAGGATTGCAGCACGAAACTCGACGGATTGTATGCATGCTTCGGTTACGTGACCGAGGGTATGGAATATGTGGACCAAATCTGCGCCGACGCCATACCCATGGATGACAACGGCTCCATTTTGGAGGCCAATCAGCCGGTAATAACCTCCATTGTCATTCGTAGTGCATAAAAAAAATATAAAAATCGATGTTTCCTCTTGCAATATGCCGAAAAATGTGGTTATATAGAAGTACCAATTCAATGTAAAGGTGGTTACTCTATGGGCAAGTTCATCATTAAGAATACGAATACCGGCATCAAGTTCGATCTGAAAGCCGGCAACGGCGAGGTCATCGCGACCTCCGAAGTATACACGACTGAAGCCGCCTGCCGCAACGGCATCGATTCCGTGGTGCGCAATGCGCCCATCGCGTCGATCGAGGACCAGACCGTGGAGGGCTACGAAGTCTGCAAGCATCCGAAATTTGAGGTTTATCTGGACAAAGCCGGCGAATACCGCTTCCGCCTGAAGGCGACCAACGGTCAGATCATTGCCGTCGGTGAGGGGTATAAGGCAAAGGCCAGCTGCTTCAACGGCATCGACTCCGTCAAGCGGAACGCATCCGACTCCCCCATCGTCCGCATTTGATCCCAATTCCATAAAAACGACCCGACGGTTCATCCGTCGGGTCATTTTTTTATGGCTCAAAAATTGCAAATCCGCCGGGGGCAATCAGGACGCTGTCCTCCTGAACGCTCTCCAGAAGTCCGCCCAGCAGCAGTTTTCCCACGCTCAGGCGGAAAAGATTCCGGCCGTTGTTGCAGAACAGTGCGATGGTTTTGCCGCCGAATTCGCGTTCGATCCGGATCCTTCCCTCTCCAGCGCCGGTCACTCTTACCGACCCAAGGCGCAGGATTTCGCTGTCTCTGCGCAGCGTTCCGAGCCGCTGAACAAATCCCTTGAGCGCCGTATCTTCCCTGCCCCAGGGATATGTCCGGCGGTTGAACGGGTCCTCGTACCCTTCCATGCCCGCCTCATCGCCATAGTAGATGCACGGCATGCCGGGCAGGACGAATTGCAGCGCCATCGCCATGCGCAGTCTCTGCAGGCCCACGCGCCGCTGCTCCGGAGAAAGCCATCGCGCCGCCTTCTCTTCCCGCGTTCCGTGGAACGGATCAGCCAGCCAGGTCAGGGCACGGGCAGTATCGTGGGTGCTGAGGGAATTCATCACACACGCAAGCACCTGCGGCGGGTAGTTCTCCGCGATCGCCTCGATCACGCCGCGCAGCGCCCCTCCGTCATCCGAACCTGCGCAGTATCGAAGAATCGCCGTGCGCCAGGGATAATTCATCACGCTGTCAAGCTCCGCGCCGGTAAAATACGTGCGGCGAACGTCATAGGCGATCTTGTTCGATGCATCCTCCCAGACCTCGCCGATCAGCAGGGCTTCGGGATTCAACTCCCGCAGACGTTTGCGCAGCGCTCTGAGAAACGGTTCGGGCAGCTCGTCAACCACATCCAGCCGGAAGCCGTCGGCGCCGAGCCGGAGCCAGTGCGCAATGACGCTGTCATCATCCCGGATGATATAGTCCATATATGACGGCTCGAGCTTTTTTACGCAGGGCAGCGTATGAATGCCCCACCAGCAGTTGTACCGATCGGGAAAATGATAGAAATCATACCAGGCGTAATACCTGGAACCTTCTCCCTCCAGGGCGCCGCCGCCGAATCGGCGCTGGGCGTCAAAATAGATGCTGTCGCTGCCCGTGTGGGAAAACACGCCGTCGAGGATGACCCGCATCCCCAGGGCATGCGCCCGCTCACACAGGGTGCGGAAATCATCCTCCGTGCCCAGCATGGGATCGACCCGCTTATAGTCGCAGGTATCGTACCGGTGATTGGAATAGGCCATGAAAATAGGATTGAGATAGAGATATTCCACACCCATTTTCTGTATTTCCGGCAGTTTTTCCATAACGCCCCGCAAATTGCCGCCGAAGAAATCGTTGTTCTTGATTTCGCCGGTGCGGTCCGGCCGGTATTCCGGCGATTCCTCCCAGTTCTGATGCACCCAGTAGGGTCCGAGCTTTCCGCTGAGGTCGCAGTCGCCGCTTTTATAATAGCGGTCAGGAAAGACCTGATACATCACGGCGCCGGCGGCGCCGTCAGGCACGTGATAGTCCGGCGGAATACAGCTCACCTGCCAGAGGTCACCCTGGCACATGTTGGTGTCGTCTCCCTGCTTGTACAGTGGAAAATCCGTGGTCCTGGTGCAAATATAGAAATAATAGAAATACAGGCCGCACGCGTCAAGGGCAAAGCTGCCGGTATAGATCTCATAGGGCCCCTGCTCACGCGCAAGCTGCATCGCTTCGCGGCGGAGCTCGGATCCGTCCTCGTTTACAAGGACGATGCAAACCGATGTGGTCTGCACCGTCGCGGGGATATGCAGGTGCAGCGTACAGGTCTGAGCAGGCTTCAAGACGCCGAAAGGCGTCTTGAAGTCCGTTTGTTTGCTGTTAAAAAGGATACGCATATTAATTCATTAAGCTCCGAAACAGTTCCATGTAGCGTTCGGCGGGGATGCGCCAGCTCACGTCCAGCTCCATATCCCGGCGGATCAGGTCCTTCCAGCGATCCTGGGACCAGATGTACAGATCCAGGCAGCGGCCGATGGCCGCCAGGAAATCGTCGGCGTTGTAACTCTGGAATGTATAGCCGCGTCCCTCGAAGGTATCTGTATTATACGCGGTGACCGTGTCCTTCAGGCCGCCGGTTTCATTGACCACGGGGATCGTTCCGTAGTGCATGGCGATGATCTGGCTGAGGCCGCAGGGTTCGCTGCGCGAGGGCATCAGATAGATGTCCGCGCCGGCATAGAGCTGGCTGGCGAAGGCGGTATCAAAGCACAGATTCACGCTGAGCTTGTCGGGATATCTGGCCTGGGCGTCCAGCAGCGCCTGCTCAAATTTCTTTTCGCCGGTTCCGATCACCACAAGCTGAACATCCATCCCCATAAGCCTGTCCATGATGTAGCACAGCAGATCGATTCCCTTATGGCCGACCAGCCGGGTGATCATGGCAAGCATCGGAACGTCCGGACGAACCGGCAGCCCACAGCGCTCCTGGATCTTCTGTTTGTTGACCGCCTTGCCCTCGCTGAAGTCCTCAACGCTGTAATTGCAGAACAGGGCGGGGTCGGACTGGGGCGAGAAAACATCCGTGTCGATGCCGTTGACAATGCCGTGAAGCTTGCCGCGGTTGTTGCGAAGCACCTCGTCCATCCCGTGGGCATAATAGGGATAAAGCAGCTCCTTGGCATAGGTCTCAGATACAGTTGTGACGCAGTCGGCCGTTTCGATGGCGCCCTTCATAAAGTTCAGCGCGTCGTCCACCGCAAGCCGTTCCAGGCACCAGTCCGGCAGTTCCAGCACGTCATAGAAGAACCAGCGATCCGTCCAGCCCTGGTACTCCACATTATGGATGGTGAAAACGGTTTTGGAGTATCCGAAGTGATCGCCGTATTCACTCTTGGCCAGAATGGGGATCAGCGCGGTCTGCCAGTCATTGCACTGAATGACTTCGGGATGGAAATCCAGATAGGCCAGGGCCGCCAGGGCGCCGCGGCAGAAGAAGGCAAATCGCTCACCGTCGTCTGCAAAGCCGTATACGCCGTCTCTGCCAAAATAGTACTCGTTATCGATGAAGTAAATTCTGAGCTTCTTACGGCGGCTGCGCAGCTTCATAACGCCCACATACTGCCTGCGCCATCCAAGATTGACTTCGAAATTCGTGATGAACTCCAGCTGGTCCATATAAGTCTCCTTGATCCGCTTATAGCAGGGCAGGATCAGGACGATCTCATTGTGGGGCTGCTTTGCAAGGGCTTCGGGAAGCGCCTGCATCACATCGCCCAGGCCGCCGGTTTTGATAAAGGGTGCGCCCTCGGACGCGATCATTGCAATTCTCATACGACCTCTCCTCGCTTTACAATGACGGGATGCGCCGGCGTACCGACCAGCCTTGCGCCGGGCCGGACCCGAACATCTTTATCCAAAATGACACAGGCAAGCTGCGCTCCGGCGCCCACATCCACATCCTGCAGCAGAATGCTGTCGCGGACGCTGGCGCCGTGGGCCACATGAACGCCGCGGAACAGGACCGAGTGCTCCACCTGGCCGGCCACGATGCTGCCGTCGCCGACAAGGCTGTCGATGACCTTTCCATCGGCGCCGATATAGGCGGGGGTTTCGTTGCGCGGACGCGTATAGATGGTCAGATCGCTGCGGAACAGATCATGACGCACCTCCGCATCGAGCACTGCCAATGAATTGCGGTAGTACTCCTCCGTGCTTTCATTGAACAGCGCGACGTTCTGGAATTGGTAAACGTTGACTTTCATCGTCCCTGCCGTAAATTCCCGCAGCAGGAAATCGCGTTCAAAATGATACCGGCTTCTTGCGACTGCTTCTTCACACGCACGGATCAAATCCACGCGTTTGAGAACATAGATGCCCATGGAGGCCAAATACTTTTCCTCCGCGCAGTAGTCCACGGCCATATCCGTGACCATATCCTCCTCATCGGCCAGCACGGCAAGATCCAGCTGCTTGCTGCCGTTGGCGATCCCGGACTTGGTAACGACGGTGACGTCCACGCCGGAGGCGATGTGGTGGGCCAGGACTTTGCTCAGGTCGATGGAACACAGCACCGCACTGTCGGCCAAAATGACGTATTCCTCTTCGTTCACTTCCAGATAATTGCGCTGGGCGTTGAGGGCGTCGAGCTTGCCTCTGTAAGAGCTTGCATGGCCGAGGGCATAGGGCGTCAGAAAATCAAGATTTTCTCCCAGCTCCAGATTCCAGCTCTGGCCGGAGCCGATATGCCCCATCAGGGACTGATAATTATGCTTTGATATGATGCCGACACGGCTGATGCCGGAATTTGTCATGTTCGACAGGGTGAAGTCGATCTGACGGTAGCGTCCGCCGAAGGGCAGCGACGCCATGGTGCGCTTGTTGGTCAGGTCGCCCAACGAGGCATCGTAAATACTGGCAAAGATGATACCCATTGCTTTCATTCTGCGCTACCCCCTTTCTCAACGAATGACGCCCGGGGCAACCACAGTGCCCTCTTTGATGACGCTTCCCTTGCTGATCACGCTGATCTCGCGCTCCCCGTCGTCGTGGCCGCCGCCGATGATGGCGCCGCGGCAAACCGTCACATCCTCGCCGATGATCGAATTCCGGATGACGGCGTCGGCCCGGATGTGGACGTTCGGCATGATCACGCTGTCCTCGATGAGCGCGCCGGCCTCAATGCTGCAGCCGGTTGAAATCACGCTGTGGCGAACGATGCCGAAAATCTCGCAGCCCTCTGCAATCAAAGCGTCTTCAATGTGCGACTCATGGGAAATGAAGCTCGACGGCATGGCGTAGTTTCTGGCATAGATCCTGCCGTTTGCATGCAGATCGAATGCGGGTTCCTGACCCAGCAGTTCCATATTGGCCTCCCAAAGGGAGGAAATCGTACCGACGTCTTTCCAATATCCCTCAAAATCGTAGGCAAACAGGCGGTGGCCCGCGTCAAGCATCTTGGGGATGATGTTTTTACCGAAATCGTTCTTGGATTCCGGGTCCTCGTCGTCCTCCAGGAGGAACTTGCGAAGCACCTCCCACTTGAACACATAGATGCCCATGGAGGCGTTGGTGCTCTTCGGGTGGGCGGGCTTTTCCTCAAATTCGTAGATGCTTCCGTCGGCGTTGGTGTTCATGATGCCGAAACGGGACGCCTCCTCCAGCGGAACGTCGCGCACCGCGATGGTGCAGTCGGCGCCGCACTGCTCATGATAGCGGATCATCTTGGAATAATCCATCTTGTAGATGTGGTCGCCGGAAAGGATCAGCACGTTTTCCGGACGATAGCGGTCGATAAAGGGGATATTCTGGCAGATGGCGTTGGCCGTGCCTTTGTACCACTCCGACTTTTTGCTCCGGGCGTAGGGCGGCAGAACCTGAACGCCGCCATGGGAGCGGTTCAGACCCCAGGGCTGGCCGTTGCCGATGTACTCGTTCAACTCCAAGGGCTGATACTGGGTCAGAATGCCGACGGTATTAATACCGGAATTGACGCAGTTGGACAGAGGAAAGTCAATGATCCGGTATTTTCCGCCGAAGGGTACGGCAGGTTTGGCCGTATTCTCCGTCAGGACTTTCAGTCGGCTGCCCTGGCCGCCGGCCAGAAGCATTGCGACGCAGTGTTTCTTCTCAAACTTCATTACGTTTCCTCGTCCTTTCTTTGTTGTTCTTGGTACGGCGTCCGGTCGGTAGTCGGACCAGTCGGTAATAGCTCACGGACATAGGCGGAGATACCAGCTCCACACTTTGATCGAACCCGTTGGCTGCAATCTTTTGGGTGCGGGCGGGCGTAAGTTCTACGCCGCTGCCGCCGAAGCGGGTCTCATCGGTATTGAGCATGGGGACCACGCGGCAGGGCATCGGCAGACCGACGCGCACGTTTTCGCGCAGGACCGGGCAGAAGTTGCATACCACCAGGTATCCCCTGCCCTCGGTATCCCAACGCAAATAGGAGAGCATGCTTCGCTCGGCGTCGTTGGGATCGCACCAGGTGAATCCCTCCCAGCCCAGATCGTTGTTCCAGAAAGCAGGCGTATCAAGGTAAACGTGGTTGAGTTCCCGGACAAACTCATGCATCTGACGATGCCGGTCATAGCCCAGCAGCAGCCAATCCAGGCCCTTGTGATAATCCCACTCGATAAACTGGGCAAATTCGCTGCCCATAAAATTCAGCTTCTTGCCGGGCTGTGCCATCTGATAGGCGTAGAATGCCCGGAGATTGGAGAATTTCATGTCATATTCTCCCGGC
This sequence comes from Oscillospiraceae bacterium, assembly GCA_015068455.1. Lineage (GTDB taxonomy): Bacteria > Bacillota > Clostridia > Oscillospirales > Oscillospiraceae > SVMC01. The sequence continues at coordinate 24,261 of SVKO01000005.1, read as the reverse complement.
ATCCGACCGATCAGCGAACGTTTGCCGTGCACGACCTCATCGTGGGACAGGGGCAGGATATAATTTTCAGAATAGGCGTAAGTCATCTGGAAGGTCAGCTTGTTGTGCTCCCACTTACGGAAGAGCGGGTCCTTCTCCATGTAGTCGAGCAGGTCGTTCATCCAGCCCATGTTCCACTTGAACAGGAAGCCCAGGCCTCCGTCGTAATCGGGCTTGGTGATGAGCGGAAATGCCGTGGACTCCTCTGCCACCATGATGGGATTCTTTTTCGCGCCGAAGGCGGCCTTGTTGAGCTTGCGGAGGAAGTCGATCGCTTCGAGATTTTCCCGTCCGCCGTATTTGTTCGGGATAAAATCGGGGCGGTTGTAGTCAAGATAGAGCATCGACGCCACCGCATCCACCCGCAGCCCGTCCACATGATACTGCTCCAGCCAGAACAGGGCGCTGGAGATCAGGAAGGACTGCACCTCGGGCTTGCCGAAGTCGAAAATGCGCGTGGTCCAGTCGGGATGCTCGTTCATCCGCGGATCGGACAGCTCATAGCAGCAGCTGCCGTCGAACTCAAACAGGCCGCATTCATCCTTCGGAAAATGGGCGGGGACCCAGTCGAGGATGACGCCGAGCCCTGCCTGGTGGCAGGCGTCCACAAAGGCCATGAATTCCTTCGGCGTGCCGTAGCGGTGGGTCGGCGCGAAATAGCCGATGACCTGATAGCCCCAGGACGGATCGTAGGGATACTCCGTGACTGGCATGAGCTCCAGATGGGTATAGCCCATATCCGCGCAATAGGGCACAAGTTCCTCAGCCAGCTCCGTATAGGACAGGAAGCTGCCGTCTTCATGCTGCTTCCAGGAGCCCAGATGGACCTCATAAATGTTCATCGGGCTGCGCAGAGGATCGCGCGCTGCGCTGCGCCGGACGTACTGACCGTCGTTCCACCGATAGCCGTCGATCCGGCAGACCAGACTGGAGTTTTCAGGAAGACGTGCAAATGCAAACGCGTAGGGATCGGATTTATAGACTGTTGTGCCGTCGGCACGGGTTACGCAGTATTTATAAGCCTGACCATCCTTGGCAAAGCTGCTGATCGCCTCCCAGACGCCGAAGCCGATGGGCTTCATCGGCAGATCCTCGGGATTCCAGAAGTTGAAATCCCCGGTAACGCTGACCGCCCGGGCCTGCGGCGCCCAAACGCGGAAGACAAATCCGCCGCTCACAGGGTGACATCCAAGGAGCCCGGCTGCATGATGGTTTTCGCCTCTGGCAAAGGCTTCCAGAGCGTTAATAATTGCTTTGGCCAATGCTGTCTCCTCTCTTTTCTTTCCGATGCATCGGAGTTTTTATGGTTAAATTATACACAATGCTGACGGATTTCTCAAGCGTCTATAGTTATTTTGTGAAAACTGCACCGATTCCCTCGACTCTGTCAATGAAAATTCTTCACCTTTTTGTGCAATCTTTGCCTCCGTTTGATTGTATTCGTCACCGACATGGAACAGCAAAGAAAAATGCCCGGAGGAAGGTTCCTCCGGGCATGGCATTTTCGTCAGGATTTCTCTTTTTTGCTGCGGGCCTTGACCAGCCAATCCTTGCCGTCGACAAAGCGCGAAACAATAAAGGAGGCCACATAGTCGCCCGCGGCATTGACCATGGTTGCGGGGGGATCCACCAGATCGCCCAGGGCGATGGCGATGGGATAGGCAATGGCCAAATGCTCCGGGAAGAAGATGGTGCACAGCACCAGCTCGCCCACACCGCCGCCGCCGGGAATGCCGGACATGGCGACAGAGGAGAACACGGCCACGATGATGGCCAGGATCGCACGGCCGGTGCCGAACTCCAGGCCGAAGATGCCGAACAGGAAGGCGACCTTGATGATGGCGGACATGGCGGAACCGTCCATATGCATCGTGGCGCCCATGGGAAGCACGATATTGGTCACGTCCTTGGAAATGCCGGTCTCCTCAGCCACTTCCATGTTGGTGGGGATGGTGGCAACGGAGGAGCAGGTGCCGAAGGACACCGCCGCGGGACGGAACAGGTGGCGGAACATGGTCTTTGCGCCGCCCTTGCCGCCGCCGAAGCGGGCATAGATCGGGAAGAAGATGAACATGTAGGCAAAGCACATGACATAGTAAACGATCAGGGTCTTGCTGTAGTCGCCGATGAGGCTGGGGCCGTAGGTGGCGACGAGATAGGCAAAGAAACCGAAGAAGCCGATGGGCGCATAATATGTAATGAGCTTGACGATATTCATCATCACCCGGGTGATCTCCTCCAGCAGCTGGGCCACCTTGGTCTTGGGACCGCCGGCCATCTGCACGCCGAAGCCGAAGAAGATCGCAGCCACGATCAGAGGCAGCATGGCTCTGCGGGACCAAAGCTCAACAAAGTCGGGCTTTGTGAAGAAGTTGATGATCATTTCCGGCGCGCTGAGGGTCTCACCGATCTCGCCCTCCACCGCCTGATAGCTGCCGGTGACAATGGGGATAAAGCGAACAACGAGATACATCAAAAAGGCGGCGATCAATGCCGTCACCAGGAAGGTGGCGACGGTGATGCCCATGACCTTGCCGGCGCGCTTGATATTCTTCATATTGGCGATGGCCGAAGAGATGGAGAAGAACACCATCGGGACCACGACGCAGAACATGAGGTTGATGAACAGCGTGCCCAGAGGCTCCAGGGCGGTTGCGCCCTTCCAGAGCGCGCCGGTGATGCAGCCGCCGATGATCGCGATCAGCATGCAAAGGATAAACCAATAGTTCTTAAAAAATTTCTTCATGTTGTTCCTCCGTTTTCTTTTCCCTTATTCTATGGGGTCGCTGAACAGCGTTTCATCCGTCAGCTCCCCCTGGAGTACCATGTTGGTCGGGCCGGTCAGATAGAGATCCGTGATCCGGTCTCCTTCTCGCAAAACGTCCACGATCAGTCTGCCGCCGGGCATATCCGCAATGACATGCGTGCCGGAAACAAGGCCCAGCAAGGTCAGAACGGCCACCGTGCTGCATGTCCCCGTGCCGCAGGCGTAAGTAAAGTCCTCCACGCCCCGCTCAAAGGTTTTTTCGACCAGATGATCCGGACCGATCAGTTCATAGAAATTGACATTGGCGCCTTTGGGAAACGCAGGGTGCGACCGCAGCGCACGGCCCAGGGGACGAAGCTCCTCAAAGCTCCTGTTCCGCAGCCCGGAAAGCGGCACCACCGCATGGGGCAGACCGGGATCGCCCAGCTCCACATAAGCGCAGGCCCATGTCTTCCCTTCCAGCTCGACGGGATAATCGACCTCTAAAACCGTGGGATCGTTCAGCCGAATGCGGTAGTTCCGCCTGTCGATCCGTTCTCCGGTCACAATGCCCGCAGTGGTCTCGATGCGCTGACGCTCTCCGGCAAGACCGAACTCATAGCCGTAGCGGCAGATGCACCGGGCGCCGTTGCCGCACATCTCCCCCGCCGAACCGTCGGTGTTGAAAAACAGCATGCGGAAATCCGCGTCGCCCTCGGCATTCACAATCGCCATAAGCCCGTCAGCGCCCACGGACAGATGCCGGTGGCAAACCGTCTTTGCAAGCGCTGACAACTGCGCCGTATCATACGCGCCGTCGCGGTTGTCAAGAATGATAAAATCATTGCCGGCGCCGTTCATTTTTACAAATCTCATAGAATCACCTGTCATTTAAGGACATTATATGTGATTTATGTCAACAATGCAATAAGAAAACGGAAGTGGACGAATTATTTCTCAAAGAGCATGTCCATGAGCGCAACGCCGTTGGGAAGGAAGGGCCCCTTCAGGCCGTTGGCCTCGGTATAGGGCAGCCCCATTCCCTCCGGCTTCCGGCTGTCATACAGCATCCAGGGCACAGGATCGCCGTCATGGCCGCGGGTGGACATGAGGGTTTTATGGTCGGAGAGCATGAGCAGACGGAAGTCCATCTTCTGCGCCTCCAGCCAGGTCACCAGGGGCTTGGCGACCAGATCATCCAGCTGGCGGAGCGCCAGCATTTTTTCGTCCAGGGAGCCGTTGTGGGTGGCCTCGTCCGGCGCTTCGATATGCAGGCAGAGGAAGTCGTCGTCGGAGCTCAGGCAATCGAACGCAGCCTGAAGCTTGCCGGGGTAGTTGGTGTCAACCTCGCCGGTGGCTCCCTCCACTTCGACCTTTTTGAGGCCGCACAGCACGCCGATGCCGTGCACCAGCGGCACCGCGCTGATGACGCTGCCGTAGTGCCCGTAACGCTGGCGGAAGTCCGGCAGCGCGATGGCGGTGCCTTCGGCCCAGATCCAGATGCCGTTGGCCGGGAGCTTGCCCTCGGCGCGGCGCTGCTCATTGATGGGATGATGCTCCAGCTTTTCATTGGCGATGACCATGAGCTTTCTGAGGGCCATGGCATTCTCGCTGCCGCGGACCACCAGCGGTCCGATGACCTCGCCCAGGTGATCGTGGGGCGGGTCGGCAATGAGGCCTTCCGTGGAGCCGCCGCGCTGCACGGCGATATGGCGGAACGAGGGCGTGGGCTCAATGCGGACGCCGCAAGCATCCATTGCCGCTTTGAATTCCGGCTCGGCGCACAGCCATTTGATCAGCGCGATGGAGGTCTCGCCGTCGATGGAGCCGGCGCTGTGGGAAAGGATCCGCTTCTCATCGAAGGGAGCGTCGCTGTCCTCAAGGGCAACCATATTGCAGCGGTAGCTGATCTCGCCCGGGGCGACCTTGATATCGCAGCCGGCTGCCTCCAGGGGGCTGCGGCCGGAGAAGTAAACCTTGGGATCGCATCCGAAGATGGACAAAATGGCCGTGTCGCTGCCGGGGGGCAGATCTCTGGGCACGTTCATGACGGAGCCGAGCTGCGACTTGACCGCGATCGAATCGATAAAAGGCTTTTCCACAGCCTCCAGCGGAGTGCGGTTTCCCAGGGCGGGAACGGGATTGTCCGCCATGCCGTCGCCGATCAGAAGAATATATTTCATAGAAGTCCCTTCTTTCAATTCCATTTCGGCTGCGCGATCTTGCGCAGAACATAGTCGAGGATCTCGTCTTTTTCAATGACGTCACGGTGCAGGACGGGCTTTTCCCTGAGGCCGGAGAGGTTCTTCGGCATGGGCACGCCGGTCAGCTCCTGCAGCTGCTCCATGATGCGGAATTCATCGCCCGCGGGTTCGATCCCCAGCGCATCCAGCACGGCGGCGGGGAATTTATAGGCGGAGGCTGTGGACAGGACCACCACAGGCCGACTGCTGACGCCGGCGGCGGCATACTGCTCCGCCACATTCCAGGCCACGGCGGTATGGGTATCGCAAAGATAACCGTATTTGTTCCAGACGTCCGCAATGGAAGCCTTGGTGCCGGCGTCGTCACAGCAGCCGGCCCAGAATTCCGACTGCAGCTTTTCAAGCAGCGCCGAGGTGACCTCATAGCGGCCCGTTTCCTTCAGCTGCGCCATGAGTCCGGCCACATAAGCATCGTCACAGCCGCTCAGCAGGAACAGAAGCCGCTCCAGATTGCTGGAGACCAGGATGTCCATGGAAGGAGAACTTGTCCGGTAGAAAGGCCGGTTGCGGTCGTACACGCCGGTGCGGATGAAATCCGTCAGCACATCGTTTGCATTGGAGGCACACACAAGGGTGCCGACGGGCAGACCCATGTGCTTGGCGAAATAGCCGGCGAGAATGTCGCCGAAATTGCCGGTGGGCACCACGAAATCGATGGGTTCGCCCACGGAGACGCGTCCGGCCTTCACCAGGTCGGCGTAGGCCTTGAAGTAATATACCACCTGCGGCGCCAGACGGCCGATGTTGATGGAATTGGCCGAGGACAGCCGCGCGCCCTTCCCTTCCAGCAGATTTCCGGCGTCCACCGCGGCGAATACATTCTTTACTCCGGTCTGGGCGTCGTCAAAATTACCGTTGATGCCGCAGGAGCAGACATTGCCGCCCTCCTGGGTGACCATCTGGGCCTTCTGCACGGCGGACACGCCGTTTTCCGGGAAGAATACGATGATCTTCGTGCCGGGAACGTCGTGGAAGCCCTCCAGGGCGGCCTTGCCGGTATCGCCGGAGGTGGCGGTGAGGATCACGATCTCGTCGTCGATGTCCTCAATGCCCCGGGCGCTCGTGATGAGCTGCGGAAGCATGGAAAGCGCCACGTCCTTGAACGCAGACGTGGGACCCCGGAACAGCTCCAGCACATAACGGCCGCCCACGGGCACCACGGGCGTCAGATCCTCCGTTTCAAATTTGTTCAGATAAGCCCTGCGGACAAGCGCGCCCATATCGGGAAACTCCGGAAGAAGCGCAGACAGGATTTGCTCGGCCATCCCGAGGGTATCCTTCTCCAGCGCGCTGCGCCAGTCGAAATCCATGGCAGAAAAGTCCTTAAAAATATATAGACCGCCGTCCGGCGCGATTCCCCGCAGTACGGCGGCGCTGGAGGGCGCAGTCAGGCCGTTATTCCTGGTGCTTTGGTAAATCATAAAAAAAACTCCAATCTTTTTCTTGCATTTTGACCAAACATATGATATATTGTTTTTCACAGAAAGTCAAGTGTTTTTCTACGAAGCACACTTGCACGCTCAACAAGTACAAACAAAGGATGAGATCACATGAAAATCGCATTGCTGGGCTATGGTATCGTCGGCGGCGGCGTCTACCGGATCATTGAAAAACGGACGGATATGAAGATCAAATACGTGCTGGATCTTCGGGAGTTCCCCGAGCTGGGAGAACGCCTGGTGCACGATTTCGACACAATATTAAATGATCCGGAAGTTGACACTGTGGCCGAGGCCATGGGCGGCCTGCATCCGGCTTATGAATTTGCCATTGCCTGCCTGAAGGCAGGGAAAAACTACGTCACCGCCAACAAGCATCTGGTGAGTCATTACTATACCGAGCTGACCCAGGCTATGAAGCAGTCCGGTGTCTGCCTGCGGTGCACAGCCGCCGTGGGCGGCGGCATCCCGTGGCTGATCAATCTGGAGCGGGCCCGCCGGATCGACGGGATCAGCAGCCTCCAGGGCATCATGAACGGCACAACGAATTACATCCTTGATACCATGCTCCACGGCTCGGTTTCCTTTGCCGACGCCCTGGCCCAAGCCCAGGAGCTTGGCTACGCCGAGGCCAATCCCGCCGCCGATGTGGACGGGCTGGACATCCAGCGCAAGCTGATCATTTCAGCCAACGTGGCCTATGACTGCCTGCTCACCGAATCGGACGTGCCCACCTTCGGCATCCGGAATATCACCGACGGCGACATCCGCACCTTTACCGAAGCGGGCTACGTCTGCAAGCTGGTCGCCGCGGCCCTGCCCACCGCAAACGGCGTGGCCGCATGGATCGAGCCGACCCTGCTCCCCGCCCGCACCATGATGGCCGCCGTACCTGCCAATTTCAATCTGATTTCCTTCGTCGGGGAAAACGCCGGAGAACAGAGCTTCTACGGACAGGGCGCAGGCCGCTTCCCCACCGCATATAATCTGGTACAGGACTGCATCGATATCCTCGGCGGCGCCAAGGGGTTCTACGGCAGCCTGGGCGGTCGGGTCGAACAGGGCAGCCACGCGCATCCCTATTATGTGCGCACGAGCGCAAAGAGCGACTGGCTCGATTCCATCACGGATCACACACTCGGCGACGGTATCGTGACTGTTCCTGTGAGCAATCTGCAGATGCACGATTTTATGTCCTCCATTTCCGGGGCGGATCCCGACGCCTTTATGGCGGGCATTCGATAATTCATAAAAGGAGCTATTGTATATATGAAGCTGAAAGTATTGAAATTCGGCGGCACTTCCATGGCCGACGCCAGTCAGTACGTCAAGGTCAAGAATATTGTTGAGGCAGATCCCTCCCGACGCGTGGTCGTAGTTTCCGCCGCCGGCAAGCGGGATAAGGACGATCATAAAATCACCGACCTGCTTTACCTTTGCCATGCGCACATGCAGTACGGCGTGAGCTGCGACGGCGTGTTCCAGATGATCTATGACCGCTATGCCGGCATCCGCGACGCCCTCCAGCTCAAGACCGACATTGAGGGCGAAATGAAGCGTCTGCGCGAAAAGATGGAGCGCGGCATTTCTCAGGATGAACTGGTTTCCCGGGGCGAATATTTCTCCGCCCTGCTCATGGCGGATTATCTGGGCTATGATTTCCTCGACGCCAAGCTGTGGCTGAAATTCCGCTTCGACGGCAGCGTGGATCAGGAAGCCAGCTATGAGGCGCTTCGTTATGCCGCCGGCAACCGCCGGGTGGTCATCCCGGGCTTCTACGGCGTCATGCCCGACGGCAAGATCCAGCTCTTCTCCCGCGGCGGCAGCGACATCACCGGCTCCCTCGCCGCGGCTGCCCTGGACGCCGAGGTCTATGAAAACTGGACCGACGTCTCCGGCATCCTGATGGCTGATCCGCGCATCGTCGACAATCCCCGCCACATTGAGCGCATCACCTACAACGAGCTGCGGGAGCTCAGCTACCTGGGCGCCCAGGTGCTGCACGAGCTGTCCATTTTCCCCGTACGCGAAAAGAATATTCCCCTGAATATCCGCAATACCAACTTCCCCGATCATCCCGGCACCATGATCATGGATTCCTTCGAGGACAACGACGATCCCAACCAGGAGGACTTCATCACCGGCATCGCGGGCCGAAAGAACTATACCGTCATCACCATTTCCAAACACGGCATGAGCTCGGAGGTCGGCGCCTGGCGCAAGATCATGGAGGTCATCGAGCAGCACAACCTCTACGTCGAGTACGCCCCCTCGGGCATCGACAATATCTCGCTGGTCATCTCCACAGAGAAGATCACCCCCTGCCTCTACTCCATTCTCGGTCAGCTTGAAAAAGTCATGAAGCCGGATAACATCACCGTGATCGACAAAATTTCGATCCTGGCAGCCGTCGGCCGCAAGATGGCCTTCCGCACCGGCGTTTCCGGCAAGATCTTCGCCAAGCTGGGCGAAAACGGGATCAACGTCCGCATGATCACACAGGGGCCGGAAGAACTCAACATCATCGTGGGCGTGCACAACAAGGACTTTGCCAACGCCGTCCGCGTACTGTACAACAGCTTTGTCTAATTGGAGGAAACAACATGAAAAAGTATAACGTAGCGATCCTTGGCGCCACCGGTGCGGTGGGCCGTGAAATGATGAAGATCCTGGCCGAGCGGGATTTCCCCCTCGCCGAACTCCACCTGCTGGCCAGCGAGCGCAGCGTGGGCAAGAAGCTTCCTTTCAAGGATCAGGAAATCGAAGTCGAGCTGGCCTGTGACGAGGCCTTTGCAAATATGGATATCGTCCTGGGCGCCGCCGCCAACGCCGTTGCCAAGCGGTTCGCCCCCGCCATCAAAGCAGCCGGCGCCGTGTTTGTGGACAATTCTTCCGCCTTTCGCATGGATCCGGACGTGCCGCTGATCGTACCGGAAATCAACCCCGAAGACGCAAAGAAGCACAACGGCATCATCGCCAACCCCAACTGCTCCACCATCATCACCGTCACCGCGGTGAATGCGCTCAACAAGCTCAGCCCCATCCGCACCATGATCGCCTCCACCTACCAGGCCGTCTCCGGCGCCGGCGCCGGCGGCCCGATCGAACTCATGGAGCAGGTCGAAGCCCTGCGCGAGGGCAAACCCGTCGAGCCCAAGGTCTTCTCCCATCAGATCGCCTACAACCTGATCCCCCAGATCGGCAGCGAGACCTTTGAGGGCTACACCACCGAAGAAATGAAGATGCAGAACGAGGGCCGCAAGATCATGCACCTGCCGGATCTCAAGGTCTCCTGCACCTGCGTACGCGTGCCGGTGGTGCGCAGCCACTCCATCTCCGTCGCCCTGCATTTTGACCGTCCTGTGAGCGTTCAGGAGGCCCGTGAGATCATTGCCGACGCCCCCGGCTGCCGTCTGGTGGACGATCTGCCCGGCGGACGCTATCCCATGCCTCTGGAGACCTCGGATCAGGACATCGTCTTCGTCGGCCGGATCCGTCCGGACCTGACGGACGACTGCGGCCTGTGCCTGTGGTGCTGCGGCGATCAGATCCGCAAGGGCGCTGCCACCAACGCCGTGCAGATCGCTGAATTGCTGACCGATAAATAAAAACATCTAACGATGAAAAAACCGAGATTTTACACAGAGTTATCTTATATTCTCGGCCTCAGCGTCCTGGCTCTCGGCGTGGCCTTCATGGAGAAAGCGGATTTCGGCGTCTCCATGGTGGTCGCGCCGGCCTATGTGCTCTACCGGGCCATTTCGCCGACGCTCCCCTTCTTCACCTTCGGCATGGCGGAGTACTGTTTCCAGGCGCTGCTGCTGATCACGCTTTTCATCCTTCTGCGGCTGTTCCGCCTGAGCTTCCTGTTCTCCTTTGTGACGGCCGTGATCTACGGCCTTCTGCTGGACGTGTTTATGGCGCTGATCCGCCCCCTGTCCTTTGACGCCTTCGGGGTACGCATCGCCGGGTTTATCGCCGGTATGCTGCTGAGCTCCCTGGGCGTCAGCCTGGAGTTTCACACCTACATTGCTCCGAGCGTCTACGAGCTCTTTGTCAAGGCGATGAGCGAGCATACAAAAATCCCCATTCACCGCTTTAAATCCGGCTATGACGCCTCCAGCTTCCTGCTGGGCATCGTTTTGTCCTTCCTTTTCTTTGGATTCGGTAAATTCGTCGGCGTAAAGCTCGGTACGGTGGTCTGCACCATCCTCAACGGCCCCACCATCGGCGCCATCGGTCGATTCCTGGACAAGCATTTCCACTTCTGTGACGCGCTTCCCTTCCGGCCCTTCTTTGAAAAGACCGGAGAAACCGTCTGAACAATCAAAAAAACGAGCCGATCAAAAGATCGGCTCGTTTTATATTCACGTTAGCCTTCCTTGGGCGCTTCCTCCTCTGAGGAGGCCTCTTCCGACGACGAATCGCCCTCGACGGTAAACACGCGCCTGCTTACCAGCTTGCCGTCAAAGTACAGCTCCAGCTGGTAACTGCCCGGCTTATCCGTCAGCTTCAGGGCGGTGAGATATCTGCCGTCGGTGAAAATCTCTCTCCAAACGCCTTCGGCAACGCGGAACTGCACGAGCTTGCCGTTCTCTCCGCGCACAGCAAGGGTGATCGCAGTCGCATCCTCATCCTCGGACCTGTATCCCTCCGGCGCAGCCAGGACAACGGCCGCCTCGGCTCCGGGGGCAAAGGAATCGACGCTGTCGCCGAGGTCGTCAAAGCCCCACTGCTCTTCGGCGGGCTTGGCGTAAAGGTTCAGCTCACAGTCTGCGACGATGAACTCATGCGCCGAGAAAGCCTCAGCCTCAAGCGTTTCCGTGGTCAGCGTGCTGTTGCCGATGACACTCTGTCCATCCTTCGGCTCCAGGGAAACGACGATCTCAGCATTGGCGGGCATACCGTTCAGCACAACGGCGTTCTCCTCGGTCGCACCGACGCTGCCGCCGAGCTCCGGATCTCCGCCGATGGAATACCGAACGACCCAGCCGCCCTCCGGCTGCGGATCCGTACTGGCCCACTTGACCTGGATGCTGCCCGTATTCAGAGGCTCCACGGAGAAGTCGGTCACAATGCGGGCATTGGCCGGCAGAGAAACGCTCAGCGGCACTTCCAGCCCTTCGGCGCTCACCGTAAAGGTGTAGGCGGTATCCAGACGGATCCCCTGGAAGGTGGCGACGCAATCCGTAACGTCCTGCGTCTGATCATAGCCTTCGCCCACGCAGCGAACCGACCAGCTCTTTGGCGCGTCCGCCAGGTTCTGCCAGGTCACGGTCAGAGAATCGTCCGTTGCGAAGGATACCTGCAGATCTTTTGCCTGCACATCGGCTGCCACAGTCATCTCACAGCTGGTCTGCCCGGCCAGATAAACATCCTCCGGGGAGGTCAGCTCAAAGGTATAGACGTCGTGCAGCTGCAGGTTGGGGATTTCCACGCTGTGGCCGGAAAAGGTGACGCTGCCGGAATCGCTCCCCTTGGAGCTGTACGTCAGGACCCATTTTTCCGGCTCCGGACCGGAAACCACAAGCGAAACCTCCGCCGTAGTGTTGACCGCGGCCTGGACTGCGGTCATGGAAACGATCTGCGTCGCTGTCGCAGTGGCGGCGGATGCGGTGGTCGTGCCGGTCAGCTTATGAAGCTTTCCGGGGAAAAAACGAATGGTATACTGCGTGCTCGGTTCCAGACCGGTGAATTGGACGCGGCCATCTCCCCCGGTTCCGGCATAGGTATTGCCGTATGTATCGATGCAGTCCCAGCTGAGCTCCGGATCGGGCGTGCTCAATTGATACGTCACGGTAATGGAGTCTGCCGTCCGATCCGTCACCTCCAGACCGTCCATTTTCACAAGGTACCAGTTGGAATAAAAATAGGCCAGTGCAGCGCCGATCAGCGCCAATATAAGCAGACCGATCAGAAGCGGAAGCCACTTCTTTTTTCTGCGCTGCTTGGGCTCCGGTTCATTGGCCGCCGCCTCATTCGCCTCGAGATCCGGGGCCTGGATCTCCGGCTCGGCGTCTTCCTCCGACAGGACGTTGTTCACGGATGCAAGCAATTCCTCGATGGACTGGGGCGTCTCCTCCGCGCCGTCAGCCCCGGGCTGTTCGGCCAGATCGACCTCCTCCGCCAGCGCGGGCTCCGAAAGATCCTCGGATGATTTGATTGCCCCGTCGGCAGATTCCGGATTGATATCGGACAGGGCCGGATCATTGCCGGCTTCCCCGTCCGATGAAGTTTCAGATACATTCGCCAAAACTTCTGTCAGAACGGGCTCCGGCTGTGCTTCGGGTTCTTCCGCAGCCTCCGGAACCGGAGCATCCTCCGATTCCTCAGGCGGCGCCTCCTCCGGCGCTTCTTCCGGTCCTTCCACGGGAGCCGTCGGCATCGCTTCGCCGGATTCCGGCGTCTGCGCTTCTTCCGGTTCGGGTGATTCGGGCAGCGCCGCTTCAGCAGGCTCCGTCTGCAGCGCTTCCGGGAGCTCTTCCCCGGGTTCAGCGGCATCGGGTTTTTCAGCCGCTTCCTCCGTCTGCGATGCGATCGGTTCAGGCAGCGGCGGCACAAGGAGCTGATCGGAAACCTCATTGCGCTGCATATACAGCGTCAGCGCCTGCTTCAGTTCGGCAAAGGAGGCGTAGCGCGCCGCCGGATCCCGGCTGCAGGCCTTGGAAATGATCTCTGCCAACTCATAATCCGCATACTGCGGAGATGGCAGGATATCGCTGTTCAGCCGCTTTTCCACCGCGCGCTGGGCGCTGATTTTTTCATCCTCAAAGGGCAGCCGATTGCCGTTGAAAACATAGAACAGCAGCATGCCCAGAGAGTACTGATCGGAGGTACGCGCAGGCTCCGGAATCAGTTTTGAGAGCTCCGGCGCAGAAAACTCATTGATATGCTCTTCCGGAACGGCGGAGTATTCCAGCCCGTCAAGCTGCATCAGGCCAAGATCGCCGATGGTAAAGCGCTTTCGGGCATCAACGAACACATTTTCAGGCTTCAGATCGAAATAAGCATAGCCGGCGTCGTTGAGATTTCCCATCGCGTCGCACAGATCCAGCCCGAGATTCAATGCCTGCAGCTGGGTGATGGCGTTATCCTGCAGATAGCTCCGAAGAGAATCCTTCCGGGGCATCAGAGCATAGACGTCGAACCCGACGCCCTCGCGGGCCTCGATCTGATAGTCGAGCCAGGCATTCACGCCGCACGTCTCGGGTACAGACGCCAGGAAGGCAAGCTCAGCGCGCAGATCTTCGGCAAGACCGCGAAAATATTCGTTGGCTGCCGCTTCATCGGCAGCGGCCCCTGTCAGGATCAACGCCTGGACCTTGGTATCAGATTCCGGGATGGCAATATGCTTGAGAACAAGCTTTTCTCCCGTTTCAATCCGCTCGCAGTAAAAGCATTCCGTTTGGCCGCGTTCGCTGAATCGCTCACCCAGCTCCACGTCATCAAGCAGCGGAGAAACCTTTTTAATCTCTGACATAACACTCACTCCTGCGAAAAAATACGCGTCCGCCCGCTTCGGCAGTACCGATTCGACAAAAATTCCTGTATCTATCATATGATATTTTTACGAAAAAAGCAACATTATTTATTGTCTTACCGCGTCAAAGATGATATACTATTAAAGCATTTGAAAAAACCGCAAAAGCGGACAAGGAGCTTCGTATGGACAATCTGATCACTTGTGAATTCTGCGGTACCGTCTATGATCCGTCAGAGGGGCGCTGTCCCATCTGCCAGGGCAAACCGGAAAGCGCGGAGAATTATATGGGAGACCACTACGACTACGATGAGCGGCCGATCGAGGAAGAGCCCGCGCAGCGCCGCAAGGGCAGCAAGATCATTGCGCTTTTGGCTCTGATCCTGCTTTTCATCGGCTTTACGGGATATATCCTTTACTCCTTTGAGCTTCTTCCCTTTCTCAAGCCCACGGAACCTGCTCCCGTACAGAGCACGGAGCCCGTTCCCTGCACGGCGCTTTCCGTGGACGTCTCGGAACTCACTTTGACGGAGGAAGGCCAGAGCGCACGCATTCAGGCGGTGGCCGAGCCCGCTGACACCACCGACCGGATCATCTTCTCCGCGGACAATTCGGCGGTCATCAGCGTTACCCAGGACGGAACCGTGACTGCGAAAGCCCCCGGTGAATGCAACGTCAACGTGATCTGCGGAGAATACATTTACCGCTGCAAGGTGATCTGTGATTTCGGCGAACAGAAGCCGGAGGAAAACGCCTCCGAGGCTGAACCCAAAACCGAATCGAAGCCTGTCTCCACGGAGCCGCTCTCCATCAGCGAAACGGACATTTCGTTCTTTGAAAAGGGCGAAAACACAAAGCTCACCCTTACCGGCGGCGACGGCTCGGAGCCTGAATGGCGGAGCGAGGATTCCTCCGTTGCCAAGGTCAGCAGCACCGGCGTGGTGCAGGCCGTCGGCGAAGGCGACGTGACGATCACCGCCACCGTTGGCGACGAGACCGTGGAATGCCTCGTCCGCTGCCAGTTTGAATGATTCTTTCAGAAATAAAAACCCGCGTCCGAATGCCGGACGCGGGTTTTTTATATTTATTCGTCCTCTTCCATGATCGACTGGATCATGGTCCACATGGCCTCTGCGCTGTTGAAATTCTCATTGCGCATCCATTTGGGACTGATCTCAATGTCGAATCGTTCACAGATCTCTCCGATCAGCGTGATAATGCTGAACGAGTCATACACTTTTCCGTCGATCAGGTTATCCTCGGTTTCATAATCCACGTCGGGATTGATTTCTTCCAAAATTTCGAGCAGTTCGTCCAATACGTGATCCTCCTCTTTCTGTTATAGCGCTTCCTTGAGCCTCTGCCGGTCGATCTTTCCGTTGGCGTTCAGCGGCAGAGCCGGGAGCAAATGGACCTTGGCGGGCAGCATATAGGCCGACAGACGCGGTCTGAGCATCTGCCGGATCTCCTTTCCTGTCAAAGCCGAGTCCGGGGCAGTCTGACAGAACAGGACGATGCGGTTTTTTATCGAATCATACAGGCAGCAGCAGCGCTCGATCCCCGGCAGGGCGCCGGCCACGGCCTCGATCTCGCCGAGCTCGATCCGGTGGCCCATATGCTTTATCTGATAATCCGTCCGCGAGGCGAACACCAGGTTCCCTTCATTATCGTATCGCGCCAGATCGCCGGTTTTGAAGCAGCGAACCGGGCCTGCGCCGAAGTCGCGCATTTGGAATCCGGCGGCCGTTTTCTCCGGGTCGTTGAAGTATTCCAACGCCAGCGCCGGACTGACAAGATACAGCTCCCCCACCCTGTCCGCCTCCGTGACGATCTGTTCTCCGTCGAGCAGATAGATCCGGCAGTTGCAAAGGGGCTTTCCCATGGGCAGGGATTGCGCATCATCATAGGTCCCCGTCACTTCGTACCAGGCACAGATCCCGGCGATCTCCGTCGATCCGTACAGATTGACATACCGGGGCTCCGGCAGCATTTTGCGCCAGTAGTTCAGGTGCTTCATGGGCATGACTTCACCGACGAAAAATACATTTCTCAGCGTCTCGGGCCGCACAAAGGAAAAGGTCTTGAGCTGCGCAACAATGGACAGGGCCGTCGGCACCCAGGAAATAAAGGTGACGCGGCGCTCGTTGAGATACTCAATGAGCATCGGGGGCATGGCAAACAGCTCCGTGGGAATGATCTCCAGCGTGGCGCCTGTTTTCAGCATCAGATACAGATCCTTGCCCGCGGCGTCAAAGAAAAACGGCGTCTGATTTCCGATGACCTCATCGGGCCCGAACCCGAATGTTTCGCAATAAGCCTCCAAAAAACTGATTTCCGCGGCGTGACTTTTCAGCACGCCCTTGGGCTTGCCCGTGGAACCGGAGGTATAGATCATATACAGCGGATCGTCACCGGCGGTATCAGGCAGCGCGCGGGGCGTATCCGAAGCAGCGGAAAGCGTCAGGTATCGCCCGGAGAAATGCACAGCGTCAAGCAGCTTTGCCGCATCCTCGCTGCCCAGCAGGACCTCGGGTCCGGCGTCGTCGAGAATCGCCTGCATTTTTTTCTCCGGCAAATCCGGATCGATCGGAATGTAGAAATTCCCGCTGTACAGTACCGCCAGGCAAAATAATACGGCTTCGGCGGAGCGATCGGCAAAAACGCCGATGGGCTGATTGCGCAGCTGCGCAGGAATCGCCGCAGCCAGCCGCCGGGCGGACAGAGAAAGCTCCAGGAAGCTGTATCGCGTTTCGCGATAAGCAACTGCAATTTTATCGGGCGAACGTGCAACCACGGATTGCAGATAATCTAAAACATTTCTCAACGTCATTTCTCCAATAGAATTGATTTGCGGGGCTGCCGAGGCAGCCCCGCAATGATTATATACGATTTGATTCAATCAGGCAAGCAGTAATTCTTATTCCGCGGTGGCACGGAACAGGAAGGTCACGACCTGGCCTCTGGTGCAGGTGGCGTCCGGACCGAAGGTGGTGTCGCTCAGGCCCTTGGTGACTTCATTCTCCACCGCCCAGGCCACGGCCTTCAAGTAGTAGCCGTTGGGGTTCACGTCCGTGAACGGGGTCTGCGTGCTCTTGGGCGCGGGTTCGCCCTTGAAGCGCCACAGGAAAGTCACGATCTGGCCTCTGGTGCAGGTGGCGTCCGGGCCGAAGGCGGTGTCGCTCAGGCCCTTGGTGATGCCTTCCTCCACAGCCCAGGCCACGGCCTTCTCATAGAAGGCGCCGGGCTTGAGGTCGGTGAACGGGGTCTGCGTGCTCTTGGGCGCGGGCTCGCCGGCGGCGCGCCACAGGAAGGTCACGACATGGCCTCTGGTGCAGGCGTTGTCGGGACCGAAGTGGGTATCGTCGGTGCCCTTGGTGATCTGGGGCTCTGCATAGAAGGCCCAGTAGACGGGCTCGAAGTAGAACTTGTTCTCATCCTGGACGTCATCGAACAGGAAGTCGTCGGTCTTCTCCTCCAGTGCTTCGATGGCGGCCTCGACCGCCTTCTTGGCGTCGTCGACCTGCTGCTGGGTGGCCTTGTCGTCGGCCTGCACAGCCTTGGCGTCTTCGACGGCCTTTTCCAGAGCTGCCACAGACTCCTCGGTGTACGGAGAATTGTCGAGCTTTTCTGCCATTTCAATGATTTCATTGAGCGCAGTCTTGTCCACAGGCGGAATCACCGGACCCGCCGCATCCTCGAACTTGAGGGACTTCAGCGTAAACTTGTAGCCGGTGGTCATGCCGGTGTAAGCGTCGATCACGATGTGGTCGGCGTCGATGTTGGTATCCTCATAGGCGAACATCTGGGTGAAGTTCTCGCCGTCGGAGGAGCGGAAGCAGGTATAGGTATTGCCAACCTTCTCGATCCGCAGCCAGTAAGTCGCGCCGCTGTTGGCAAAGCCGGGCGCGGAATTGACGCCGTCCTCGTCCTGATGCAGGATTTCTCCGCCCTCGCGGATGAAGTTCTGCATGGCGCCGTCGCCGCCGCGCACGCCGACCAGGTTCTGGAAGTCCTCCCCCTCGGAGGCATAGAAGCCGAAGAACTGATAGTAGCCGTTGGAGGCGCCGTTGGTGCTGAAGTCGACCTCCAGGGTGGCGATCCAGTCGCCCTCGGCCTCGTATACGACCACGTCCTCAGGCGTGGTGGCCTGATCGCCGGAGTTCTGACCCTTGCAGTCCTCAAAGGCGGGACGGGTGCAGACCAGGGCCAGGCCGGTGCCTTCCTCGATGGCGGCGGAGCTCTGGTTCACGATCTCAAACGAAGAGGCGGCCTCGGGATCGGTGAAGTCGATGTCTTCGGGAACCGTAATGCCTTCTCTGGGAAGCTTCTTGGTCTTGGTCTCGCCGCAGCGTCTGCAGGTGTAGGTCATGAGCCCCTGCTTCTCCTTGGTGGGAGCAATGGTCACGACGCCGTCGTCCCAGTCATGGCCCAGGGCTTCGGTGTAGTCGTACTTGAGCTCCTTGCCGCAGATCTTGCACTTGCCCAGGGTATAGCCGCCCTCCAGGCAGGTGGGCTCGACAACGGAGGCTTCGAACTCATGCTCGTGATCGCTGAATTCGAACTGCATATCGTACAGCTCGGCAATGTTGCCGCTGCCGGAGACGTCGGAGAAGGTGAAGAAGACGCCGTACTTGCCGTCGACCTGATCCACATAGGGCGTATCCACGCTCAGTGTGGTCATCTCTCTGGGCATATCGGCAGTCAGCTTGATCTCGCCGATCTTGGTGGCGTTGGCAGTGCTGAAGGTTCTCTTCTGGGCGTCGGGGACGTCCGCGGACTGCAGCCACACGTTCATGGTCGCGTTCACGCCGTTCGGAATCAGATCCACATTGAGCGCGGAGGAGGAGCCCTGGGGCGCCTCGGTGTTGAAGTCGAAGTAGGTCACGCCGACCACGGTGTTCTGCACCACATTGATGATGGGCAGGGACTCCACATCATGCTCGTAGAGCGGACGGATGCGGCAGTTCCGGGCATAGGACGCGGTGCCGAGGCTGACCTTGGCATAGGGGTTCAGACCGTTGATGTAGAAGCCCTCGGAGGAGACCTCCGCCTCGGTGATGTGGACGGCGCCGTCTTCGTCAATGGTGACGTCCACAGGGGAAACCATCGCCTGGCGGGCGTCGGTCTCAACGTTGCGGTGATAGGTGACATACCACTGGTCGCCGAGCTGGATCAGACTGCCGTGGGTGTTGCCGCCGCCGTAGAAGCCGTAGGCCTGGGCGTCCACGATGACGCCGCCATAGGTCCAGGGGCCGAGCGGGTTTTTGCCGTAAGCATAGGCAAGGTGGTGATAGTCGCCGCTGTAGGGGTCGCCGCTCTTGCCGCTGGAGCTGTAGACGAACACATAGGTGTCGCCGATCTTACGCATGGAGGAGGCCTCGAAGAAGCCGAAGTTCGGTCCTCTCACGCCGTCACCCTCGAACATATCGTCCACCTGGGTGCCGGGCACGGCGGTGTACATGGTCTCGTCCAGCTGCGCGCCGTGGCAGGAGGACTGATAGCCGCCCCAGTAGCCGTAGACCTTGCCGTCGTCGTCCACGAAGACGGAGGGGTCAAAGGTCATGATATTGCCCAGGGTGCGGTTGTGGCTGTCGTCCGCCCAGTTGATAACGGTGAAGGGATCGCCCTTGCCGTCGGGACGGCTGGAGCGCAGCACCATGGTCTGGCGGCCGCCGGCCTGGTTGCAGGGATAGTAGTAATAATATTTGCCGGTGGGAGAGGTGGGATCCTCCACGCAGCACATATCGGGGGCGTAGAGGGTATCGTCGTGCAGGGTGTTGTCCGGGCCGACGATGACGCCGTGATAGGTCCAGTTGAAGGGATCATCCACGGGGCAGGAGTACAGAACGTGGTTATTGGAGCAGTAGCTCGTCTTGTTCATATCATGGGAGCTCAGGAAATAGAAGCGGTACTGGCCGGGGTTGTCCGGATCCTCCCAGATATGGGGCTCGGTGTCGGGGTTGAAATCGTAAATGGGAATGAAGGGATTGCCCTGCTGCCGCTGCTTCTGAAGGGCGGCGATGGCCGTCTTGGCATAGTAGACCTTCAGGGACACGTCGCTGGCGGGCATCTTGAAGGTAAAGGTGCTGCCGTTCTTCGTAACGGCCACGTCTTTCCCTTCGGCATCGGCCGCGGTTACCTTGTCGATGGTTTCGTCTGCGGTGATGGTAACGGTCTCCCCTGCCGCGGCCTTGGTCTTGTCAGCCTTCACCGCATGGGGTGCAGTTACCTTGTACACCTCGCCGTCGGCGGCGGCAGCGCCCAGACCGATGACGGGGATCAGGCTGAGGAGCATCGCCAGCGCCAGCAGCATGCTGAGCAATCGCTTGGTGTTCTTTTTCATCGAATGCTTTCTCCTTTCATTCTCGCAGAAAATCTGCATAATCTACGGTAATCATACCATACATATTTTTGTTTGTATACCTAATTTATTGTGGATTATTACCGAGATTTTTTTATATGAATATGAAAAAATAACTATTTTGAACATCTGAAAAGCATTCGATCGGCAAGAGAAACCGGTCAAGGACAAACCGCGTTGAAATGCGCTGTTTCGCATTTTTTCTTCTGAGAACAGATAAAAAAGCCTTGATCTTCCCTTGATTCAAAGAAAAAAGCAGATTTAAAGCATGCAATTATAAAAAATGGCGGGGCTGCCGAGGCAGCCCCGCCGGGGATTTTGCTTTCAGTCGGATTTATGCGTAATTACCAAATCCAACCGTATTGTTTTGTCGGATCAGTCAGTGCTGATCAGCCCTTCGTTGCACGGAAGAGGAAGGTCACGACCTGGCCTCTGGTGCAGGTGGCGTCCGGACCGAAGGTGGTTTCGGTCATGCCCTTCGTGACATCGTTCTCCACGGCCCAGGCCACGGCCTTCTCATAGAAGGCGCCGGGCTTGAGGTCGGTGAACGGGGTCTGCGTGCTCTTGGGTGCGGGCTCACCCTTGAAGCGCCACAGGAAGGTCACGATCTGACCGCGGTTGCACTTGCCGTCGGGCGCGAAGGTGGTGTCCGTCATGCCCTTGGTGATGCCTTCCTCCACGGCCCAGGCCACGGCCTTCTCATAGAAGGCGCCGGGCTTGAGGTCGGTGAACGGGGTCTTCGTGCTCTTGGGCTCCGGCTCACCGGCGGCACGCCACAGGAAGGTCACCACGTGGCCTCTGGTGCACGGATCGTCCGGACCGAAGGTGGTCGCGGTCTTACCGTTGGTGATCTGCGGCTCTGCGTAGTAAGCCCAGTAGACGGGATCGAAGTAGAACTTGTTCTCGTCCTTGACGTCGTCGAAGCGGAAGGGCTCCAGCGCGTCGATGGCAGCGTTCAACGCATCGGCAGCGGCGTTGACCTCTTCCTGGGTGGCGTCAGCCTTGGCCTGGACTGCCTTGGCATTCTCCAGCGCATCGGCCAGAGCCTTGGCCGTATCCTCGGTGAACTGCTTCGGATCGACAGCGTCGGCCTTGGTAATGGCTTCGTTCAGAGCCTTCTTGTCAACCACGGGAACCTCGATCGGCTCAAGGGCAGCAATGGCATCCTGCAGGGCCTTCGCGGCGTCGTCGATGGTCTTCTGATCTTCGGCGCCCAGGGCGATCTTGGCGGAGGCCAGCGCCTGCTCGAAGAGGGCCACAGTCTCAGGCGTGAACTTGGACTTGTCGACCGCGTCGCCAGCGGCAATGGCAGCTTCCAGAGCCTCTGTATTGACCGAAGCGGAGGACTTGCCGTCCACACGGATGGCCTTGGTGGCGAAGGCAGTGGTATCGCCCTCAGTGACCGCAACGGTAACATCAACAACGACGGTCTTGTCGGGCTGGGTGACCTTGCCGTTGGCAGCGATCACAGTGAGATCACTGGTGTCGAGCTCCACGGTGTAGCCATGAGGCGCCGGGCTCAGGACCAGATCCTCAGTGGTGCGGGCGGGCAGATCGGCGGCGATGTAATCCGCGGCGTTCTGCGCGGCCCAGGTGAGCATCTCTTCGTCAGTCTTGACGGTCTCGCCGTTGAGGCCGGTGACGGCCACATACTCGAAGGCAAGCTCCACGGGCTCCACATAGTTGCTCTGCGTGGGCTGGTAGTCCTGCGTGCAGAATACGGCGACCTTGACGTTGGTCAGATCAGCCTCGTAGACGCCGCCGGACTTCCACTCCTTGCCATCCTCGGAGTAGGTGATGGTGTAGGTGTTGCCCGCCTTGTTGATCTTGAAGTACATGGTCATGGTGCCGTCTTCCGCAGCGGAGATGGCGTTGTTCAGCGCGTTGCCGTTCTGGTTGACGGCGGTGCCGGCCTTCTCATAGAAGGGCTCGATGCGCTGACGGCTGTCCTGGCAGTTGATGCGGACGTAGTTGTCCTCATCCTGCCATGCGATGAACTGGACCTGTTGGTAGTTGCCCTGCGGCACAGCAGGATAGAATGCCTTGGCCACAACCTCCCAGTCGCCGCCGCCGGACATGGTGAACATGTTGGACCATGCGCCCGGAGTCGCCTTCTGGTAGATGGAGTTGTGCTGCGTGGGCATCACGAGGCCAACGCCCTTTTCGAACTTGTAGTACTTGAAGGGCTCTTCCTCGGTGGGATCCTTCACCTCATTGAGGATGGTCCACTGGCCTTCGTTCATCGCGCCGTCGGCGAAGTAGTCGTCCTTCGGGCCATAGTCGAAGCTGACGGTATAGGTCAGGGTCTTTTCACCGGCCTTGGCCTCAATGACAGCCTCGCCGGGGATGCCGGCGGCCTGTGTGACGGTGATGGTGGTGTCTTCGTTGCCGGCGGTCGCCGCGACCTCGGGAGCCGCAGTGACGCTGTCAGCCACGCCAACGGCATAGGTCTTGACCTTGGGATCGAAGCCCTCCAGGGCCTTGCCGTCCACGGTAATACCGCTGACCTCAGGCTTGGCAGGCTGCGGGACATCGCCCTTGGAGAGCGTGTACAGCTTGATGCCGCTGCCGGCGGTCTGGATATTGCCGGAAGAGCTGGAAACGCGGGCCACACTGAAGCCGGTCTCGGCGCCGGTCAGCGCATATCTGCTGCTGCCGTTCTGGTAGAGCGTGTAGCCTTCGTCCACGTTTTCGCGTTCGATCAGCGACCATACGAAGTAACGGGAGTTCGCAGCGTCATAGTCAACGATCGACATCGGAGCATTGCCGGAACCACGGCGCAGGCTGAGGCCATCACCGGTGGTGATGAAATACAGATCGCTGCCGTCCGCGGCAGGATCGACGCCCTCTGCCGGGTCGAAGAACCATACCATGTCCTCGGTGACTTCGCTGGTGACCTTATTGCCTTCGATGGTGACGGGCGTTGCGCCGATGGCGTCAGTGCTGCCGTTCATGGCATACTTTTCATCGGCAACGACAAGGTACATCTTGCCGGACTCAACGGTGTCGGTCTCGACCCACTGAGTATCACCGCCGCCGACACCTTCGATGATGAGGTGATCGAGCGTGAAGGAGAAGCCGGTACCTCTGCCGGAGTATGCGTCGATGATCAGCTTTTCCGCATTGATGCCGGTATCCTCAAAGGAGAACATCTCCTCGAAGTTCTCGCCGGCGTCGTTGGAACGGGAGCACACGTAGGTTGTGCCGGTCTTCTGGATCTGGAAATAGTAGTCGTTTGCAGAGCTGAAGCCGGGCGAACTGGCGAGATCCGTGTCTGCAGTGATGTTGCCGTCCGTTCTGATGAAGTCCTGGAATGCGCCGTCACCGCCGCGGATGCCGACCATGTTCTGATAGTCGTCGCCCTGCGCGGCGTAGAAGCCCAGGAATGCCCATGCGCCGCTGCCGCCGTTGGGCTCGAAGTGGAACTTCAGGCTGGCAGTCCAGTCGCCTTCTTCGATCGGGATCTCAATCAGGTTCTCGGGCGTGTTGCTCTGCGCTTCGCTCAGGTTCGGGTTTGCCGTTCCGTTCTGACCGATGCTGGGCTCGATGCCGTTGACGGTGCAGGTAATCGTTCTGCCGTTCTCGGTCTGGGGAGCGCCGCCCTCGGTCTCGCCGATGATTTCGTACTTTTCGTTGTCAGCAGGGTTCTTGAAGTCGATGATCTCGCTATCACCGCCGGGCAGCTTGGGAATGGATTCCTTGTAGGTCTCGCCGCAGCGACGGCAGGTGAAGGTCTTCACGCCGTCGAACATGGAGGTGGGCTGCTTGGTGATGACGCCGTCGTCGAAGTCGTGGCCGAGCGGCTCAGTGGGATCGATTTGCTCGCTCTCGAAGCACTTGTTGCAGAAGCGGGTGGTGTAGCCGCCCTTGGTGCAGGTGGGCTCGGTGACCTTGGTCTGCCAGTCGTGCTCGCAGGGTACGTCTTCCTCGCG
>SVKO01000009.1 GCA_015068455.1 Oscillospiraceae bacterium | reverse complement strand
ATGAACACATACGGCGCTGCCTTCTGTGAATATGGAAGTGATTTCAGTCGGTTCATGTACGTTTTCTCCTTTTCTCTTTGCCGTCCGTGCTCTCCTGCGGAGGACGGCGCACTCAGGAAAAAGGGGAAGAAAAGCAGCGCTTTTCTTCCCCTTGTCCTAAGTTAAGTCATGCGGGGTTCAGAAGATCAGCCTTCAGACTCAACGCTGGCCTGAGCTTCGGCCAGGATGTCTTCAATGGGCTCATCAGTCTCGTAAGCCTTCTGCAGAACGACAGCCTTCATCTCGTCGAGAACGCCGGGCAGGGCCTCGTTGTTGTTGACAGCGACGACCTCGTCCTTGATCTGGAGCAGGGTGTCAAACGGGTTGTTGACATAGAACTTGACGAAGGTGTTCTCGGGATCGTGGGTGACGTCTTCCATGGACCAGACCTCGGTGCGGATCGGGTCGAAGCCGCACATCTTCCACTCCTGGATGCCGCCTTCCTTGGACAGCTTGCAGAATGCCAGGAACGCCTTGGTCAGCTCGGGATCGTCCGCCTGCTTGGTGACGGAGGTACCGGTGCCGCCCTGACCGACGGAGCGCTTCTCGCCGGCTTCCCAAACGGGCAGCGGAGCGGTGACCATCTTGCCGGCCAGATCGGGCATGTAGTTGGTGAAGCGGTCGAGGTACCAGAAGGGCATCACGATGGAGCAGATGTTGCCTTCGTCCATCATGGAGTAGAACTCTTCAGCATGGTGATAGGTGCCGGGAGCCACAATGGCCAGGCCTTCGTTGACCATCTTGCGGTTGTACTCCAGAACCCGGGCCATCTCCGGGGTGTCGATGGTGGGGTTGCCGTCGGCGTCGGTCATGTCGGCGCCCAGCTCAGCCAGCTGCGGCCACATATGCCAGATGTCGGAGGACTCGACGGACATCCAGTACTTGTCGGGGTTGGCTTCCTTGAACTTCTTGGCAGCCTCATAGTAGTCGTCCCAGGTCTTGATGTCTTCGTAGTTGATGCCGGCAGCGTCGCACAGCTCCTTGTTGTAGAAGATGATGGCGGCGCCGACGTGGAAGCAGATGCCGTAGTACTTGCCGTCCTTGGAGTAGATATCCACGCGGGCCTTGATGATGTTGGGCAGCTCGGGCTCAACAATATCATTCAGGGGCTCCAGCTGGATGTCGCCCTTCAGGAAGTTGGCGTACTTACCGAACTCGATGTCGACCAGATCGGGCGCACCCTTGCCGGCCTGCAGCGCGAGGCTCAGGTTGGTGTGCATGTCCTCAAAGGGATAGACGGTGGGAACCAGCTTGATCTGACGGTCGGGATTGGCCTCGTTCCACTCCTTGGCCATCTCTTCATAGAAAGAGACGTGCAGTTCCTGGAAGGTCCAGAACTCGATTTCGGTGGGTTCCGCCGAGGCAGCGGGCGCAGCGGGTTTTGCCTGGCAGCCAACCAGCACCAGCATGGTCAGCGCCAGAAGCAGCGCAATGATTTTCTTCATTACTTTTTTTCCTCCTTAAAAATGATGAATGGTGAATGATATCTAATCCCTTGGCGGATTAAACAACGGTTCGATCAGGCCTTGCGAAACCGCACCACGTTCCAGGATGCGGGATTGAGGCCCACGGTAAAGGCGCCGCCGCCGAGATCCTCAATGCTGCCGATGCGCTGGCAGGGCTTGACACGGTCGGGATCTGCGGGGGTATTGACGGCCTTGAGATCGTCGCACTCCAGGGCAATATGCTCCACCGGGCGGAACTCGTCAAAGCCGCGCAGGGTAAATGCCACGGGAATGGCGTTTTCCAGGTCGCGGTTGACGGCAAAGAGCGTGATTTCACTGCCGTCCTCGCTCTGCACCACCGCGGATTCGACATAGTTCACGTCGGAATAGGCCCTGGATTCATACTTCGGCGATACGGCAAACGCGCGCATGGACTCGCCGCGGCCGTAGCACGACACATGCTTGAAGGGGAAGAAGGTGGTCTGGCGGCAGATCCCGCCGCCGATGTCGGTCATGATCGGCGCGATGACATTGACGAGCTGGGCCAGGCAAGCCATCTTCAGCCGGTCGGCGTGCTTCAGGAAGGTGATGAGCATGCAGCCGGCCAGCAGGGCGTCCTCAAAGGTATACACGTCCTCCAGCAGGTGCATGACCGTCTGCCAAGGCTCCTCCTTCTGGAGCTGGGCGTCGTGCTCCTTGGAGTGATACCAGAGGTTCCACTCGTCAAAGGAGAGCATGATATCCTTCTTGCCCCGCTTCTTGGCCTTGACGTAGTCGCATACGGCGATGACGGTGCGGATGAAGTGGTCGGTCTCCATGGACTGGGCCAGGAAATCGGCAGGGTTGTCAAAATCGTTTTCAAAATACTGATGCAGGGAGATGTAATCCACCACATCGTAGGTATGGCTGAGGGTCTCGGCCTCCCAATCGGGGAAGGAGGGCATGAAGGTATGGGAGCTGCCGCAGGAAACCAGCTTGAGATCCGGATCGATCATACGCATGGCTCGGGCGGTCTGCTCCGCCAGGCGGCCGTACTCATAGGCCGTCTTGTAGCCCACCTGCCAGACGCCGTCCATCTCGTTGCCCAGGCACCAGTAGCGCACGTTGTGGGGCTCGGGATACCCGTGCCTGGCCCGCAGGTCGCTGAGATAGGTGCCGGAAGGATGGTTGCAGTAGTCCAGCAGATCCAGGGCGGCCTCAACGCCCCGGGTGCCCAGATTGATGGCCATCATGGGCTCCGATCCCACGCGCTTGCACCAGGTGGCAAACTCGTTGAGACCCACGCGGTTGGTTTCAATGGCGCGCCAGTTGGGGTCCAGGCGGGCCGGACGCTCGTTCACGGGCCCGACGCCGTCCTCCCAGCGATAGCTGGATACGAAGTTGCCGCCGGGATACCGGATGATGGGCACGCCCAGCTCCCGCACGAGCTCCGCCACGTCCTTGCGGAAGCCCAGCTCGTCGGCATTGGGATGGTCCGGCTCATAGATGCCGTAGTACACACTGCGGCCCAGATGCTCGACAAAGGAGCCGAACACGTTCTTTTCGACCGTGCCGATCACATTGCCGTTCTCAACGGTAATCTTCGCTTGTTCTCTCATTTGTTCTCTCCGTTATTTTCAGACATTTTTCGTATAATTTCCCACTTATCATGGCTTCATTATATGTTCATTCCCGGGCATTGTCAATAAGATGAACGAATGGTTTCTAGAGTTTTTTAGCTCTTTTGTGGATGTTTCACATATTCTAACGCCAAAAAACAGCATTATGCCAAAAACGCTGTTCCGGCGGCGCATGCCGCCGCAGCGCGGCATTTTATGGGGTTTTTCTCCGGAAACTGCGGCAGGAAATTGATTTGCCGGGCGGCATATGTTATAATTTCCGCAAAGACAAGGGGGAGGGATCGGATTGAAAAACAGGACGATCCGGGCAGTACAGGCGGGGCTTCTGCTTCTGGCAGCCGGACTGGTCGCTCTGGGCGCATACAGCGGAGAGGCGCAGGCCGTGTTCGTCAAGGCCACGAAGATCTGTATGGAGTGTATCGGCCTTGGATAGGAAAAAGCAATCGCTGACGCGGCGGCTGTTTCAGGCGGCGTTTTTCGCCCTGACCAACGGCTATGTGCGGGGCTTCACCGAGGGAAAGATCTACAAGGGCAGCCTCAAGCGCCTGTGCGTGCCGGGGCTCAACTGCTATTCCTGCCCCGGCGCTCTGGGCTCGTGCCCCATCGGCTCGCTGCAGGCGGTGCTCGACGGCGGCAAATTCCGGTTTTCCGCCTATGTTCTCGGTCTGCTCATGGCCTTCGGCACCCTCTTTGGGCGGCTGGTCTGCGGCTGGATGTGCCCCTTCGGCCTGGTGCAGGAGCTGCTGCACAAGATCCCCTTCCCCAAAAAGCGCAGGAACCTGCCCGGCCACCGGGTCCTGGTGTACCTCAAGTACCTGGTGCTGGTCCTGTTCGTGATCGTCCTGCCCCTGGGGATTCGGGACCGCTTCGGCCTGGGCAAGCCCTGGTTCTGCGCCCTTCTGTGCCCCTCCGGCACCCTGTTCGCCGGCATCCCCCTCCTGCTGAAAAATCCCGCCATGCGCCAGACCCTGGGCGGCCTGTTCGCCCTCAAGCTGAGCCTGCTGCTCCTGTTCCTGCTCCTGTCTGTGCTCACCTATCGCCCCTTCTGCAAATACGTCTGCCCGCTGGGAGCCTTCTACGGCTGCTTCAACCGGGTGTCGGTGAGCCGTATGCGCGTCGATCCGGAAAAGTGCACCCGCTGCGGCGCCTGCCGGGCCGCCTGCGGCATGGACGTCAAGGTCTGGGAATCGCCGAATCACGCCGAGTGCATCCGCTGCGGCGCCTGCAAGGCCGCCTGCCCAGCCGGCGCCATCACCTCCACCTTCGACGAGCTGCGGGCAAGCTACAAAAAACGCACAGCAAAAGAATAAACAACCGCCCCGGAGCAATCGCTCCGGGGCGGTAGTCAATCAGGCCATCAGAATTTGCTCCACCGGGTCATTCCGTTATTCTGCCAGGTTCATCAATCAGTTCAATCAGCACTTCTCCAGGTCCACCCATTCGACTGTGGGCTGCTCATCGGGGCCGTTCTGCTCGCAGACGGCGTACTGGTACTCGTCGGCAGGGTCGAGCTCGAAGAAGCGATATTCGTTCTTGTCCACGTCCTGACGGATCGTGATCCTGTCGCCGTCCAGATCGACGGCGAAGGCGCCCAGAGGGAGGGTCAGGCCCAGGCCGGTGGCCTTGAGGAAGCTCTCCTTCAGCGCCCAGAAGCGGGTGAACAGGGCGTCGCGCTCGCTCTCCGGCGCGGCCAGGATCCGCCGGTTTTCCTCCGGGGCGAAGAACCGCTCCGCCACCTGGGTGCCGCGGCGGCCGCGGCGCTCCACGTCGCAGCCCACCCGATGCGTCGAGATCACGCACATGGCCCGGTCGCCGGCATGGGAGAGGTTGAAGTGGACGCCCGGATCCCCCGCCAGACGGGGCTTGCCGTGCTCGTCGTAGACAAAGATCGCCTCGTCCACGCCGGCGTCTGCCAGCGCCTTGCGCAGCAGCACCCCCGCGCCCAGGCTGCGGCACCGATCCTTCGGGAAGCGGAATCGGTCGATGCGCCGGCGGCGCGCTTCGCTCATGCCCTCGTACAGCCGCTGGAAGACCGCCCGTTTGCGCAGCACGGAGATATCGGCAATATAAATCTTCATGGATCGCGCCCCCTTTTTCTTTTATCATAACGGATTTTTCTCAAAAAATCCACCGTTTTGTTTTGCGGCAAAAGGGTCAAAAAATAAGTATAAAAATATTGGATTTTATGAAAAATACCACTTGTAACGGAAAGGAAAGTAATATATAATGATTTTGGTCAAAAAGACACATCGGTATCATTACGCCCTGCGTGTGAATCGACTGATTTTTAAGGAGGAAATAACATGTCCGTAAGAGTTGCTATCAATGGTTTTGGCCGCATCGGCCGTCTCGCGTTCCGTCAGATGTTCGGTGCTGAGGGCTACGAAGTCGTCGCCATCAACGATCTGACCTCCCCCAAGATGCTGGCGCATCTGCTGAAGTATGACTCCACCCAGGGCACCTATGCTCTGGCCAGCACCGTCGAAGCCGGCGAGGATTACATCGTCGTCGACGGCAAGAAGATCACCATTTACGCCATGGCCAACGCCGCTGAGCTGCCCTGGGGCGAGCTCGACGTGGACGTCGTCCTGGAGTGCACCGGCTTCTACACCAGCAAGGCCAAGGCTCAGGCCCACATCGACGCCGGCGCCAAGAAGGTCGTCATCTCCGCTCCCGCGGGCAACGATCTGCCCACCGTCGTCTTCAACGTCAACCATGACATCCTGACCAAGGAAGACACCATCATCTCCGCCGCCTCCTGCACCACCAACTGCCTGGCTCCCATGGCCAAGGCTCTGAACGACCTGGCTCCCATCCAGTCCGGTATCATGTGCACCATCCACGCCTACACCGGCGATCAGATGACCCTCGACGGCCCCCAGAGAAAGGGCGACCTGAGAAGATCCCGCGCTGCCGCTGTCAACATCGTTCCCAACAGCACCGGCGCTGCCAAGGCCATCGGCCTGGTCATCCCCGAGCTGAACGGCAAGCTCATCGGCGCTGCCCAGCGTGTTCCCACCCCCACCGGCTCCACCACCATCCTGTTCGCTGTTGTTGAAGGCGATGTCACTGTTGAGCAGATCAACGACGCCATGAAGGCCCAGTCCAACGAGTCCTTCGGCTACAACACCGACCAGATCGTCTCCTCCGATATCATCGGCATGAAGTTCGGTTCCCTGTTCGACGCCACCCAGACCATGGTCAAGCCCGTCGGCAACGGCACCACCGAGGTCCAGGTCGTCTCCTGGTACGACAACGAGAACTCCTACACCTCTCAGATGGTCCGCACCATCAAGTACTTCGCCGAGCTCGGCTAATTCATCAACGCGCCGCTCCCCGGCGGCATAACCGGAAGGTGACTGAAAACCAGTCACCTTCCTTTTTATACTTGGGCGGCTGTTCATAAGGCGAAAAAGCCAATTATTCTATCATTTTCAGTAAAAAAACCGTAAAAATCGGCTTGCCTTTTCCATTGCATATGCTATAATTGATTTAGAGTTATCTTTGGTTAATTGGTCTTGATCTATCAATCAAAGGAGGGTGTTCTATGCCGAAAGCGATTGACGACCTGTACAATACGATCCTTCGTGAATCCAGGCCGATCCTCATCTCCCACGGGTACGAGCAGCTTACCATCCGCAATGTCGCCCGCATCTGCGGCGTTGCCGTCGGCACGGTGTACCGCTATTTCGATTCCAAAGACGCCCTTGTCGCCGAGATCCTGCACAATGACTGGGTGCCCGTCATGGATCGCATGCGCCGCTCCGCGGATAGTGCCGGCACCCCCATCGACGGTCTGCGCATCATCAGCGACTATATCCGCGATTTTATCAAAGTATACGCCAACGCATGGGCCGAATACCGCACGATCTATCGCTACTCCCCTGCGCTGACAAAAGCCCACGAATCCTTTATTCAGGACATTTCCACCATCGTCCATCCGATGATGCAGCGCTTCATCCCGGATTACAGCCCCGTGGTGTCGGATTTTCTCTCCCGCACTGTCATGGCTGTCTCCGCCGAACCGGAGAATACGTTCGACGAGCTCCTGCCCGTGCTGGAGAAGCTCTGCAAATAATATCGCCGCCATCTGCGCCGCCTGTCTGTGATCCGACAGGCGGCCTTTTTGTCCGGATTTTTTGGACGCGCCTATTGAGAAGCGCGTTTTTTCTGATATAATAAAGAAAAAAACGGAGGAGGGATCCCATGAAACGGCTGCTGCTCATACTCGTCTGCCTGCCGGCGCTCATGATCCTTCTGTCCGTCTGCGCTAATGCAGCCCCGGACGGCTATCTCGTCCAGATCCCCGAATCCAATCTGTCCACAGTCCGGGCCATGGGCGTTTCCCTGGAGCCCGTCTGCGAGGACGTCTACCTGATACACAGCGAAACAGACCTTTCCGCCCTGCGCAGCATCGGACTCGTCCTGTATGCCGAGCCCAACGAAACGATGACCCTGGAGGCCAATTCCTGGAATATCGACGCCATCCACGCTTCCAGCGCCTGGAACCACCGGAGCCCCGCCGGGCAGTACGACCGCCGCGGCGACGGCGTGACCGTGGCCGTCGTGGATTCCGGCATCCAGGCCGACCACGAGGATCTGGACCCTGCCCGCATCCTGCCCTACAAGGACTACGGCAGCAACGAAAACGGCGTGGATATGTGGCACGGCACTTTTGTGGCCGGCATCATCGCCGCCCGGCTGGACAACAATCTGGACATCGACGGCGTCGCCCCCGGGGTGACGCTGCTTCCCGTCACCGTCACCTCCAACAACGGCACCTCCAACACCGCCACCGCCATCCGCGGCATCCAATACGCTGCCGATAACGGGGCGGACGTCATCAATCTGAGTATCGGCGGCACCGTGAACTCCTCGTTTTTGGAGCGCACCTGCCGCAACGCATCGAAGTCCGGCGTCATCCTGGTTGCCGCCGCGGGCAACTTTAAAACCAGCGAGACGCCCAGCGAAAACGCCGTCACCTATCCCGCGGGCTACGACTTCGTGGTCAGCGTCTCCAGCTGCAAGCAGACCGTCGACGGTCCGGCCTTTGCCGACGATTACTCTTATTTCAACAAGTCCGTGGACGTCTGCGCCCCGGGCAGCAAGATCCGCTCCCTCTATCTGAACGGCTCCACCGCCGTGGCCAGCGGCACCTCCTTCGCCGCGCCCATGGTCTCAGCCATGGCCGCCATCGCCAAGCAGACGAACCCCGCCATCGGCACCGAGACCTTTCTGGCCCTTCTGGAGGCCACCTCCACCGATCTGGGCGATCCCGGCCGCGATATCCGCTACGGTATGGGCTTCGTCAATATGGAGGCGTTCATCGCAAAGCTCGACGAGCAGTATCCCATCCACTATATTTCCGAAGTAGCCCCTTCCCAGATCGACGGCGAGCTCCGGACCGAATATACCATCGCCGACGGGGAAATCCCCCTGCCCGCCCCGTCCCGTTCCGGCTGGAGCTTTCTCGGCTGGTATGATAATCCCGATTTTACCGGCGATCCCGTGACGAAGATCCCCGCCGCCAGCATGGGCGAGCGCTCTTTCTATGCCAAATGGGAGCAGCTTCCCAACGCAGCGCCCGTACTGACCCCGACCGCGCCGTCCTTTGCCGACGCGGTCCCCGCCTCCCTGGACGCTTTGACCGCCGCGATCCCCTATGCGGCGGACGTTTCCGATTGGTTCACCGATCCCGACGGCGATGCGCTGACCTATACCCTGATCTCCGGCCCCGGCTCTCTGGCGGGCACAGTGCTCACCTATACCCCCGGCCCCGGCGACGCGCAGACCGAGGTGCCCCTTACCGTCCGGGCCGAGGACGGCTTCGGCCATAGCGTCGAGCATACCGTCACGGTCCGGGTGGGTCCGCGCCCGGCCAGCCAGCCGACGCTGACGGACGACGCGGCTCCGGAGCTGTACGATCCCCCGGCGACGCTTCCAATCGGCCTGAACCTGTACGACAGCCATGTGACCGCCGTGCAGCTGGACGGCGCGGACATTGAATGGCGCATGGAGGGCGAAACCCTGTTTGTCTCCGTTCCCGCGGCAGAGGCGGGCGATCATGCGCTGCGCATCGAATTTGATGCGGGCGAGCCCGTCTCCTGTACGCTGCACGTCATCTCTGCCCGGTACGTCTATGTCCGTACCGACGCCCCCGCCCAGGGCAGCGCCAATCCCGCCTCCCTGGACGGCGTGACCTCCGCGACGCCCTACAGCGCGGACGTATCCGGCTGGTTCTCCGAGCCCGAGGACAGACCCCTGACCTATGAGAAGACCGCCGGTCCGGGCAGCATGGACGGCACAAGATATTCCTTTACCCCCGCCGCCGCGGACGCGAATACCGACGCATCGGTCACCGTTCGTGCCTCCGACGGCCTGGGCCACAGCGCCGAGCACAGCCTCACGATCCACGTCGGCGCGCTGCCTCCCAGCCAGCCGGTGCTGGCGGACCCCGACGACATGATCGCCCTGGATCTGTGCCGCCCGCCGAAATCCGTGCCGGTGGATCTGATCCTCTACGGCGCCCGGGTCACATCGGTGCGCCTGGGAGATCTGGAGCTGACCTGGAAGCTGAACGGACAGACCCTGTCCGTGGACGTCCCGGCGCTGAGCCCCGGCGAATATGAGCTTATCATTGCATTTGACACGGGCAATCCCGTCGCCTGGCCATGGCACGTCTTCTACAGTGCTGCGGGCCCGACGGTCCTGGCGGATGCGCCCGCCGCCGCGGATGCAGCGCCCGACGTGCCCTTCCGGGCGGATGTGAGCGCCTGGTTCTCCGGTGAAAACCTGCAGTATACCCTTGTCTTCGGGCCCGGCAGCCTGGACGGCGCCGTGTTCGCCTTCACCCCCGCCGCCGAGGACGCCGATACCGAACAGCCCGTCACGGTCCGGGCGACGGACCCCTACGGCCAGAGCGCCATGCACACCGTGCTGATCCGTGTCCGCGCTCCCGCAGGGCAGCCCGCGCTGTCCGAGGACACGCTTGTGCTGACGGACTGCACCTTGCCGCGGGAAATCCGCGCCGGACTGACGCTGAACGGCGCGCAGCTCGCCGCGGTACGCCTCAGCGGCAGAGAACTGGGCTGGCGCCTGGAGGACGGGACCCTGATTGTCAGCGCGCCCGCGCTCGATCCGGGTGAATATGCCGTTTCCATCGAATTTGACGCCTGCGCGCCCATTGTTTGGCGCTGGCAGGTACGCGAATGCCCCAGCGCAGCCTTCCGGGACGTATCCCGGGGCCCCTGGTATCACAGCGCCGTGGACTGGGCCGTGGAAAACGAGCTGATGAACGGCGTCGCATCCGACCGCTTTGCGCCCCAGGGCGACTTCACCCGGGCCATGCTGGTCACGGTGCTCTATCGCGCCTCCGGCAGCCCTGAAGCGCCGGCCGGCTGCCCCTTCACCGATGTGGCCCCGGATCGCTGGTATTCCGACGCCGTGGCCTGGGCCGCCCGGGAGGGCATCGTCAACGGCATGACCCCGGACCGCTTCGCCCCGGACGCGCCCATCACCCGGGAACAGCTGGTGACGGTCCTGTTCCGCTGGGCCGGGGACGACGGCGTCCGGGCGGATCTGAGTGCCTTCCCCGATGCCGGATCCGTCGCCCGCTATGCGCGGGACGCCATGGCCTGGGCCGTTGGCCGGGGCATCGTCAACGGCGTGGGCAGCGGCAGCGTTTCCACCCTCTCCCCCCGCGCCGGCGCCAGCCGCGCCCAGGTAGCCGCCATGTTGATGCGCTGCCTTACCCAGGATCGTCCAACGGAGGTTATCCGATGAGTAATCATTTGCAATTGCCGATGCTTGATCATTCCCTGCCGGAGATCAGCGCCCCCGACGGCCGCCATCTGTACGGCGGCAGCCAGAATTTTCTGCCCCGGAAGAACATCCGTGATTCCGGCTGCGGCCTGATCTCCAGCGCCAATCTGCTGGCCTATCTTACACGCTTCCACGGCCTGCGTGACGGCCTGTTCGAGCGGATCATCCGCCTTGATCCCATCCCTCTGGCGGAATTCAACCGGGCATGCATGCACCTGTGCCGCGGATTCCTGCGCCCCCTGCCCCATGTGGGTATGACCGGCACGGGTGTGGCGCTGGGCCTCAACCGGGAGTTCCGGCGGCGCGGTATCCCCTATCGCGCCTCCTGGTGCTTCCGCGCAGGCCCCATGTGGGAACGCATGGAATCCATGCTGCGCCGGGATCTCCCGGTGATCCTTGCCATCGGGCCCAATCTGCCCCGATTCTGGCGGCAAAAAAAACTCATTCTCTATCGCAGACGGCCCGACGGGAGCATGCGCCCCGCAGCCCGGACGAAGGCCCACTTCGTCACCGTCACCGCCATGGATGATGAATGGCTGACTGTCAGCTCCTGGGGCCATGCGTTTTACATCAACCGCGCCGAATACGAAGACTACGCCAAACGCTTCTCCAGCCCCTGGTTCAGCAACATTCTGCTTCTGAAAGAGAAATAATCAAAGCGCCGCGGGCAATGCCCGCGGCGCTTCGTTTTCTTTTCGCTTATTCGTCGAAGGTCAGCACCTTCGAAGGGTGCTTTTTACAGGTTGCGAGGCTGACGATCACCAGCAGCAGTCCGCTGACCACAGCGCCGGGCACCGTGGCGCCCAGGCCGAAGGGCGTGCCCAGCAGGTTCCAGGCCACCGTGACCACCAGGCCGCCCAGGATCCCGCTGAGAATGCCAGGGGTGGTGGCCTTTTTCCAGTACAGGGCAGCCAGGGCCGGGAAGCCCGCCGCCGCGGCATAATAGGACCAGGACCCGGTGATGATGGTATACACACTCTTGACGTACAGCGCCACGATCAGTGCGCCGAAGGCCAGCACAATGGTGAACAGCCGGGACAGCAGCAGCTCCCGCTTCTCGCTCATGGTGGGGTGAATGGTCTTGCCCACATCGTGGATGCATGTCTGCACCGCCACCAGCAGATAGCTGTCCGCGGTGGACATGATGACCGACAGCATGCCCGCCAGGGCCAGGCCCGTCAGACCGATGGGCAGGATCTCAATGGCAAGGCCGGGCACCACCGCGTCGGTGGAGCCGTACTTCGCCGCCACGTCCGGCAGCAGCTGCCGGCCCAGCAGACCCATGTAAAAAATCAGGGCAATGGTGACCATATAGACCGCCGTGCCCAGGAACGTGCCGCGCTTGGCGGTCTTCTTGTCCTTGGCGGCAAAGGCCCGCTGCCACATCTCCGCCCCCGCCAGCGTGAACACAAGGTAGGTGACAATGTCGCTGAGGATCTTGCCGTTGAAGGTGGGCTTGACATAGGCAGGATCAAGATGGGTCAGGAATCCCGAGAAGCCCCCCGCCGCCGAGGTCGCGCGGATGGGGATGAGAATGTACACAAAAATCAAGAGCATGAAGAACTGCACAACATCGGTATAGACCACGCCAAACAGGCCGGAGGCCGCCGTATAGATGATGAAGATCACCGTGGCGATCAGCGCCGCCAGCTCATATGACAGTCCGATTTTCCCGCCGACCATGTTGAAAATGGTCGCCGTGGCGCTGACCTGGGCGGCGACGGTACCCATCATCACCAGGGCAATCAGAACCGACAGGAGCATCTGCGGCACGCGGCCGAAGCGGATGCGGAACAGATCCGGGATGGAGGTGGCGCCGTACTGCTTGCCCACAAGATGGATGCGGCCGGCGATCCCGGAAAAAATATACATGCCGATGAGGTACGGCAGGGCCGTCATGACGCAGGTAAAGCCCTCGGAATAGGCCTTGCCCGCCCGACCCATCATGGCGCTGCCGCCGACGATGGTGGCGCAGACCGTGGCCATAATGACCACCGGGCCCAGGCTGCGGCCCGCCACGTAAAAGTCGTTCTCGTTCTTGACCCGGCGGACGAACCAGACGCCGATGCCCAGCATCACGAGCAGATACAGTCCGATGATGGTGAGGTCGATCCAGTTGATGACAGAATGATCCATGGTTTCTCCTTTCCTTGGTCTGGGGCATGCCGGAACGCGCACGCGCCTGCTGCCGGTGGGGCAACAGGCGCAGAAAGAGACAGTATCCCTGTAGAACAGTTTTCCTGAAAATCCTTCCTTCGCCTGCGAGATTAGCTGACGGGTTCGGAGAGGAAGTCCCCTAACATCATTCGATGTATTCACCCCAAAAACGGGTCTCCCGCTGCCGCTGAGCGGCACTCGGCATCCTAAATTTCTGATTTCCTACAAATTGATCATATCACCACCGAAGGGTAAAGAGTTGAACAAATTGTAAACATTATTTTTATTTCGCGGTATTCAATCTCATTTTCATTGATTTTAGCTGTAAAAAGTTATAATTTCGACAAATTACTTATTTGTCCGTTCCCGTCTGCCGCCCTTGCTTTTTTCTTCATGTCGTTTATAATAAAGAAAAAGAGCCTGCGAAAGGGGGGTCGGATATGCGCAGTTTATCCAAGATCCGCGGAAGCCTGCTGGGCGGCGCCGCCGGCGATGCGCTTGGCTACAGCGTGGAGTTCCTCAGCTATGACCAGATCATAGAGCGCTACGGCGCCGACGGCATCCTGGGCTACGACATGACCAACGACATCGCCATCGTCTCCGACGACACCCAGATGACCCTCTTCACCGCCAACGGCCTGCTGCTGGGCAGGACCCGCCGTGCCATGCGCGGCGTCGACAAACCCTATGAGGGCTATCTGGCCCTGGCCTATCTCGACTGGTTCAAGACCCAGCACCGCATCCGCGCCGACGCGCGGCACCGGCCCTGCTGCTGGATCTATCACGTGCCGGAGATACACCACCGCCGCGCCCCCGGCTCCACCTGCATGAGCGTGCTGGAAAACCGGAACTTCGGCACCCTGGAGCATCCCTGCAACGATTCCAAGGGCTGCGGCGGCATCATGCGCGCCGCCCCCATCGGCCTGTTCTTCGACCCGAAGGACGTGCCCCAGAATCAGATCGACCGCCTCGGCGCCGCCTCCGCCGCCATCACCCACGGCCATGTGATGGGCTGGCTGTCCGCCGCCGCCTTCGTCCACATGATCAGCCGCATCACCTACGGCGGCGTCCACGCCGCAGATCTGAAGGATCTGATCTTTGAGACCAACGCCGCCATGTCCGACCAGTTCGGCGCCGATCGCGCCGAGCCCATGTGCGCCCTCCTGCGCCGGGCCGTGCGTCTGGCGGGCAGCAGCGTCTCCGATCTCGACGCCATCCGCCAGCTCGGCGAGGGCTGGGTGGCGGAGGAGACCCTGGCCATCGCGGCCTTCTGCCTGCTGCGCTATCCCGACAGCTTCGGCCCCTGCATCATCGCGGCCGCCAACCACGACGGCGACTCCGACTCCACCGCGGCGGTGGCGGGCAACCTCCTGGGCGCCCTGCTGGGGGCGGAGCAGATCCCGGAGTTCTACCTGGACTCCCTGGAGCTGCGCGATATCATCGAGGAACTCGCCCGGGATCTCTGGTCCGACTGCCCCATGAATCAATTCTCCTCCTTCTTCGACGAGGACTGGTCAAGAAAATACATCGAATGCCGGTATGAGCCGGAATAACGCGAAAGGAGCTTTCTTTGCCCGAACTGAAACGGTTTTTATATCATGCGGAGCATACGCACTGCTACACCTACTTTTCCATCCGGGGCGACTTCGACCCCGACGCCGTCACCGCCCTGCTCGGTCTGACCCCTGATGAAACCACGAAAGCCGGGGAGCCGATGTACTTTCGCGGTGTATCTCGCGGTACATACGCCTTTTCCTCCTGGGACTTCGGAAGGTGCGACGAGTATGATGTCATTGTGGAAAACCAGATGCGCAAGACGATCGCGCCCCTGCTGGACAAGGTGGAGCTTCTGAAAAAGATCAAACGCGAGAACGATGTATACTTTTTCCTGGAAGTGGTACCGACGATTCGATACGACGAGCCCGTACCCATCCTGGCCCCCTCGCTGGACGTCATGCAGTTCTGCTGCGATACCGGGACAAAGCTGGATATTGATATGTATCTGAGCTGCCCCGACGGTCCGCAGGACGGCGCCGTCCTGGAATTGGGTAACTAACCAAACCGCCGCTGCGATATCCCGCAGCGGCGGTTTTTTGTGATCCGCAGCAATCCCCGCACCCGCAGGGGCGGCGCCCCTGCGGGCGACATCAAGGGAAAGGCCTCTTCGGCGGAGGCTCCCCTGTGTAAAGGGAAGCTTAGGGGCGCGGTACACGAAGGTCACCCCCTGGCCCCAGGTTCAGACGGGTGCGGCACAGATGGGCTGAAATCTTCTGCGCTGCGGGGATTCGCAAGGGGACACTCCCCTTGCGCCGTTTCAAATAGGGGGTCCGGGGGGAAGAAATCGGAATCTTCCCCCCGGACGTTTCTTCCCCCATTCTTTTCGGCAAAAGAATGGGGCCGCCGGAGGCAGCGCAGGCCCCGGAAGCGTTGCAGGCGGGCGCATGTGGGACAGCGAGCCTACTGGGTGCAGCGCACGCGGGCGGATGAGCGCGCCTGGCCTTGCGGAAAGAATCCGTCCCCGTCCCGATTTTTTTGTTGACATAAAAACATTATGGAAAACAAAGCCCTGCACGTCAAAACGACGTGCAGGGCGGTTTGTGTTTGCTGTTGAATTACTCCGCGAAGACCTTCTTGAGCTTGGCGAAGCGGGGCAGGCCGTTCTCCTTGACCATGCCGGTCTCGCCGGCGATCAGGGGCAGGCAGTAGTCGATGAAGTCCTGGGTGACGCCGTTGTGGGTCTCGTTGATCCACTCCACGGGGACCTTCTTCTCGAAGTTGGCGACGTTGGCCAGATCGAACAGGACGTAGTTGCACTTGTAGCCCTCGGGGCCGCGGTCGCACTGGAAGCCGACCATCTTGTCGGTCAGACCGGCCAGAGCGGACTCCACGGCGACCTTACCGGAGTTGAAGGACTCTTCGATGTCGGTGCCGGAGGCCACATGGGCGGCGCAGCGCTGCAGCAGGCTCAGCTCGATGCCGCGGACCTTGGCGCCGGTGGCAGCCTTGACCACGTTGGCCAGGCGGGAAGCCAGGCCGCCCAGCTGGGCATGGCCGAAGCCGTCGGTGCCGGAGGTCTTCGCCTCGGCGACGAAGCTGCCGTCGGCATAGTGGATGCCCTCGGACACGGCGACGATGCAGTTCTTCTTGCGGGCGTAGCACTCGGACACGTCCTTCAGGAAGGAATCCATGTCGAAGTCCACCTCGGGCAGGTAGATGAAGTCGGGGCCGTCGCCGCTGAGGCTGGCCAGTCCGGCGGCTGCGGTGAGCCAGCCGGCATGGCGGCCCATGCACTCGATGATGGTGATCATGCCGGTGTCATACACGTGGCAGTCGCGGCTGACTTCCATGAAGGAGGTGGCGATATACTTGGCGGCGGAGGCGAAGCCGGGGCAGTGGTCGGTGCCGAAGAGGTCGTTGTCGATGGTCTTGGGCACGCCGAACACGCGGCACTCGTAGCCGACCTTGGCCATGTACTTGCTGATCTTGTTGCAGGTGTCCATGGAGTCGTTGCCGCCGTTGTAGAAGAAATAGCGAACGTCGTACTTCTGGAAGATCTCGAGGATCCGCTTGAAATCGGTATCGTCGGCGTCGGGGTCGGCGATCTTATAGCGGCAGGAGCCCAGCAGGGACGACGGGGTGTAGAGCATGCGGGCCAGCTCTTCGGGGTCTTCCTCGTTCATGATCATGAGGCGATCGTCCAGCACGCCGCGGATGCCGTGGTTGGCGCCGTAGACGACGGGGATGAACTCGCTCTCCAGGGCAGTCTTGATGACGCCGTAGGCGCTGGCGTTGATGACGCTCGAGGGGCCGCCGGACTGGCCGATGATGCAGTTGCCGACAAGGGGTTTATTGGACATAAATGGTTCCTCCATTATTTTTTAATTCTTTACATCAATATAGCACAATTTCAGGTGCGTTTCAACGGACTTTTCTCGTTTTTTCCGTAGAAAAACAGCCCATGGGATTGCAATTCTTTCGGTAAATTGTTATAATGTCCGCAGAAAAACGGCAGAATAAACCGGCTGCCCGCCGGCGCATCTGGCTGAAATTTCAATAATCAAAGGAGAATCATATTATGGCACTTGTCACCACCACCGAGATGTTCAAGAAAGCCTATGACGGCGGCTATGCTGTCGGCGCTTTCAACGTCAACAATATGGAGATCGTGCAGGGCATCACCGAGGCCTGCAAAGAAGAGCACGCTCCCGTCATCCTCCAGGTTTCCAAGGGCGCCCGCGCCTATGCCAACCACACCTACCTCGTCAAGCTGGTCGAGGCTGCCATCATCGAATGCCCCGAGATCCCCATCGCCCTGCATCTGGACCACGGCCCCGACTTCGAGACCTGCAAGTCCTGCATCGACGGCGGCTTCTCCTCCGTCATGATCGACGCTTCCTCCAAGCCCTTCGATGAGAACATCGAGATCACCCGCAAGGTCGTCGAGTACGCCCATGATCACGGCGTGGTCGTCGAGGCCGAGCTCGGCACCCTGGCCGGCATCGAGGACGACGTGAAGGTCGAGGCCCATGCCGCTTCCTACACCCGCCCCGAAGAGGTCGAGGAATTCGTCGCCCGTACCGGCTGCGACTCCCTGGCCATCGCCATCGGCACCTCCCACGGCGCCTACAAGTTCACCGCCGCCCAGTGCACCCGCAACGAGAAGGGCATCCTGGTTCCGCCTCCCCTGCGTTTCGACGTCCTCGAGGAGATCACCAAGCGCCTGCCCGGCTTCCCCATCGTGCTGCACGGCTCCTCCTCCGTTCCCCAGAACTATGTCGCCATGATCAACGCCAACGGCGGCAAGATGCCCGACGCCGTCGGCATCCCCGAGGAGCAGCTCCGTCAGGCTGCCCGCTCCGCGGTCTGCAAGATCAACATCGACTCCGACCTGCGCCTGGCCATGACCGGCACCATCCGCGAGTACATGGCTCAGCATCCCGATCACTTTGATCCGCGCCAGTACCTGAAGCCCGCCCGCGCCAACATCAAGGAGCTCGTCCGCCACAAGCTGGTGAACGTCCTCGGCTGCGCCGGCAAGGCCTGATTCCTCAATTAAACAGCAATTGGACCGCCTGCATCGCAGGCGGTCCTTTTTTCGTTGGGGCTCTCTTGGCCCCCGGAATAAGCCTCCCTTGTGCAAAGGGAGGTGGCACGAGCGCAGCGAGTGACGGAGGAATTGTAAAATGCTGCCAGTGGCTTTGTCCATGCGGCAGGTCATTGGACAGCCAGTCTTGCCTCCGGCGGGCCCCTTTCTTGTCCCGTCAAGAAAGGGGCGAAAGAAACGGCCGGGGGAAGATTCCGATTTCTTCCCCCGGACCCCTATTTGAAACGGCTCAAGGGGTAATCCCCTTGAGAATCCCCACGCGGTGCTTGCTCCCAATCAATCATGATTCATCACTCATTTTTCGATATAAGGCAGCACTGTAGAGAACTCCTTGCGAATATCTTCCATATTCCGTGTGCTGTGTTCTGCCAGATAAAGCCGCCGAATCTGCGTCTCGATGCCCCGATTCAGTGCCTGCGCCAGTTCTCGCAGCGTAACAGCAAATTGAAAATGGCTTCATGTCCCTGTCCTCTCTTATCTCTCGCCGCCCCCGGTTGGCTCGGCGATCATGGCCTGCAAACCCGCATGGATCATTTCCTCGAACGCGTTCTCCAGTTCCTCCCTCGGCTTCGAGACATAATCCGCCTGTTTCATCTCGTCCCGGAGTTCATAAAACAGGTCAAAAGCCGCCTCATCCGAGCCCGCCCGCTCCGTGAGCAGCGTGACCCAGTTCTTTGAAGGCGAGGGGATAATACCGTATTTCTGATGAACAAATACAGTCACCCGGAAAAAGTAATCGGTATCTTCTCCCATGATCTCCTGAACCGCAAGTTCATATCCACTGATGAAACACATAAGTGTGTCAAGGGACTTTCTGCCAATGTAAACGGGATAGCTATCCTGGAGCTTTTCCAATATTTCCTCAATATAATGCACGGGATCCAGCCCCCTTTTTTATATAATTATACCATACGCCACATCGATTGGCAACAAACTTGCCCTTCATGCAGCTCTCATTTCGGTTTTGTCACTGACGTGACGAAAAAGGAGACCCTTCAATGAAAGGTCTCCTTTCTTTTTACTGCTCAGCCTTCAGCCGCTGGCTGGTCATCTGCCTGGGCATGATCTTGTAAAGGATGAAGCCCACGATGAGGATCAGAACCATGTCGATGAGCATGTAGCAGCCGTTGTACAGGGCGGAATAGAACCAGGGCGTGGTCATGGTCATGCCGAAGAATTCATCGGGCATGTACTCGGCCCAGACCGTGGCGCCGACAACATAGTGCACCAGGAACCGGGCAACGCAGCCGAGGATCGTGCCCCAGAAGAAGCCCAGCTTGCTGCGGCTGAAGACGCCCGCGACGCCCAGCACCGCGAAGGCCACCAGGTAATCCCCTATGATGGACTGCCAGCCGTAGGCAAAGGCGCTGTCAAAGATCAGCTGCAGCACCGCGTAAGCCGTGGAGGCCAGCATGCCCGGACCGAAGCCCCAGCGGGCGCAGTACAGGAAGATCGGCAGCATACCGATGGTGACCGAGCCGCCCTGGGGCAGCTCCCACAGCTTGAGCATGCTCAGCACCTGGGCCAGCGCTACCATGATGGCGCCCTCGCACAGGGCGCGGAGTTTTTGCTTTCCGTTCATAAAAATCCCTCCAAAAAAGCGCATCGCAATCGAAAGACTGCAATGCGCTGTGCGGGCGTATGCGTCTTTCCCTCCGCCGGTATGAGCCGGATCAGGTTTTACGGGTCAGGGCCTGCCGCCCTATCTCAGCCGGAATCGCCGGCCCCCCGAAGACAGGATTGTAATGCGCTGTATTATCGAGGCTATTATAGAGCCCCTTCCACAAAATGTCAAGCCCCGCCGGAGGCGGGGCTTGGTCCTTAATGATAAATGGCTGTGAGAACGGCAAAGAGCACAAGGCTCAGCAGGGTCAGCACCGACAGGGCAGACGACACGTTCGCCCGCTCGTCGCCCGCGTCGGCAAACACCGGCAGCACGTAGGGCGGCGGCAGGATCATCAGCATCAGCAGTGCATCGGTGTGCATGGCGCCGCCGAGGATCAAACGGTTGACCAGCAGGGCCAGCGCCAGGATGACGGCCATGACGCCCACGCGAAGGGCGACGATCTTGGCCGTCTTGGCCCAGCGGATCTCCTTCGGCACCAGATCATAGCCGATGGACAGCAGGATGATCGCGCTGGTGGGCGCCGCCACGAAGGAGGCGATGGAGGTCAAAATGCCGCTGACGCCGGAGG
This sequence comes from Oscillospiraceae bacterium, assembly GCA_015068455.1. GTDB lineage: Bacteria > Bacillota > Clostridia > Oscillospirales > Oscillospiraceae > SVMC01. The sequence goes on along the minus strand of SVKO01000009.1, from coordinate 31,709 downwards.
GCGCCAGAGCCCGGAACGCGCCGGTGGCGCCCAGGAGCAGGCCCGCGCAGATGGCCCAGATCGTCGGCGAGACCAGGGCTTCGCGCACCGCGCCGCGCCAGTCGCCGCTGCCGGAGAGCATGATCTTATACACCGTGAAGACGAACAGCACCTGGCCCAGGTCCACGATGGCGAACCGGGACACCTCCCCCGCGCCGAAGAGCAGGGTGAACAGGGCATAGCCCAGCATGCCCGCCTCGAAGCCCGTGGCCATGAAGGGCGAAAGTCTGCCGGGGATTTTCAGCAGATTGCAGCCGATCCGGCCCAGGAAGAAGGCCAGCACGCACAGGGCGAAGATGAAAACGGGGATGGCGATGGATTTCACGGAGTACTCCGCCGTGGCGAAGGCCGAAAACAGCACCGCGGGCAGGGTGATATTCACCGCCACAGATTTGAGGGCCTTGACCCCTTCCGCCGTCAGAAGCCGCGTCGCCCGGCAGAGCATGCCGAGTCCCAGGGTCAGGAACACCGGCAGCGCGGTCTCAAGCACATGGATCATGATTATCGAACGGTGAACGTGTAGGAGGTGCGGGATTCATAGCGTCCGCCTGCGGGCAGGAACGCGCTGGGGAAGCCGGGCTGGTTGACCGCGTCGGGGTGGATCTGGGTCTCAAGGCACAGGCCGTAGCGCGGGGCCAGGGGCGCACCCAGCTTGCCCACCTTGGCGGTGATGAAGTTGCCGCTGTAGAACTGCATGGCGGGGGCGGTGGTTTCCACGGTCATGGCGATGCCGGTGCGGGGGCACCAGAGCTCCGCGGCCTTTTTCCACTCGGCTTTGTCGTCCAGCACGAAGTTGTGGTCAAAGCCGCCCACCAGCTTCATCTGCTCCATGTCGGCGCCGATGTCGGTTCCCACGATCTTGCCGGCCGTGAAGTCCAGGGGCGTGCCGGCCACAGGGGCGATCTCGCCGGTGGGGATGGACTCGGCGTCCACGGGAGTGAAATTGGAGGCGCAGATCTTGAGCTCGTGGTCGAGCATGTCGCCTTCGCCCGCCAGGTTGTAGTAGGCGTGGTTGGTCAGGCTCACGGCGGTGGCCTTGTCGGTCTTGGCCTCGTAGGCAAAGGTGAGAACATTGTCGTCAGACAGGGTGACGGTGATGGCCACATTCACGTTGCCGGGGAAGCCCTCCTCGCCGTCGGGGGACAGGCGGGTGAAGCGCAGGCCGTTTTCCACCTCCGCCACGTCGAAGAAGCGGCGGTCGAAGCCTTGGGTGCCGCCGTGGAGCTGGTTCTTGCCCTCGGAGGGGACCAGGTCGTACTTCACGCCGTCCAGAGTGAAGGAGGATTTTCCGATGCGGTTGCACACGCGGCCGATGCAGGCGCCGAAGAAGCCGCCGTTTTCCTCATATTCCTTTGCGGTGTCGTAGCCCAGGATCACGTCCACGAGCTTGCCGTCGCGGCCGGGCACCAGCAGAGACTGCAGGGTGACGCCGTAATCCAGCACGACGAATTCGCTGCCGGAGGCGTTGCGATAGCGGTAGGCCGTAACTTCGCGGCCGTCGGACAGGGCGCCGAACGGGAATTTTTCCATGTTTTCTCCTTTCATACTGCATATCAAATGAAATGCCGATAAGCTCTATTCCGGGCCTTGTTTTAAAAACGGAAATGCGTCCGACGGCGTGGGATTTTTCCGCCGGTGAAGGCAAATTTTCGCAGGCATACTTTGTGTATGGCAAGAAAATTTAACGCACAGCGGCGTGAAAAGATCCGCCGATCGGGCGTGTTGGCACTTTTTAAAGCATGGCCCCATGAAAAAAGTCATTCTGAGGGAAGCAAAGGATCCGCAGATTCTTCGCTGCCGCTCAGAATGACACGAAGCTATAAGTTATTCAGTTGGAACCGCAATCAGGCGAAGGGGTTCTCGCTCTTATAGTACACGCCCTTGGGCTGGTTGAAGCTGATGGTGCCGATGCCGAGGTACTTGAAGACCTCGTACAGGGCCTTGCCGGCATGGCCGAAGGCCACGGCGCCGTGATGGGGATAGCCGCCCTCGATCAGCACATGGCGATAGAAGCGGTTCATCTCGGGGATGGCGAACACGCCGATGCCGCCGAAGGACTGGGTGGCCACGGGCAGGATCTCGCCCTGGGCGATGTAAGCCTGCAGCACGCTGTCCTTGTTGCCCTGGAGGCGGTAGAAGGTGATGTCGCCGGGGGCGATGTCGCCTTCGAGGGTGCCGCGGGTGATATCGGGCTCGCCGCCGCCTTCGAGGCCGCGGTTCATGATGAGCTGATACTTCATGGTGCCGCAGCTCAGACGGCACATCGGGGTATTGCCGCAGTGGAAGCCCATGAAGGTCTCATTGTGGCGATAGCCGAACTTGCCCTCGATGCTCTCGGCATACATGTCGGCGGGCACGGAGTTGTTGATGTCCAGCAGGGTGACGGACTCGCCGGTGACGCAGGTGCCGATGTACTCGCTCAGAGCGCCGTAGATATCGACCTCACAGGCCACGGGGATGCCGTAGACGCCGGTCAGGCGGCTGTTGACATAGCAGGGCACGAAGCCGAACTCGGTCTGGAAGGCGGGCCAGCACTTGTTGGCCATGGCCACGTACTTGGCGGTGCCCTTGTTGGCCTCGATCCAGTCGAGCAGGGTCAGCTCATACTGGGCAAGTCTGGGCAGGATGCCGGGCATCTTGTTGCCTTCGCCCAGTTCCTCTTCCATTTCCTTGATCTTGGCGGGGATGCGGGGATCGTTGTCGTGCTCTTTGTAAGCCTTCAGCAGATCCAGCTCGGAGTTCTCCTGGACGTTGATGCCCAGCTTGAAGATGGGAGCCACGGGGGCGTTGCAGGCCAGGAAGTCGAAGGGACGGGGGCCGAAGGTGATGATCTTGAGGTCCTGCAGGCCCAGGATCGCACGGGCGATGGGCTCAAAGGCGATGATCTCATTGGCGCAGTACTCGGCGTCGCCCACGGGATACTCGGGGATGTAGGCCTTGATGCCGTTGAGCTTCAGGTTGTAGGAGGCGTTCAGCATGCCGCAGTAGGCGTCACCGCGATCGGTGGACAGCACGCCGACATTCTCCTCGGCGGCGGCGATGTACATGACGGGACCGCCGAACTTCTTGGCGATCAGGGTCTCGGGGCCTTCGGGGCCGAAGTTGCCGAGGAAGACGACCAGGGCGTTGATGCCGGAGGCCTTGATTTCCTCATAAGCTTCGTTCACGTTGGCGTCGATGCCGCCCTCGATGATGGTCTGACACTCGTAGATGTCAAAATTCTTTTCCTTCAGCTTTGCAACGATGGCCTTGCGGCGCTTCTCGGACAGGGTAATGGGGAAGCAGTCGCGGGACACGGCCAGGATGCCAAGCTTAACATTGGGGATGTTTGCAAACATTTTCTTCACTCCTCGTAAGAATCACTGATTTATAAAAGGATCCGGGGATCTTTTTATTTTGCCAGATCGATGTTGACGCCCTTCAGGCCAACATAGGCGCCCTGGGCAGCCTCGGCGGACTCTGCATGGGCCAGCAGCCACTTGTTGCGGGCCCAGAGGGTCTTGTCCTCGGCGTTGCAGGGGGTGATGGCCGGCGCGGCCTCGTTGGTGCCGCGGGGCAGGGCCACCAGTACGCGGAAGCCCATGCCGGGCTTGGCGGAGCAGGGGGCATAGTGCAGGGACGTTGCATAAACCTCGATCATGACGCCCTTGGGGCAGGCAAACGCCTCCACGTCAGCGGTGTCGAGCACGCCGTCCACGATCTTTTCCTGCTTGGCCAGCAGAAGGATGAAGTCCTCGGTGCCCAGGTTGATCTCGCTGTCGCGGTGGTACTCCAGGCAGTTGAGCTTCGTATTGTGGCCGTTGCACCAGCCCAGCTGGACGGGCATGCCGCCGTAGACGTTGTCGCGCATCTGCTCGAAAACGCTCAGGCACTCCAGCGCCGGCTCGGAGGGGACGTAGTCCACGCCTTCGGGCAGCGGGGTATGCTCGTTCAGGGCCTTCATAATGGATTCATTGTCAAAACCCGGGATGACCTTGCCATAGGCGGCAAATTCCGGATCAAATACGCTGTAGACTTTCATTGGGCTCCTTCCTCACATCTTCGGGAAAATCGGCTGAATGGCGGGATAAAGCGCCTTGTAGACCTCATACCGCTCGTCGTACAGGGCGACGATTGCGGGATCCGGGGCATACTTGGTGCCGCCGCGGGGCATGGCTGCGCAGGCCTCGAGCACGCTGGCGTACTCGCCCGCGGCCACCATGGCCAGGATCGCAGCGCCATAGCCGGCGCCTTCCTCGGATTCGGGGACAAAGAGCTCCAGATTGAGGACGTTGGCAAAGATCTGACGCCAGATGGGGCTCTTGGCGCCGCCGCCGCACAGGTTGGAGGCCTTGATGTCCAGGCCCAGGGAGCGGACGATCTCCACGCTGTCGCGGATGGCGAAGGCCACGCCCTCCATGACCGCCTGGGTCATGTCGAAGCGGGTGGTATCCAGGCTCATGCCGGCGAACACGCCGCGGGCAGAGGGATCATTGTGGGGAGAGCGCTCGCCCATCAGATAGGGCAGATAGAAGACGTGGTTCTTGCCCAGCTTCTCGCGGGTGATGCCGGCCTGCTCATCCTCATTGGATTCGCCCTTGAGAATGTCGCTGCGCCACCAGGTATAGGCGGAGGCGGCGGCCAGGATGCAGCCCATCAGATGATAGGTGCCGTCGGCATGGGCAAAGGCATGGAGGTTGCCCTCGGGCGGGCACTTGAACTCCTTGCTGGGGATGAAGATGGTACCGGAGGTGCCGATGGAGATGTTGCAGCTGCCCTCGCCCACGGTGCCGGTGCCCACAGCGGCGGCGGCATTGTCGCCGGCGCCTGCGGCCACGACTGTGGTGACGGGAATGCCCAGCAGCGCGGCCATGGCGGGCTTGACGGTGCCGATGGCCTCGTAGCTCTCAAAGAGCTGCGGCATCTGCTCCTCGGTCACGCCGCAGTATTCCATCAGCGGCTTGGACCAGCAGCGGTTCGCCACGTCCAGCAGAAGCATGCCGGCGGCGTCGGAATAGTCGCAGGAATGCACGCCGGTCAGGCGATAGGCGAGATAATCCTTGGGGAGCATGATCTTGCGGATCTTCGCAAAGAGCTCGGGCTCATTCTCACGCATCCAGAGCAGCTTGGGGGCGGTGAAGCCGGCAAAGGCCAGGTTGCCCGTCAGGGACAGGAGGCCTTCCTTGCCGAAGTCATTGTTCAGCGCATCGGTCTGCTTGCCGGTGCGGCCGTCGTTCCAAAGAATGGCGGGACGGATCACCTGGTCGTTCTCGTCCAGGGCCACCAGGCCGTGCATCTGACCGCCGAAGCTCAGGCCGGCGACCTGGGTCGCGTCGATGCCCTCGAGCAGCTTGGGTACACAAACACAAAGAGCAGACCACCATTCTTCGGGGTCCTGCTCAGACCAACCGGGCTGCGGCATCATCAGGGGATAGGACTGCGACGTGCTGCGCAGCACGGTTCCCTTGCCGTCAACCAAAAGGACCTTCATGGAAGAAGTGCCCAGATCAACACCGAGATAAAGCACGAAAAAGCCTCCTTTTTAGTATTCTGCCTCCGCCGGGACTGTGCCCATTGGAGGCAGAATGGAATTATAAGATTGCGATTAAGAATTCTTCTTCTTGGAAACGACGTCGAAGATAACGGCAGCCAGCAGAACCAGGCCCTTGACGACCTTCTGCCAGTTGATGTCGACGCCCAGGATGGACATGCCCATGTTGATGACGCCCATCAGCAGAGCACCGATGATAACGCCGGGCACGGTGCCGATGCCGCCGTAAGCGGAGGCGCCGCCGATGAAGCAGGAGCCGATGGCGTCCAGCTCGTAGCCGTCACCTGCCTGCGGGGAAGCCGCGGCAAAACGGGCGATGACGAGCAGAGCGGACAGACCGGCCAGCATACCCATGCTGGTGTAGGCCAGGAAGTAAACTCTGTTGGTGTTGATACCGGAGAGCTTCGCGGCCTTCTCGTTGCCGCCGACCGCGTAGAAGTGACGGCCGATGGTGGTCTTCGAGGTGATGTAGGCGTAGATGCCGATGACGAGGGCGAGCCAGATCAGAACGGTGGGCAGACCCTTGTACTTATAGAATTTCCATGCAATGAAAATGATGACGGCGGCGATGGCGGCGGTCTTGATGATGTAAGCCAGGAAGGACTCAACGTTGAAGCCCTTCTTCTGACGGCTGATGCGGGACCTCAGCGTCAGCAGGACAAACGCGACCGCGGCGACGATGCCGACGATCAGGCAGAGCTTCTTGGCAAAGGGGCCGGTGCCGATGTAGCAGTTGGCGCCGCCGCCGAAGATCTTAAGGAAGGTCTTGTTCTCAATACGGATGGTCTTGCCCTGCAGGAGGACGTTGGACAGGCCGCGGAACACGAGCATGCTGGAAAGGGTGGTGATGAAGGGCGGGACGCGGACATAGGCGATCCAGTAGGCGTTCCACATGCCGATCAGGATGCCGCAGGCGATCATGGCGAGCGCCGTCGGGACGATACCGATGTGGCTTCTCAGCATGATACCGCCAATGGCGCCGATGAAGCAGACGTAGGAACCGACGCCGAGGTCGATGTTACCGCCGGTCAGGATGCACAGCAGCATGCCGGTGGCCAGGACGAACACGTATGCGTTCTGGGAGATCAGGTTGGAGATGTTCTGGGGCAGCAGCAGCTTGCTTTTCGTGGCAATGGAGAAGGCCGCCACGACCAGAATCAGCATACCGATCATGGTATATTTCTGGACATACGTTAAGACTTTCGAGTTTTTCATTCTTCTATTTCTCCTTATCAGTCGTTGCTGGACTTGATGATGGCAGCCATGATGCCCTCCTGGGTGGCCTCGCTGCCCTTGAACTCGCCGACGATCCGACCTTCGTTCATGACGTAGATCCGGTCGCTCATGCCGAGGATCTCGGGAAGCTCGGACGAGATCATAATGACGGATTTGCCTTCTGCAACCAGCGCGTTGATAATATTATAGATTTCGTATTTCGCGCCAACGTCGATGCCGCGGGTGGGCTCGTCCAGGATCAGTACGTCGGGCTCGGCGTACATCCACTTGGAAAGCAGCACCTTCTGCTGGTTGCCGCCGGACAGATTGCCAACGAACTGTTCCACGCCGGTGCACTTGGTGCGCAGCTTTTCGCGATACTCCTCGGCCACGGCGTATTCCTTGTCGGCGTCGATGACGCCCAGATTGGAGACGCCCTTGAGGTTGGCCAGAGTCGTATTGGTGCGGATTGCATTGGACAGGATCAGGCCGTTGCCCTTGCGGTCTTCGGTGACGTAGGCGAGGCCGTGCTCGATGGCGCTCTTGCAGGAGTGCATCTTGACTTCCTTGCCGTTGATGAATACCTGACCGGAGATGCCTGAGCCGTAGCTGCGGCCGAAGAGGCTCATGGACAGCTCGGTGCGGCCTGCGCCCATCAGACCGGCGATGCCGAGAACCTCGCCCTTGCGGACGTAGAAGGAAACGTCGTCGACGATCTTTCTTTCGGTGTAGACCGGATGATGGACAGTCCAGTTCTTGACCTCCATGGCCACGTCGCCGATTTCAACGCCGTGACGCTTGGGGAAACGGTCGGACATTTCGCGGCCGACCATGCCGCGGATGATGCGGTCCTCGGAAATATCGTCCACACCCTTGACCAGGGTCTCGATGGTGTGGCCGTCGCGGATGACGGTGATGTCGTCAGCAACGTAAGAAACCTCATTGAGCTTATGAGAGATAATAATCGAGGTTAAGCCTTCGCCCTTCAGACGAATGAGCAGATCCAGAAGCGCTCTGGAGTCTTCCTCATTCAGGGAGGAGGTGGGTTCATCCAGAATCAGCAGACGGGCGTTCTTGGACAGAGCCTTCGCGATCTCAACAAGCTGCTGCTTGCCGACGCCGATATCCTTGATCAGGGTATGCGACGATTCATTGAGGCCGACGACCTTCAGATACTTGTCCGCCTGGACGTAAGTATCGGTCCAGTCGATGGCAATAGCTTTGCCCCGCTCGTTGCCCAGGAACATGTTCTCGCCGATGGTCATGTAGGGGACCAGGGCCAGCTCCTGGTGGATGATGACAATGCCTTTCGATTCGCTGTCACGAATCTTGGAAAAGCGGCACTCCTCGCCATCATAAATGATGTCGCCGGTATAGGTACCGTAGGGATAGATGCCGCTGAGGACATTCATTAGGGTCGACTTGCCGGCGCCGTTCTCGCCGACCAGCGCATGAATGCTGCCCTCTTTCACCTTCAGATTCACGTCGTCCAAAGCCTTGACGCCGGGAAACACCTTGGTGATATTTTTCATTTCAAGTAGGATCTTCTCAGACAAACGATCGCCTCCAGTGATCTTGTTTCTTTTCTTTCTTTGAGAGGGCCGAGCAAGCCCGAAGGCTTGCTCGGCGTAGTTTGTTTTGTTATGAAAGATTAGCCGATGCCGAGCTCCTCAGCAGTGTAGTAGCCGGAGTCGACCAGCAGGCTCTGGACCATATCCTTGGTGCAGGGGATGGGATCGCAGTAGAAAGCGGGATAGGTGTGAGCGCCGTCAACGGTGGTGAAGTCAGCGTTGGTGGGGGGCTCGGTGCCCTTCATGATGGCGTCGACCATCTCGACGGTCTTGGCAGCCAGGGTACGGGTGTCCTTGAAGATGGACATGGCCTGCTTGTCGTCGAGCATGTTCTTAACGGAAACGATGTCGCAGTCCTGACCGGTCAGGATGGGGTAGACGTCGTTGTCGTAAGCGTTCTCCAGGGCAACAGCAACGCCCTGAGCGGTGGAGTCGTTGGAGCACATGACAGCGTCGAGCTGCTTGTCAGCATAGTAGGTGGACAGCAGGTTCTCGAAACGCTCCTGGGCCTTCTCGGAGGACCAGCCTTCGGTAGCGATGGATTCGAAGTCCTTCTGGCCGGAAACGACAACCAGAGTGCCGGCGTCGATGTACTTCTGGAGCTCGGACATAGCGCCGTCGAAGAAGACGTAAGCGTTGCCGTCGTCGGGGGAACCGCCGATGAGCTCGATGTTGTAGGTCTTGTCGCCAGCGTTGGCGAGATCCAGCTGATCAACGATGAACTTGCCCTGGGCAGCGCCGACGGAGAAGTTATCGAAGGTGGCATAGTAGCTGACAGCGTCAGAGCCGATGGGGCGGTCATAAGCGATGATCGCGCAGCCGGCTTCCTTAGCCTGATCCAGGACAGTGCCCAGAGCGTCGCCGTCGATGGAGGCGATAACGAGAGCCTTAGCGCCGTTGGCGATCATGTTCTCGATCTGGGAAACCTGCATGGAGGGATCGTTGGCAGCGAACTGGAGGTCGACTTCGTAGCCGGCAGCCTCGAGTTCCTTCTTCATGTTGTCGCCGTCCTGGTTCCAACGCTGCAGATCCTTGGTGGGCATGGAGACGCCAACCAGGCCGCCAGCTTCTTCAGCGGGCTCTTCGGCGGGCTCCTCAGCGGGCTCCTCAGCGGGCTCCTCGGCGGGTTCTTCGGTGGCGGGTTCTTCGGTGGCGGGCTCTTCGGCGGGTTCCTCAGCGGGCTTGGCAGCGCAAGCAACCAGAGCGAAAACCATAGCCAGAGCAAGCAGCAGAGCAATCAGTTTTTTCATTTTTTGGTCTCATCCTTTCGATAAAATATATATAGCACGCGTTTTTACGCGATACTACCGAGATGGGTGCACCGGGGTGCACAAACAACATCAGATAAATTTTAATGAATGAAGGTTTAAAAGTCAAGCAATTATTACAGAAATATATCAGGCGAAACTTTTTTGTTGATATTCAACACTTTTCGATGTTTCAAATTGTTGAATTCAACGGCGTTCATTTTGCCTTTCCGGACGCCGTCAGCCGCCGTTCAGATCTGAACTGCCACTCGCAACTTCCTCTTCCATGATCGGATCGGAGTAAAGGTCCTCCGCCTGGGAAATGATGATGTTTTCCGGGTGGATGGAGAAGTTGTAGGCGCTCATCTGATCCAGCAGGAAGGCGGTGAAGGAATCGCGGCACATGTCGTACCGGGTCTGGCTGCGCCAGTAGACCTCGTCGCGCTGGCCGATGTAATAGAACAGGTAGTCGCCGGACTGCATGACCCAGGTGCGGGTGTCGCCGGCCACGCGGGGCTCATGGAAAACCCAGTCGTCAAAGAAGGAGAAATAGACGGTGCCGGGGGCCACGGCGTCCAGGTAGTCCTGGGCAAAGCCCTTCTCGCTCCATTTTTCGCCGAAGGCCATGAAGCCTTCCTCGGACTTGTCCTCCCACAGCTCCCAATCCTCGAGCATCTCGTTGAAGGCCGTGTCGATGGCGTTGTAGCTTTCCTCGGAGTCGTCGGCGGGCAGGATCATGATGTAGCGCAGCTGCGCCATCTTCACGTCTTCCTTGGTCACGCCGTTTTCCTCGTACTCGGCGGCGTGCTCGTCGTAATACTTCTCGATCTCCTCATCGGAGAAGTCGAAGCTCTCCTGCAGCGCGGCGGTGTACTCCTGGACGATGAAATGGTGCTTGAGGTAGTCGCTGTAGTTTTCCACCGTGGCGCCGCCGCCGTAATTGGCCTGGAGATATTCCTCCACAGTCTCAAAGCCCATGGCCTGAGCCGTCTTGAGCAGCTCCTCCGGAAGATTCTCCAGGGTCTTCTGCGCATCCTCCGAAAGCTCGAAGCCCTCGGCGGCGGCCAGATCGTTGAGCGTGCAGTACTGCTTGTAGGCCATCAGCGCGTCATTGATGAAGTATTCCTCCCAGGTGAGGTCCTCGGAATACATCTGCTGATCCAGCGGCGTATAGAGATCGAGGTAGTTCTTGGCGTCCGCGCCGTGGTAGTTGAGGAAGGATGTGTAGCTGGCCCAATAGAAATAGGAAAAGCCTGCGCAGGTCAATGTGTGATTTCCAAATTGCGCGACGATCTTGTTCCAGTCTTCCTCGGTGACTTCGGTCACAGTCTCCGTCTCGGATTCTGCTTCCGGGGCGGGCGTTGTGTCGGCGGCGGGCTTGGCGCCGCAGCCGGACAGGATCGCCATGCAAAGCACAATGGCCAGGCAGGTCTTGAAAAGGTTTCCGAATCTACGCATGAGGTTCTCTCCTTGATGCGCCCGGGAGATCGTTCCCTCAAGCGCACCCTTATTGTATTCTCTTTTTTTCGGGTTTGCAAGGGGGCGCGCGCCGCCGGACACAAGGCCGGTTTTTTTCGCAAATCTTCAGGAATCGACGAAAAATGCGGAAAAAACCGGGCTTGTTTCTCCGTCAAGAACAATATTCCGGTGCTCGCAGACACAAAACCCAATTGTTAAATTTCATTTAACAATTTTTAATAATTTTGTGATATTCCCCGCCGTCCGCATGGGACGGCGGGGCGTGATCGTTTACAGCTCCAGCGCCGCCGGGTCGATGGCGGCCACCACAGCCGCGCAGCGCGGGCAGAGGCCGTCCTCACCGGGCTCGGTGGTGTGCATCCAGCAGCGCGGGCACTTGGTGCCGGGGGCGTTGCTGACGCTCACCTGCAGGCCGGGGAAGTTGCCGCCCCGGCCGGTGACGGCGTCCGCGGGCGCTTCGCCGAAGTCCACCGCCGAGACGATGAACAGATCCTTGAGGTTCATCCCCTCCACGGCCTTCAGCACGGCCTCGGCCTGGCTGTCGTCCGCCTTCAGGGTGACCTGGGCCTCGAGGGCCTTGCCGATGCGCTTGTCGGCGCGGGCCAGCTCCAGAACGCCGTTGACGTCCTGCCGCAGGGCGATGGCGGTGCGCCAGGTTTCCATTTTGTCCGCGTCCAGATGATAGGCCTCGAAGGGCTGATCCATCTGGTTGAGCAGGATGTTGCGGGGGTCGTCGGCCGCCCGATGGGGCATGGCCAGCCAGATCTCGTTGCAGGTGAAGGCCAGGATCGGCGCGAACAGCTTGGCCATGGCGCCGAGGGTCAGGTACAGCACGGTCTGGGCGCTGCGGCGGCCCAGGGAATCGGCGGCCTCGCAGTACAGGCGGTCCTTGATGATGTCGAGATAGAAGGTGGACATCATCACGCAGAAATCGTTGATGGCGTGGGACACGGTGAAGAATTCGTACTCGTCATAAGCCTTGAAGCAGCGGGTGATGAGCTCGCCCAGCTTCGTCATGGCCCAGCGGTCCAGCTCCGGCATATCCTCCGGGGCCGTCAGCGTTTCGGGATCGAAGTCCACCAGGTTGTCCAGCATGAACTTGGAGGTGTTGCGGAACTTCAGGTAGTTCTGGCTGAGCTGCTTGAAGATCTCGTCAGAGCAGCGCACGTCGGCGTGGTAGTCGGCGGAGCCGGCCCACAGGCGGAGCATATCCGCGCCGTACTTGTTGATGATCTCGGCGGGGTCCATGCCGTTGCCCAGGCTCTTGTGCATGGCGCGGCCTTCGCCGTCCACGGTCCAGCCGTGGGTCACGCACTCGCGGAAGGGTGCGCCGCGGCCCAGGGCGCCCACGCCCACGAGCAGGGAGCTCTGGAACCAGCCGCGGTACTGGTCCGCGCCTTCGATATACATGTCCGCCGGCCAGAAGCCCTGGTCGCGCTGCATGGCGGTGAAGTGGGTGGAGCCGGAGTCGAACCAGCCGTCGAGGGTGTCGGTCTCCTTCTCGAAGTGCCTGCCGCCGCAGTGCGGGCAGGCAAAGCCGTCGGGCACCAGGGCGTCGGAGTCCAGCTCGAACCAGGCGTTGGAGCCCCGCTCCTCAAAGAGGGCGGCAATGTGGGCAATGGTCTCGTCCGTGCAGACGGGCTTGCCGCACTCCTTGCAGTACACCACGGGAATGGGCAGACCCCAGCGGCGCTGACGGGAGATGCACCAGTCGGCGCGCTCGCGGATCATGGAGTTCAGGCGATCCTTGCCCCAGGCGGGGATCCAGCGCACCTCGTCGGCGGCCTTGACGGCCTCCTCCTTGAAGGAGTCCACGGAGCAGAACCACTGCGGGGTGGCGCGGAAGATGATCGGGTTCTTGCAGCGCCAGCAGTGGGGATAGGAGTGGATGACCTCTTCCTTGGCAAAGAGGCTGCCGTCGGCCTCCATATCCGCCAGGATGATGGGATTGGATTCCTCGGTGCCGAGGCCGGCGTACTTGCCGGCGTAGTCGGTGTGCCTGCCCTGATCGTCCACGGGCACCACCATCTTGATGCCGTAGCGGGTGCAGGTCTGATAGTCCTCCGCGCCGAAGCCGGGGGCGGTGTGGACGCAGCCGGTGCCGGATTCCATGGTGACGTAGTCCGCCAGCAGCAGGCGGGAGGTCTTGTCCAGGAAGGGATGTCTGGCCAGCATGTTCTCAAAGAACGCGCCGGGGTAGGTGGCCAGGATCTCATAGCTGTCGAAGCCGCCGACGCCCATGACCTTGTCCACCAGCATCTCGGCCATGATATAGATTTCACCGTTGGGGGCCTGCACCAGGGCGTAGCTGTCGCGGGGATTCAGGGCGATGGCCAGGTTGCCGGGCAGGGTCCAGATGGTGGTGGTCCAGATGACGAAGGACATTTTGGAAAGGTCAAAGCCCTGGAGCTTGCCCAGATCGTCGTGCATGGGGAACTTGACGTAGACCGTGGTGCAGGGATCGTCGTGATACTCGATCTCCGCCTCGGCCAGGGCCGTCTCGTCCTTGGCGCACCAGTACACGGGCTTGAGGCCCTTGTAGATATAGCCCTTCTTGTACATCATGCCGAAGATCTTGACCTCTTCGGCCTCGAAGCCCTTGTTCATGGTCTTGTAGGGGTGGGCCCAGTCGGCCACCACGCCCATGCGGCGGAAGCCCGCCATCTGGCGGTCGATATAGTGCTGGGCAAACTCCTGGCAGGCCGAGCGGAAATCGGCGATGCTCATGGCCTTGTGGTTGAGCTTGTTCTGCTTGATGATGGCCGACTCGATGGGCATGCCGTGGTTATCCCAGCCGGGGATATAGGGCGTATAGCGTCCGCGCATGGCGTACATGCGCACGATGAAGTCCTTCAGGGCCTTGTTCAGGGCATGACCCATGTGGATGTCGCCGTTGGAGAACGGAGGGCCGTCGTGCAGGGAGAACCGGGGCTTGCCCTCGTTCTTCTTCAGCATTTCGCCATAGAGGTCCATCTCATCCCACTGGGCGAGCATCTCCGGCTCGCGCTTGGGCAGACCGCCGCGCATCGGGAAGCCGGATTTTTGCATGTTCAGGGTCTTTTTGTATTCCATAATATCCTCCAGATCATTGAATTCAGAATTCAGAATTAAGAATTAAGAACTCAGAATGCTGAATTCATAATTCTTAATTCTGAATGGAAAAAAGATCCCTTGCCTCGAAAGAGACAAAGGATCTTCCTCTGCGGTACCACTCTTTTTGCCGCCGAAGCGGCCGCTTGGGACGGGGTAACGGCCGTCGGCCGTCCGGATCTACTGGGCTTGCGCCGTTCGGCCGGATGCTCCGGGGTGATATTCGGGAGGGGCTGCCTGCCGCCGTTGCACCGTTGGGCGGCTCTCTGAAAGGCGCCGGGGTCCCTGTTTGTCCCCATCATCGCTCACATTACATTATAATATTAACGTATTACTGCTTGGGATTGTAGTTCTTGCCGAACTGCAGATCGCCGAACTTCGCCGTGATGGACTCCGGATGCAGCGGGGGCATGACCCGGGTGTCCTGCTGGGTGGCGTCGTAGGTGGAGTTCGGCACGGAGCCGACCAGCTTTTCCAGGTTCTGCTCGATCTCCTTGGCGATCTCGTCGGGGTCCTCCTCCGGCACATAGGGCGGCGTGACGGGCTCCGCTGCGGGCGCCTCTTCCGCTTCCGCGGGCGCATCGGGCGCCTGCTCTGCCGGCTCCCCCGCGGCCTGCTCGCCGGAGTCCCCGGGCGCTTCTTCGCGCTCCGGCTCTTCGGGGAGCTCCAGCAGCTTCAGATTGTCCAGAAGCTCCTGATGGCGGTCGATGTTGGCCTGGATGGCCTGGATGAAGCTGTAGGCGGTCTGCTTGGCCTGGGCCAGACGGTCCTCCTCCAGCTCCAGCTCGCCGGCGCTCAGCATGGCGCTGCGCTCGGCCTTGGCGTTGGCCTCGCCCACGATGGACTTGGCGCGCTCATGGGCCTCGCGGATCAGCGCCGCCGCCTTGTCCTCGGCGTTGCGGATGATCTCCTTGGCGTTGTCCTCGGCCTCGGCCTCCGCCTCGGCGTTATCGCTGCGTGCCGCGGGCTGCTTGCCCTGCTGGCGGTATTCCTCCAGCTTTTCAACCAGGATGCGCAGCTTGCTTTTCAGCACGGCGTTTTCTTTGTAAAGGGCTGTATAGTCCTCGGTCAGCGGATCGAGCACATCGTGCACCGAATCCATGTCATAACCGCCGAATACTGCCTTGGTAAAACCGATTTCGTTGAGTTGTTGGGGTGTAAACATCAAAATTCACTCCTTCGCGGGAATCAGAAGTACATCCCGTTGTTTTCCAGTTCCTCTACCAGGTCCCCCACGATATCCACGTTGTACGGGGTAATGATATACGTGGCAAGGGCGACCTTCTTGATCTTTCCGTCAAGGGCATAGGCCACGCCGGAGAGGAAGTCCACCAGGCGGCGGGCGACGTCTTTGTTGGCGGACTCGAGATTCAGCACCACCGCGCGGCGCTCGCGCAGATGATCGGCGATCTCGGACACGGTGTCGAAGCGCTCGGGCTTGACCAGAACGACCTGCATCTGGGCGGTGGTGTGGATATTGACCACCTTGTTGCCTCTGCGGTCGCCGGTGACTGTGGGCTTGTCGGCATAGCTGCGGCCGGCGCGGGGCGCGGGTGCGGGTTCGTCGGAAATCCCGTCTTCGTCCTCGTAGTCGTCGTAGCCGTCGAATTCGTCCTCGTCGTCCTCGTTGTAGGGGCGGGTCAGCTTTTTCAGATCATCCAGAAATCCCATGTCTATTCCTCCAGTTATCTCTATTTACGTTTTTTTATTTATTGTAGTTCCGGGCGCCGAAGATCGCGGTGCCGATTCGGATCATGGTACTGCCGCAGGCGATGGCGTCCTCAAAATCGTCCGACATTCCCATAGATAGACATACCATAGACACATTATCGTATTTTTTTTGCGATATGTCAATAAAAAGCTGATACATTTGTTGAAAATATCTCAGATTATCGCCTTTTTCGACGCTCAGAGGCGGAATTGCCATGAGTCCGCACAGAAAAACGCCGGGATATTCGCCCATTTTTGCCGCGATTTCCATCGCCTCCGCCGGAGTGAACCCGGATTTCGACTCCTCGCCGCCGATGTTGACCTCCAGCAGGATCTTCTGGACGACGCCCTTTTTCTGCGCCAGCTTATCGATGGTTTCCAGCAGCGGGACGCGGTCCACGGATTCAATGACGTCCACCACGCCCACCAGATATTTGACCTTGTTGGTCTGGAGCCGGCCGATGAAATGCAGGGGCGCGCCTTCATAGGCGCCCTGGGGCAGCTTCTGCTGGATCTCCTGCACCCGGTTTTCGCCGCACAGGTCCACCCCGCCCCGGATGGCGGCCTTGACGCGCTCGGCGTCGTTGGTCTTGGTGGCGGCGCACAGCTGCACCTGCCCCGCCGGCCTGCCGGCAGCGGCGGCGGCGGCGTCCATCCGCGCGCGGATGGCTGCAATATTGTCTCTTATGGTCTTTTCGTACTGTTCCATTATTCCATGACCTTTCCATCTGTGATTTCCTGCTTGGTCAGGATGATCTCGTCCCCGGCCCAGAGGTTCGATGTGTTGCTGTTGTCCTGCCGGACGAGGTAATAGTCCTGCGCCTCATAGATGATCTCCACGCTCTTCCAGCGGGCCATGGCGCCCACCAGGACGTAAACGCCTGCGGTCCCGGTGTCGTTGTCGAAATAGATGGCCTGCTTCGGCACGCGCACCCCCTGGTAGGTGTGCAGAATGATGTCGGCCTGCTGGGTGCGCAGACGGGCGGCCTCCTCCATGTGGTCCTCGCAGGACAGCACCAGGATCTGCCGTTCCTCCACGGGGTCGGAAATGCGCTCCACGCGCATGCGCAGGGGCTCATAGACGTCGAAGGCGAACTCCACCGAAAGCCAGTCGCCCACCTTGCATCCGGCCAGATCGGCACGGCTGACCTCGCAGACGTAGTACCACTGGGGCGAGGTAATGAGCCGGCCCAGGGTGCCGGAGGGGGCCTCGGGCTTCATGCGGGTGATCTCGTCATAGTCGGAAACGGAAATGTTGCTGACGGTCTGCACCGTCAGAATGCGCTCATAGCCGTCGGTGGTGCCGGAGAAGAACCCGGCGCGCTGGGCCACGGACTGGGTCACGGCGCCCGCCAGCCGGGAGCGCAGGGAGGCCAGCTCCCCGCGCAGGCTCTGGGCCTGCTCGCGCATGGCGGTGCGGCCGTCCTCGTCCAAAAAACGGCGCAGCACGGTGGCCTTGAGGCTGTTGGCGTTCTGTCCTGCGGAAGCCAGATTCCCCCGGACGATCTGCGCCGTGAAATCCACCAGCGCCTGCTGCAGCTGGCTGTCCAGGGCGGCGTTGCCCTGGGTGGTGGACAGGGTGCCCAGCACGGATTCGATGCGCGAGAGCTCCAGCTCCAGCTCGTCAATGTGCCGCTGTGTCTCCTGGGCGTCCTCGTCGGCAAAGGTGGCGGCCAGAGCCTCCCCCTTCGCCACCCGCTCGCCCTCGTCGCGCAGCAGCACATTGATGCCGTCGGGGGCCTTCAATACCTGCTCGTCGCGCGCAACGAAGCCGGTGGACTGAAACCCGTCCCCGACTTCGTAGGCGATGGCCGTGACAGTGGCGGTGGACTTCTCCAGCGCAGAGAAGGCCGCAGCGATCCCATAGGCGATCAGTGCCAACAGCATCATCAATATGATTCCTCTTGTAAGCTTTGCGCCCTGCTTCATGGTGTGACCTCCCGCAGGGCGCGGTCTCAGCTCAGCTTGACGGGCTCGGCGGGCATGATGGTGGAGATGGCGTGCTTATAGATCATCTCCTGCTTGCCGTCGGACAGCATGAATACGGAAAAGCTGTCGCTGCCCGTCACCACGCCCCGGATCTGGAAGCCGTTGACCAGAAATAAGGTCACCGGGATCCGCTCCAGCGAGAGCTGACGGAGAAATCGGTCCTGCATCGTATCTTCTTTTGCCATGGGCATTCCCTCACATTTCTATGTAGAATACCCATATTTTACCATTTTAAATCGACGGATTGCGTCGAATCAGGTCGGGGCGGAAAAAATTGCTTCCGCACCGGGGAATCCGGCTTCCGCCAGGATCGCCGCCGCCCGCCGATAGACTTCCTCAAAATCCGGTTCCGCGCCGAGACTGATCCAGTGCACCTCCGGATTCCGGCGCAGCCAGGTGAGCTGCCGCTTGGCGTAGTTGCGCGAACCGCGCTTGATGTCGTCGAAGGCCTGCTCCCGGGTGATTTCC
The DNA here is from genome assembly GCA_015068455.1 of Oscillospiraceae bacterium. Classification (GTDB taxonomy): domain Bacteria; phylum Bacillota; class Clostridia; order Oscillospirales; family Oscillospiraceae; genus SVMC01. The sequence continues at coordinate 13,371 of SVKO01000009.1, read as the reverse complement.
CCCCGGCGCTCGCGCAGCAGTTCCTTATAGCCGATGGCCTGCATGCTGGTGGCGCTCTCCGGAAGTCCGGCTGCCAGCAGCGCGTCCAGTTCTGCCTCCAGCCCGGCGGCGATCATCTCGTCCACACGCTTGTCGATGCGCCGGTACAGGTCTTCCCGGTTGACATAATTCAGTCCGATCCACACCGGCCGGAACTGCGGCGGCACAAGCTTCGACAGGCGGTCATGCTCGGTGATGGTCATGCCCGTCTCCTGGTAGACCTCCACGGCCCGGATGATGCGCCGCCGGTCGCCGGGGTGCAGACGCGCGGCGGCCGCGGGATCGAACTGCCGCAGCATGGCCTGCACGGCCTCGATGCCCTCGCGGTCGGCCAGAGCCTCCAGCGCCTCCCGTTTGCCCGTGGCGGGATAGGGGGCGAAGCTGCGGCCAAGCACCAGGGCGTCCATATACAGCCCCGTGCCGCCGGCCAGGATCGCGGTCTTTCCCCGCGCCAGGATATCCCGGACGATGGGCGCGGCCATATCGGTAAACCTGCCCACAGAGAAATTCTCCGCGGGGTCCGCGACGTCGATCATGTGGTGGGGCACGCCCCGGGCTTCCGCCGCGGTGACCTTGGCGGTGCCGACGTCCATGCCCCGATAGATCTGCATGGAGTCGCAGGATACGACCTCGCCGTCCAGGGCCTTTGCCAGCGCCACCGCCAGCCGGGTCTTCCCGGTGGCCGTGGGCCCGACGATGCAGATCATGCGGTCCATAGTTTGCTCCTTTACAATATCAGAATTCAGAATGCAGAATTCTGCATTCCGCATTCCTCACGCTCTGCCGAACTGCCGCTCGATCCGCCCCTTGGTCAGGCGGATGCAGATGGGCCGGCCGTGGGGGCAGTACTTGAGATCGTCGCTGCCCAGCACCCGTCGCACCAGGGCCTCGCGCTCCAGCGCGCCCGTGCGGTAGCCGGCCTTGATGGCCGCCTTGCAGGCCACGGTGTGCAGCAGCTCGTCGCGCAGGGCGGCAGGCTCTGTGCGGCGGCCCTCCAGCAGGCGCTGGGCCAGCTCGGAAAGGCTTTCTCGGGCGTCGCCGGGGTCCACGTCCGCGGGGATCTCCCGCAGCAGCACCGTACCGGCGCCGAATTCCTCCACGCCGTAGCCGCACTGTGCCAAAAGCTCGCGCTGCTCCAGCACCGCGCTCGCCTCCTCCGCCGAGATCCGGCAGGCCAGAGGCTCGGCCAGGGTCTGGGCCGGCACGGGGCCAGCCTGGGCGCGGAGTTTATCGAATAAGATCCGCTCATGGGCGGCGTGTTTGTCAATGAGATAGAGGGCGTCGTCCTGCTCCACCAGGAAATAGGTGGAGAAGCACTCGCCGATGATGCGCCAGGGGTCCGCCGGCGGAAGGTCCATGGCGGTCTGCTCCGGCTCCGGCGCCGCGGGCGCAGGGGCCTCGGCAGCCTTCTGCGCCATGGGGGCCTTCGGCGGCGCGGGGGCCTTCGGCGTCACGGGAACCTGCTCCGGCTGCGGGGGTTCCGGCATTTTTTGCACGCTCTGCGCCCGGACCGCCTGCACCAGGGCGTCGCTGGCGGGGGTTTTCGGCGGCGTCATGGCGGCGCGGTACTGCTCCGCCGTCATGGTCTGGAAGAAGGGCTTCTTCCCCTGCGCCGAATGTGCAGGGGTCTGCACCGGCGCATGTACCTGCCCCGGACGCACGGGCTGCACCGGCGCGGGGGCGTCCACCTTGCCGGGGGTCCGGTTCAGGGCGGACAGTGCTCCATAGTAGACGCAGTCATATGCATCGCGCTCGTTCAGGAATTTGACCTCCGTCTTGGCCGGGTGGATATTCACGTCCACCGCCCCCAGGGGCATGCTGAGCTCCAGCACGCAGGCGGGGAACCTGCCCACCATCATCTGGTTGCGATAGGCCTCCTCCAGGGCGGCGCTGAGCACCGGGGACTTCACATAGCGGCCGTTGACGAAGAAGATTTGATAATTCCGGTTGCCCCGGGAGGCGGTGGGCTTCGAGATATAGCCCTGCACCCGGGTCTTTTCCCAGCTGGATTTGAGCTCCACCATGTCCATGGCCGTCTGGCGGCCGAACACGGCATAGATGGCGCTGAGCAGCTGCCCGTCGCCGGGGGTGGACAGCTCCTCCTTCCCGTCGCGCAGGAAGCGCACCGCCACGTCCGGATGCGCCACAGCCTGCTTCTGCACCGCGGAGAATACCGCCGCGCCCTCGGCGCTGTCGCGCTTCATGAATTTCATGCGGGCGGGGGTATTGTAGAACAGATCGCGCACGATGATCGTGGTGCCCGGAGGGCAGCCCGCCTCGGAGCGCTGGATGATCTTCCCCGCCTCCAGATGCAGGCTCGTGCCGAAGCTCTCGTCGGCGGTGCGGGTGAGCAGGTCGATCTTCGAAACCGACGCGATGGCCGCCAGGGCCTCGCCCCGGAAGCCCAGGGTGCCGATGGCCTCCAGATCCTGCTTGTCGCGGATCTTGCTGGTGGCATGGCGCAGGAAGGCGATCTCCGCGTCCTCGGCCGACATGCCGCAGCCGTCGTCGGTCAGGCGGATGAAGGTCATGCCGCCGTTCTGGATCTCCACGCTCACATGCTTCGCCCCGGCGTCCACGGCGTTTTCCAGCAGCTCCTTGACCACGGAGGCCGGCCGCTCCACCACTTCGCCGGCGGCGATCAGATCCGCCACATGGGGAGAAAGCTGATGAATGATACCCATGGTTCCCTCCTTATTTCAGAAGCGCCATGAACAGCATCGCCGCAGCATTGTTGATGGTGTGTATGCAGATGGAGGCCCAGATGGAGCCGCTGTATTCCAGCGCCCAGGCCAGGGCGAAGCCGGCGGGCAGATACTGCAGGAAGCACAGGGCCAGGGTTCCGATGGGATAGCTGCTCAAATAGTTCAGCACATGCATGACCGCAAAGACGAGCATGGACACCGCATAGGCCCAAAAGCGGCTGCGGGGCCGGATGGATGAGAAGATCAGTCCGCGGAACATGAGCTCCTCCACCGTCGGCACCAGCAGCACCGTGTAGAGCACCATGAGGAGCATGCCGTGCTCTGCGATCTCGCCGAGGGCGTTGTCGTTGATGTTTTCCAGCTCCGGCTGGATGATCTGGATCAGGATGGTAACCACATAATTGCCGATCCAGTAGATGGCAAAGCCGATGCCCACGGCGGCGAAGAACCGCCCCGGGAAATGCCGGGCCTGGCGGAAGGATTTGCCCAGGTATTTGCGGAAGCAGATCGTCACAACCGCGATATTGATCACGCCGTAGATGAGGTTCACATACAGCAGGTTCTTCGGTGCCGTGAGATCCCGTCCCAGGAACAAGAACACAAATGCAACCATCAGGGAAATCAGTATGAGATAAAAGGGCAGATAGATCCAGCCGGCGATTTTTTCACCGCGGTTCAGAAGAATAAAGGCGGGACGGGGTTTGCGGTTTTCTTCCATGGCAGGTACCTCACAGCTGTTGTTTGAGTTCGTACAGGATATTCAGCGCCTCGATGGGCGTCAGGGTCTCCACGCTCAGGCCCTCAAGCTTTGCGCGGATCGCCTCCGTCTTCGGATCGCCCATGAAGATCTGATCCGCCGGCGCGGCCTGGATCGGGGCCGGAGAGGCCGACTTGCCCGCCTCCAGCGCCCGCAGGATCTGCCGTGCCCGGCTGATGACCCGGTCGGGGATGCCGGCCATCATGGCCACCTCCACGCCGAAGGAGTCGTCCGTGGCGCCGGGGACGATCTTGCGCAGGAATATCATCTTGTCGCCGCGCTTTTTCACGGCGATATTGTAGTTTTTCACGGTGGGCACCTGCTGCTCGATGTCCGCCAGCTCATGGTAGTGGGTGGCGAACAGGGTGCGCGCGCCCAGCTTTTTGGGGTCGGCCACATGCTCGAGCACCGCCCGGGCGATGGCCATGCCGTCGAAGGTGGAGGTGCCGCGGCCGATCTCGTCCAGGATCAGCAGGGACCGGGACGTGGCGTGGCGCAGGATCTCGGCGCATTCGGCCATCTCCACCATAAAGGTGGACTGGCCGGCGCTCAGATCATCCGAGGCGCCGATGCGGGTGAAGATCCGGTCGGTGACGCCGATGTGGGCGGATTTGGCCGGAACGAAGCTGCCCACCTGGGCCATGAGGGTGATAAGCGCCACCTGGCGCATGTAGGTGGATTTGCCCGCCATATTGGGGCCGGTGATGATGGCCGCCAGATTGCCCGGCGTACCGATGGCTGTGTCGTTCGGTACGAACAGGGTGTTCTGCAGCATCCGCTCCACCACGGGATGGCGGCCCGCCTCGATGGAGATCTCCATGCCGGAGTCCACAGCGGGCCGGCAGTAGTTGTTGCGGCAGGCCACGTTCGCCAGGCTCTGCAGCACGTCCAGGCCTGCGATGGCCTGGGCCGTGGCCTGGACTCTCGGCGCAGCCTCGGCGATGCGCTCGCGCAGGGCGCAGAACAGCTCGTACTCCATGGCGGTGGCCCGCTCCGAAGCGGTGAGGATGGTGTTCTCCAGCTCCTTGAGCTCCTGGGTGATGTAGCGTTCGCAGTTCACCAGGGTCTGCTTGCGGATATAGGTGTCCGGGACCAGATCGATCTGGCCCTTGCTGACCTCGATATAGTAGCCGAACACCCGGTTATAGCCGATTTTCAGGTTCCGGATGCCGGTCTTTTCCTTTTCGCTCGTCTCGATGCCGGAGAGCAGCTCCCGACCGCCGTGCATGATTTTGCGCAGATCGTCGAGCTCTGGGCTGTAGCCCTCGCGGATCATGCCGCCCTCGCGGACGGTGAAGGGGGGCTCATCCACCACTGCCTCGGCGACCCAGGCGCGCAGATCGTCCAGGGGATCGAGCTGGGCCCGGATGCCGCAGAGCATGCCGGACGTGCAGGGCTCGATCAGCGCCCGCAGGGCGGGCAGCGCGGCGCAGCCGCTCCCAAGCGCCGCCAGATCGCGGCAGTTGGCGCTGCCGGTGGCGATGCGCGCCATGATGCGCTCCAGATCCGTCACGCCGGAGAGGATCTCCGCCAGCTCCTGGCGGACGATGGCGTTGTCGCACAGCTCCTGCACGCTCTCCAGCCTTGTCTCGATGGCCCGGGGCTGCAGCAGGGGCCGGTCCAGCCAGGATCGCAGCATCCGGCCGCCCATGGCGGTCTTGGTGCGGTCCAGCACCCAGAGCAGGCTCCCCCGCTTTTCCTGAGAGCGCATGGTCTGCGTCAGCTCCAGATTGCGCCGGGCGGTGAGATCCAGCTCCATGTACCGCCCGGTGCGGTAGTATTCCAAAACGCGCACGTGCCGCAGGTCGGCCTTCTGCACCTGACGCAGGGTCAGAAGCAGGGCCGCCGCGGCGCACACGGTCTGGGGCAGCTCGGAGATGCCCAGCTCCGCGGCGCTTTTTCCGAATTGTTCTTTTAAAACGTCCTCGCAGCTTCCGGGCGCAAAGCCCTCAGGCAGCGCATCGTCCACCAGGATCCCCAGGCGCTCGGCCATGGCGCCGCGCAGGGCGGGCCGATCCGCGGCCGCGCCGCAAAGCAGGGCCTCGGCGGGGGAAAACCGCCCCAGCTCGGAGAGTACGGCCTCGTCGTCCATGGGCACGGAGGTGGCGTGGAACGCGCCGGTGGAGATGTCGCAGAAGCACAGGCCGCAGTCGGCGCCCATGCCGTAGAGGCAGGCAAAATAGTTGTTGCGGCCCTCGTCGAGCATGGAGCTCTCGGTCAGCGAGCCCGGGGTCACCACGCGGATGATCTCCCGCCGCACCAGGCCCTTGGCCAGGGCGGGGTCCTCGGTCTGCTCGCAGATGGCCACCTTATAGCCCTTGGCGATCAGCCGGGCGATGTAGCCCTCGGAGGCATGGTAGGGAATGCCGCACATGGGGATGCGCTCCTCCTCCGGGCCCTTGTCCTTGCTCCTGTCCCGGGAGGTCAGGGTGAGGTCCAGCTCGCGGGAGGCCAGGCGGGCGTCCTCGTCGAACATCTCATAGAAGTCGCCCAGGCGGAAAAAGAGGATGCAGTCGCGGTTCTGCTCTTTGATTTCAAAGTACTGCTGCATCATGGGTGTCAGTTCAGCCATGGCGCACCTCCTTTGACGGCGCGTAATCCCCGGTCAGCGACCAGGTGGTGTGGCCAGTGATGGTGACGGGGACAAACTGCCCGATCAGCGCCGGATCCCCGGGAAAGCGCACCAGGCGTCCGCCGTCGGTGCGGCCGGTGAGCATATCGCCGTCGGCGCCGTCGGCCAGCACCCGCACGGTCTTTCCGATATAATCCCGGTGCCGCTGTTCGCTGATGCGGTTCTGCACCTCCAGCAGGCGGTCAAACCGGGCGTTTTTCTCCGCGCGGGGGGTGGGGTCCGGCAGGGATGCCGCCGGGGTGCCCCTGCGGGGGGAATAGATAAAGGTAAACAGGGCGTCGTAGCGCACGGCTTCGCAAAGCTCCAGCGTCGCGGCAAAGTCCTCCTCCGTCTCGCCGGGGAAGCCCACGATGATATCCGAGGTGAACACGATGTCGGGCATGACCTTGCGGCCGTACTCGATCAGGGAAAGATACTGGGCCCTGTCATAGCAGCGGTTCATGGCCTTCAAGATCCGGTCGCTGCCGGACTGGACGGGCAGATGGAACTGGTGGGCGATGTTGGGGTACTTCGCCATGGTATCGAACAGCTTGAAGCTGGCGTCCTTGGGATGGGAGGTCATGAAACGCAGGGTGAATTCCCCGGGGATCTGGGCGATCTGCGCCAGAAGATCGGCGAAATCCACGCCGAGCCCCAGATCCTTGCCGTAGGAATTGACGTTCTGGCCCAGCAGGGTGATGTCCTTATAGCCCGCGGCGATGAGGCCGCGGCATTCCTCGATCACCGCCTCCGGGCGGCGGCTGCGCTCCCGGCCCCGCACATAGGGCACGATGCAGTAAGAGCAGAAATTGTTGCAGCCGTACATGATGGAAACCCAGGCCTTGACCCTGCCCTGCCGCTTCTGGGGCAGGCCCTCGGCGATGACGCCCGGGACCTCCTCCGTGGCGAAGATCCGGCCCTTTTTCGTCAAAACCCGGTGCAGGTATTCCGGCAGCTGCCACAGATGGTGGGGATTGAAGCATACGTCCACATAGGGATAGCTCTTCTTGACGCGCTCGGCCACGTGGGTCTGGCCCGCCATGCAGCCGCACAGGAAGATCTTCTGCTCCGGATGGCGGCGCTTGGTGTGGCTGAGGGCGCCCAGGTTGCCGAACACCCGCTGCTCGGCGTGCTCGCGGATGGCGCAGGTGTTGAAGATGACAACGTCCGCCCCCTCGGGGCCGCCGCAGATGGTATAGCCGCAGCGCTCTAAAAGCCCTCGCAGGATCTCGGAGTCCGCCTCGTTCTGCTGGCAGCCGTAGGTCTCCACATAGGCCGTGGGCACGGCGTTTTGCGCGGTCCAATACTCGCGCACCTTCTGGCAGTACCCATCCTGGGCATGCATTTGTTCAGCTGTAATGACGGCGGTGCGGGTCTCCAAGCGCGGTACCTCCTGAGGATTTTTCAATTATAATATGTTATCATTTTTTCACGAAAAAAGCAAGTATCACCCATGCACAAAAGCCTCCCCCGCAAGAGGAAGGCTTTGTCATCATCCCCGCGCCCGGCGCATAGTCTTTCGGGAGGTGATCCCATGATTCTCCATACCGTTTCCCCCGGACAGACCCTGAGCGCCATTTCCGCGCGCTACGGCGTTCCCCTGTCCCGGATCGCCGCCTGGAACGCTCTGGCCCCGCCCTATGCCCTGGCGGTGGGGCAGAGCCTGCTGATCCCGGAGGCGGCGGAAATTTATACCGTCCTGCCCGGCGACACCCTCTCGGGCGTGGCCCGGCGGGCGGGGCTGACGCTCAACGCCCTGCGGCGGGTCAATCCCGGCCTCGGCGGCGTCATATTCCCCGGCCAGACCCTCGTGCTCCGCCTGACGGATACGCCGGGGCGAACCATCGAGGTCAACGGCTACGCCTATCCCTTTGCCGATCCGGCGATCCTGCGCCCGATCCTCCCCTATTCTGCCTTTCTCACGCCCTTCACCTACGGCGTCGGCCCGGACGCTTCCCTGGTCGAGCTCGACGATTCCGGCCTGCTGGCCCTGGCGCGGGAAGCCGGCGTGCAGCCCCTCATGCACCTGTCCACCCTGACGGAGAACGGCAATTTCTCCACCGAGCGGGCCACGCAGGTGCTGAACGATCCCGCCCTGTCCGCCCGCCTCATCTCCGAAGCCGCGGCGAAGGTGGGGCAGAAGGGCTACCGGGGCCTGGATCTGGACTTTGAATTCCTGGGGGCGGCCAATGCGGCCGCCTACGCCGGTTTCGCCGCCCGGCTGCGGGAGGCCCTGGACGGTCTGCCCCTGATCACCGCCCTGGCCCCCAAGACCTCCGATACCCAGCCGGGGCTTCTGTACGAGGGCCATGACTATGGTGCCCTGGGCGCTGCCTCGGACGCGGTGCTGCTGATGACCTACGAATGGGGCTACACCTACGGCCCGCCCATGGCGGTGGCCCCGCTGCCGAATGTGCGCCGGGTGGTGGAGTATGCCCTGACCCGCATCCCGCCGGAAAAGATTTTCCTCGGTTTCCCGAATTACGGCTACGACTGGCCCCTGCCCTTCGAGCGCGGCACGACCCGCGCCCGGTCCATCTCCAACCCGGAGGCGGTCCGGCTGGCGGTGCAGAACGGTGCGGAGATCCGCTTCGACGAGGCCGCCCAAACGCCGTATTTCAATTATACCGCCGGCGGCGTCGCCCATGAGGTCTGGTTTGAGGATCCCCGCAGCGCAAAGGCCAAATACGATCTGGTCAGCGAATACGCCCTGCGCGGCGTCGGCTTCTGGAACTTCATGCGCCCCTTCCCCGCGGGCTTTGCCCTGCTGGGCGCGATGTTTGAGCTCTGAGCGCCATCAGAACTCCGACGCGCCCCTGCCTCCCTCCCCGAGGGAGGTGGCTCGAGCGAAGCGAGAGACGGAGGGAGTCCGTCTGCTGAAATACCCTTGCTCCCTCAGTCGCTTCGCGCCAGCTCCCTCAAAGAGGGAGCCAAAGGCAGGTGCGTTTTTTGATGGTGCATCTGATCATCACCGCACCCGTAGGCTCGCTGTCCCACATGCGCCCGTTGGCAACCATCGACGCTGTATGCAGCATTTCAGCCTGCACGGCGGCCAAGGAGTTGGTCTGCAACGGAAGGATCATACGGATCTTATAAATACACAGCAGGCGGGCCGATGTAGGCATCGGCCCCTACGGAGTATATTTTTCTGGCGTATGCCCACATACCTCCCTGCGGCAAAAAACAGCCCCGCGTGTCCGTCCGGTCCATGCCGGGCGCACGCGGGGCCGCCGTTTATTATTCGCTGTCTAATTTAATTGAGAAGAAGTTTTCCACCAGATCCTGAAAGTCATCCCAGTTACAGAACGAGCCAATGAAGTCCTGCACTTCCCCATCGCTTGCATAGGTTCCGATATAACCTCGGTAGGAATGCCCGTAACAGTTGAGGATCAGAAAGCTCCCGTCGTCGTAGGTCAGACGCAGGCAGAAGCACCGCGGGGAATCGACCGCCCAGTACTTGACCAGAACGTCTGCTTCGGACAGCCGGTCCAGAAATTCAGACATCCGCTCGGACGGCAATTCCTCCAGAACGACCACTCTGACTTCTTCAAATGGCTTCAGTTTTTTGGAATGATCCGGAACCCATGATTTGAACTGCTTTTGCTTTGGATAATCATAATGGATCAGTTCGACCTTTACGACCTTGTTTTCCAATTCGCTTTTATCAAGATGGGTCATCCCCGGATCGCAGGCGGTCAACGTCAGCATCAGGACGATGCATAACAGCAATGCGGCAATTCGTTTCACAGAAATCCCCCCGGATTATTCTCTCTTTATTCCGTCACGCGCTCTTCCACGACGCGGTAATAGGTCCACTTGTGCAGCTTGTCCTCCACGGCCTGCTGCTCCGGCGTGAGGCTGTCGGTCAGGGTGCCGTCGGGCAGGGCGTAGCGGCCCATGCAGATGACGGGCAGGGCGCGCCGGGCCTGGCCGAGGTAGTCAAAATAGGCGTCCGAGCCATCCATGTCCAGCAGCTCGTAGACCAGCTCGCCCAGGTAGATGTCGCTGATGCGGTCGTCCGCGCCCATGTCCAGCTTGTTCACCCGGTCCCGGAAGCCGTACTGCGCGTCGAAGGCCTCGTTGGCCCAGATCACATAGGGCGTGGCATAGGTATCCAGGGCGGAATCCACGTTGGATTCGTCGCCGGTGGTCAGACCGATCTCCCGGAAAGCGCCGAAATTGGCTCCCATGGCGGGCAGATGGTCCCCCCAGAACACCAGCAGCACCGGCTCGTCCTGGGCGTCGAAGTACTCGGTCATATCCCGGAGCATTTTTGACGAATCCCGAATGCCCTCGGCATAGACCGAAAGGTTCTCCATGGCCTCGTCGGACACCGGCACGCCGAGTTGGGCGTCCGGCACCTTGAAATCATACTTGCTCCAGGGATAGGCCTGGTGGTTCTGCACCGTGACGGTGAAGGCGAACCAGGGCGCGCCGCCCGCCGTCTGCCGCTCGTATTCGCGGATCAGCTCCTGCCGGAAGCAGTCGTCCGAGGGCCAGGAGCCCTTGTAGCTGAGCTGGGAGAAATCCTCCCGGAAGGTTTGATTGTCCAGGCCGAAATAGTGGTAGACGCTCTCGCGGTTGTAGAACCAGCGCTCGCCCGGGTGCATGAACCAGCTGCCGTAACCCTGCTTCCGGAAGATCCGCGCCAGGGTGGACACGTTCTTGTGCACCACCCGCAGGGCAGAGGTGGGCGTGGAGTTGAGCATGTTCGTCTGCATGCCCGTGAGCACGTCGAACTCCGTGTTGGCGGTGCCCGCTCCGAAATTCGACACGATGATCCGCCCGGACAGGGCCCGCGGCCCCTCCGCCACCTGATGATACAGGTACATTGGATTGTCTTCGGGAGCGTAGGTGAAGGCGGGGGCGTCAAACACGTCGCTGAAGGCCTCGCACTGGACGAAAATCACGTTGGCCCTGACGGGCGTCTTTGCGCTCGCGGCGGTCTCGTCCGCCCACGCTTCCACCTCCGCTCTGTCATAGTCCGCGGGTTTTTCCACTTCGTAGAGGCCGAAATTGTGGAGGAAGCAGTAGACGAACCCCGTCTCGTCGAAGACCTTGGGCACATTCGTGTAGGTCAGACCGTCGATTTTGCCGATCATGTCCATGTACAGATCCTTGGAGGGATAGACCGTCATCATGGCCCCGGCCATACAGCCGACGCAGACCAGACCGATCACCAGCCGCTTCCATGCCTTCGGCCGGCGCTTGAAGCGCAGGCCAAGCAAAAACAGCACGATGGCAAAGGCCGTGATCAGAGCGATCCTGCCGGGGTGGAGGTTGAGCTGATATTCCCCCGTGGCCTGCATGGCCTCTCCAAACAGGCCGAAGTCCGGCGGCACCAGGGGATCCTTGCGGCATTCGACTTTGATGAGGTTGACCAGCGACAGCGCATGGAAAATCACGCCCGTGAGGCTGCCGGCAAAAAAGAGATTGCCCAGCAGCGCATAGCTTAGCCCCAGCACCGCCAGGATCGGCAGCAGATTCAGCGCCAGCAGCCGCGGATCACGCAAAAAATTGCGCAGGGTGCTCGTCGCCGAACCCGGCTGCAGATACACCGCCACCGCCAGGATCGCCAGGCTGATGACGATATACAGCACGGCCACCCAGGCCGCAGAGAGGCTTTTTCTGTTTTTGGAGACCCGTTTCATCGGTGCAGCTCCCTTTCCGTTTTTGAGGCATTTCAAATTTTTTTCATTATATCACGCCCCAAAACAAAACGCAACGCACGAAACGCCCTCGCTGCAGCGCGAAACAGCTCCCGCTCCGTAGGGGCTGATGCCCACATCAGCCCGCCCGCACCGCACCGAAAACGGCGCCCGGAGGGCGGGCCTTGGCTGGGGATCCCGGTGTCCCGCAGGTACCGCAGGGCAACCCCGATCCGAGGCGGGCCTTGCCCCCTCGAGCTCCCCTGCTGCCCTGGCCCGACAGCCTCGGCCTCTTTCTGACCGCCGCAGGGCCGCCCCGAATCGGGGCGGCCACAGCTTGTCAAAAAGTCCTTTACGGACTTCTTGACAAGCCTGCGAGCGCGTATTTTGCCGTGGGGCAAAATACAAAGCCCGAAAAGCCGTTTCACGGCTTTTTCGGACGCTCGCTGATCCAATTCGAGGCGGGCCTTGCCCCCTCGAGCTCCCCTGCTGCCCTGGCCCGACAGCCTCGGCTCTTTTTAACAGCCGCAGGGCCGCCCCGAATCGGGGCGGCCACAGCTTGTCAAAAAGTCCTTTACGGACTTCTTGACAAGCTTGCGAGCGCGTATTTTGCCGTGGGGCAAAATACAAAGCCCGAAAAGCCGTTTCACGGCTTTTTCGGACGCTCGCTGATCCAATTCGAGGCGGGCCTTGCCCCCTCGAGCTCCCCTGCTGCCCTGGCCCGACAGCCTCGGCTCTTTTTAACAGCCGCAGGGCCGCCCCGAATCGGGGCGGCCCTGCGGTTTTATTCGGTTTTATTTATGCTTTTTCCCTTTTGCGCTCTCGCCTTTTTTCTCCTTTGCCTTCATGTCCCAGAGGATCCCCAGGCCGATGGCCAGCGAGAGCAGGGCCCAGATATGGGAGATGTGGAGAAACGACGGAGAGCTGGACTCCCGGAAGCATTCCACGATGCCGCGGAAGATGCCGTAGGCCGCCATGTAGGCGGGATAGACCCGGCCTTTGGACTTGCCCTTGCAGACCCTGGGGATGAAAACGGCCAGGAAGATGACGTAGAACACCATCTCCGCCTCGCGGGTGGGCCAGCGCATGTCCATGCCGGGGATCTGCAGACCCAGGCAGCAGCCGGATTTCAGGCAGTTGACCCGGGAGCAAAGCAGGGTAAAGATCATGGGGATGGCGAAAATGTCAAAAACCTCCGCCATGGGACGCTTGAAAATCTTCGCGCCGATGAAATAGAACACCGGCATGAAGAACACCGCGCCGAAAATGCTCATGGCTCCGGCGCCTGCGCCCTCCATTCTCGCGAAAACCCGGACGCAGGCCACGCCGCAGAACACATGCACGACGGCAAGAATGAGCGCCGCATACCATTTCATTTCCAGGCGCCTGCGCATGGCCAGCAGCCATGCAAACGTGGCCGCTCCTGCGGCGACCAGGATCACAAGAAGAAAATGCTCTAACAGCCACTGCATGGCGATTCTCCTTTCAGGGAACAGCGTATCGCTCCCGCCTGCGGGCGGCGGGCAGCCGTCAGCCCTTCACGCCGCCGGCGGTCATGCCGGAGATGAAGTGCCTCTGGAACATGGCAAACAGGATCACGATCGGGATGAC
>SVKO01000001.1:345169-567227 GCA_015068455.1 Oscillospiraceae bacterium | reverse complement strand
ATGAACACATACGGCGCTGCCTTCTGTGAATATGGAAGTGATTTCAGTCGGTTCATGTACGTTTTCTCCTTTTCTCTCTGCCGTCCGTGCTCTCCTGCGGGGGACGGCGCACTCAGGAAAAAGGGGGCTTTTCCTCCGGCGCGTCAACGCATCGGAGGGAACGTTTGAAAAACGCCCTCAGCATATCCAAAAGTCTTTTTTGATACGCTGAGGGGGAAGAAAAGCAGCGCTTTTCTTCCCCCTGTCCTAAGTTAAGTCATGCGGGGTTCGGAAGATCAGCCTTCAGCCTCAACGGTGGCCTGGGCTTCCTTCAGGATGTCTGCAATGGGCTCATCGGTCTCGTAAGCCTTCTGCAGAACGACAGCCTTCATCTCGTCGAGAACGCCGGGCAGGGCCTCGTTGTTGTTGACAGCGACGACCTCGTCCTTGATCTCGAGCAGGGTGTCGAACGGATTGTTGACATAGTACTGCACGAACTGGTTATTGGGATCATGCGTGACGTCGTCCATGGACCAGACTTCGGTGCGGATCGGGTCGAAACCGCAAAGCTGCCACAGCTTGATGCCGCCTTCCTTGGACAGCTTGCAGAACGCCAGGAACGCCTTGGTCAGCTCGGGATCGTCCGCCTGGTTGGTAACGGCAGTGCCGGTACCGCCCTGACCGACGGAGCGCTTCTCGCCGGCTTCCCATACGGGCAGCGGAGCGGTGACGATCTTGCCCTTCAGATCGGGCATGTAGTTGGTGAAGCGGTCAATGTACCAGAAGGGCATGACGAGGGAGGCAATGTTGCCGCCGTCCATCATGGAGTAGAACTCCTCAGCATGGTGATAGGTGCCGGGAGCAACGACAGCCAGCTCTTCGTTGACCATCTTGCGGTTGTACTCCAGAACCCGGGCCATCTCCGGGGTGTCGATGGTGGGGTTGCCGTCGGCGTCGGTCATGTCGGCGCCCAGCTCAGCCAGCTGCGGCCACATATGCCAGATGTCGGAGGACTCGACGGACATCCAGTACTTGTCGGGGTTGGCTTCCTTGAACTTCTTGGCGGCCTCATAGTAGTCGTCCCAGGTCTTGATGTCTTCGTAGTTGATACCGGCAGAGTCGCAGAGCTCCTTGTTGTACCAGATGACAGCGGCGCCGACATGGAAGCAGATGCCGTAGTACTTGCCGTCCTTGGAGTAGATATCCACACGGGCCTTGACGATGTTGGGCAGTTCGGGCTCAACGATGTCGTTCAGGGGCTCGAGCTGGATGTCGCCCTTCAGGAAGTTGGCAAACTTACCGAACTCGATGTCGACCAGATCGGGAGCACCGGTACCGGCCTGCAGGGCCAGGCCCAGGTTGGTGTGCATATCCTCGAAGGGATAGACGGTGGGGACCAGCTTGATCTGACGGTCAGGGTTCTGTTCGTTCCACAGCTTGGCCATCTCTTCGTAGAACTCCACATGGAGCTCCTGGAAGGTCCAGAACTCGATCTCGGTGGGTTCCGCCTCGGGCTCAGCCTCGGGCTCGGCTTCGGGTTCGGGTTCGGGTTCGGCTTCGGGTTCAGCTTCGGGTTCGGTGGCGGTTTCGGGCTCAGCTTCGGGTTCGGCCTCAGGCGTCTTGGCAGTGCAAGCAACCAGAGCGAAAACCATAGCCAGAGCAAGCAGCAGAGCAATCAGTTTTTTCATTACTTTTTTTCCTCCTTATAATATATATATCCAATCCCCGGGGGGATCAAATATCGGCGGAACGCCCACCCGGCGGACCGGACGTCACTACACAAACAATTATATGTTTCTGTATTTCGAATGTCAATAATAAACAACAATTATTTCCGAACGCAGAACACGGCAATTGTATATGTTGCACATTTCATGTCTGGCATTTTTTAGTAACTTGCACAAACTGTTTTCAATCAATTTTTATCGTTTGCTCCGGCATCCCCGTATCAATGACAATTTTGGCCCTCAGGGCCCCCGGCAGGACGCAGGATGCGGACCCGCGCCGCGGCGATCCGGGTCCGCATCGCAGAAGCAGCGCCCCGACGCCCTCTTTTCGGAGAACGGCCGGAGCGCTGTTCGCACACTGCATTTTTCAGAAATCAAACAGATTCAGCCCGATGGTCTCATCGTGCCGCCTGCCCACCTCGCCGGGGATGCGCCGGATGACGATCTCCGCGGTGGCGCTGATGACCGCCCGGTTCAGGTGCCCGCCGAAGACGCGCCCCTCTCCGTCGCCGCAGCTCATGTGCAGGTGCAGATAGGGCTTTCCCTCCTGCCGGGTCAGGGTGCCGGTCAGCGAGACGATCTCAAAGGGGCCGGCAAACTTGTTGGCCTTGTACTTCCGCGCGACGGTATCATAGACGCCGACGGTGAAATCGTTCACCGCGCCGAGGCCCGTGACACTGGCCAGGCGGATATCCTCTTTTTCCGCCAGCTCCAGCATGGACTGGCAGATCTCCTCCCCCGGGTCGAGCCGCAGCACCAGGGTATCGCCAAACGCTCGGTAATCCATAAGAATCTCCTTTCTGCTTGCTTTTGCTTTTTCTTCGATTATACCACAGGCACAGAAAAACACAAGCCGTTTCCCCGGAAGTCTTGCGTCCGGAGAAGTTCTGTGGTACAGTGGAAAAAACAGGTATTCAGGAGGAACGGCGATGCGCACATTCATGTATACCATCACGGTGCCCGTGGGCATGCACGCCAGGCATGCGGGCATTCTGGTCCGCGAGGCCCAGAAATACCAGTCCGACATCCGCTTCACCGTGGGCGAGCGCACCGTGGACGGCAAGCGGATCATGGCCGTCATGACTCTGGGGGCCAAGATGGGCGACCTCATCAAGACCGAGATCGAAGGCGCCGACGAGGACGCCGCCGCAGCGGGCCTGAAGGCCGTCCTGTTCACCCATTTCTGAGGCTTATGGATATACGCAAAGCGACAATCAGCGATCTGGACGCCGTGGCGCGCATCTACGACGCCCAGCACACCGCCGAGGAGGCGGGAAAATCCACCGTCGGCTGGATCCGGGGCGTCTACCCCACCCGCGCCACCGCGGAGGCCGCCCTGGACCGGGACGACCTGTTCGTTCTGTGCGAGGACGGGCTTGTGCGCGGCGCCGCGATCATCAATCAGATCCAGGTGGACGTCTATGCCGGCGCGCCCTGGCGGTACAGCGCCCCGGACGAGCGGATCTGCGTCCTGCACACCCTGGTCATCCACCCGGCGGCCAAGGGCCGGGGCCTGGGCAGAGCGTTCGTGGCGTTCTATGAGAATTTTGCCCGCACCATGAACTGCCCGGAACTGCGCATGGACACCAACGCCCGCAATTCGATCGCCCGCGCCTTCTACAAGGGCCTCGGCTACCGGGAGATCGCCGTCGTGCCCACCACCTTCAACGGCATCCCCGGCATCGATCTGGTACTGCTGGAAAAGAATCTGGAGGCAATGGGATGAGATATCAGCCGCAAAAATACCCCTATCTGTTCATTTCGGTTCTGCTTGTGCTTTATGCCGCATTTCTTTCGGTGCTTCTGTTCCAGGAACCTTTCTATGATGCGCGCGATAATTGGGTGGTGCTGGCGGTCTGCTGCGTGCTGCTGCCTGGTATCGCCGGGGTTTTGTGTTATCAGGCGCTCCGCTCCGGCGCATGGGCCATGATCGAGGACGACGGCATCCATATCTTTTCCAGGAAACAGGGCAAGCTGGTGTTCGTCCCCTGGGCGGACGCCCGGGCCTGCAGGCCGGTCGGCGTTTACAAGACCACCGGCGCAATGCTGATTTTTCACTATGATATGACCGTTTGCGGAAAACCGCTGGCGACCTACGAGGGTCAACCACCTTTGGGAGAACGGATCGTAAATAAGCATCTGCTGGACAAGCTGGTGTTCCGGCTGGCGCGCGGGAAGATGACGGCGGAGGAATTTCGGAAGCTGCCGTTTCTGATCGTGCTGCCGGACAAAATTAAAAAATATGATTTTAAGAAGTACCATTCCATGTGGCGCGCGGCGAAGAAAGCCGCCACAGGACAGGAGGTTCAGCCATGAAAAAAGCACAACTGGCCCTGGCGCTGGCCCTGCTGGGGGCGGTCTCTGCCCTCTGCCTGCGGGGCATGAAGCGCGTCGGTGAAATCCTGGAGCGCGAAGAGAAGGAAGAGACGTAATTGATCGGCATCTCACGGAAGCCGAATGCCGGATGCGGCGGAAAGGGGCGCGCAGACGATGCCTGCTGCCGGTTGCCGCCGCCGCAGGGACGCCTCCGGGCGGGTCTGACTCAGAAAGGAACGATCAAAATGAAACGAAAAAGAAAAGCAATGATCCTTGTGCTCATCCTTCTGCTTGCGCTGCTGATTCCAATCCGCTTGGTCTATAAAGACGGCGGAAGCATAGAATGGCGCGCTGTGCTCTGGCAGGTCAGAAAGTTTCACCGGATAGAAGATAACGGCTACCGCGTCGGCACGCGGATCACGCTCTTCATGGGGTATGTCACGATCTACGACGATACGGTGATCGTACCGTATGAACCGGATGTGTGAAAACAGGGACGCGCGTTTTGCCCTGATTCCAAATCATCCGCGGGCAATAAGCCTTCTCCTGCGGCCGCTCCCTCTCCGTCTGTGGGCGGCTCTGGCATCGCAACTGCTGCGCAGGCAGCGGCAAGGGGCGCGCAGGTTTCCGGAAGCGCATATGAATCATTTTCAAATCGCAGGTTTGAAAATACCCCTTCTCTTCTCTTTTCACTGTAAAAACGTCCGGCGGCAGAGGAAGCTTTCCTCTGCCGCCGTTGCTGTTCGGTTTTTTACTTCTTTGCCTTGGAGTCCACGACTTCGCGGAGCATGGCCTCGAAGGCTTCGTAGCTCATGGAGCCCAGGTCGTCGCCGTTGCGGTAGCGGACGGATACGGTCTGATTCTCCATATCCTTGTCGCCCAGGATGATCATATAGGGGATCTTCTCCATCTGGCCGTTGCGGATCTTCTTGCGCAGGGTCTCGGCGCTGTCGTCCACGGTGACGCGGAAACCGGCGGCGTTCAGCTTTGCCCGGATGCCGTCGGCATACTCCGCGGCGCGGTCGGTGATGGTGAGGATGCGCACCTGCTCCGGTGCCATCCAGGTGGGCAGCGCGCCGGCGTAGGTCTCCAGCAGGTAGGCCAGGGTGCGCTCGTAGCAGCCCAGGCTGGTGCGGTGGATGATATAGGGCAGCTTCTTGGAGCCGTCGCGATCGGTGTAGTACATGCCGAAGCGCTCGGCCAGGAGCATGTCGATCTGGATGGTGACCAGGGTGTCCTCCTTGCCGTAGACGTTCTTGTACTGGATGTCCAGCTTCGGGCCGTAGAAGGCGGCCTCGTCGATGCCGATGGTGTATTCCACGCCCAGATGGTCGAGGATCTGGCCCATGATGCGCTGGGCCTCGTTCCACTGCTCCGCGGTGCCCTCATACTTGTTGTTGGGGTTGGCGGGATCCCACTGGGAGAAGCGGAAGGTGCACTTGTCCAGCAGGCCGACGGTGTCCAGCATATACTTGGTCAGCTCCAGGCAGCCCTTGAATTCCTCCTCCAGCTGGTCGGGGCGGAGCACCAGATGGCCCTCGGAGATGGTGAACTGGCGCACGCGGATCAGGCCGTGCATCTCGCCGGAGTCCTCGTTGCGGAACAGGGTAGAGGTCTCGCCGAGGCGCATGGGCAGGTCGCGGTAGCTGCGGCCGCGGTTCAGATAGACCTGGTACTGGAAGGGGCAGGTCATGGGCCGCAGGGCCAGGCATTCCTTTTCCTCGTCGTAGGGGTCGCCCAGGATGAACATGCCGTCGAGGTAGTGATCCCAGTGGCCGGAGATGCGGTACAGGTCGCGCTTGGCCATGAGAGGGGTCTTGGTCAGCAGATAGCCGCGCTGCTGCTCCACATCCTCCACCCAGCGCTGCAGCAGCTGGATGACACGGGAGCCCTTGGGCAGCAGGATGGGCAGGCCCTGGCCGATGACGTCCACGGTGGTGAAGTACTCCAGCTCGCGGCCCAGCTTGTTGTGGTCGCGGCGCTCGGCCTCGGCCTTGGCTTCCAGCCAGGCGGTCAGCTCTTCCTTCTGGGGGAAGGCGATGCCGTAGATGCGCTGGAGCATCTTGCGGTTGGAGTCGCCGCGCCAGTAGGCGCCGCAGCTCTTGACCAGCTTGAAGGCGTTGGGCTTGATGCGGCCGGTGGAGTCCAGATGGGGGCCGGCGCACAGGTCGGTGAAATCGCCCTGGGTATAGAAGGAGATGACGGCGTCCTCGGGCAGGTCGTTGATGAGCTCGACCTTGTAGGGCTCGTTTTTGCCCTCCATGAAGGCGATGGCCTCGGCCCGGGGCAGCTCGGTGCGCTCCAGATGCAGGCGCTCCTTGCAGATCTTCTTCATCTCGGCCTCAATGGCGCTCAGATGCTCCGGGGTGAAGCTGAAGTCGGCGTCGAAGTCGTAGTACCAGCCCTCGTCGATGGCGGGGCCGATGGCCAGCTGCACCTGGGGATACAGGCGCTTGACGGCCTGGGCCATCACATGGGAGCAGGTATGCCAGTAGGTCTTGCGATAAGCTTCGTTTTCAAAGGTGTACAGATTTTCTTCGGACATAAGATTGCCTCCTTTTCTGATACGGGGCAGATAAAAAACCCGCCCCTGATGTGAATCAGGGGCGGGATAATGATTTATTCCGCGGTTCCACCCTGCTTGCAGCTTTCGCTGCCGCTCATTTCCGCTGTAACGGGCGCGCCCGTCCGGCTTAATAGGTTCGGCCACGCATATGCGTTCTCTCAAGTCCGCGTATCGTCGCCGGGGCATTGTCTTGCCCACCGTTGGCCGGAAGCTCGGAGGTGGTGCGATCGGATGCAAATGGGACGCTCACAGCCGACGACGTCCCTCTCTGACTTCGCATGGACCCGATTTCGTCCTCGTCATCGCCGATTACCGCCATGATAGCACCAAAAAAAGCGTTTGTCAAGGGAGAAACCGGCCGAAAACCGGAACAATTTACCGCGTTTCTCCTGTCAGAATCAGTAACGCAGGCAGCGGGCCATCCGCCGAAGGCCGCGCTGCATGGCCTTCCAGACGCTGCTGGGCTGCACGCCTTGCTCCCGGGCAAGATCGCGGAAGGAGCGGCCCTCGAAAAAGTGGCCCTGGATCGCACGGCGCTGGGTTTCGGTCAGCTCATGTTCCATGACAAGGCGCACCCGGCGGCGCTGGACCTCGGGCGGGAACTGCACGTTGGAGAACAGCTCATAGGGTGTACTTTTCATTGCGCCAGTACCCCCTTTCGTAATAGTGCTCCGTGAGTTCTGCCAGTTCGCGGGTCTGGGTCAGCACCGCGCTGAGCACATAGATGCGATGGCGCAGCCGAAGCCGCTCGTCGGGATCGCCGCAGGTACGCAGCCTGGCGCGCAGGGGCCGGAGCATCGCCGAAAGCAGTGCGGCGCTGGCGCGGTACTCGGACGACATCTCCCGCAGCGTCATGACTCCGGCTCCGGACACAGCCGCACCCGGGCATGGCGGAAATAGGCCCGGGCATAATCCAGCAGGCACTGGTCGCACACCAGCTCCCCCTCCAGGCGGTAGCAGCACTGGCCGAGAAACAGGTCCTCCCCGCACAGCTGGCAATCGGCGACGGGCCGCAGAGACTGCAGATCGGTGTACGTATACGGATCAGGGGCATATTCATAATACAATCCAAACTCTCCCTTGATAGATTCAGCTTATCCGGAAGAGTCCAAGATCCGGCAATTATTTCTCTCGTTAAAATTTCCAATAATTACCAAATCTACAAATATAGCTTACTACACGAATTGTGTGATGTCAAGGCTTTTTTCGTCACAGACAGGATTTAACTTTCTTCGGCCTTTTCTTGTGGTATTGTGATCACATAAGAAAGGATGTGATCACATGCTCGGAGCGAGGATCGCCGCGCTGCGCATCCAGGCCGGCATGAGTCAGGCGGAGCTGGGCAAACGCCTGTCGGTGAGCCCCAGCGCCGTGGGGATGTATGAGCAGGGCCGGCGGGAGCCTTCCATGGACCGGATCGTGGCGCTGTCGAAGATCTTCGGCGTGACGACGGATTATCTTTTGACCGGTCAGCTCCTCACCCCCGGGGACCGGCGGGCAATGGAGCGCGTCGTCGCGGCCATCCGGGACAGAACGGATCGGGAGATCTCCCTTCGCCGCGCCGACGGCACCGTGACGAAGCTCAGCGCCCGGGAGCTGGCCATGGCATGCGCGGCGGTGCTGGGTTGACGCGCACGGGTTTTTGCGATAAACTGAAGAAAAATCGCAGGAGGATGACCATGGACGAGCAAATGATGCGCCTGGCGCTGGAATTGGCCGCGGAGGCGGGCGCCGAGGGCGAGGTGCCCGTGGGCGCGGTCGTCACCCTGGGGGACCGGATCGTGGGCCGCGGCAGGAACCGGCGGGAATCCGACCGCAACGCCCTGCGCCATGCGGAGCTGGAGGCCATCGACGAAGCCTGCAAGTGCCTGGGCGGCTGGCGGCTGTGGCAGTGCACCCTGTACGTGACCCTGGAGCCCTGCCCCATGTGTGCCGGCGCCATCATCAACGCCCGCATCCCCCGCCTGGTCTTCGGCGCGGCGGACCCCAAGGCCGGCTCCTGCGGCTCGGTGACGGATCTGTTCGCCCTGCCCTACAACCACCGGCCCGAGGTGGTCTCCGGCGTACTGGCGGAAGAATCGGCGGCCCTTCTGCAGGAATTCTTTGTCCGCCTGCGGGAAACCCGCACCAAAAAGACGGACTGGAAAGAACGCCGGCTGAAATAACAGCCGGCGCGCCTTTTCCTTCTGCCGAAAATAAAAACACAGGGGACGGTACGCTGTACCGTCCCCTGTGCGCTGTATCTCTTCGATTATTCGGGCTTTTTCGTGCCGCACTCGGTGCAGAACTTGCCGCTGTTCACGGTGCCGCAGGCGCAGGTCCAGTTTTCGGGCTTCTTCGCGCCGCATTCGGTGCAGAAGTTGCCGGTGTTTTCCTTGCCGCAGGCGCACTTCCATGCCTCGGGCTTCTTTGCGCCGCACTCGGGGCAGAAGTTGCCGACGATGCCGGTCTTGCCGCAGGCGCAGTTCCAGCCGGCGGGGGCGGCGGGCGCGGGCGCCGCGGCAGCCGCGTTCTGCATCAGGGCGTTGGCGTTGAAGCCGCCGGTGGAGGCGGCCGCATTCATGCCCATGAACGCCATGGCGGCGCCGTTCGGGTTGTTGGCGGCGTCCTTCATGGCCTGGGCCTGGGCGCCGGCCAGCTGTGCGGCCATGCCGGTGGGCGTCTGCATGGTCTGCATCTGCTTGATCATGGCCTCGTCTTCCTCGCTGGCCTTGACCGAGCTGACGCCGAAGGCGACGATCTCGATGCCGATGCGGTCACGCCACTTGGCGGACAGCACGTCGTTCAGCGCGTCGGCCAGCTCCTGGGTGTGGGCGGGGATGGCGCTGTAGCGGATGCCCATGTCGGAGATCTTGGCAAAGGCGGGCTGCAGGGCGGTCAGAAGCTCGCTCTTGAGCTGGGGATCCAGCTTGTCGCGGGTGTAGTCGCTCGTGACGTTGCCGCAGACGTTGGTGTAGAACAGCATGGGGTTGCAGATGTGGTAGCTGTACTCGCCGAAGCAGCGCAGGCCGATGTCCACGTCCAGGTTGGCCCGCTGGTCCACCACGCGGAAGGGCACCGGGGACGGCGTGCCGTACTTGTTGTTCATGATCTCCTTGGTATTGAAGTAGTAGACGCGCTGATCCTTGGGGGGCTCGCCGCCGAAGGTGAAGCGCTTGCCGATGAGCTTGAAGGTCTCCAGCAGACCGGCGCCGAGGCTGCCGGTGAAGATGGAGGGCTCCGTGGAGGTATCATAGATGAATTCGCCGGGCTCGGCGCAGAGCTCAACCACCTTGCCCTGATCCACGATAATCATACACTGGCCGTCGGCCACGGCAATGACCGAACCGTTGGAGATGATGTTATCGCTGCCCTTGGTATTGGACGAACGGCCGGAAACGCGCTTTCTGCCCTTGGTGACCAGCACGTTTTCGGGGAGTGCTTCGCAGTAGAAATACTCTTTCCACTGATCGGCCAGGACGCCGGTGGCGGCGCCGAGAACTGCAGAAATAAGACCCATAATTCATTTCTCCTTTATTCCGTATTTTTATAATTATTGACTATCGTAAACCGCCTGCGCGGTGGATCACGGCTCCACTTCGCCGTCTTTGGCAGCTTCTGAAGCGGCATCGGCGGCGATTGTATCGTACAGATGGATGTTCTTGTAATTCGGCTTGATCTCGTACTTGGAGAACAGCTCGTCGATGATCTTGTTGAACTTGTCGTAGATGCATTCTTCCTCCGTCACGATCTGCCAGTAGGGCTTGTCGCCCTCGGAGGAGAAGTACATCAGGTGGTAGCCGTAGTCGGTGCGGACGATGCCGGTGTCGCCGGGTTTTCTCGCGGGATCGAAGCACCAGTCGGCAAATTCCTCAACCATCTGGCCGGGATAGATGTTCTCATACAGGCCGCCGTTCTCGGCGGAGCCGGGATCATCGGTCATGGAGCTGGCCAGATCGGCGAAATTATCCTCGGTGGGATCTTTTTTCCACTCGTCATAGATCGTGTTGATGCGTCCTTCCGCCGCGGACCAGGCGTCCTCGGAGCTGGAATCGTTCGCCCCGTCGCCGTCGGAATCCGTATCCTGCTCCGGCATGGCCAGAATGTGGCGTACATTGACCACGTTCTGATCCGTTTTTTCCACGCCCTTGGCGGCATAGTCCTCGGCGTGGGCGTCGTAAAATTCGCTGATCTCGTCGGCGCTGACGGTGATATCCTTCTGGAGCTGGCTGGCATGGGTGAAGGCCAGGCTGGATATGCGGTAGTATTCCAGATAATCGTCCATGCTCACGCCGGGGCCGAAGCTCTGGGCCAGGTAATCCTCCACATTGTCAAAGCCGTTGGTCTCCGCCTGCTCGGTCAGGTTCTGGGACAGATTGTCCATAAGATCCTGGCTCTCGGCGCTGAGCTCCGTGCCCGCCTTCACCGCCTCGTCGTAGAGGGAGACGTTCTGGAGATAATAGTCCAGGGCGGTCTGCAGATAGTGCTGCTCCCAGTTGACGTTCTCGCCGTATTTCTGCTCGGCAAAGGGACGGGAGATGTCCGGCCCGCGGAAGGACAGATAGTCCGCGTTTTCATTCAGATCCTGGTAGACCATGGACCAGTAGAAGATCTGCAGCAGACCGTTCTTCAGCTCATGATCGCCCACTTTGGCGACGACCTGGGCGTTGTACTTCTCTGCCAGCGCTTCGTCGGTGTAGGCGAAGGGGCCGTACTTCATCATTTCGTTCATATCCACCCGGGAGTGCTCGCCCACCTCTTCCGCGGTGAGCTCCGGGCCCGCCGGGCTCTTGCTGCGGGTGAGGTAGATGGTCAGCGTGACCAGGCCGGCCAGAAGCAGGGCCGCGGCGATGACGATCGCGGCAATCTTGCCCTTGCTGAGCCTGGGCGCTTCGGCGGACCGGACGGGCTTCTCCACAAGGGGCAGCTCCTCAATGGGCAGATCCTCCGCCGGCCGGGTGTCGGCCATCATGGCCTCGACAAAGGCGGCCTCGGGGCTCAGCGTCTCTTCGGCTTCCTCCGTCGCCGCTTCCGCCGTTTCCACGGCGGCTTCGGCAGCCTGCTCCGCCGCCTCAGCAGAGGCTTCCGGCATTTCGGCGGCTTCGTTTGCCGCTTCGCGGACTTCTTCGATTTCCGCCGCGGCCGCTTCGGCCGCCTTGGCGGACGAGGTCAGCGGCTCATTGATCTCCTGGGCGCCGGATTGCAATTTTTCGTCCATAGGTACCTTCTTTCCCGCGGAATGCTCGCGTATGGTGTCAGCCCACTGCCTCAACGCCTGCAAAGCGTTCGGCATTGTGCGCGGTGGGCGCGCGCAGGTCAATATTCTCCGGATGCCGCTGGAAGACGTAGGTCTGCCGAAGCGTGTCCAGCGCCTTGAGACAGTCGTCGCGGCGCAGATCCTGCTCCACGGCCAGCTGCCAGCTGGTCCGTTCTCCCAGGGCGCTCACATAGCACAGCGCCCAGGCGTCGGCCTCCCGGAGCAGGGTCAGGTCGCCGGCGGCACGCGCCCCCTCGTCGGGGAACAGCCATTCGGCCAGCGGGCCTTTCCCCTCGGGGCCGAGGCCCGGATACAGGCCGCCGTCGGGGGATTTGAAATCCTCGGTGCGCTCGTCGGCAAGGGCGGCGAATTTCTCATCGGTGGGATCCTTCCGGAATTCCGTCTCCGCCGCGCGGGCCCGCTCCTCGGCGGACTGCCAGTCGGCGTCGGAGTTGAGGTCGTTGGGGTAGAAGCGGATGATGCGCACATCCATGGGCCGGTCGTCATTCTTTTCGACGTGGAAAATGTTTTTGTATTCCTCCGCATGCGCGTCGTAATAGGCTTCCAGTTCGGCCTCGGTGTGCTCACCGCCGCCCAGAGTCTCGGAATAGGCCTCGCTCGTGGCCAGATCCCGGGCAAAGGCGGCATACCCTTCGGGTTCCGCGCCCTCGCCGTACAGCGCGGTCAGCATGGTCTGCGCGTCGGCATATCCCCGGCTGCGGGCCGTTTCATCGGTGATCGGCTCGCCCTCGACGGGGGCAAAGCCCGCCGCCTGCGCCGCCAGGCACAGCATCTGCGTCTGTTCGGCCAGGCCGAAGGCCTGCTCGGTCAGGAACGCCGCCCAGCTCTGCTGGCCGTCGTAGCTCTGGGCGTCCAGATCCTTCGACAGATCGAAGGATTTGCTGCCGTAGGCGTCGCGGACGGCGGCGCACTGTCTGCCGAAATAGTATTGAAATTGGGCGGAGGTCATGGCGTATTCACCGCAGGTGAGCACCGGGGCAGTGTCGTCGGTGGGCGCCGGTGCGGCGGGCGCTTCGGCGGGGGCGGTCTCCGTCGGGGCCTCCTCCGCAGGCTGTTGGGCCGCCGGCTTCTGGACCGGCTGTTCGACAGGCGCCGCCGGCGCGGCGCAGCCGGCCAGCAGGCACAGCGCCGCCAGCAAACAAAGCAGCCGCCTCATGAGTCGTCGCGTGTCAGCAGGATCACGCTCCAGATCGCCAGCGCTCCGCCCAGCAGCAGAAATGCCGCGCCAGCGATGATGGCGAGGGCCTTGGAAGAGGCGGTGCCCTGAATATAGCTCTGCACCAACTGCCAGCCCAAATAGGCGACATATCCGCCGACCAGGATGCGGACCAGGTAACGGGTCCGCATATTGGGCTTCGCCGGGGTTTGCTCCACGGTTTCCTCCGGACTTTCGATCGGTTCGATTTGTTCGTTTTTCTGTTCGTCCATAATGGTTCTCCTGTCGTCAATGCGGTTCGCGGCCGCCGCGGAACAGCTCGATCATCTCTCCGGTCAGGGAGATGTCGGAATGATCCTCCGGCAGGCTGTCCCGGTGGAACCAGCCGGCCTCGGAAAGCTCGTCCTCCTCCATGCGGATCTCGTCCGAGCCGTCCAGCTCGGCAAAAAAGCCCATCAGCAGGCTGTCGGTGAAGACCCAGGGCTGGGATCGGTAGAAGCGCAGGTTTTTGACCCGCAGTCCCGCCTCCTCCATGACCTCCCGCCGGACGGTATCCTCGATGCTCTCGCCGATCTCGTTGAAGCCCGCCACAAGGGAATAGGCCTTGTGGGCGCGGCCACGGTAACGGGTGAGCAGCAGCCGGTCGCCGTCGTGGACGGCGGCAATGACCGCGGGATTGATCCGCGGGTAGACGACGGCGCCGCACCGGGGACAAATCCTTGCCCGCTCGGTCGTGCTGTCGACCATGGCCTCGCCGCATGCGCCGCACAGGGCGTTTTGGCGATACCAGCGCATCAGACTGCCGCCAACGCCCACCGCCCAGGCGATGTGCCGGGGCGCGGCATGGCGCAGCGTCGGCGCGCTGACAAAGGCGAAGCCCTCCGGGAGCCGTTCGGGCTCCGCATCGGTGAGAAACACCGGCGCGCCGTCCAGCAGAAAGGCAAAACGCCCCCGGTCCGCGGGCAGACCCAGCGCGCCCCAGCGGGGCAGGGTCAGATGCCCGGCGCCGCCGGCACACAGCACCGCGTCGCCGCGGAACGCCAGCACGTTTGCCTCCGGCTCCGGCATTTGGGCGCGGTATTCATTGGCAAAGCGATGGGGCGTGATTTCCTGGATCATGGAGGTCTCCTTATGCTGACAGCGGCGCTATTATATCAATTAACAGTATAGCACCACTTTTTCTGTTTGTCATCAGAAATGTGCGAATTCGCTCCGGAAAAATGGTCCGCTCCCATCCATCGTACTCCGCGAAACTGAATCCGTGCTGAAAAAAAACGGGCGGATGCTTCGTGAAAATCGGCCGGATTTCCTCTGCCGTCCGCTTTCCGCTTGCAAAAGCAGGGAAAACCGGGTATAATGATACCGTAAAGTGGGTAAGTATGGCGATCGATTGGGGGCGCACATGAGATTCGACGGTTTTTTGGGCAATGCCGCCCTGCGCGAACGGCTCAGCGCCGCCTGCGCCGCGGGAAAGCTGCCCCATTGCTGCGCCATTTGCGGGCCGGAGGGCAGCGGCAAGCACACCCTCGCCCGGCTCCTGGCCGCAGCCATGCAGTGCCAGGGCGACGGCGCGCCCTGCGGCAGCTGCGCCGCCTGCAAAAAAGTTTTTTCCGGGAATCACCCCGACGTCCTTTTCTGCGAGGATCCGGAGCACAAGCTTTTCGGCGTAGATCCGGCCCGCCGGATCGCCGCCGACGCATGCATCCGTCCGAACGAGGGCCGCAGCAAGGTTTATATCTTCCCACAGGAATTGGGCATCCCCGCCCAGAACGCCCTGCTCAAGCTCATTGAAGAACCCCCCGCCTACGCTGCCTTCCTCTTCCTTACCCCCGACCCGGAACGGCTGCTGCCCACCGTGCGCAGCCGCTGCCAGATGTTTTTTATGACGCCCCTGGACCCGCAGGAGCTGCTTGCCGCGCTGCGCGTGCGCTTCCCCGACCGGAGCGAGGCCGACTGTCAGGCGGCGCTGAGCGCCTCCGGCGGCTGGCTGGGGCAGGCGATCTCCGCCATGGAGGCTTCGCGCCTCAGCGAACGCACCGCCTGCTTCGCCAGAGCCTACGCGGACCGCAGCGCACCGGCCATGACCGAGCTTCTGGCCGGCATGGAGCGCCTCAGCCGCGACGAGTTTCTCCGGGAACTCGACGGCTGGATGCACCTGTGCCATCAGGCTCTGCGCGCCGGCGCCGGTCTGCCGGAATCCGGGCAGGCGCGCTCCCTCGCCGATGCGCGCACCGGCCCGGAGCTCGCCGAGGCCATGGCGCATATCCGCAAGGCCTGTGAATACGCGCAGAGCAACGTCGGCGTCGGCCACCTCTGCGGCGCCCTGCGCGTGCTTTGCTGAATACTGACAATCACCAGAACAGGAGTTATTATGGATGAACTGATGACGGAATCCGTGCGCGAACAGCAGCCGGATCCCAACACCTCCGTACAGGTGGTGGACGTGACGTTCCGCTCCGGCGGAAAGGTCTATTATTTCGATCCCGGCGACCTGGAAATCGCCGCCGGGAACCACGTGATCATCGATACCGCCCGCGGCGTGGAGTTCGGCGCCTGCACCGCCGGGAACCACACCGTGCGCGTGTCCGACGTGGTCCTTCCCCTGCGCCGGGTGCTCCGCATCGCCACCGAGGCCGACGAGCGCACCGCCGCAGAAAACCGCGAGAAGGAAAAGCGGGCCTACGACGTGTGCCTGCAGAAGATCGAAGAGCAGGGGCTGGAAATGCAGCTCGTGTCGGCGGAATACGCTTTCGACGGCAGCAAGATCCTCTTCTTCTTCACCGCCGACGGCCGCGTGGATTTCCGCGAGCTGGTCAAGAGCCTGGCCGCGGTGTTCCGTACCCGCATTGAGCTGCGCCAGATCGGCGTGCGCGACAAGGCCAAAATGGTGGGCGGACTGGGCGTGTGCGGCAGGCCCTTCTGCTGCAGCCAGTTCCTGGAGGAGTTCCAGCCCGTATCCATCAAAATGGCCAAGGTGCAGAATCTCAGCCTGAACCCCACAAAGATCTCCGGTACCTGCGGCAGACTCATGTGCTGCCTCAAGTACGAGCAGGAGGCCTACGAGGATCTGCTGCGCACCAGCCCGAAGAACGAATCCTTCGTCGATACCCCCGACGGCCGCGGCACCGTCACCGAGGTGAACCTGCTGCGCCAGAGCGTCAAGGTGCGCATGGAGGACCATCCCGAGGAGATCCACAGCTATCCCAACGACGAAATCGCCGTGCTGCGCAGCGGCAAGGCGCACAAAAACGATCCCCCTATCCCTAAGGATCTGGCCCCCATTTCCGGCAATCGCGAGCCGCGCACGCGCCTGCGCTCCTCCGCGCCCGCCATGGAGCCGCTGGAGCCTGTGGTGCTCCGTTCCAGCGGAGATACCGCCCACCGGGAGCCGGAAAAGAACGAATCCGAGCAGCCGCCGCGCCGGAACCGCCGCGGCCGCGGCCGCCGGCCCGATGCCGGAGAGAAGCCCAGGCAGCAGGAAAAGCCCGCAAAGGCCCAGGAAAAACCCGCCAAGTCCGGAAAAGGCAAGGAGCGGGCCAGGGACGAGAAGCATCCCGCCCAGAAGCCGCCCCGCGAAGAGGGCGCAAAAAAGCCCGGCCGCCGGCGCCATTACCGCCGCCGCGAGGGCGGCAAGCCGGAGCAAAAATAAGCCGAACCCCAAACCCGCAGGCAGCCGCCTGCGGGTTTGCCGCGCTTTTCTTTTATTAAAAAGTATGCTATGATGTAAAAAACAACCGAACGGAGGAACGCATTTTGCAGGAACTGTTTCACCCGACCATGCGCAGCACGGAGCTCAGCGCCATCTCGGCGCTGGGTCTGGCCCACATGGGCGACTGCGTCTTTGAGCTGCTGGTGCGCACGCGCCTGTGCCTGTCCGGCGTGGCAAAGTCCGAGCATCTGCACCGGATCACGGTGGAGCACGTGTCCGCCCCCGCCCAGGCGGTATTCGCCGACGCGATCCTGCCGTCGCTGAGCGAGCAGGAGCTGGCGGTCTATCGCCGCGGCCGCAACGCCCATGTTCACGCCATCCCCAAGAACGCCACCCACGGCCAGTACGCCAAAGCCACCGGCCTGGAGGCTTTGCTGGGCAGCCTCTACCTGTCCGGTCAGCTCGACCGGATCGAGGAGCTGTTCTCCATCGGATGGGAGGCCCAGAATGCCCTTTGACGCCCTGACCCTCAAGGCGGTGACCGCGGAGCTGTCCGACGCTCTGGCCGACTGCCGCATCGACAAGATCCACCAGTCCACCCGCGACAGCCTGGTGCTCCAGCTGCGCTCCCGCGCCGGGACCCGGCGGCTGTACCTCTGCGCCAATCCGGGCTATCCGCGCATCCATCTGACGCAGATGGCCACGGAGAATCCGGCGAAGCCGCCCATGTTCTGCATGCTGCTGCGCAAGCATCTGCAGGGCGGCCGCTTCGTGCGCATCGAGCAGGCGGGGCTGGAGCGCTGCGTGGCGCTCACCTTCTCCTGCACCGACGAGCTGGGCGAGGTGGCGGAAAAGCGGCTGGTGGCCGAGCTCATGGGCCGCACCTCCAACCTGATCCTGGTCGGGCCGGACGGCAGGGTGATCGACTGCCTGCGCCGCGTGGACCTGACCATGTCCGAGCGCCGGCCGGTGCTGCCGGGGCTGCGCTATGAGCTGCCCCCGAAGCAGGAAAAATCCGATCCCGCCCTGGCCGGGCCCGAGGCCCTGGCCGACCTGCTGGCCGCGCGTACCGGCGATCCCCTGGACCGGGTGCTGCTGGATGCTTTTTTCGGCCTGTCCCCCCTGCTGTGCCGGGAGCTGGCCTACCGCGCGACCGGCAATGTGGATACCCCCGTGCCGGCGGACGTCCATGACCTGGCCGGGAAGCTGTGCGCCCGGTTGGCCTCGCTGATCCGGGGCCCCTGGCAGCCGACCCTGCTGCGCCGGCCCGACGGACGGGGCTTCGACTTCTCCTGCACCCCCATCGGGCAATATGAAGCGGCACTGAAAACCGAGGTCTTTCCCGATTTTTCCGCCATGCTCGACGCCTTTTACGCCGCCCGGGACACCGCCGACCGCATGCGCCAGAAATCCCAGGCCATGGTCCGGGAGATCTCCAATCTGCGCGACCGCACTGCCCGCAAGCTGGCCCATCAACGGCAGGAGCTGGAGGCCACCTACGGCCGCGACCGCCTGCGCCAGCTCGGCGACATCGTCACCGCCAATCTCCACCAGATCGAGCGGGGGCAGGTGCGCCTGAGCGCGGTGGATTTCTATGATCCCGAGATGAAGTCCATCGACATCCCCCTGAATCCCGCGATTTCTCCGCAGGCCAACGCGGCGAAATTTTATAAAGACTACGCCAAGGCGAAAAACGCCGAAAAATACCTCACCGAGCAGATCCAAAAGGGCGAGGAAGAGCTCGAGTATCTCATGAGCGTGCTCGACGCCCTCTCCCGGGCCGAGACCGACCGGGATCTTCTGGAGATCCGTGAGGAGCTGCTCTCCGGGGGCTATCTGCATGAGCGCGGGGCGAAAAAGCGCATGAAGCTGCCCCCCTCCAAGCCCATGAGCTTCCTGAGCTCCGACGGCTTCCCCATTCTGGTGGGCCGCAACAACCGCCAGAACGACGCGCTGACCCTGCGCACGGCGGCAAGGACGGATCTGTGGCTGCATGTGCAGAAAATTCCCGGCAGCCACGTCATCATCGTCTGCGGCGGCGCCGAGCCGCCGGACAGCACCGTCACCGAGGCCATGATTTTGGCCGCGTACTATTCCCGCGCCCGGGACGGCCAGGGCGTGGCCGTGGACTGCACCCAGGTGCGCAATGTGAAAAAACCGAATGGGGCCAAGCCCGGCATGGTCATCTACGACCGCTACCGCACCGGCTACGTCACCCCCGACCCGGAGGCGGTCAAGCGGCTGTCGATCCCCGACTGAACACGCACCGAACGCAAGAGAACGCCGCCAAAGCCTTCCCCTCCAGGGGAAGGCTGCGACACTCTGATTCTTTTCAAAAAGGAGCAACCTATGGATCCGATCACAACCTGGGATCTGTCCGTGCTGGACGCACTGCAGCACTGCCGGACGCCGTTTTTGGATTCGCTGTTTTCGACGCTCACCCATCTGGGCGACGGCGGGATCCTCTGGATCGTCTTTGCCCTGGCGCTGCTGTGTATCCCAAAGACCCGCAGATTGGGGCTGTGCGTGGCGCTGGCGCTGATCTTCGATCTGCTTCTGTGCAACGTGTGCATCAAGCCCCTGGTGAGCCGTGTCCGGCCCTACGTCCTCCGGGACGTGGCCCTGCTGGTCCGGGCGCCGACGGACGCCTCCTTCCCCTCGGGCCATGCCGCCGCGGCCTTCGCCGTATCCGGCGCCCTGGCCTGGAAGCGCAGCAGACTGGCGATCCCGGTCGTGATCCTCGCCTTTGTGATCGCCTTTTCCCGTCTGTATCTCTACCTCCACTATCCCACCGACGTGTTCGCCGGGATCGCCCTCGGCGCCCTGTGCGGCGCCCTCGGCCAGTTCGTTTCTTCCCGCATTTTCCGGAAAAAGGAGACCTGATATGGAATTTCGCCTCCACGCCCCCTATGAACCCACCGGCGATCAGCCCCAGGCCATCGACGCCCTGGTGCAGGGCCTGGACCTGGGCCTCAGTGAGCAGGTGCTGCTGGGCGTCACCGGCTCGGGCAAGACCTTCACCATGGCCAACGTCATCGCGCGGGTCAACCGGCCCACCCTGGTACTGGCCCACAACAAGACCCTGGCCGCCCAGCTCTGCTCGGAGTTCCGGGAGTTTTTCCCGGAGAACGCGGTGGAATACTTCATTTCCTACTACGACTATTACCAGCCCGAGGCTTACATTGCCCACACCGACACCTACATTGAAAAGGACTCCTCCGTCAACGAGGAGATCGACCGCCTGCGCCACAGCGCCACCTCCGCCCTGTTCGAGCGGCGGGACGTGATCGTGGTGGCGTCGGTATCGTGCATCTACGGTCTGGGCGACCCCATCGACTATCAGAACATGGTCATCTCCCTGCGCATCGGCCAGAGCCGCCCCATGGATGAGATCCTGCGCAAGCTCACGGAGATCCGCTATGAGCGCAACGATATCAATTTCACCCGCAATACCTTCCGCGTCCGGGGCGACACCCTGGAGATCTACCCCGCCTACTGGGCGGGCAGGGCCATCCGTGTGGAGTTCTTCGGCGACGAGGTGGACCGCATCAGCGAGATCAACGCCGTCACCGGTCTGCCGGAGCGGATCCTGGATCATGTGGCCATTTATCCCGCCAGCCACTACGTCACCACCCGGGAGAAGATGGAGCGGGCCATCCGGGAGATCGAGCGGGAGATGGACGAGCGCGTGAAGTACTTTGAGGAGCGCGGCAAGCTCCTGGAGGCCCAGCGCATCGCCCAGCGCACCCGTTACGACATCGAGATGATGCAGGAGATCGGCTTCTGCACCGGCATCGAGAACTATTCCCGGGTCATCTCCGGCCGGGCCCCCGGCACGCCGCCCATGACCCTCATCGACTATTTTCCCGACGATTTCCTGCTGATGGTGGACGAGAGCCACGTCACCCTGCCCCAGGTGCGCGCCATGTACAACGGCGACCGCTCCCGCAAGGAGAGCCTGGTGCAGTACGGCTTCCGCCTGCCCTCGGCCTTCGACAACCGGCCCCTGACCTTCGATGAATTCGAGAGCAAGCTGGGCCAGCGCATCTATATCTCCGCCACCCCCGCCCCCTTCGAGCGCGAGCGCGCCGGACAGATCGCCGAGCAGGTGATCCGGCCCACCGGCCTGCTGGACCCGGAGGTCATCGTCCGGCCCATCGACGGGCAGATCGACGATCTCATCACCGAGATCCACGGCGTGATTTCCCGCGGCGAGCGCGTGCTCGTCACCACCCTGACCAAGAAAATGGCCGAGGATCTGACGGACTACCTGGGCAAAGCGGGCATCCGCGTGCGCTATATGCACTCGGATGTGGGCGCCATGGAGCGCATGGAGATCATCCGCGATCTGCGCCTGGCAAAATTCGACGTGCTGGTGGGCATCAACCTCCTGCGCGAGGGCCTGGATCTGCCGGAGGTGGCCCTGGTGGCGATCCTCGACGCGGACAAGGAGGGCTTCCTCCGCTCCGAGACCTCCCTCATCCAGACCATCGGCCGCGCCGCCCGCAACGCCGGAGGCCGGGTCATCATGTACGCCGACCACGAAACGGGCGCCATGCGCGCCGCCATCGACGAGACCAACCGCCGCCGGGCCATCCAAAGCGCCTACAACGAGGCCCACGGCATCGTGCCGAAGACCATCGTCAAGGACGTGCGCGAGCTCATCGAGATCAGCCGCGACGCTGCCCAGGTCATGCGCGAAGGCGGCGTGAAGATGACCAAGCGCGAGCGGGAGGAGGCCATCGCCAGGCTGGAGAAGCAGATGCGCAAGGCCGCCCGCATGATGGAATTCGAATATGCCGCCGCCCTGCGCGACCAGATCATCGAGCTGCGCGGCGCCAGGTAGTTCTTTTGACACTGCCCCGGTTCTATGCTATACTGAAATATACCTGTTTTAGTATTTTATGAAAGGAGAGACCGCCATGAAGCGGCTGTTGCGGCTGCTGATTGTCAGCGCCTGCATTCTCGCCTTGACGCTCAGCGCCTCGGCGGCGGCTGTGAAGGCCGAAAAGATGACCGTCGAAATGACGGTGGACGAAAACGGCACCGCCAAGGCCGAGGTCTCCGCCCATCTGACGGCGGAGGCGCCGGTGGACAGCCTGTCCATTGCCCTGGGCCCCAACGTCTCCGGCGTACATATCGCCGGTCAGAAGGCCAAGGTGTCCCGCTCCGGCGGTCAAAGCACCGTCCTTCTGGGCGGCGAATCCGGCCTGTCCTTCCCGATGGATCTGCATCTGAGCTATACGATCCGCAACACCGTGGCCGCGGGCAGCGAATCGCAGCAGTTCAGCGTGCGGCTGCTCGGCGCCATCAAAGACGCGGACGTGGATCATTTCTCCGCCAGAGTGCAGATGCCCGGCGCATTTGAAGCCATCCCGGAATTCTCAAGCGGCTATTACGCCGACGGCATCGACAATTTTCTCACCATCCGCGTCTCCCCCGAGGGCGTGATCACCGCCGAAAGCATGGAGCCCATGCTGGTGGGCGAGACCCTGGACCTGCGGCTGGAGACGGAGCCGGACTATTTCGCCCTGCGCAATGTGGCCGGACGCACCCTTCTCTTTGACCGGATCGCCATGATCCTGCTGGCGCTGTTCGGCGCCGTTTACTGGTGGCGCGCCCTGCGCTCGCCCCTGCCCCGGATCGAGCCCCAGACCCGCGCCCCCATGGGCGTGGAGCCCGGCGTGGCGTCCATGCTGCTCACCGGTCAGACGCCGGATCTGGCGCTGATGGCCCTGGACTGGGCCGCCAACGGCTACGTCCGCGCCGCCAGGCTGCGGGGCGGACGGCTGCTGCTCACCCGGCTCATTCCCATGGGCAATGAGCGCAGCGCCTATGAGCAGGAGGTCTTCACCCAGCTGTTCACAAAAAAGGACACGGTGGCCAGCGGCACCGGCGCCTGGGCCGCCGCCCAGAAACGGGCGAACAAAACCGCCCGCGCCTACTGGTACGGCCGCATCTTCGAGGATAAGCCCGGCATCCCCGGCCTGCTGCGTCTGTGCGCCATCCTCATCTGCGGCTTCGCCGCCCTGTCCTGTGCGGACAAGGTGATCCCCAGCATGACCCTGCGGCCGCTGCTTCTGGCGGTGTCCGCCTTTGCCGGGCTCATCTGGGGCGCCGCTCTGCAGTACGGCCTGGGCCGTCTGCCGCAGCGCCGCCGCAGGCAGCCCATTGTCGTGCTGGCGGTTTGCCTGATCGCGCTGATCGTCGTGCTGCGCGTCTCCCGCAGCGGCGGGACGCTGGTTGCGGCGCTGCTGTTCTCCGTGCTGGCCGCCGCGGCGCTGCTCTTCGGGCCGAAGCGCCGGCAGAACGGGGTGGATCTGCTCTCGGATCTGCTGGGCTGGCGCAAATATCTGCGCACCATCACCCCGGAGTATGCCCAGCAGCTCCTGACGGCCGACCCCCAGTATTACTACCGCACCCTGCTCTACGCCGAAGCCCTCGGCGTGGACCGGCAGTTCTGCCAGGCCTTTGACGGCCTCAAGCTGGACGAATGCGCCCTCTTCGAGCCCGGCCAGAAGCCGGTGCCCCGGCAGGCCGCCAAATTCCGCAGCTATCTTCGGAACGTGCTGGCCTACGCCCGCGGAGAGCTTGTGCAGAAAAAGCGCAGGCGCGTCGCTCCGCCGAAGCGGACGCGCGTGCCGCAGCCAAAGCCCGCGGGCCGGGTCCGCCACAACGATCCCCGCCGGCATTCGGCGCAGACCTACGACCCCTACGACGAAATGTAACCAACGCAAACGCCCCGGTTTTCCGAACTGGAAAACCGGGGCGTTTTGTTCAATAATCAGGCTTCGGCCGCCGCGGCGGTCTGCTTTTGCCCGCGGAACAGGGGCCGCGTCAGCAGCAGTCCGAGCTCGGCGGCGATGACGCCGGCGGGGATATCCACGAGCACATGCTGCTTCACCAGCAGCACCGCGGCGAATACGGCGAATGTAAAGACCGCGGATGCGAGCTTCCAGGGCCTGCGTACCCGGGGCGAATGCCAGAGCAGGCGGGTGAACAGCCAGCTCTGCAGGCAGTGGAAGGAGGGGAAAAGGTTGTCCGGCGTGTCGATCGCGTAGATCCATGCCACCAGGCGGCTGAAGCAGTCCCGGCCCTCCGGCACGGGGCGCTCCATCACGGTGGGGAACACCAGAAAGCAGACGCCGCCCAGCAGCAGCGCGGCGGAAAAGGCCAGCGCATACCGCCAGCAGGTGCGCTTCGGCTCATGGGCCAGCACCAGATATCCCAGAAACCAATGGATGAACGCCAGCAAATAGATGACGATCATGGCCGGGACGAAGGGGATCGCGGCGTCCAGCGCCGTGGCCAGGCTGCGGGGCGCAATGCCGGTGTGCAGCAGCCGCGTGCCGGAGAATGTCAGCGCATTGACGGCCAGCATCATCGCCACCGGCGCGGCGGCATGCCGCGGCAGCAGCGGATGAAGCAGCGAAGATTTTCGGTTGTCCGTGGCGTTCGCCCCCTTTGCCGGAGATTGGATGCGCGCCCATTATAGCAGGCCGCCGTCCGCATTTCAACCGCGCCATGTAAAAGATCTGTGAACGAAAACCCCCGCTGCCGGAGCAGCGGGGGTTACAGTTAAACATTTTGTTTTTAAGCTTTGAGGAAGTCGATCCAACCGACAACGTAGATGACGAGAACGATCACGGGAACGACGAACATGAAGATGGGCTTCATCCAGTTCTTCACTTTCATGCCCTTGCCGGCGTTGGCCTCTTCGATGAACTTGTCCCAGCCCCAGCCGAACTTGAAGCAGCAGAACAGGGTAAAGGCCAGAGCGCCCAGCGGCAGCAGGTTGTTGCTGACGATGAAATCCCAGAAGTCCAGCCACGCGGTCTCTCCGCCGAGGGGGTGCATATTCGCCAGGGTGCTGTAACCCAGGGCGGTGGTCAGCGCCAGCAGGAAAATGACGATGGCGCAGATGACGCTGCCCTTGGGACGGCTCCAGCCGAACATCTCACGGACGCAGGCCAGGATGTTCTCGAACACGGCCAGCACCGTGGACATGGCGGCGAAGACCATGAACAGGAAGAACAGGGTGCCCCACCAGCGGCCGCCGGCCATATTCAGGAAGACGGACTTCATGGCGTCGAACAGCAGGGGAGGACCTGCAGAGACCTCAACGCCGTAGGTGGTGCAGGCAGGGAAGATGATGAGGCCTGCCAGCAGGGCCACGAAGGTGTCGATGGCGATGATGTTGACGGACTCGCCCATAAGGGAGCGTTCCTTGCCGATGTAGCTGCCGAAGATGGCCATGGAGCCGATGCCCAGGCTCAGGGTGAAGAAGGCCTGGTTCATAGCGGCGACGACGACCTTGGGTGTGATTTTGCTGAAGTCGGGCAGCAGGTAGAACTTGAGGCCCTCAGCAGCACCGGAGAGCGTGACGGAGCGGATGCCCAAGACGATCATGAGCAGGAGCAGGATGACCATCATGTACTTGGTCACGCGCTCCAGGCCGCCCTGCAGGTTGAAGCAGAGGATGCCGAAGCCGACCACCACGGTGATCGCCAGATACAGAACGTTGACGCCGGGGTTAGTGATCATGGGGCCAAAGCCCAACTCGCCGGTGTTGCCGGTCAGGAACTGGACGAAGTAGTAGATGAACCAGCCGCAAACCACGGTGTAGAAGGCCATCAGGGCGACATTGCCGAACAGGGCAAGGTAGCCGTGCAGGTGCCACTTCTGGCCGGGCTTCTCCAGCTTCTGGTACATGCGCACGGGGCTGGCCTGGGACGCGCGGCCCAGAGCGAACTCCATGATCATGACGGGCAGACCCAGCAGGGCCAGGCAGAGGATATAGATCAGCACGAAGCTGCCGCCGCCGTTGGCGCCCGTCATCCACGGGAACTTCCACACGTTGCCGCAGCCGATGGCGCAGCCTGCGCTCAGCAGGATGAACCCAAGGCGGCTGCCTAAGTGTTCTCTTCCGTTATTCATGAAAGTTTCTCCTTCTTTCTCAAAAAGATATCATTTATTGTAACAGCGATTTAAAGCGTTTTCAACTGTTTCGGCCCGGTTTGTTCAAAATTTTTTCATATTTATCAGCAAACTTGGAAATTCATTCCAATTTCTGGGCTTCTCCGGCGATTTTATCCAGGCTTTCTTTCAGAACGAGCTGCCGCAGCGCGTTTACCCAGGGGTCGAAGGCACAATCCCGCAGGCCGTAGGTCTGCTGGAGATCGTATTCCAGGGGCAGCCAGGAGGCGATGTCCGCCTCGTTGTGCTGGATGAGGGCCTCCAGCCGGTCCAGAGCCCGGCAGAGCTTCGCCTCCCCCGTCTGCCCCGCCTCCAGCTCGGCGCACAGCGCCGACATTCGGCCGCGCAGGGGCTCCGGCAGGGCGTCGACCCAGTCCCGGAACCGCGCCCGCTCCCGGGCGCGGTCGGCTTCGGTCTTTTGGAAGGCCGGCACGTCGCCGGTGAACAGCTCGCCCAGATCATGCACCAGGCACAGCTCCGTCACCCGGTCGGTGTCGAGCCCGGGAAACTGCTCCCGCAGCAGCGCCGCCATGAGGCTCAGCCGCCAGCAGTGCTCCGCCACGCTCTCCCGGCGGCCGGCCGAGGTGTCGCAGTGGCGGGTGACGTTTTTCAGCCCCTCGCAGGTGTGGACAATGTCAAGGAATTCCTTCGGGGTCATATGATCACCTCAGAACAGCAGCGCCATGATCAGCGGCACCGCGGGGATGCTCAAAAGCGTACTCAGGAAGATGCCCGCCGAGGCGGTGTCCACCGGACCGTCGTACCGGGTGCAGAAGAGGCTCGTCATGGTGCCGATGGGCATGGCCGCCATGATGATGCAGATGCCCAGCATCAGCCGGTTGGTCACGAAGGGGCTCAGCAGCGCATAGGCCAGCACCGGCAGCAGCACCTGCTTGCCCAGGGAGAGGATGTACAGCCGCCGGTTGGTGAATACCTTTTTCAGGGGGATCTGGGCCAGGCCCACGCCGGTGATGATCATGCACAGGGGGCTGGTGATGCCGTCCACCATGCCCAGCAGCTTTGTCAGGATGCCGCCGGGCATGCTTCCGGCGACGGCCTCCTGCACGCCGCACAGATAAATGATATAGCTGACCAGCGCCGCGATGACCACGGGCTGCAGCAGGGAACGCGGGGAAAACCTGGCGTCCCGGGGATCCCGGGAGATCTGGCGGATGCCGTAGGTATAGGCAAAGAGCTGATAAAACAGGTTGAAAATGGAGGCATAGAACACCGCCCCCTGGCCGAAGATGGCCCGCACCACGGGGAAGCCCATGAAGCCGATGTTGCCGAACACGGTCATGAACCGGTACACGCCCGTCTCCTCCGGGCTCACCCGCAGCAGCTTCGGCACGAAGTGGGCCAGGCCCACCAGGACCAGATAGAATACCAGGGCGATGCCGGTCAGCGCCAGCACCTCCGGCACCGTGAGCATGGCCTTGCCGGACAGGACGCTGTACAGGATCGTACACGGATTTGTGATGTACAGCACCAGATTCGTCAGATGTCTGCCGGATTCGGCGGTCAGGATCTTCGCCTTGGTGCTTCCGTAACCCAGGGCGATCAGCAGAAACAGGATCAGCATCTGGATAAAGATTTGAGAAATGTCCAATTCGGCCTCCTGTGAAACGATAAAATTCTGCCTGCGCCGCGGCCGGGGATCCGGCCGCCTTTCGGCGCAAAAATGCAGCATTATTATAGTCAAACCCGGGAACAAAAGCAAGGGAAGATTCGTCAAAAGGGCAACCCGGCGGACAAAAACGCCCAAAAAGTCCGCGCTTCGCGCACGCAGATTGCACGGATCGGCCGAAATTGCCGCCGCCGGGCTGTCGGGCGGTTGACAATTTTCGACCGCCTGTTATACTGGAATAGCGCGTTATTACACAATCGAATTAGCGAAAGAAAGGAACCCATCATGCTGAAAATTGAGCATCTGACGAAAACCTACGGCGAGAAAAAGGCCGTGGACGATCTGAGCCTGCACATCCGCCCCGGCGAGATCTACGGCTTCATCGGCCACAACGGCGCCGGCAAGACCACCACCCTCAAGAGCGTGGCGGGCATCCTGCGTTTCGACGAAGGAGAAATCTATGTGGGCGGGCAGTGGCCGAATCTCGAAGCGCGCAGCATCAAGACCCATCCCCTTGCCTGCAAGCGCGACATGGCCTACATTCCCGACAACCCCGACCTGTACGACTACATGACGGGCATCGGCTTCCTGAACTTCATCGCGGATATTTTCGGCGTGGACGCCGACACCCGCGCCTCGCGCATCCGTCACTACGCAGACGCCTTTGAACTCACGGATGACCTGGCGCAGCCCATCTCCGCCTACTCCCACGGCATGAAGCAGAAGCTGGCGGTCATCTCCGCGCTGATCCATGCGCCGAAGCTCATCCTCATGGACGAGCCCTTCGTGGGCCTCGATCCCGTGGCCGCCCACACCCTCAAGGGCATCATGCGCGACATCTGCAACCAGGGCGGCGCCATCTTCTTCTCCACCCACGTGCTGGAGGTGGCGGAAAAGCTCTGCGACAAGGTCGCCATCATCCGCGACGGCCGGCTGATCCGCTCGGGCACCATGGAGGAGGTCCGCGGCGACAGCTCCCTGGAGTCCGTCTTCCTGGAGCTGGAGGAGAAATGATATGCTGAAAGCTCTCGTCAAAAAGCAGTTCATGGAGCTGTTTCAATCCTTTTTTCTGAATCGAAAAACCGGCAGGGCCCGCAGCCGCGGCGCGATCATCGGCATTATTGCAGGGTTTGCGATCCTGATGCTGTTCCTGTGCGCCGTGTTCGCCGTTCTTGCCTTCGGCATGGGCGCGGATTTGCTGGGCCAGGGCCAGGACTGGCTGTATTTCTCCCTGTTCAGTCTGATCGCCATGTTCATGGGCGTTTTCGGCAGCGTGTTCAACACCTATTCCAGCCTCTATGCCGCCAAGGACAATGATCTGCTTCTGGCCATGCCCATCCCGCCGCGCAAGCTGCTGGCCTCCCGCCTCATCGGCGTGTATGCCCTGGGCCTGATGTACGAGGCCGAGGTCATGCTGCCCACGATCATCATCTACTGGATCCTCGTGCCGGTCAACGCCGCGCGCATCCTCTGCCCCATCGGTCTGACGCTGGTGCTGTCGCTGTTCGTGCTGAGCCTGTGCTGCATCCTCGGCTGGGTGGTGGCGCTGATCTCCGCCCGGCTGAAGAACAAGAGCTTCATCACCGTCTTTGTGTCGCTGGTGTTCTTTGCCCTGTATTATGTTTTCATTATCAAGGCCAACACCTATCTGCAGCAGATCACGCAGCACACCGATGAAGTCGCCCGGGCCATGAAAAGCTGGCTCTATCCCTTCTATCAGATGGGCCTGGCCGGCGCGGGCAGCGCGCTGTCGCTTCTCATCCTCGCGCTGATCGCCGCGGCGCTGTTCGCCGTCATCTATTTTGTCCTCTCGCGCACCTTCCTGCGCATCGTCACCGTCAACCGGGGCGAGAAGAAGGCGGTTTACCGCGAGAAGCCCGTGAAGACCGCCGGCATGAAGTCCGCCCTGCTGCGGCGGGAGTTCAAACGCTTCACCGCCAACGCCACCTATATGCTCAACTGCGGCCTCGGCCTCGTCATGATGCTCGGTATCGCAGTGCTGGTGGTGATCAAGGCTGCGCAGATCCGGCCGGTCCTCAGCCGCCTGCTCCTGGAAAATCCGTCCTTTGCGCCTCTGCTGCCTGTGATCCTTGCGGGCCTCGCCGTGTCGATCGTCGGCATGAACGCCATCACCGCCCCCTCCGTCAGCCTTGAGGGCAAGAGCCTCTGGCTGATCCAGAGCATGCCGGTGCGCGCCCGGGACGTGCTGGACGCCAAGCAGATGATGCACCTGGTGCTCGTGCTGCCCCTGACGATACTGATGAGTCTGTGCCTGTGCCTCGTCGCGCAGATGCCGATTGCCCAATCCGTGCTGTTCATCGCCATCTGCGCCCTGTCCGCGTGCCTGAGCTCGGCGGGCGGCCTGGCCCTCAACCTGCTGCGGCCCAATCTGAACTGGACCAGCGAGGGCGTGCCCATCAAGCAGAGCATGCCTGTGTTCATTGCTCTGTTCGGCTTCTGGGCCCTGGCCGCAGCCATCATCGTGCCCTACATCTTCCTGGGCAAGGTGCTCCGGCCGGAACTCTATCTCGGGATCTGGTGCATCGTCCTCGGTCTGAGCGTGGCGCTGATCAACCTCTGGATCGCCAGACGCGGCGCCGCCATTTTTGAAAACCTGTGATCTCCGTGCCGTTTCAGGGCCGCCTCGTTTTGGGGGCGGCCCTTTTTCGCGCTTTTTCGTTGCCATCGGGATTTTTGCATGGTATAATGTATATAAATCCGGCAGGTTTTCCCGTGTTTTGCGCCTGCATAACTTCTCTGAGGAGCTTGCAGCAATGGATCGTCGAACACTTGCAAACAAAAAATCTGCGCGCCGCCGCGTCAGAAGGCTTGCCCTTCTGGCGCTGGCGGCCATGCTTGTTGCCCAAAGCATGCTCCCCGCGCTCTGCGCCGGAGCCTCGTCATATCCGGCCGCCGGCGACCGGCGCAGAAGCGCGCTCGCCATCGACCCCGGCGCCCCCGACACCTACTCCGCCGTGCTCTATGACAACACCAACGGTCTGCCCACCTCCGAGGCCAACGCCATCGCCCAGACGAGCGAGGGCTTCCTCTGGATCGGCTGTTACGGCGGTCTGATCCGTTATGACGGCAACACCTTTGTGCGCATGGATTCCTCCTCGGGCATCACCAGCGTCCGGTGCCTGTATGTGGACAGCCGTGACCGGCTGTGGGTCGGCACCAACGACAACGGCCTGTTCCTGATGAAGGATGGCAGCATCCGCCACTGGAACGAGGCGGACGGCCTGCAGGGCCTGTCCATCCGCGACATTCATGAGGACGATACCGGCCTGATCTATGTGGCCTCCACCGGCGGTCTCGCCCTGATCGACCAGGATCTGACGCTCCGTCTGCCGGAGGATGCCCGGGTGACGGACACCTTCCTGCACGAGCTCCAGCGCGGAAAAGACGGCAAAATCTACGGTCTGACCAACGACGGTGATATCTTCTCCATGCACGCCGGCGAGATGCTCTGGTTCCTTGAGCGCGGCAACTGCCGGTTCAAGGGCGTCAGCGGCATCATGCCCGATCCCGAACATCCCGGCTATATGTACATCGAATCCAAGAACGGCCTTGTCCATTACGGCACGCCGGAAAACGGCTTCAGCGACGCCGGCAGCATTGACATCCGCCCGCTGCAATTCGT
Source organism: Oscillospiraceae bacterium (assembly GCA_015068455.1). Classification (GTDB taxonomy): domain Bacteria; phylum Bacillota; class Clostridia; order Oscillospirales; family Oscillospiraceae; genus SVMC01. The sequence continues at coordinate 536,331 of SVKO01000001.1, read as the reverse complement.
GCAGGCGTTCCGTTTCATCGACGGGAAGCTCTGGATCTGCGCCGGAAACGGCGTCGGCTATCTGGACAAGCAGGGCTTCCATACGCTGCAGGATATCCCCATGAACGGCTCCGTTGAGAGTGTGACGATGGACTATGAGGGCAATCTCTGGTTCACCTCCACACGCCAGGGCGTGATGAAGCTCGTACCCAACCGATTCTCCGACCTGTTTCAGAGCAGCGGTCTGCCCGAGGCGGTGGTCAATTCCACCTGTATGTACGGCGACAAGCTGTTTATCGGTACGGACACCGGCCTGCGAGTCCTCCGCGACGCCGCCATTGTGTATCACATTCCCCTCGCCTCGCCCCAGCACATCCCCAGGTACAACGCTCTGCCCGATGAAACGACCAACAACCTCATCAAGCTGCTCGACGGCGTCCGCATCCGCTCCATCATGCGCGACAGCAGCGACCGCCTCTGGATCTCCACATGGCGCAGCCTGGGTCTGCTGCGCTATGATCACGGCGATCTGAAGATCTTCGGCCCGGAGGACGGCCTGTTTTCCGACCGGGTGCGCACGGTGGTCGAGCGCAGCGACGGCTCCTTCCTTGTGGCCTGCACCGGCGGCGTAAACGTGATCGAAGGCGACCGGGTCACGGCGTCCTACGGGCCGGAGGTCGGCATCGGAAACACCGATATCCTCACGGTCTGCGAGGGCCCGGAGGGAGAGATCTTCGTCGGCACCGACAGCGACGGCATCTATATCATCGGCAGGGACGGCGTCCGTCAGATCAACAAGGAGAGCGGCCTGCAATCGGGCGTCGTCATGCGCATCAAGCGCGACCGGACCCGCGACATCTACTGGATCGTCACGGGCAATTCCCTGGCCTGGATGAGCCCGGACGGCCAGGTGACCACCCTGGAGCATTTCCCTTATTTCAACAATTTCGATCTGTATGAAAACAGCCGGGACGAAATGTGGGTCCTCAGCGGCAACGGCGTCTATGTCCTGAGCGTGGACGATCTGCTGGAGGACGCCGACCTGCGGCCCATCTATATCGGCGTCGCCAACGGCCTGCCCTCCATCCCCACATCCAACGGCTACAGTGAGCTGACCGGGGACGGCATCCTGTACATCGCCGGCGCCTCCGGCGTGACAACGGTGGACATCGAAGCGCCGATCGACAGCGTAAACGCGCTGAAGCTTGCGGTGCCCTTTGTCGATGCCGACGGCGTGCGGATCTATCCCGATAAGGCGGGCAATTTCACCGTCGGCTCCCAGGTGCGGAAGCTGACCGTCTATCCCTACGTTTTCAACTATTCCCTGATCAATCCCGAGGTGCGCTACTGTCTGTACGGCTTTGACCGGGAGAGCGTTACGCTGAACCGGGACGAGCTGACCCCCGTCGACTACACGAATCTTCCCGGCGGGACTTATACCTTTTCGGTGCAGCTGGACAATCCCCTGGGCCGCGGCAACAACCAGGCCAGCGTGAAAATCACCAAAGAACGTGCATTTTTCGAAAATCCGTGGTTCTATCTCCTCGCCGCTCTGCTCACCGTCGCCGTCCTGTCGACGGGCGTCGGCGCCTATGTGCGCAGGCGGATCCGCATTCTGGAGGAAAAGCACCGGGCGGAGACAGAGCGTCAGCGCATCGGCACAGAGCTCTCCATGGCCAGTCAGATCCAGAACAGCATGCTCCCGCACACCGCCTTCCCCGACCGCCGTGAATTCGATATCTGCGCTTCCATGGACCCGGCCAGAGAGGTGGGCGGCGACTTCTACGACTACTTCCTGATCGACGACGACCACCTGTGCATGGTGATGGCGGACGTCAGCGGCAAGGGCATCCCCGCCGCCCTGTTCATGATGGTCTCCAAGGTGATCCTGCAGAGCTGCGCCATGCTCGGACGCGCCCCGGCGGAGATCCTGACCAAGACCAACGAGGCGCTTTCCTCAAACAACCAGGTGGATATGTTTGTCACGGTCTGGTTGGGCATTCTGGAGATCAGCACCGGCAAGCTCACGGCAGCCAACGCCGGACACGAGTATCCGGTCCTGTGCCTGGATAAAAAATTCGAGCTGCTGAAGGACAAGCACGGCTTTGTCATCGGCGGCATGGAGAACATGAAGTACAGGGAGTATGAGATCGCGCTGGCGCCCGGCGACAAGCTGTTCCTCTATACCGACGGCGTGCCCGAGGCGACGGACGCGGAGAATCAGATGTTCGGCACGGAGCGGATGCTCGCCGCGCTCAATGAGGCGCCGGCGGCGGCGCCGGAGCAGATTTTGAAAAACGTCCGCAGGGCGGTGGACGAATTCGTGAAGGATGCCGAACAGTTCGACGACCTGACCATGCTGTGCCTCGAGTACCGCGGCCAGGACGGCGCCGGGGCCTCTGAATGATTCCATCGTCACAGCCCGCTGCAGAACCCGATCTGCGGCGGGCTGTTTTTGCGTTAAATTCTAAAAATCGGATTATCTGTTGATTTTTCGGGGTATTTTCTTTATAATGGTAAAAGTGATTTTTGTCCGCGCCCATTCGCGCGGACAGGGAGAGGAGGCATTTTAATGTGCCAGAAATGTGACCGCGAAAAGTTCTATATTACCACACCGATCTATTATCCTTCGGCCAAGCTCCATATCGGCCATACCTACTGCACCGTCGCCACCGACGCCATGGCCCGCTATAAGCGCCTGCGCGGCTGCGACGTCATGTTCCTCACCGGCACCGACGAGCACGGCATGAAGATCGAGGAGAAGGCCCGGGAGGCCGGCATCACCCCTCAGCAGTTCGTGGACAATATCGTCTTGGGCGAAGGCGGCGTGAAGGATCTGTGGAAGCTGATGAACATCTCCTATGACCGCTTCATCCGCACCACCGACGACTACCATGTGGAAGCCATCCAGAAGATCTTCCGCAAGATGTATGACAACGGCGACATCTACAAGGGCGCCTACAAGGGCATGTACTGCACCCCCTGCGAGTCCTTCTGGACCGAGAGCCAGCTCGTCGACGGCAAGTGCCCCGACTGCGGCCGCGAGGTCCACGAGGCCGAGGAGGAGGCCTACTTCTTCCGTCTGTCCAGGTATGCCGACCGGGTGCAGGATCTGCTGGAGAACACCGACTTCCTGCAGCCCCGTTCCCGCGTGAACGAGATGGTCAACAACTTCATCAAGCCGGGCCTGGAGGATCTGTGCGTGTCGCGTACCTCCTTCACCTGGGGCATCCCCGTGGACTTCGATCCGGGCCATGTGGTGTACGTCTGGGTGGACGCTCTGTCCAACTATATCACCGCCCTGGGCTTCTGCAACGACCGCTACCATGATTATGAGCACTACTGGCCCGCGGACTACCATTTCGTGGGCAAGGAGATCGTCCGCTTCCACACCATCATCTGGCCCGCCATGCTCATGAGCATGGGCGAACCCCTGCCGAAGCATGTGTTCGGCCACGGCTGGCTGCTGCTCGACGGCGGCAAGATGTCCAAGTCCAAGGGCAACGTGGTGGATCCCTACCTGCTGGCCCAGCGCTACGGCGTGGACGCCCTGCGCTTCTTCCTGCTGCGCTCCTTCCCCTTCGGCTCCGACGGCAACTTCTCCAATGAGCTGCTGATCAACACCATCAACACAGACCTTGCCAACGACCTGGGCAACCTGGTCTCCCGCACCTGCGCCATGATCGCCAAGTTCTTCGGCGGGAAGCTGCCCGCCGAGCAGGCAGCCGATCCGGAAAAGGATGACGAGCTCATCGCCATGGCCGGCTCCCTCCACGAGCGCTACGAGGCCCAGATGGAGCAGCTCAGCTTCCAGAACGCTCTGGCCGAGGTCTTCAAGGTCATCTCCCGCGCCAACAAGTATATCGACGAGAACGAGCCCTGGAAGCTGGCGAAGGATCCCGACCAGGCGCCGCGTCTGGCCCGGGTCATGTACAATCTGCTGGAGACCGTGCGCATCTGCGCCGGCCTGCTGGTTCCCTTCATGCCCGACTCCGTGGCGGAGATCGGCCGTCGCATCGGCGCCGAGCGCATGGACTGGGACAGCCTGTGCGTCTATGGGCTGCTGCCCGCCGACGCTGCCGTCACCGGCGGCGACCCCCTGTTTCCGCGCATCGACCTTGCCAAGGAGCTCGACGAGCTGGAGGCCATCCATCAGGCCCAGCTCCGCGCCGCCCTGCCCGAGAAGGAATTCGAGCCCATCGCCGGGGATATCCCCTTCGACGTGTTCTGCCAGAGCGATCTGCGCGCGGTAAAGGTGCTCACCTGCGAGCGGGTCAAGAAAAGCGATAAGCTGCTGAAGTTCACCCTGGACGACGGTACTGGCGAAGAGCGTCAGATCCTCTCCGGCATCGCCAAGTACTACGATCCCGAGGATCTGGTGGGCAAGACCCTGCTGGCCATCGTCAACCTGCCCCCGCGCAAGATGATGGGCCGCGAGTCCAACGGCATGCTGATCTCGTCCGTCCACAAGGAAAAGGGCGAGGAGGTCATCAACCTCATCATCCTCGACGACAAGATCCCCGCCGGCGCGAAAATGTGCTGAGAAAAGAAAAACAAACCTGGAGACAGCCCATGTCTCCAGGTTTTTTCTGTTTCCTCCGGAGCGCCTTGAAACCCGGCCCCGGCGCCATCCCGCCCGCCTGCGCCGTACCCGCAGGGGCGGATGCCCACATCCGCCCGCCTGCACCGTACCCGTAGGGGCGGATGCCCACATCCGCCCGCCTGCGCCGCACCCGCAGGGGCGGATGCATACTGTTCTTTCAGATATTTTTCAAAGAGGCAAAAAAGTGCCGGGGCTGCGGATGCAGCCCCGGCTGGTTTTTATGCGGTTGGTTTGTGATTCAGAAGCGTTCGCTTATTCCGCGGTGGCGCGGTACAGGAAGGTCACGACCTGGCCTCTGGTGCAGGTGGCGTCCGGACCGAAGGTGGTTTCGGTCATGCCCTTCGTGACATCGTTCTCCACGGCCCAGGCCACGGCGTTCTCGTAGAAGGCGCCGGCCTTGAGGTCGGTGAACGGGGTCTGCGTGCTCTTGGGTGCGGGTTCACCCTTGAAGCGCCACAGGAAGGTCACGATCTGGCCGCGGTTGCACTTGCCGTCGGGCGCGAAGGTGGTGTCCGTCATGCCCTTGGTGATGCCTTCCTCCACCGCCCAGGCCACGGCCTTCTCATAGAAGGCGCCGGGCTTGAGGTCAGTGAACGGAGTCGTCGCACTCTTGGGCTCGGGCTCGCCGGCGGCGCGCCACAGGAAGGTCACGACATGGCCTCTGGTGCAGGGGTTGTCGGGGCCGAAGTGGGTATCGTCGGTACCCTTGGTGATCTGCGGATCGGCATAGAAGGCCCAGTAGACGGGATCGAAGTAGAACTTGGCGGGATCCTTGACGTCCTCGAACAGGAAGTCGTCGGTCTTCTCCTCCAGTGCTTCGATGGCGGCCTTCAGCGCATCGGCGGCGGCATCGACGGCGGCCTGGTCAGCGTCCTCGCCCACGGCCTTGGCGTCAGCCAGGGCTTTTTCGAGGGCGGCCACGGACTCGTCGGTGTACTTGTCCTTTTCGACGGCTTCGGCGTCCTCGATGGCCTTGTCGAGCTCGGCCCGGTTGACGGGCTCGGCCACGGGCACCAGCGCGGCAATGGCGTCGGTGACAGCCTTGGCAGCCTCATTGACGTCAGCCTGCGTGGCGTTCTCGTCGGCCTGCACGGCCTTGGCGGCGGTGACGGCCTCCTCGAGGGCGGCCACAGACTCCTCGGTGTAGGCAGTCTTGTCGATGGCCTCGGCGTCGGTGATGGCCTTGTCGAGCTTGGACTTGTTGACGATCACAGCGCCGGGCTCGGCGAAGGTCAGGGACTTCAGGGTGAACTTGTAGCCGGTGGTCATGCCGGTGTAGGCGTCGATGACGATCTTCTCGGCCTCGATGCCCGTCTCGGTATAATCGAACATCTGGGTGAAGTTCTCGCCGTCGGAGCTGCGGTAGGCGGTGTAGGTGTCGCCGGACTTCTCCAGGCGGAACCAATAGGTGGCGCCGTTGCTGGACAGGCCGGGCGAGGAGGCCTTGGTCTCCTCGGTGATGGCGCCTTCCTTGCGGATGAAGTCCTGCAGGGCGCCGTCGCCGCCGCGGATACCGACCATGTTGTTGTAGTCCGTCGCGCCGTAGAAGCCGAAGAACTGATAGTAGCCGTTGGCCGCGCCGTTGGTCTCGAAGACGAACTCGAGGGTGGCGGTCCAGTCGCCGTCCACGGGTACCTCGATGACGTCGTGCGGGGTCTCGGCGATGTTCTGCTTGGCGGGCTCCACGCCGCCCTGGCTGGTGACCAGGCTCAGGCCGACGCCCTCGACGATATCGCCGGTCTCCTTGCCGATGACCTCGAACTTCTCGGCGTCGGCGGGGATGGTAAAGTCGATGTCGGGCGGCAGCTTGTCCTCCGTGGGCCGGATGCGCTGGGTCTTGGTTTCGCCGCAGCGCTGGCAGGTGAAGGTGCGCACGCCGGGCTCGGTGGCGGTGGGCTCCTTGGTTACCACGCCCTCGTCCCAGTCATGGCCCAGGGCGGGCAGGACCTCGCGGACGATCACGCGGTCGCAGATCGTGCAGGCGTCGGCGACGTAGCCGTCCTCGGTGCAGGTGGGCTCTTTGCGCTCTTCCTCGAACACGTGATCGTGGTCGGAGATGGCGTCGAGGACAGCGTAGTAGGCAGGCTTGGGCTGATAATTCCGGTCGAACAGCAGCGGGTTGCGGCTGGAGCGCCAGCTCACGCCGTCGTTGTTGCCCCAGAAGACGACCGCTTCGATCTGATCCTTGTAGTCGGTGTAGATCTCGAAGAGCTGCTGATAGTAATCGGCCAGCTGCTGTGCGTCGTTGTTGTTCTGGACGTCAAGCTCGGTGACCATGATCTTGCAGCCGATGGAAGCGAACTTCGCCATAGCGTTGCGGTAACGCTCGATGGTGGGGTTGCTGGGCAGCTCCAGATGCGACTGCATGCCGACGCAGTCCAGCCAGCCCTTTTCGTACAGGTTCTTGCAAAGCTCGTACATGGCTTCAAGCTTACCGTCGTTGTACTCGTTGTAGTCGTTGTAGGCAAGCATGCAGCCCTCGGGCTTATACTTATCGGCATATTCGAATGCCTTGTAGATATAGGTGTCGTCGCCGTAGACGCGGATCCAGCCGGACTGGTTGGCGCCGCGCATGCCGGACGGGTTGGAGTCGGTGAAGGCCTCGTTGCACACGTCGAAGGAGTAGAACTCCAGATCGGGGTACTCGGTGGCCAGCAGCTCGAAGTAGTTCTTGATGTAGCTTTCAAGACGCTGGTCCATGATCTCCTGGCTGACGGTGGCGCCGTTGTTCTCGAAGTTCTCGTTGAAGAGCCAACCCGGGGTCTGGCTGTACCATGCGAACACATGGCCGCGCATCGGGATGTGGTTCTCGCTGCAGAAGTCGAGGATGGCGCGGGTATTGTCGGTCAGGCGGACCTTGACGGTGACGTTGTCGCCGGCAGCCTGGGAAGCGGCCTGGTCCAGGACCTCCTGCGGCTTCATCTCGTTCTCGCAGGTGACGGAGTTGAAGTGCTTGAGGGTGAAGGCCTGGCCCTCGGGCTTGCGTGCCTCGCTGGCGCTCAGGCAGGTGCCGATCTTGAAGTAGTCGGCGAAGTAGTCCTTCAGGCCCTTGTCGGGATCCTCGGGCTTCTTCTCCAGAGCGTCGATGGCGTCGTTCAGGGCACGGGCAGCGTCGTCGATAACGGCCTGCAGGCGGGACTCGGCCAGGGCGGTGCGGGCCTCAGCCAGCGCAGCGTCCATGGCTGCCAGGGACTCGTCGGTGAAGAGGTCTCTGTTCACAGCCTCGGCGCGGGTGATGGCGGCCTCCAGGGCGGCGGTATCGGCCTTGTCCTCCTTCACGAGGGCGGCAATGGCGTCGCGCACGGCCTGGGTGGCGTCGTCGATCTCGTCCTGGGTGGCGTCAGCCTTGTCGCGGATCAGCACGGCGTTGGCCACGGCGGTCTCCAGGGCGGCGACGGAAGCCTCGGTGTACTCGGACTTGTCGATGGCCTCGGCGTCGGCGATGGCCTTCTTCAGCGCGGTCTTGCTGGGACCGGACTGGGCGCCGTCGCCGAAGACGAGGGACTTCAGGGTGATGTTCCACACGGCCTGGCTGCCCCAGGAGGAGCTGGCGGTCTTATAGGCGTCGAGCACGATGTAGTCGGCCTGGATGTCGGTATCCTCCATGATGAACAGCTCGGTGAATTCCTCGCCGTCGGTGGAGATGGAAGCGGTGTAGGTGGTGCCTTCCTTCTGCAGCCGCAGCCAGTACAGGCCGGCGTCTGTGAAGCCCGCGCCGGGCTGGACGGGATCCATGATCTCGTTGTCCTGCCGCAGGAAGTCCTGGCACTGGGTGCCGGTGCCGCGGATACCGGCCATGTTCTTGTAGTCCTCGCCGGCCATAGCCATGAAGGCATAGAAGGTCGAGGCGGCGGTGGCGGCGTCGTTGGGATTATACGCCAGGTTCACCGTGGCGGTCCAGTCGCCGGTGACGGGCACGCGGATCAGATCCTTCGGCGTGGAGTCGGCAGCACTGCCGCCGCAGCCGGAGGTGACGGGCTCGAAGGCGTCCGCCGTCGGGGTAAGGGTGACGCCGGTGCCCTCGGCAAGGGCGTAGGTATCCTGACCCATGACGGTGTACTTGGGCTCGTCGGCGGGGTTGGTGAAATCGATGTCCTCGCCGCCGCCCACGATCTCCGTGTACTCGTACAGGGTGATCTTCGAGCAGTCGTCATTGTTCATGAATCCGAAGGGATCCTCCTCGGTGCGCTGGGCCTTTGCCGGGGAGTCGAAGCTGGTCTCATTGCCGTAGACATAGAACGGATAGTCTCTGCCGTACTCTCTCTCGGAGTTGGCATACAGGCTGTAGGTGGCGTCCAGTCCGTCATAGGCCTTGAAGGACCAGGTGTTGTAGCGGACCGTGCTGTACAGCGGCTCGGACAGGAGCTGGGCGCCCTGGCCGGAGGAGCCGGAGCCGCGGCGCAGGTAATTGCCCGCGGTGTCCTTGAGGAAGTACTGGGCCTGGCCGTCGTAGGCGGCGGGAGCCTCGGCTTCCTCCACGGTCCACAGCATATCATTGGAGACCATGCTGTTGATCTTGCCGTCGACCACAACCACGGGCTTGGAGGCCAGGGTCGTGGTGGCGCCGCCCGCGTAAGTGCGCAGGGCCGGGCCTTCCTGACGGTTGGTCAGGGCATACTTGCCGTCGGCGACGATGACGTAGGTCTTGCCGGGCGCGATCTCGGTGGCGAGGGCGTAGGCAGCGCCGGTCATCGGGGCGATGGCGGCGTCCTCGACGTAGTTGACCTCGTAGATCTGCTCAATGAGGTCGTCGCCGGTGACGCGGATGTACACGGTGCCGGGGATGGAGGCGGGAGCATGGCTCTCGTTGGGCACGAAGTTGCCGTCAGCGTCCTTGGACAGGTACTCGACGCTGGCGCCTTCCACGGCCGTGGCGGTCACGGCGAGGCCTTCGCTGTCGGGGCTGGTGCCCACGGGCACGGCCACGTTGACGCCGTAGTTCTGCGGATCGAACTTCTTGTATTTGGTTTCACCGACGGTGATTGCCTCGAGGCCGGGCTCGACCTTGACGCAGACGGTGAATTCCTCGGAGGCGGACACGCCGCTGGGGCCGGTGACGGTGGCGGTGATGGTCGCCACGCCCTTGCCCTTCATGACCAGCTGGCCGTCTTCGACCGCCACGACCTCGGGCCGGTTGGAGTCAAAGTCGATCTTGTAGGTGTCGGGCAGGGTGAACTTCTCGCCGATGTGCGGCAGCTCGTCGGCAGTCTTGCCGGCCTCCAGGCGCGGCAGGGAAGCGGCGGTGTCGGGGTTGGCGAAGCCGTTGCCGGCCTCGGTGGCGGTGGCTGCGTCCACGCCGATGTCCACGCCGGGCACGTTCTTGACGACGCGCACGCCGTAGAGCTTTTCATTGGTCATGGCCACGGCGATGCCGGGATCGATGATGTTCTCTGCGGGATCCTTGCTCAGATCGAAAATCACGCGCTCGGAGATGCCCTTGGCGGCGTCGCCGATCTGGGTGGGCTTCACGGTGACGACGGCCGGATCCTCGCGGATGGCGCCGTTCTCGATCTTGAATTCCTCGGAGAGGTCGGTGGCTTCGTTGAAGTCGCTGCTCATGGCGACCCAGATCTTCCAGGTGCCGGGCGTCAGCTCGTAGCAGTCGGCCTCCTCGTTGAAGAAGGCCAGATCCGCGACCTTCACGGGGATGGTCACGTCCACGGTGGCGTTGGCGCCGACTTCGACCTTGTCAAAGCCCACGAGGCGCTTGAGGGGGATGTTGTTGGTGCCGGCGCCGGGGGACACGGCGTACACCTCGGCGACCTGCTTGCCGGGAACGTCGGAGTTGTTCTTGATCTGGAAGCTGACGTCGATGGTGCTGTCGCCGGTGATGGGCGCGTCGGCGGTGCCGACCACGAGGCCGTTCTTGGCGGAAGCGCCCAGCATGGAGCCGGAGGCGGCATAGGCAAAGTCGGAGTAGCTCAGACCGAAGCCGAAGGGATAGATGGTCTGCTCGACGTTGTACATATAGGTACGGCCGCCCTTTCCGTTGGAGGGGAACAGGCTGTAGTCGAAGAAGCCCGGGGTATCGTTGATCATGTCCTTCAGCCAGGTGGCGTTCATGCGGCCGGAGGGATTGTTCTTGCCGGTGATGGCTTCGCCGAAGCCGGTGCCCTTGCGGAAGCCGTTGAAGCCGGACCACAGGATGGCGTCGGCATTGTCCACGATGTCGTCAACCATCTGGACGGGGCCGTAGGTCTCCATGACCAGCACGAGCTTCTTGGGGTTCTTTTCCTTGACCGCCTTGATCAGGTCGATCTGGGCCTGGGCCAGATTCAGGTCGGTGCGGTCGCCGTCCTCACGGGAGTCGCCGTTGCCCTGGCCGACCACCACGATGGCCAGGTCGAGATCCTCAGCCACCTGGCTGACGTCGATCTGGCTGGACTGCAGGCCCGTGAAGGAGTTGCGGTTCACGCTGCTCGAGAAGCCGTAGTAGTAGTTGACATTGGCGTTGGCGACGGTGGCCGCGGGATAATAGGTCTCGTCGGCAAAGGCCGTCCGGATGGCCTGCTCGATGGTGACCACGTTGGCCTCGTTGCGGAGGGTGGAGGAATAGCCGCCGCGGAAGTTGGACTGGCCGACGGGGCCGACGATGGCCACGTCGTAGCCGTCGGCAGCGGCGTCGATCTCAGAGGCCTTGATGGGCAGGGCGTCGTTCTCGTTCTTCAGAAGAACGATGGTGCTGCGGGACAGATCGTCCGCCAGGTCGATACGCTCCTGGGTCTGACCGGGGACGCCGTTGACGTACTCGCCGTCGTTGCCGGCGTCGAGACGGGCCTTGCCCTCGGTGGCGTAGAAGTTATCCTCGTCGAATTCGCCCAGCTTCATGCGCTGGGTCATCAGACGGGCCACGCTGACCTCCGCCTGCTGCCTGGTGAAGTAGCCCTTGTCGGTAACGACGGGGCTGCCGTCGGCTTCGGCCTTGAGCTGCTCATAGTTTGAAGCATAGGAGCCGAGGCTGTCGGTCTCGCCGGCGTTGCACTGCAGGTCCAGGCCGTTGGCCAGGGCGTTGGCGAAGCCTTCGCCCAGGGTGTAGTTGGCGTTGGTATGGGGGTTGTTCTTATGGACGCTGCGGTTGTAGGAGACGGCGACGGAGTCGCAGTCGGAGACGATGTAACCGGAGAAACCATAAGACTGACGCAGCAGCGTGTCCATATAGTAGGAGCTGAAGGAGATGGGGATGCCGGACACGGAGCTGTATGCCATCATGACCGAGCTGACGTCGGCGTTCTTCGTCACGATGCGGGAGGCGCGGGTGTAGTACTCGCGCATCTCGCGGACGGTGACGTTGTCCGCGCCGGAGGTGTAGCGGTTCTTCTCGGAGTTGTTGGCGGCATAGTGCTTGATGGTGGTGCCGGCCTGCTTCACGCCCTCACCGTTGGCGTTCTTGCGGATGTACTCGCCTGCATAGGTCTTGCCCTCGACGCCGTTGACGAAGGCGGAGCCCAGAAGACCGGTAACAAAAGGATCTTCGCCGTAGCCCTCGTCGTTGCGGCCCCAGCGGGGATCGCGGGCCAGGTTGATGGTCGGGGAGAACATGGTGAGGTTGTAGCGGTTGCCCTTGACGCGCTCACGGATCTCCGCGCCGATCTGCACAGCCTCGCGATAGTAGATATCGGGGTCCCAGGACGCGCCCATGGAATAGCTGGACGGGAACGAGGAGCCGTCGGTCTGGATGCCGAACCAGCCCTCCTGGTTGTAGCCGTGCAGCGCTTCGTTCCACCACATGTAAGTGGCGACGCCGAGGCGCGCGATGGCCGGGGAGTTGTAGCCGGCGGTCTGTGAGATCATCTCCTCTTCCGTCATGCGCGAGACCAGATCGAGGCCGCGCTCGGCGTAGGAATAGCTCTCGTCCTTGTAGGTAGGCGTTCCCGCGGAGATCTTGACCGGGACGGGTCCGGCAGAGCCGGCGCCGGCGGCGGGCTCGTCGGCAAGCGCCGGCAGGCAAAGACTCAGCAGCAGGCAAAGCGCCGTGAACAAGGTGATGATTCTTTTCATTTTATTTCTCCTTTCTGTGCAGATCTCGATGCGGCGAGGCAGCCTCGGGATATCCTGCCGGGATCGAAAACCGCCCCCTCCAAGGCGGTTTTTGACGTGCAGGCCGGTGGAATCGGCCCGTAAATGCGCTGTCGCAAAGGCGCCGCCGCCGCAGGATGACACTGTGGATATTGTACACCGAAAAGGAAAAATTTTCAATCCCTTTTGTACAGATTCTCCTGTTTGCGCCCTTTTTCTCGCGTTTTTTATGAATAACATACAAAAATCCTCCCTGACTTTTGTCAGGGAGGATTGGGAAACAGCAATCAGCCGAGGAGCCTCGCGGCAGCGCCGCCGCCGGTGACGATCGTATAAATCAGGTACAGGCCGCCGAGCACGGTAGCGACGATGCACCAGGTTCTGGCCTGGGAGAGCGCGCGCTGCTGCTCTTCGACCGTGGCGCACTTGTTGACGCGCAGAACATTGAGGAGCGCGACAATGCCGGGGAAGAGGCACAGCAGAATCGAAATGATGGCCCAGGCCAGCAGACCGCCGGTCGCCACGGGCGCGGGCGCCTGGGGCGCGCTGAAGTCGGGCTGCGGCGGGGTATAGGCGGGCTGGGGTGCGCTGAAATCCGGCTGGGGCGGGGTGTAGGTGGGCTGGGGCGGATTGAGGGTGAGCTCGGGCACGGGGGACTCGGGCTGGGCGGGCGCCGGGGCTTCCGGCGCGGCGGGCTCTGCGGGCACGGGGATCTCCGGCGCGGCGGGCGCTTCCGGGATTACTGCCGCTGCGGCGGCTGCGGCGGCAGCTGCGGCTTCCGTCCCGACCAGGGGCGCGCCGCATCCGGTGCAGAATTTGCTGCCGTCGGGATTGGGGGTCCCGCAATTGGTACATACTGCCATAATTCTTCCTCCTAATTCAAATTTGTATTACCCGGCGGGAGCCAGGAAAGAGCACATGGGGAGATTACGGACGATCATCCAGACCAGCAGCGCCAGCGTCACCCCCAGGGCGACGCCCCGGGAGATATGCACCGGGCGCAGGCCCAGTCCGGGAAAAACCAGCCGCAGATACTCATGCAGGAACACGGCTGCGGCGGGAATCCCTAAAATGTACAAAACCGGATTATATCGAAAACTTTCGGCGAATCGGCCATGCAGGGCGCTGTAGACCGCACGGCCCGATCCGCAGCCGGGACAGTACAGCCCTGTCAGCTCGTAAACGGGACACTTCAGCCCGGCGCCGCCCAGGCGCATGTAAAGCAGGACCAGCGCCCCCGCCGCCGGCAGGGCAAGGCCTAAGAGAATCCGTTTCCAGCGGGGCAGTCGAGCGTTCATGTTGAAACCATCCAAACCGCGGGACCGGCGGGACCGGCGGTCCCGGCCGCTCCATCTTAAAACACTTCCTTACAGATTGATATTATCACCCGTTTTTCGCCCTGTCAATCCCCCTGCTTTCGACAAAATACAACGAACGCAGGGCCCGCGTTTTGCAGGCCCTGCGTGATTTGTCAGGCTTCTTTTTCCCCGTCGGCGTCCGGGGTGGCGCCCGTCTGTCCGTCCATGCCGCCGGGACGCTGGGGCCTGCTGCCGAAATTGCCGTCCGGCGGCTGCGGCCGGTTTTCGGGATCGAACTCCCCTTCGGGCGGCTGGGGCATATTCTCGGGATCGAAGTCCCCTTCGGGCATCTGGGGCATGTTCTGCGCGTCGAAGTTCCCGCCGCCGGGCTTGCCGGGCCGGTTTCCGCCGCCGGCCATGCCGCCGAAGGCGCCGAGCTCCTCGGTGGCCTGGGCCGTTCCCACGCTCTGCCCGTTGACGCTCAGGGTGCAGGTCTGTCCGTCGGCGAGCTCCGGCGCGGTGAAATACACATAGTCCGCCTGGCGCAGGGCTTCGGTCTCGGCAAGCACATTGCCGTTTTCATCCGTGATCTGCACCTTGTCCCCCGCCGCGAGGGAGAATCCGGCGCCGGCCGCGTTTGCGCCGCCGCCGAAGCCGCCTCCGGGTCCGCCGACGCTGTTGCCGGCGCTGAATACCACATAGGTCTGGGCGCTCGCATTGGGGGCCTGGGCCATGCCGGACGCGCCGACGGCCAGCACCGTACCGCCGGTGATGCTCAGCTCTCCGTCGCTGTCGATGGGAGAATTGTCGCTGCGGGACGAGGAGAAGACCCGCACGTCGCCGCCGGTGATGTTCAGACTCCCGTTGGAATCCAGGCCGTCGCCCTGCGCCACATCCACCAGCAGCGTACCGCCGGCTACGGTGAGATCCGACGCCGCGTCGCCGCCGGAGGCGTTGATCCCGTCGTCCTCGGCCTGAATGCGCACGTCGCCGGACAGGAGCGTGACCTGCGGCGCCTCAATGCCTTCGGTGCAGCCGCTGATTTCCAGGGTCGGGCCGTCCGTCCCCTCCGCGCCGATGGTGACGGCGGTATCGCTGCGCACGGCGTCATCCCCGGCGCTGACGGTGATCCTGCCGCCGGAGATCGTCAGGGCACTGTCGGCCTTGATGCCGTCGTTGGGCGCGGTGACGCTGAGCGTCAGATCGGAGATCGTGAGGCTCGCCTCGCCCAGCTCCTCCGTGGACGCGCCGGCCTTGACGCCGTTTTTGCCGTTGGCCAGGATGTTGAGGGTCCCCGTCCCGCCCAGGCGCACCTGGGCGCCGTCCTTGCATTTGATCACGGCGTTTTCGGCAAGCTCGTTGGCCGGATTCGTTTCGTCATTGTTTTTCTCGGTGTCCGCCAGGGTGCTGACGGTGCCGTCGGCGGTCAGAATGGTGACCTCCGTCCCTTTGTTGCAGGAGATGGCGGCGGTATTGTCGGCGGTGAGGTTCAGACCGTCGAGGATCAGCGTCACGCCCTTCGTCTCCTTTTTGACGGTCACGGAGCCGTCTGCGCAGCTTCCGCTCAGGGTATAGGCGCCCGATGCGCGGATGGTCACGTCCGTGCCCTCCACCTTGACGGCGTCTTCATTTGCGGCTGTCTGCACGCCGCCGTCGGAAAAGACGATGGATACGGCCTCGGCCGCATCGATCTCCGGCGTCTGCGTGCTCTCCGTCTGCTGGGTCTGCGCGCCGTTATCCTCCTGCGCGGTCTGCGCGCCGCCGTCCGTCTGCGGGCTCTGTGTGCTTTTCCCTTCGTCCTGCGCCGATTTCACGGCGTATGCCCGATGGGTGATCAGCGCCGTCGCCGACAGCAGGCACAGCACGCCGACAACGATCAACGGGATCCGGAATCGTTTCAAAAACTGTTTCATAAGTCATCCTCCTTTGTTCCGGGATTCTTTCTGATCGCCATTATAGGGAGGAATTCTTAAAAAGTTTTGAAAAATACAAAAAAGATTTTTAAGAACTATTTCAGATCGGGGCGTAACATATTATAATAAGAATGAAAGGAGGGCTTTCCATGCAGATTCTGATCGTAGAGGACGAGCTTGCGCTTTCCAACGCCATCAAAAAGCTCCTGGAGCAGCGGGGCTATTTTGCGGATGCGGTATACGACGGCGACAGCGCCGTGGATTACGCCACATCCGTGAACTACAGTCTGATCATCCTGGATGTGATGCTGCCGAAGCGCGACGGCTTTGAGGTCGTGCGCGCCCTGCGCCGGGAGGGGGTCCATACCCCCATCCTCATGCTCACCGCCCGCACCGCCACCGCCGACAAGGTCCAGGGTCTCAACTGCGGCGCGGACGACTATCTGACCAAGCCCTTCGATACCGACGAGCTGCTGGCCCGGGTGGGCGCGCTGACCCGCCGCACCGGCGAAGTGCTGGTGGACACGGTGCGCTTTGAGGATCTGACCCTGGAGCTGGGCTCGGCGAAGCTCCTGTGCGGGGACGATTCCGTGCAGCTCAGCCGCAAGGAATTTGCCGTGCTCAAGACCTTCCTCTATAATCCCACCATGACCATTGCCACCGATACCCTGATCGCCAACGCCTGGGGCATCGACTCCGAAGCCACCGACAACAATGTGGAGGTGTATATCTCCTTCCTCCGCAAGAAGCTCAAGTACCTCGGCTCCCGGGTCTCCATCCGCAAGCTCCAGCGCATTGGCTACCGACTGGAGGTGGGCGAATGCTGACCGCTTACCGCCGGCGCTTCGTCGCCATCACCATGGCCCTCATCGCCCTGGTGCTGCTGCTGGCGCTGATCATGCAGGGGATCGTTGTCTACCGCAACGAGTACCAGGACATGCGCCGGACCATGGGCATGGTCCTGGAGCCCTGGCGCATGGTGGGCGACGACTTCCGTCCCGGAAATCCCGGCCCGGGCCAGCGCCCGGAGGACGACGATTTTGCGCCGGACGAAGACTTTGAGCCGGACGACGATTTTGACCGCGAGGACACGCCCCCGATGGGCCGGTTCCGCGACGCCCGGATCGCCACGGTGTTCTATGATCCGGAAGACGACGCCCTCACCGTCATGCCCGGCGGGCAGATATCCGACAGCGACGAGCTCCTCGCGGCGGCAAGGGCGGCGCTGGACGCGCAGGAATCCTTCGGCCTGGTGCAGGGCTACTATTATATGAAAGAGGGCGACGACAGCATAAAGCTCGCCCTGACCCGCACCGACTATCTCCGCAGCCGCGTGCTGAGCAACCTCAGCGTGCTGATGATCGCCTATCCCCTGGCTCTGTGCGTTCTGTTTTTCCTCAGCCTGTGGCTTTCCAAGCTGGCGGCCCGCCCCATGGAGCAGGCGGTGGAGATGGAGCGGCAGTTCGTGGCGGATATTTCCCACGATCTCAAGACGCCCATCACCGTGGTGCTGGCCAACGACGCCATCCTGCGCTCCAATCCCGAGCTGACCGCGGGCGAGCAGATGCAGTGGATCGATGCCTCCGACGCCGCCGCGCGGAACATGATGGATATGGTCGAGCAGATGCTGACCCTGTCCTCTCTGGAATCGGTCAATCAGACGGTGGAGAAGACCGAGGTCAACCTCTCCGCCTGCGCCGAGAAAAGCGTGCTGCAGCTGGATTCGGTGGCCTACGAGCGGGGGATCACCGTGGAATCGGACGTCGCCCCGGACATCCGGATCAGCGCCACGGAGGAACACTGTATGCGCATCCTCTCGGGCCTCATCGAAAACGCCCTCAAATACGAGCCCGACGGCGGCGCGGTATCCGTTTCCCTGACCCGGGAGCGCAGGCGCGCCATGCTCACGGTGCGCAACGCCGGCAGCACCATCGCGCCGGAGGACCTGCCCCACGTCTTTGAGCGGTTCTACCGGGGCGACAAGGCAAGATCCGGCAGCCGGGGCCACGGCCTGGGCCTGCCCATCGTCAAGGGGGTCTGCGATCTGCTGGACGCGGAGATCCGGGTCCGCAGCAGCGAAGAAGCGGGCACCGTTTTCACCGTGCTTTTCCAGACGCTGTAGCGTTTTTTCCGCCCCTATGCTATACTGATAACGCCGGAGCGGATAACCGCTCCGGCGTATGACCATTCAGAACTGATCGGGAGGTATTCTTATGACGTTTCGAGCCATGCGGCGGGGCGCCCAGCAGCTGCCGCCGGAGGAATGTGAGGCCATTCTGCGCGAAGGCAGCGCCGGCGTGCTGGCCGTGCTGGGCGACGGCGGCTGGCCGTACACGGTGCCGATGAGCTATGTCTGGCACAACGGCTGCGTTTATTTCCACTGCGCCCGGGCAGGGCACAAGCTGGACGCCATCCGCGCCTGTGAAAAAGTCAGCTTCTGCGTGGTGGCGCAGGACCGGGTCGTCCCGGAGGAATATACCACCTATTACCGCAGCGTGGTCGTCTTCGCCGCCGCCGAGGAAGTGACGGACCCCGACGAAAGCCGGGCCGCCCTGGCGGCGCTGGCGGACAAATACCATCCCACCGGCGCGCCGGAGGACAGGGACCGGAGCATCAACCGGCAGTTCCCCGCCCTGACGGTGCTGCGGCTCACGCCGGTGCACATCACCGGCAAGCAGGCCCGGGAGCTTATGCGCAAACGGGAAACACCAAAATCGCCTTGAACAGGTCGCCGTCGATGTGCAGGCGGAGCTTTCCGCCCTGAAGCTCGGCCAGGCTCCGGGCGATGGACAGGCCCAGGCCGTTGCCGTCGGAGCTGCGGGCGCTGTCGCCCCGGACGAACCGCTCCAGAAGCTCCTCCTCGGAGATGTTCAGGGGCGCGCGGGAGGTGTTCTTAAACGTGATGACGGCGCTGTCCGCCATTTTTTCCAGGCTCAGATAGACCCGGGTGCCCGGCATGGCGTACTTGCAGATATTGTTCATCAGATTGTCGAAGATCCGCCACATCCGCCGGCCGTCGGCCATGATGCGGATGGGCTCCTCCGGCATTTTTGTCACCAGTTCCAGACCCGCCGCCGCCAGGCGCTCGGTGTACTCGCCGGAGGCCTGCCCGAGGAGCACCTGGGCTTCCACCGGCGCCAGAAGCACATCCAGATTGCCCGTGGAGGCCTTCGACGCCTCCACCAGGTCGTCGATCAGCCGGGTCAGCCGCTCGGACTGCCGGGTGAGGACCTGGGCATACTCCGTGATCTTCTCGTTTTCACAGGGCTCCGCAGCGATCAGCCCGGAATAATTCAATATGGAGGTCAGGGGCGTCTTGAGATCATGGGAGACGTTTGTGATGAGCTCGGTCTTCATCCGCTCGCTCTTCAGCCGCTCCTCCACCGCCCGATTCATGCCCACGGCGATCGAATTCAGATTCTCGCCGTGGGTTTTCAGCGCCCAGATAAGGCCCTTCGTGTCCGTCTGGTAGCTGAGATCCCCCGTCGCCAGGGCCGCGCCGCCGGCCTGGAGCTTTCGCAGACCCAGGGCCAGATACAGCACAGCCGGCACCAGCACGAGCTTCTCCAGGAGCCAGCAGACCATCAGATTGTCCGTCTCGCCGTTGGAAAGGCCGATGGCCAGGAATTCAAACAGGCACACGCCCAGCACGAGCAGCGCCGTGCGCCAGATGAGCGGCAGCTTGCCCACGAGCTTCCAGATCCCGTGAAGAATGCGGTAAATGAGGGTGTTCTTCCAAAGCGTGCCCCGCTTGATCCGGCCGGCAAAGCTCATGCACATGCCCAGGGCGATGCAGGCCAGGGCGGCCATGCCCACGCAGCCGCTCACGATCTCCACCCAGCCGTCCGACTGCCCCTCCATGAAAGAGCAGTACATGCCCAGGGGGATGACGCACAGCGCCAGCATCAGATCAAAGGGGATCTTGTCCAGGGGGCCGGGCAGGAGGGCACCGTCGGGACCCCGGCCGGAGACGCGCATCAGGATCACAAAGAACCAGACGGCCAGGACCAGAGTTGCCAGCGCGATGACAAAGATCCACCAGCGCATGGCGTAGGCGATGTGCACCAGGGTCGCATCCCGGGCGTAGGAATCCCTCGCCGTGAAGGGGCTGTGGATTTGAAAGCAGACCGTGCAGTCGACAAAATCCCTGGCCTCGATCGTCTGTTCCGGATTGTATCCGATCAATGCGCTCAGGCTGCCGTCGTCCGCCCGTTTCACCTGACAGGGGATTTTGTAGGTATAGTTGTCCGGATCATAGCCAAGCCCCGCATCCTTGGCATTCCGGGAGATGGCGATATGCCTTCCTCCCTCTTCCAGGATCATGAAGCTGAGGTTTCCCCGGTCGCGCAGCACCGCCGGACTGTCGCCGGAATTGCCCGCCTCCCAGAGCACCTGCTCCGCGTCGTTGATGAGCTGATCGTAGATCACGTCGTCATAGATCGCCCGCTCCGAGCGGGTATAATAATCCTCGCTGAGCATCATGCACGCGCCGGCGCAGGCCGCCAGGGCAATGGCGGCGCACAGGATGCAGAGAATAAAGGCGAGGGTTTTTCCCCCGGTTTTGTAAAAGAATTTCATAGCTGTCTCCCTTGTTCGAGAATGTAGCCCTGTCCGAAGACGACCTTGAGATGGCGCGGCTGCGCCGGATCCAGCTCGATCTTCTCCCGCAGGTGGCGGATGTGGACGGCCACGGTGTTGTCGCTGCCGTGGGGCGCCTCGTGCCAGACCTGGCGGTAGATCTCCGCCGGGGAGAAGACCCGGCCGGGATTCGTCATAAAGAGCTTGAGGATCTCATATTCCGTGCGGGTCAGCGCCACCGGTTCCCCGTCCACCCGGACGGCCTTGGCCGCGTCGTTGAGCTCGATGGGCCCCACGGTATGGCATTCCGGCATGGCCGCCCCGCCGCCCAGGCGCAGATAGCGCCGCAGCTGCGAGCGCACCCGGGCCGTGACCTCCAGGGGGTTGAAGGGCTTGGTAATGTAGTCGTCCGCGCCGCAGTTGAGGCCGAGGATCTTGTCGTTATCCTCGCTCTTGGCGGTGAGCAGGATGATGGGGATATTGCTGCGCTCCCGTATGCGGGCCATGGCGGAGATCCCGTCGAGCACGGGCATCATGATATCCAGCAAAACGAGATGGATGTCCTCCCGCTCCACGATCTCCACCGCCTGCTGACCGTTACACGCCTCAAAGAGGGTGTAGTCCGGATCGGAGAGATAGATTTTCAAGGCGCCTAAGATATCGCGCTCGTCGTCGCAGATCAAAATGTTGGGCATAGTGTTTTTCCTTTCGTTGGACCGGTCCTTACGGCCATATCATACCACAGCCGGACCTTAAGAAGAAAGATACCGGGGGATTAAGATTTCATGAAGATTTCAGAATGCGCAAAAAAAGAGCGGGTGCAGACGCCCGCTCTTTTTTCATAGGTTGTAAGGACGCCCGGATGTCATCCCGCCAGGATATCCGCACGGATGACGCCCTTGACCTCGGAGATGTGGCGCAGGAGCTCCTCCACGGTGCATTCCAGGGCCGTGGTCTCCGCGGAGACCGTCACGCTGGCGCAGCCGTTGGAGGGGATGGTCTGGTTGATGGTCAGTATATTTGCGCCGAATTGGGCAAAAATGGACAGTAGCGACGACAGACAGCCGGGCTCGTCGCGCAGCATCATCTGGAAGGTGATGATCCTGCCCGCCATCAGATCCTGGAAGGGATAGATGGCGTCGCGGTACTTATAGAACGCGCTGCGGGAAATGCCGGTGATGCGGGCCGCGTCGTTGACGGTGCGGGCGGCGCCGGTCTCCAGCAGATGCTTGGTCTGCGCCACCTTGAGGAATACCTCCGGCAGCGCGGATGCCTCGACGATATAGTATCTGGGCTTCTTGTGCATGTCGATCCCTCCGTGTGCGTGTGTCGCGTGCATTTGTTTCTGTATCACACATTTTATCACAGATTTTTGCCAAATTCAAGGGATGATCCATCCTTTTTCGAAGAAAGGAGGCCTTCATGACGGGACGCAATTGGGAACGGGCGGCTTTGACGGCGCTCCTGGGCGCGCTGGGGCTGTGGCTGGGCGTGCGCTACGTGTTCCCGGCGGTTCTGCCCTTTGCCATCGGTCTGGCGGTGGCGGCTCTGGCCCAGCCCATGACCCGCCGGTGCGAGCGCTTCGCGCCCCGGTGGGCCGCGAGCTTTCTGAGCGTCTGCGTGATCTATGCCTCCCTGGGGCTGGGCCTCTGGCTGCTGACCAGGGTCCTGGCCGCCCGGCTGGGAGCCCTGGCGCCGGAGCTGCCCGCCCTGCTCCGGTCTGCCGCAGGCTCCCTGGCCCAGGCCTCGGACGCCCTGTGCCGGCGGGCCCCGGCGGAGCTGGAGGCCAGCCTGCGCGCCTGGACGGAATCCCTCCTTGCCCGGAGCGAACAGCTCGGCCAGAAGCTGACGGACGCGGTCCTCGCCGCCGTGGGCGGCGCGGTGTCCGCCCTGCCGAACGCCCTCGTCTTTGCCGTCACGGCGGTGCTCTCGAGCTTCATGCTCTGCGCCCGGCTTCCGGAGATCCGCCGCGCCGTCCGGCAGCGCCTGCCCCTGCGCATCCGTTCCCGGCTGCGGCAGGGGGCCGAGAAGACGAAGAACGCCCTCGGGCTCTGGCTCCGGGCCGAGCTGCGGCTGATGGCGGTGACCTTCGCCATCTGCACGGCGGGGCTGCTCGTGCTGCGGGTGCGCCGGTTCCTGGGCATGGCCGCCCTGACGGCCATGGTGGACGCCCTGCCCCTGCTGGGCTCCGGCACCGTTCTGCTGCCCTGGGGCGCGGCGTGCATGCTGCGGGGGCAGACCCGGCGGGGCATCGGCCTGGCCCTTCTGTATGCCGCCTGCGCCCTCACCCGCACCACCCTGGAGCCCCGGCTGCTGGGCCGGCACCTGGGCCTGAGCCCGCTGATGACCCTGGGCGCCCTGTACACCGGCTTCCGCCTGTGCGGCGTGGCGGGGATGATCCTCTTCCCCATCGGCGCCATGCTCCTCGGCCAGCTGCTGGAATTATGGGACGGCGCCCAAAAACCGCAAACCTGAGGCAGCCGGACACGCGTTTAGAGCGCGGAAAAAATATGTCCTTTTTTCGCCGCTTATGCTATAATAAGGAAAAAAGCCAAAGGAGCATCATCATGGATCAGAGCTATTACGAGGTTTCCTGTCAATACCTGCGCTCCATCGTTCCCGAGCCGCCGGAGATCGCCATCGTCCTGGGCTCGGCCCTGGGCCCCTTCGCCGATTCCATTGAAAATCCCGTCACCGTGGACTACCGCGACATCCCCAATTTTCTCATCTCCACCGTGGCCTCCCACGCGGGCAAGCTGATCTTCGGCACCGTGGCGGGACGGCGGGTCGTGTGTATGTCCGGCCGGTTCCACTACTACGAGGGCTACGACTTCGAGCAGCTGTCCATCCCCGTGCGGGTGCTCAAGGGTCTGGGGGTGCGGGCGCTGATCCTCACCAATGCCGCCGGCGCGGTGAATCTCGACTATCGCCCCGGCGATCTCATGCTCATCACCGACCACATCAAGCTCATGGGCGCCAGCCCCATGCGCGGGCCCAACGACGAGCGCATCGGCCAGCGGTTTTTCGACGTCAGCCGCATGTATGATCCCGACCTTTTAAAAATCGCCCGGAAAGCGGCGAAGGGCAGCGGCCTGACGGTGCACGAGGGCGTCTACTTCTTCATGCCCGGCCCCCAGTTCGAGACCCCGGCGGAGATCCGGGCCATCCGGCTGCTGGGCGGCGACGCCGTGGGCATGTCCACCGTCACCGAGGCCCTCACAGCAGCTCACTGCGGTCTGCCGGTGCTGGGCATCTCCTTCCTGGCAAACATGGCCGCCGGCATCGAGGCCGCGCCCATCAGCGACGATGAGGTGGTGGCCGCGGGCGACGCCATCGCCGAGCGGTTCAGCCGCTATGTGGCGCGGATCGTGGAGAAGATCTGATGGAGCCCAGAGCCGACGCGGGCCTGGCCTTCGCCCTGCAATACGAAAACGTCGCCTGGTACGAATCCGGCGCCGTGCGCATCCTGGACCGCCGGGTCTATCCGCAGGTCCGCTTCGTGACCTGCCGGAGCCACGGCGAAGTGGCGCAGGCCATCGCCGACATGGTCACCCAGTCCGCCGGCCCCTTCACCGCCTGCGCCATGGGCATGGCCCTGGCGGCCTGGGAATGCCGGGACAGATCCGGGACGGAGCAGCTTACATATCTGAAACAGGCCGCCCATACCCTCTCCCACGCCCGGCCCACCACCGTGGGACGGATGGAGCTCATCACCGGCGGCTGCCTGGCCGCGGCGGAGCGCGCCCTGGCCGAGGGACGGCCCGTGCCGGAGGCCATCCGGGATCACACCGTCCACGCCAACAATGTGCGCTACCGCAAGGTCGAGCGCATGGGCGCATATCTGGCCGATCTGCTGCCCGACGGCGGCAAGGTGCTCACCCAGTGCTACGCCGAGACCGTGCTGGGCATGTTCCTGAAGGCCGCCCGGGCGCAAAATAAGCGGCTCAAAATCTTCTGCGCCGAGACCCGTCCCTATTTTCAGGGGGCGCGCCTCACCGCCACGGTCTGCCGCGACATGGGCTTCGATACCACGGTCATTACCGACAATATGCCCGCTTACGTCATGGAGCGGGAGGGCATCGACCTGTTCACCTCCGCCGCCGACGCCATCTGCCTCGACGGCACCGTGGTCAACAAGGTGGGCACCTTCCAGATCGCCATCGCGGCGAACTATCTGGGCGTGCCCTACTATGTCACCGGCGCCCCGGATCGGGGGATGCGCACCCGGGCAGACGTGACCATTGAGATGCGCGACCCGGAATTCACCCTCCAGGCCATGGGCGTGCGCACGGCGGCACGGGGCGTGAAGGGGTATTATCCCGCCTTTGATATCACGCCCCCGTCCCTTGTCACCGGCGTGGTGACGGACCAGGGGATCTACCGTCCCGCGGAGCTGGAAAAATATTTTGCCTCCGGCGCCCTGGGCGAATTTGAAATGGTTATTTAGCAAAAAGGAACACGCGCTATGAAACAGGAAAAATTCAATGTGACCGGCATGACCTGCGCCGCCTGCAGCGCCCACGTGGAAAAAGCCGTGGCCAAGGTGCCGGGGGTGCAGAGCGTGGCGGTCAGCCTGCTGACCAACTCCATGCAGGTGGGCTATGACGGCCCCGCCACGGCCAGGGCCATCTGCAAGGCCGTGGAAAAGGCCGGTTACGGCGCCTCCCCCAGGGACGCCGCCCCCGTCAAAAAAGAAAGCGCCCCGGACGCGCCGAAGATCGCGGGCCGGCTGATCGCCTCCATCGTGCTGCTGCTTGTGCTCATGTACATCTCCATGGGCCATACGATGCTGCATCTGCCCCTGCCGGACTGGACCCCCATGACCATTGCCCTCCTCGAGCTGCTTCTGGCGGCGGCGGTGATGGTCATCAACCAGCGGTTCTTCATCAGCGGCTGGCGCAGCGCCGTCCACGGCGCGCCCAATATGGATACCCTTGTTTCCATGGGCTCCGGCGCGGCCTTCTTATACAGCGCCGCCCAGACCCTTGTCATGGCCCAGGACCCCGCCCGGGGCATGGAGATCCTGCACGGGCTCTATTTTGAATCGGCTGCCATGATCCTCACCCTCATCACCGTGGGCAAGCTCCTGGAGGAGCGCAGCAAGGGCAAGACCACCGACGCGGTGCGCGCCCTCATGGCCCTGGCTCCGGAGACCGCCACGGTGATCCGCGACGGCGTCGAGCGGCAGATCCCCGCCGCGGAGGTAATGAAGGGCGATATTTTCCTGCTGCGGCCCGGCGAGCGCATCGGCGTGGACGGCCGGGTGCTGGAGGGCGCCGGCGCGGTGAACGAGGCCGCCCTCACCGGCGAGAGCCTGCCCGTGGAGAAGGCTCCGGGCTCTCTCGTCTCGGCGGGCACCATCAATCAGCAGGGGCTTCTTAAATGCGAGGCCACCCGCGTGGGCGCGGATACCACCTTGCAGCAGATCATTTCCCTGGTGGAGGACGCGGCCGCCACGAAGGCCCCCATCGCCAAGGTGGCGGACAAGGTCTCCGGCGTGTTCGTGCCGGCGGTCATCGCCATCGCCGCCGTCACCGCCGTCGTCTGGCTGGCCCTCGGCAGGCCCTTCGGCTTCGCCCTGGGCCGGGCCATCAGCGTGCTGGTCATCAGCTGCCCCTGCGCCCTGGGCCTGGCCACCCCCGTGGCCATCATGGCCGGCGGCGGCGTGGGCGCGAAGCACGGCGTCCTGTTCAAAACCGCCGCAGCCCTGGAGCACACCGGCAGGACGCAGATCGTGGCCCTGGACAAGACCGGCACCCTCACCCGGGGCGAGCCCGCGGTGACGGACATCCTGCCCGCCCCCGGTGTGACGGAGGAGGAGCTGATCTCCTGCGCCGTGGCCGTGGAGGGCGGCAGCGAGCATCCCCTGGCCGGGGCGGTCTGCGCCCTGGGCAAGGGCGACGCCATCGACGGTTTCCGGGCCCTGCCGGGCTTCGGCGTGCAGGGGACCCTGCACGGCGCGCCGGTACTGGGCGGCAGCGCGGCCCTGCTCGAGCGCGAGGGGCTCCTGACCCCGGATATGAAGAAAACCAGCGAAGAGCTCAGCCTGGAGGGCAAGACGCCCCTGTACTTTGCCAAAGGCGGCCGCCTGCTGGGGCTGATCGCCGTGGCGGACGTGCTGCGGGAAGACAGCGTCCGCGCCATTGCCGAGCTGCGTGACATGGGCATCCGCACCGTCCTGCTCACCGGCGACAACAAGCGCACCGCCCGGGCCATTGCGGCCCAGGCCGGCGTGGGCCGGGTGATCGCGGACGTGCTGCCCGCGGACAAGGAGGCCGTGATCAACCGGCTAAAGGCCTCCGGCGTCACCGCCATGGTGGGCGACGGCATCAACGACGCCCCGGCCCTCACCCGGGCGGACGTGGGCGTGGCCATCGGCGCGGGCTCGGACGTGGCCCTGGACGCCGCGGACGTGGTGCTGATGAAATCCAGCGTCCGGGACGTGGCGGCGGCCATCCGCCTGTCGCGGCAGACCCTGACGAACATCCACGAAAACCTGTTCTGGGCGTTCTTCTACAACTGCATCGGCATCCCCCTGGCGGCGGGGGCCCTGATCTCCCGGGGCATCACCCTGAACCCCATGATCGGCGCCGCGGCCATGAGCCTGTCGAGCTTCTGCGTGGTATCCAACGCCCTGCGGCTGAACCTGTTCGATCCCTACAAGCCCAACAAACGACGTGTTCACCCGGCGGAGCTCCCGGAGGAGGCCGCCGAGGAAATAAAGGAGGAAGCAACCGTGAAAAAGACTGTGAAGATCGAAGGCATGATGTGCATGCACTGCGTAGCCCATGTGAAGAAGGCCCTGGAAGCCCTGGAGGGCGCGGCGGAGGTCGAGGTCAGCCTGGAGGACAAGCAGGCGACCCTGGCCGGCGGCGTGTCCGACGAGGCCATCCGCGCCGCCGTCGCCGAGGCGGGCTACGAGGTCACCGGCATCGAATAATCACCCTGTCCCGGAAAGGAGCGTCCCCATGAAAATCCGCACCGCCATCGCCGGCTTCGGCCTGTCCGGCAAGATCTTTCAGGCCCCGTTCATCCACGCCGACCCGAATTTTGAGCTGAAAAAGGTATACGAACGCAAGACCGAGCGGGCGAAGGGGGAGTACCCCGACGTGCAGATCGTCCGCTCCTTTGAGGAGCTGCTCACCGACGACATCGACCTGGTGATCATCTCCACGCCCAACGATACCCATGTGCCCTTTGCGAAGCAGGCCATGGCCGCGGGCAAGCATGTGGTGGTGGAGAAGCCCGTGGCGGCCACCTCCACCGAGGCCGCCGAGCTGTGCGCCTTTGCAAAAAAGCAGGGCGTGGTGCTCTCCGTCTTCCAGAACCGCCGCCTGGACTCCGATTTCCTCACGGTGAAAAATCTGATCGAGGCCGGCGAGCTGGGCGAAGTCCTGGACTACGAGGCCCACTACGACCGCTTTGAGCGGGGCGTCAACCCCAAGCCCTGGAAGGCCGCGGGCGGCGCGGGCGTGGGCGTGCTCTACGATCTGGGCGTGCATATCATCGACCAGGCCTATGTGCTCTTCGGCATGCCCAACGAGGTCTACGCCGACTTCCGCCAGCAGCGGCCCGAGTCCCCGGGCATCGACAATTTCGAGGTGATCCTCTACTATGACAAGGTCAAGGCCATCCTCTCCGCCGGCGAGGTGGTGGCCCGCCAGGGCCCGCACTACATGGTCAGCGGCCGGCGGGGCACCTTCATCAAGTACGGCGAGGACGTGCAGGAGGCCGCCCTGCTCGCGGGCAAGCGGCCCCCCGCGCCCGACTGGGACGCCGAAGGCGAGGAATGCTGGGGCACCCTGTACTATGACGACGGGGCGCAGATCCTGGAGAAGAAGATCCCCACCGTGGTGAGCTCCTACGCCCGCTACTATGAGAATCTGTACGAGGTCATCACCGCCGGCGCGCCGGCGCTGGTGCCCCCCGAGCAGACCGCGGACGTGCTGCGCATCATCGAGGCCGCCCAGATGAGCAACGCCAAAAAGCGCCGCATCGCCCTGTAATTTCCACAAAGGAGCTGTGATCCATGAAGGAGGAAACATCCCGCCCGAAGATCCACAAGATCGTCCTCACCGGCGGTCCCTGCGCCGGCAAGACCACCGGCATGAGCTGGATCCAGAATGCCTTCGTCAAGCTGGGCTACCGTGTCCTCTTCGTACCGGAGACGGCCACGGAGCTGATCACCGGCGGCGTCGCGCCCGACACCTGCGGAACGAATCTGACCTATCAGCTCTGCCAGATGCATCTGCAGCTGGAGAAAGAGCGGGTCTTCGAGGCGGCCGCCCGCTCCATGGCCGGGGAAAAGATCCTCATCGTGTGCGACCGGGGCACCGTCGACAATAAGGCCTACATGACCGGGGAGGAATATATCCAGGTGCTCGAAGCCTTCCATACCGACGAGATCCAGCTCCGGGACAATTATGACGCGGTCTTCCACCTGGTCACGGCGGCCAAGGGCGACGCCCGATACTACACCACCGCCAACAACCAGGCCCGCACCGAGACCCCCGAGGAGGCCGTCGCCCTGGACGACATGATGATCGCCGCCTGGACGGGCCATCCCCACCTGCGGGTGATCGACAACTGCGACAACTTTGAAGACAAGCTCAAAAACCTCATCAGGGAGATCCGCAGCTTCCTGGGCGAGCCCGCGCCCCTGGAGATCGAGCGGCGGTTCCTCATCGAGTACCCGGATCTTGTCTGGCTGGAGTCCCTGCCCAACTGCCGGAAGGTGGAGATCATCCAGACCTACCTGCGGGCGCCGGAGGGTGAGGAGCTGCGCATCCGCCAGCGGGGCGAGAAGGGCAGCTACATCTACTACAAGACCTGGAAGCGCCGGATCTCCGACACCACCCGGACGGAGATCGAGCAGCGCCTGAGCCAGAGCGAATATCTGGGCCTGCTGATGGAGGCCGACCCGAACAAGCGTCCCATCCGCAAGACCCGCTACTGCCTGACCTACGACCGCCAGTACTTTGAGATCGACGTCTATCCCTTCTGGGACGATCAGGCGGTGGCTGAGATCGAGTTGAGCGATGAGAACGCGGAGATCCGCTTCCCCGAAGGGCTCAGGATCATCCGCGAGATCACGGGCGACGAGGCCTATCAAAACGCCACCCTGGCCAGCCGCTGAACTAAATGCAATCCGATACCCGGCCCGTCACGCAGCGTGACGGGCCGGTTTCCCTTCCGATTTCGCATTTTCCGGGACGCTTTCCCCGCGGTTTTTGGCACAATCGCCATAAATCCGCGGTGCGATCCCCGGATTTTTGGCCGCCGTTTTTGTCTGGTTTTCTTGAATTTCCGGGGAAAACCCGGTATAATTTTCATGTGCCGGGTTCGGCGCAGATCGCGTATCCGCTGTTCTTTTCTTGCGATAAGGAGGCAAACACATGAAACTTGGTATTTATGGCTACGGCAACCTCGGCAAGGGCGTGGAAAACGCCATCGCCCGCAATGCGGACATGGAGCTTGCCGCCGTCTTCACCCGCCGCGATCCCGGCTCGCTCACCATCGCCACCCCCGGCGTTCCGGTGGTCAGCGCCGACGAGCTGCCCGATTGGGCCGACCGCATCGACGTGCTGATGCTCTGCGGCGGCTCCGCCACGGACCTGCCCATCATGACCCCGTCCCTGGCGAAGCTCTTCAACGTCGTGGATTCCTATGACAACCATTCCTGCATCCCCGTGCACTACGCCGCCGTGGACGACGCCGCCCAGGCCTCCGGCCATGTGGCGCTGATCTCCTGCGGCTGGGACCCGGGCCTGTTCTCCCTGGCGCGGGTCTATGCCGGCGCCGTCCTGCCTGACGGCGAGGACTATACCTTCTGGGGCCGCGGCGTGTCCCAGGGCCATTCCGACGCCATCCGCCGCATCCCCGGCGTGCTGGATGCCCGGCAGTACACCGTGCCGGTGCCCGAGGCCGTGGAGCGTGTGCGCGCCGGCGAAAATCCGGAGCTCACCGTCCGCGAGAAGCACAAGCGCGAATGCTTCGTCGTGGCCGCGGAGGACGCGGACAAGGACGCCATCCGCGAGGCCATCGTCACCATGCCGGCCTATTTCGCCGACTACGATACCACCGTCACCTTCATCACCATGGAGGAGCTGCGCCGGGATCACGCCGGCCTGCCCCACGGCGGCAGCGTCATCCGCACCGGCCGCACCGGCCTGGGCGACGCCAACACCGAGGTCTTTGAATTCTCTCTGAAGCTCGATTCCAATCCCGAGTTCACCGGCAGCGTGCTGGCGGCCTTCGCCCGGGCCGTGGACCGCATGGCAAAGCGCGGCGACAAGGGCTGCAAGACCGTATTCGACATTGCCCCCGTGGACGTCAGCCCCATGGCCCGCGAGGAGCTCATCGCCCACCGGCTGTAATATTTTTATCATGTTAGGAGAAGCATCCATGAACTATTCCGAACGCTCCCTGGAGCTGCACCGCCAGTGGCGGGGCAAGCTCGAGGTCATCGCCACCGTCCCCGCGGATTCCAAGGACGCCCTGAGCCTGGCCTACACCCCCGGCGTGGCCCGGCCCTGCCTGGAGATCCAGAAAGACCCGTCCCTGAGCTATGAGCTCACCCGGCGGCACAACCTCTGCGCCGTCATCACCGACGGCAGCGCGGTGCTGGGCCTGGGCGACATCGGCCCCGAGGCCGGCATGCCGGTCATGGAGGGCAAATGCGTCCTGTTCAAGACCTTCGGCGATGTGGATGCCTTCCCCCTTTGCATCAAGACCAAGGATGTGGACGAATTCGTCCGCACCGTCTACCTGCTCTCCGGCTCCTTCGGCGGCATCAACCTGGAGGATATCTCCGCGCCCCGCTGCTTTGAGATCGAGCGCAAGCTCAAGGAGCTGTGCGACATCCCCATCTTCCACGACGACCAGCACGGCACCGCCGTCATCACCCTGGCAGGCCTGACCAACGCCCTGAAGCTCGTGAACAAGCGGCCCGAGGACGTGCGCATCGTCACCTCCGGCGCCGGCGCGGCGGCGGTATCCATCGTCAAGCTGTTGCTCTCCGCGGGCTTCCGCCACATCACCATGTGCGACCGCCGCGGCGCCATCTACGCCGGCCGCGAGGGCCTCAACTGGATCAAGGCCGAGATGGCCGAGGTCACCAATCTGGAGCGCCGGGCCGGCTCCATCGGCGACATGCTCGCCGGCGCGGATATCTTCATCGGCGTCAGCGCGCCGAACACCGTCACCGGCGACATGGTGCGCTCCATGAACCGCGATCCCATCGTCTTCGCCTGCGCCAATCCCGATCCCGAGATCAGCCCCATGGAGGCCAGGGCCGCGGGCGCGCGGATCGTGGCCACGGGCCGCAGCGACTACCCCAACCAGATCAACAACGTGCTCGCCTTCCCCGGCATCTTCCGCGGCACCTTCGACGTGCGGGCCTCGGACATCAACGAGCCCATGAAGGTGGCGGCGGCGAAGGCCCTGGCGGGCCTCATCTCCGACGAGGAACTGCGCGAGGACTACATCATCCCCGCCCCCTTCGATCCCCGGGTCGGCCCCGCCGTGGCCCAGGCCGTGGCCCAGGCCGCCAGAGACAGCGGCGTGGCGCGCATCTGAAAATACGAATACATGTTTTTCACCCCGTGCGGCATACTGCCCACGGGGTGATTTTTATGGAAGATCCGGAAAAAACGCCGGGCATGGAGATCCGTGATCCGAAGCTGCCGGCCGTCCGCGCCGAGAAAACCGGAAACCGGATGGCCGCCCGCCGCCGCGGCACGGCCGTCGAATGATCGCCGCAGGAAACAACCCGCCCCGGGCTTTGTCCGGGGCGGGTTGTGGTGATTCGTTTTCAAAAATCCGGCGCCCAGGCGGATTGCTTTTTCCCTCGCCTCAGCAGGCGCAGCCCGAGAGCGAGCTGCGCGGCAGCGATACAATACGTCAGCGGAAGCGGGACGCAGCTGGTGTAAACCGAGTCAGAAGAAACGTATGTCAAAACGATCCGGACGATGATCAAAGCTGCCGCGACAAGGAGCAACGCCGCGCAGGATGCGGGACGGCCCTTGACAAGGCCAATCACGTGCTGCAGCGCCAGATATAACGCCACGGCCGTCAGACACAGAGAGAGCTCTGTCAGGATACCGCCACCTCCTTCATACCAGCGCTCAAAGGACATGCTCCCATCGGAGAAGTTCCATTTCCAGCCCCGATTGACAAATCCCAGGGCAAGGATCGCGGCGATGGCCAGGCAGCACAGGGCCATCTGCCCCTGGGAGAAGACCGGCCTCGGCGCGGGATCCTCCGACAGCCGCCGGAGATAAAAGGCCAGCGCGGACGCGGCAAGAGCGCCGGCGCAGTAAACGCCGACCCAGGCTGTCCACTCCGGATTCAGCGACGCGAGGGGAACGTCCGGGTATTTGAAATAATGGAAAAGGACCTGATAGATCGGATCAGCGACGGACAGGAGCGCCGCGGTCTCCAGCAGGACGCCCGCAGCCGTGAGCCATTTGCGCCGCGGCTTCCGCAGGGACGCCAGGGCTGCCGGCAGGCCGGCCGTACACGCAAGGCCTGACAGAATGGAAAAGGGACTGAAGCATGTATAAAAGTTTTTAAGCCGGGTGGGTACGGCGCCGGGATTGTAGTTCTTGAGGATCCACGTACCGGGGATATAGGTGAGCACGAGCAGCCCCGCCGTCAGTGCAGCAAGCAACGCGGTCAAGAGCTTCGGCTTCCTGGTCGACATGATTCTTTTCCCCCCTCTGAACCGGGGCGTTTTTGTGCGCGGTCAACTGCACTGGCCCCTGACTGCAGTATAAGCCTGTAGAACGCCGAACACAAGCAAACTTTTTGTGAACAATCGTCCGTACGGGAAAAACAAAAACCGCCCCGATGATCGGGGCGGCTGTTGCTTCGATGGAATTAAAGCTCGGCCTTGGCGACGTCCACCAGAGCGGCGAACGCGGCGCTGTCGTTGATGGCCAGCTCGGACAGGGACTTGCGGTTCATCTCCACGCCGGCCTTCTTCAGACCGTACATGAAGCGGCTGTAGTTCAGACCGAAGGGAGCGACCGCGGCGGAGATACGGGTGATCCACAGGCGGCGGAAATCTCTCTTCTTCAGCTTGCGGCCGACATAAGCGTAAACGCCGGACTTCTTGACGGCCTGCTTGGCCATCTTGAAGTGGGTGGACTTGGAGCCCCAGTAGGACTTGGCCAGCTTCAGGGTCTTGTTTCTTCTCTTGCGCGTCATCATCGCGCCTTTTACTCGTGCCATTTCTATATCCTCCTGTTCCGCTTACTTGTAGGGAATCATCTTTTTGATGGTTTCCACGTTGGTGACGTCGGCGTAGGTCGTCGTTCTCAGACGGCGGGTACGCTTCGTGTCCTTCTTGGTGAGGATATGGCTCTTGAATGCGTGGGCTCTCTTGACCTTACCGGTCTTGGTGAGGTTGAATCTCTTCTTGGCGCCACTGTGGGTCTTCAGTTTCGGCATGTTGATACTCCTTCCGTATGATCGCTGATGAAAGCGTTACTTTTCCTTTTTGGGCGACAGGAAAATGCTCATATGCCTGCCGTCGAGCTTGGGGTTCTTCTCCATATTGGCCACCTCTGAGCAGCCATCGGCAAACGAGCGCAGCAGGCCCTCGCCGATGTTGGTATGCGCCATCTCGCGGCCACGGAAGCGCACAGTGACCTTGACCCGGTTGCCTTCGCGCAGGAACTTGAGCGCGTTCCTGAGCTTGACGTTGAAGTCGTTGGTGTCAATGCCGGGAGACATGCGGATCTCCTTGATCTCCACCACCCGCTGGTTTTTCCGGGCCTCTTTTTCCTTTTTGAGCTGGTCGAAGCGGAACTTGCCGTAGTCCATGATCTTACAGACCGGAGGATTCGCGGTCGGGGAGATCTTGACCAGGTCGAGATCCTGCTCCTCCGCCAGGGCAAGCGCCTGTTCTGAGGACATGATCCCCAGCATCGTGCCGTCGCTGCCGATCACTCTGACCTCTGCATCGCGGATGTCGGTGTTGAGCTGGTGGTCTAATTTAGCGATGGTGAAGCACCTCCAATAAAAATGAAAAGCGGATGCACAGCCGCACCCGCACACAGAGACTCCCCTTGGGAGATCTTGCATGTTGACCTCTTTGATCGAGTCGTGAGGTGAGGCGCCGCGGTGCCTTCTTTCTTGTCCGCGTTATAATAGCACGGTTTTTCCCGTTTGTCAACCGTTATTTGCCGTTTTTTCTTTCTTTTTATGCGGATTATGCGGGCAGAAAGATCGGCAGCGGCGGCGCGGCGGCGGTGAACACCGCAAACGCCGCGCCCAGCACCCCGCAGCCGATCACCAGCGCCCCGAGGAATCGGGCGGCCCCGCCGCTTTCGATCCTGCCAAACGCGCAGATCCACGCGGCCGCCAGACAGACGTAGTACAGCGGGATATCGAAGGCCGGCCGGGCCCGGACGCCGAAGCCGGCGGTCAGGGTATAAAAGGCCGACGTCAGCAGCACGGGGCCCAGCAGCACCCCGTACAGCGCCCCGCTCCAGAAATCGCGCCGGGGCTTTGCCGTCCGCAGGCTGAGGAACAGAAAAACCAACAGCGGCGGGAAGTACAGCAGCTTCAGATGCTCCCACACGCCCTCGTTCACCGGCGCGATCAGCGCCGTCAGGGCGTTGGGCCACAGCGCATAGAGAAAATGCCCGGCGGTGCCGAGCCCCGCCGCGGCGAGAAAGGACAGGAAAAACGTTTTCTTCATAGCAACCCTCCGGCAAAGCCTATGCCGGGGGACGGCGGCATTATGCCCCATCGGGGCCGGTCAAAAAACGAATAACCGGCCGCTTCCGCGCATACAATGAAAACAAACGGTGTTACAGGAGGCGGATTATGAAAAATTCTGTACTGCGCGCCCTCGGCTGGGGCGCGGCAATGTGCATGCTGGCGCTGGTAATCCTGTGCGCCCGGAGCATCGCGGCGATCCCCACCGGGGCCTGGGGCCTGCATTTCTCCGGGGACGGCGCCGCCCCCGCGGGCAGCGCGCCGAAGCAGGCCCTGGCAAAATACGACGCGGTCTATCTCGGCGACGAGAATCAGAAGCGCATCTATCTGACCTTCGACGCCGGCTATGAAAACGGCGCCACGGAAAAGATCCTCGACGCCCTGGCAAAGCACCATGCTCCCGCGGCGTTTTTCCTGGTGGGCAACTATCTGGAGCAGAATCCGGCGCTGGTGCAGCGGATGGTGCGCGAGGGCCACATCGTGGGCAACCACACCTGGCACCACTACGACATGTCCGGCATCGCCGACCCGGCAGCCTTTGCGAAGGAGCTGGAGGACGTGGCGGCGAAATATGAGGAAATCACCGGCGAGCCCATGCAGAAGTATTACCGTCCGCCCCGGGGGATCTACTCCGAGGAGAACCTGCGCCGGGCCAAGGCCCTGGGCTACCGGACGGTGTTCTGGTCCCTGGCCTATGTGGACTGGAACAACGACGCCCAGCCCACGAGGGAGGAGGCGTTTGCCAAGCTCCTGCCGCGGATCCACAACGGGGCCGTGGTCCTGCTGCACAGCACCTCGAAGACCAACGGCGAGATCCTCGACGAGCTTCTGACAAAATGGGAAGCCGCGGGCTACGAATTCGGCACGCTCGACGAGCTCTTTGAAGCAGAATAATGCCCGCCTCCGCACGAGCAGGGCCTCGATTCTGTCTGCAGGGCTGCCAGACCCCTGGCCGTCCTGCGGCATGTTGTAGCACTGAAGGCAGATCTTTGTGCTGACCCGGGCGGCCGGAATCGCTTTTTGTCTTGACGGAAAAGCCATCGTCTGACCGCAGTATTCCGCCAAATTACAACAGGCGGGGGGATTCGCAAGGGGACACTCCCCTTGCGCCGTTTCAAATAGGGGGTCCGGGGGGAAGAAATCGGAATCTTCCCCCCGGCCGGTTCTTTCGCCCCTTTCTTGACGGGACAAGAAAGGGGCCCGCCGGAGGCAAAAAGATCAGGGGCGCGGATTGCCACGGCCCCCGCGGGGCCTCGCAATGACGGGCTGCGCGGCGCAGGCGGGCGCATGTGGGACTGCGAGCCTGCCGCTGTGCTGCGATAAAAAAACGCCCTCCCGGATCCGAGAGGGCGTTTTTCGACTTTATTTTGCCGGAATTACTCGCCGCGGGCTCTTCTCTTCGCGAAGCACTCGCTGCAGTACACGGGCTTGTCGGACTTGGGCTCAAAGGGCACTCTTGCCTCGCCGCCGCATTCCGCGCAGACGGCAGTGAAGAACTCTCTGGGGCCGCGGGCAGCGTTTTTGCGTGCATCACGGCAAGCCTTGCAGCGCTTCGGCTCATTCTGGAAGCCGCGCTCTGCGTAGAATTCCTGATCTCCGGCAGAGAAAATGAATTCTTCGCCGCATTCGACACATACTAAAGTCTTGTCCTCGAACATTTGATTTACCTCTCTTTTGGAAAATGATGTTGCCCCAGAAAAGTACGATTGGTTCAGATCCGCAGGCGGTATATGCGAACGGCAATGGCCGTATTCGCCGAAAAATGGGGGATGGGCGGTGCTGGCTGCGGATCGGGATGCGACTTTGCAGTGTCAGCGGAGCAGATGCTCACAAAAAGGACGGGAAAAAACCGTCGGGAAAACCCAACCAAATGGATTATAAGAACAATTCTCGCATTTGTCAATAGTTTCCTAAAATTTTTTTGATAAATTGTTCTGTTTTAGTTGGTTTCGACAATCATATACATAATATTCAAACAGGTATGCGGGTTTCAAAAAAGAAACGTTTGTTTTAAAACCGCAGTTGCCCATTTCCTTCCCACGCGATGCCCAGATGCTCGCAGGCCAGGGGCGTCACGCAGCGGCCCCGGGGCGTGCGGGTAAGGAAGCCCAACTGCATGAGGTAGGGCTCGTAGACGTCCTCCAGGGTGACCGCCTCCTCGCCCACGGTGGCCGCCAGGGTCTCCAGGCCCACGGGGCCGCCGCCGTAGGTGCGGATGATGGTCTCGAGCATCTTCCGGTCGGTGTTGTCCAGGCCCAGACGGTCGATCTCCAGCCGGGACAGGGCATGATCCGCGGCCTGCTTGGTGATGACGCCCTCGTGGCAGACCTGGGCGAAATCCCGCACCCGGCGCAGCATCCGGTTGGCGATGCGGGGGGTGCCGCGGCTGCGGGAGGCGATCTCCATGGCGCCGTCCGGGTCGATGTCCACCTGCATCAGCGTCGCCGAGCGGCGCACGATGCGCGAAAGCTCCTCGGGGGTGTAGAGCTCCAGCCGCAGGGACACGCCGAAGCGATCGCGCAGGGGGCTGGAGAGCTGCCCTGCCCGGGTGGTGGCGCCGATCAGGGTGAACCGGGGCAGATCCAGCCGGATGGAGTTGGCCGAGGGGCCTTTGCCCACGATGATATCGATGGCAAAGTCCTCCATGGCGGGATACAGGATCTCCTCCACCGCCCGGTTGAGCCGGTGGATCTCGTCGATGAACAGGATGTCGCCGGCGTTCAGATTGGTCAGCAGCGCCGCCAGGTCGCCGGCCTTCTCGATGGCGGGGCCGGAGGTGATGCGGATATTGACCCCCATCTCGTTGGCGATGACGCCCGCCAGGGTGGTCTTGCCCAGGCCCGGAGGGCCGTAGAGCAGCACGTGGTCCAGGGGCTCGCCGCGGCGGCGGGCGGCTTCAATATAGATGGAGAGATTGTTCTTGGCCTTCTCCTGGCCGGTATAGTCGGCGAGGGTGCGCGGACGCAGGGAGAATTCCCCGTCGTCGCCGGGCGTCAGGCTGGTGGTCACCAGCGGCGCGTCAAAATTCGCGGTATAATCAATGCTCATGGGCTTCTCCTAACATAAACGCAGGACGTCATTTGGCGGCGGCCGGGGATCCGGCCGCCCTGTGGGTGCGGACGAAGCGGGCGGCGGTTACGGCATCGCCATGGCGCGCAGGGCCAGGCGGATGATGTCCTCTGTACGGGTGGTTTCCGGGGGGATCTTCTTCATGGCGCTCGTGATCTCCGCCTGGCTGTAGCCCAGCTCCGCCAGGCCGGCCATGGCCAGGGCCATGCCGCTGTCGGGGGCGGGGACAGACACGGGGCCGGAGGAGAAATCCAGCTCCAGATTTGCGCCCAGCTTGTCCTTGAGCTCCAGGATCACCCGCTGGGCCATCTTCTTGCCCACGCCGGGGGCGCTCGTGAGGGCCTTCTCGTTGCCGGTCATCACCGCCAGCGTCAGCTGATCCGGCGGCACGGTGGAAAGCAGGGACAGGGCCGCCTTGGGGCCCACGCCGCCCACGCCCAGCAGCATCTCAAAGATGCGCTTTTCCTCCCGGGTGGCGAAGCCGAACAGCTCCATGGCGTCCTCCCGGACGCTCAGATAGGTCCACAGCCGCGCCGGCTCCTTCAGCCGGAGCTGGGACAGGGTATGGGTCGTGGTGCGGCAGGCGTAGCCCACGCCGCCGCATTCCACCACGGCCAGTCCCTCCTCCAGGAGGGTGACGGTGCCGTTCAGATAGTAATACATAGATCATTCCTCCGTTAACCGGGCCAGCAGCGACGAGCTCGACCGTCCGTGGCACAGGGCAATGGCAATGGCGTCCGCCGCGTCGTCCGGGCGGACCATTTTTTCCAGCTTGAGAATGCGTTTGGTCATGTCCATGACCTGGTGCTTCTCCGCCTTGCCGTAGCCCACCACCGCCTGCTTGACCTGCATGGGGGTGTACTCGGTGACCGGCACGCCGGACTTGGCCAGAGCCAGCAGGATCACGCCCCTGCCGTGGGCCACGCCGATGCCGGTGGTGATA
Organism: Oscillospiraceae bacterium; assembly: GCA_015068455.1. Lineage (GTDB taxonomy): Bacteria > Bacillota > Clostridia > Oscillospirales > Oscillospiraceae > SVMC01. The sequence continues at coordinate 497,205 of SVKO01000001.1, read as the reverse complement.
TTCCTGCCCCAGAACAGCTCCTCCACCGCCGCGCAGTCGGGCTTCAGCTCCGCGATCAGCCGGGTCATGTCGTCATACAAAAGCTCCAGCCGGGCGGGGAAATCCATGTCCGCCGGGGTGGTGATGACGCCGCTCTGCAGCAGTCGGAACTGCCCGCGCTGTGCCTCGATGAGGCCGAAGCCGGTGGTGGCGTAGCCGGGGTCGATGCCTAAAATACGCATATCATAGTCCCAGTGCGATCCCGCCGGCGGCGCCGATGGCGATCAGCACCACGGGATGCAGCTTCTTCCATTTGAGATTGACGGCCAGGATCACGGCGCCCAGGGCCAGCGCCGGCCATTTGATCATGGCAAGCAGATCCGTTCCTTCCTGAATATATGCCACCCGCAGCACCGTCAGCGTGGCGCTGGCGATGAGGCCCACGGATACCGGCCGCAGCACCTTCATGACGCTGCCCACGATCCGGTTGTCCCGGAAGCGCTCCATGGCGCCGGCGATCAGGATCATGATGATGACCGACGGCAGCACCAGGGCAAGGGTGGCCACGACGCCGCCGGGCAGCCCCGCGGCGTTGATGCCGGCGTAGGTGGCCATATTGATGCCGATGGGACCGGGGGTGGATTCGCTGATGGCCAGCATATTGGCCAGCTCCTCTTTGGTGAACCAGCTGTAACGGGCGGACATATCGTAGAGGAAGGGGATGGTGGCCAGGCCGCCGCCCACGGCGAACAGGCCGGTCTTGAAGAATTCCCAGAATAATTGCAGATAGATCATGCCTTCGCCTCCCTCCAGGCCAGCACGAGACCGGCAACGATGGCCGCGCCCACAAGCCACACCGCGCTCACGCCGAAGAAGGCGGACAGCACCAGTGCCGCCAGCCATACGCCGATGGCGGCGGGACCCTTCACGCCCTTTTTCCAAAGCCGCAGCTTCGCCTGCAGCACCAGCACGCTCACCGCCACGCGGATGCCCGCAAAGGCATGGCGCACGGCGTCAAAATGGGAGATGCGGCGAATGATGCTGGCCAGCGCGCTGATGATCAGCAGCGACGGAAAAATGACCCCCAGGGTGGCGCAGACGGCGCCGAGGGCTCCGCCCTGCAGAAATCCCACATAGGTGGAGGTGTTCACGGCGATGACGCCGGGGGTACACTGGCCGATGGCATAGCAGTCGAGGATCTGCTCCTCGGTGATCCAGCCCCGGCGCTCCACCACCTCCCGCTGGAGCATGGGCAGCATGGCGTAGCCGCCGCCGAAGGTCAGAATGCCCACCTTAAAAAAGGAAACGAACAGCGCAAGGTATTTTTTCATATCAGTACTTCGTGGCGATGTAATAGTAGTACAGGGCAATGCCGATGGCCATGATGACCAGCCCGATCCAGGCCATGGCGATCTGCCACTTGGGCCGGGGGACGTATTTTTCCTGCTCCGGTTCCACGACCTCCGGGGCTTGCTGATCGGTTTTGGGTTCCATTGATTCCATAATTCTCACCTCGTGTGTATCATATCACCTTTCCGCTCAATTTTACAGCATTATTTCATTCATCGGCAAAAAAACGGCGCTTTTGGACCGTTTCCCGGCAAATTGCTGAAAAAAGCCCTTGTGAAATTGTGGAAACTGTGGTAAACTAATTTCGTTTGAATGAATTATGTATGGAGGGCTTCCCATGGGCCTGAGAGAAGAAATCAGCCGCCGGCGCACCTTCGCCATCATTTCCCACCCCGACGCCGGCAAAACCACCCTGACCGAAAAATTCCTGCTCTACGGCGGCGCCATCGCCCAGGCGGGCGCGGTCAAGGGCAAGAAAAACAGCCGCGCCGCGGTCTCCGACTGGATGGAGATCGAAAAGCAGCGCGGCATCTCCGTCACCTCGTCGGTCATGCAGTTCCAGTACGGGGGCTGCTGCATCAACATCCTCGATACCCCCGGTCACCAGGACTTCTCCGAGGATACCTACCGCACCCTGATGGCGGCGGACTCGGCGGTGATGGTCATCGACGGCAGCAAGGGCGTGGAGGCCCAGACCCGGAAGCTCTTCAAGGTCTGCGCCATGCGCCATATCCCCATTTTTACATTTATCAACAAAATGGACCGCGAGGCCAAGGACCCCTTCGATCTGCTCGACGAGCTGGAAAAGGAGCTGGGCATCGAGACCTACGCCATGAACTGGCCCATCGGCTCGGGCAAGGAATTCCGCGGCGTGTACGACCGGCAGAAAAACCGGCTGCTGTTCTTCTCCGGCGTGTCCGGCAGGAACCGGGCCGACAGCGTGGAGGTGGACCTCTACGACGACGCCGTGACGGAATATCTCGGCCAGAGCCGCCGCGACACCCTCATCGACGACGTGGAGCTGCTCGGCGCGGGCCGGGAGTACGACGTGGAGGAGGTCCGCGCAGGCACCCTCTCGCCGGTGTTCTTCGGCAGCGCCCTGACCAATTTCGGCGTGGAGCCCTTCCTGGAGGAATTCCTCCACATGACCACCGCCCCCCTGCCCCGCACCGCGGACTGCGGCGAAATCGACGTTTTTTCTCCGGATTTCTCCGCCTTTGTCTTTAAAATCCAGGCCAACATGAACAAGGCCCACCGGGACCGGCTTGCCTTTATGCGCGTGTGTTCCGGAAAGTTTGAGCGGGACAAGGAGTATTACCACGTCCAGGGCGGGCGGAAGCTGCGGCTGAGCCAGCCCCAGCAGCTCATGGCCCAGGAGCGCGAGATCATCGACGAAGCCTACGCCGGCGACGTGATCGGTGTGTTCGACCCCGGCATCTTCTCCATCGGCGACACCATCTGCGCCCCCGGACAGAAGTTCCGCTTCGCCGGCATCCCCACCTTCGCCCCGGAGCACTTCTCCCGGGTCAGTCCCAGGGATTCCATGAAGCGCAAGCAGTTCATCAAGGGCACGGAGCAGATCGCCCAGGAGGGCGCCATCCAGATCTTCAAGGTGCCGGGCACCGGCATGGAGGAGGTCATCGTGGGCGTCGTGGGCACGCTGCAGTTCGACGTGTTCCAGTACCGGATGAAAAACGAGTACGGCGTGGATCTGCGCATGGAGGGCCTGCCCTATGAAGTCCTGCGCTTCATCACGAAGTCGCCCGTGCAGGATCTCACCGATCTCAATCTCTCCACCGACGTGGAGCTTCTCGAGGACTACCGCGGCCACAGCCTGCTGGTGTTCACCTCCGGCTGGGCCATCGATTTCACCATCCGCCGCAATCCCGGTCTGGAGCTGTCCGAGGCCCTGGAGCAGACGGTATGAGAGCCCTGATCTTCGATCTTGACGGCACCCTCTGGGACGCCGTGGAGCCGCTGACGGTGCTCTGGCAGCGGGAGCTGCGCCGGGTGGGCGTCGACCGCGTGCTGACCAAGGAGCGCATGATCGGCGGCATGGGCCTGGGCCCGGAGGCCCTGGCGGAGCATCTGGCCCCGGAGCTGCCCCCGGAACAGCGCAGGCCCTTTTTTGACTACGTGACCCGGGTGGAGACGGATTTCATCCCCCAGTACGGCGCGAAGCTCTACCCCGGCCTGCGCGAGACGCTGCAGGCCCTGTCGAAAACCTACCGACTTATGATCGCCAGCAACTGCGTCCACGGCTACATCGAGGCCTTCCTCGGCTACGCCGGCGTGGAAGAATTCTTCTGCGATTTCACCCACCCCGGCATCACGGGTTTGCCGAAGGCCGGCAACATCCGCCTGCTCATGGAGCGCAACGCGATCACCGAGGCCGCCATGGTGGGCGATACGGTCCTCGATTTCGAGGCCGCCGAGGGCGCCGGCGTTCCCTTCATCCACGCCGCCTACGGCTTCGGCCGGGTGCCGGAGGCAAAATGGCGCATCGCCCAATTGCCCGACCTGCCCGCCGTCGCCGCCGGGGTCTTCCAAAGCTGAATCATCAAAGCCGCCGCAAACCGTCCGTTTGCAGCGGCTTTTTCATCGCCGGATTTCTCAAAAATACGCGCCGGATCCGCAGGCGCGGTTCAATAATCCCGCACCAGGCCCCGGACGCGGCCCAGGATCGTCGCTTCCCTGCCGTCGATGGGCTCGTAGGCGTGGTTCTCCGGCAGCAGCCACACGCCGCCGCGCAGACTCAGGCGCTTGACCGTGGCCTCGTCGCCCAGCAGGGCCACCACGATGTCGCCGTGGTCGGCGGTGCTCTGCTGGCGGACGACGATCACATCCCCGGGCAGGATGCCGGCGTTCACCATGCTGTCGCCCCGCACCCGCAGGGCAAAGCAGCCGTCGCCGCCCTCCCAGGGAAGATAGCCTTCGATGTTCTCCTGGGCCAGGATCGGCTGACCCGCCTGCACCGCGCCCAGAATGGGCACGCGGCCGTGGGACGGGGTTTGGATCGCCACCGCCCGCTTCTTGCCGGCGTCCAGCTCGATGCGGCCCTGCCTGGCCAGCTCTGCCAGATGGTAGTGCACCGAGCCCGTGGAGCGCAGGCCCACCGCCTGGCAGATCTCGCGGATGGAGGGCGCGTAGCCGCGGGATTCGGTGAATTCGCGCAGGAAAGCCAGGATCTCCTCCTGCTTTGTGCTGGTTCTGCCCATATCCGTCCCTCCTTTTGATTAACCATAACACATCTTTTCACAAATTGCAAACATTTGTTTGAAAATTTTTTCAAAAGGGGCTTCCCTTTCCGCCGGATTTCCGCTATACTGAGCGAAAAGGAGGCAACACTATGGACTATCCCTTCTATGCCATGCTCTCGCGGATGCGCTATATCACCCGCTGGAGTCTGATGCGCAATACCTTTTCCGAAAATATCCAGGAGCACAGCCACCAGGTGGCGGTGCTGGCCCACGCCCTGGCGCTGATCCGGCGGGACGTACTGGGCCTGGACGCCGACCCCGAGCGCTGCGCCACGGCGGCATTGTTCCACGACGCCAGCGAGATCCTCACCGGCGACCTGCCCACGCCCATCAAGTATTACGACACCGGCATCCGCGACGCCTACCGCGCCGTGGAGCGCACCAGCTGCGAAAAACTCCTGTCCATGCTGCCGCCGGCGCTGCAGGACGGCGTGCGCGCGCCCCTGTTTGAATCCGACGAGACCGTGCGCCCCATCGTGAAGGCGGCGGACAAGCTCTCGGCCCACATCAAGTGCATCGAGGAGCTCAAGGCGGGCAACCTGGAGTTCGAGGCCGCCGCCCGCCAGACCAAAAAGGCCCTGGAGGAAATGCGCCTGCCGGAGCTCGACTGGTTCATGGAAAACTGTCTGGGCGCCTTCAGCCGGAATCTCGACGAGCTGGAAACGCTGTAAACACGTAAAAACGAGCTGCCATACTTTTGGCAGCTCGTTTTTTTATGTTTCTTTTCCGGCGTCCGGCCGATGGGGACAGGCGCTGCAGTCGCCGCTGCAGCCGATGCACTTGCCCTTTTTTCTCCGGCGGCGCATCCACGCGATGCTGCCGGCGACCCAGGCGGCCAGAAGGGCCAGCACCGCCCAATCCAGCCAGGTCACAGCCAGATCCCCAGCAGCTGATAGACGGCGAAGGCCACGATCCAGGCCACAGCCGTCTGGGCAATCACAACGCCCAGGGCGCGGAGCCCGGAGCCCAGCTCCCGGCGCACCGCCGAGACCGCGGCGACGCAGGGAGTATAGAGCAGGGTGAAAACCAGGAAGCTCAGGCAGCTGCGCACGGTGAACAGGCTGGACAGGGCCGCGCCCCCCAGCAGGATCTGCAGGGTGGAGACCACGGACTCCTTGGCGATGAAGCCGGTGATCAGCGCCGTGGCGATCCGCCAGTCGCCGAAGCCCACAGGCTTCAGGGCAGGCGCGATGGCGGTGCCGATCATGGCCAGCAGACTTTTGGCGCTGTCCGTCACCACGTTGAGCTTTGCGTCGAAGGTCTGCAGGAACCAGATCAGGAGCGTGGCCACGAAGATGACCGTGAAAGCGCGCTGCAGAAAGTCCTTGGCCTTCTCCCACATGAGCTGCAGGACGCTGCGCAGAGAGGGAAAGCGGTAGTTGGGCAGCTCCATCACGAAGGGTACGGGCTTGCCCCGGAAGGCGGTGCGGTTGAGGAGCTTCGCGCATACGATGCCGATGAGGATGCCGAACAGGTACAGCCCGATCATCACGAAGGCCTGCCCCCGGGCGAAGAAGGCCGCGGCAAACAGGGCGTAGATGGGGATCTTGGCGCTGCAGCTCATGAAGGGCGTCAGCAGAATGGTCAGGCGGCGGTCACGGTCGGCGGACAGGGTGCGGGTGGCCATGACCGCGGGCACCGTACAGCCGAAGCCGATGAGCATCGGCACCACACTGCGTCCGGACAGGCCGATGCGCCGCAGGAGCTTGTCCATCACGAAGGCGATGCGGGCCATGTAGCCCGTGTCCTCCAGAATGGACAGGAAGAAGAACAGCGTCACAATGATGGGCAGGAAGGACAGCACCCCGCCCACGCCGGCGAATACGCCGTCGATGATCAGGCTGTGCACCACCGGGTTGAGCCCGTAGGCGGTGAGGGCCCGGTCGGCAGCCATGGCCAGGCCGTCGATGCCCATGGCCAGCAGATCCGACAGGAATTTGCCGATGACGTTGAATGTCAGGAAGAAAATGCTCAGCATGATCAGGGCGAACACCGGCAGGGCGGTGTATTTGCCCGTCAGGATGCGGTCGATGGCGACGCTGCGCTTGTGCTCCCGGCTCTCATGCGCCTTGACCACGCACTCCCGGCAGACGCCTTCGATGAAATTGTAGCGCATGTCCGCCATGGCGGCGTTTCGGTCCAGGCCGCAGTCCTGCTCCATCTGCACGATGGTGTGCTCGATGGCGTCCAGGTCGTTCCGGTGCAGGTCCAGCAGCTCTGAAACGATGGGGTCGCCCTCGATGAATTTCGTGGCGGCGAAGCGGGCGGGCATCCGGCTGGACTGGGCGTGGTCCTCGATGATGTGGCACACGGAGTGGATGCAGCGGTGCACCGGGCCCGCAGGGCAGAAGTCGTGCACCTTCGGCAGCTCCCGGCGGCGGGCGGTCTCCACCATGACCCGCACCAGCTCCTGCACGCCCTCGTTTTTGATGGCGCTGATGGGCACCACGGGGACGCCCAGCTGCTCGGAGAGCTTTTTCGTATCGATGGTGCCGCCGTTGGCGCGCACCTCGTCCATCATATTCAGCGCCAGCACCGTGGGGATCTGCATGGTCAGAAGCTGCAGGGTCAGATAGAGATTGCGCTCAATGTTGGTGGCGTCGACGATATTGATGATGCCGTCGGGCCGCTCGTTCAGAAGAAAATTGCGGGTGACGATCTCCTCGTCCGAGTAGGGGCGCAGGGAATAGATGCCCGGCAGATCCACCACTTCGCAGTCTTTCTGCCCGATGACCGTGCCGACCTTCTGGTCGACGGTGACGCCGGGGAAGTTGCCCACGTGCTGGTTGGAGCCGGTCATATGGTTGAACAGGGTGGTCTTGCCGCTGTTCTGATTGCCGGCAAGCGCAAAGATCATATGTCGCTCACCTCGATCTGTCTGGCGTCCTCCAGGCGAATGCTCAGACTGTAGTCACGCAGGCGCAGCTCGATGGGATCGCCGAGGGGCGCGACTTTGGTCACGCAGACGCGTGTTTTGGGAATCAAGCCCATGTCCAGCAGGCGGCAGCGCAATGCCCCTTCGCCCCCGACCCGGGTGATCACAGCGGTATTTCCAACGCTCAGCCGGTCCAGTGTCACGGCAAACGCCTCCGTTCGCAATCAAATTAGCCTATGCTAACGTTATTATACATCCTTTGGCCCCCCTTTGCAACCCCAAAAACAGTATCCGCATGAAAAACGGCATTTCACCGAGAAAACCGACACAGTTCTCCGAAAACACAGCAAAACCGCCAAAAGAAACACCTTGACACCGTCGCCGGAATATGCTATTATGATCTGGCACCGAAAAGATATCGCGGGATAGAGCAGTTCGGTAGCTCGTCGGGCTCATAACCCGGAGGTCGGGGGTTCAAATCCCTCTCCCGCAACCATATCGGGTGGATGTAACGGATTTCAGTTACATCCACTCTTTTTTTGTTTGATATACTTCTCATTTGTGTTATAATTTCTTTCAGGAAGCATACCGCTTTGGAAATACGACAATTCCTCCACTTTCAATTTGCAATACACATCACTTGGTTTGCGAGGTACATATCATGTCTATTATGCAGTCGGTTTGGTCCTTAGATGACAAGCAGCCTCTACAGCTCGATAATCTATTGAACGAAAAAGAGTTGGAAGATCTACTTTGTGAGCACATAGAGATTCTCAATAACGATTGGTTGGTAATTGGCCGTCAGGTACGGACTTCTGCCAACAAACTGATTGACATTCTTTGCATGGATCGAGATGGCGACATTGTCATCGTAGAGCTAAAAAAGGGCATGACGCCCAGAGAGGTAACCGCTCAGGCTATTGATTATGCATCTTGTGTTGAGCAACTGCACCCGGAGGACTTCGCTGAGATTTTTCTTCGTTACTCAGATGGTAACAAAACACTGGGAGACGCATATCGCGAAAAATTCAGCAATGACCTGGATGAAGACGCTATCAAACAAAATGTTAAGATGGTGATTGTCGCTTCAAAGATGGATGATAGCACCGAGCGTATCATCACCTATCTTCGGGCAAAATACCAGGTTGATATCAATATCCTGTTTTTCAATGTCTTCCTACACAACGGACAGCGATTAATCAGTAGAGCTTGGTTCCAAGAGGATGCAGAAGTAGAGAAAATTCCTTCTACACAAGTCTCTGTTAACTGGAACCATGAATATTACTGTTCTTTCGGGTTAGGTAGCCGCACTTGGGTCGACGCGAAAAAATACGGTTTTATTTCTGCAGGCGGCGGCTCCTGGTATACCAACACATTAAAGATGCTATCTACTGGAGATCGTGTTTGGGTAAACATTCCCCATACCGGATATGTTGGAGTTGGTATTGTCACTTCTGAGGCACAAATGGCAAGAGATGCTGTCATCACTGTGGGGACACAAAAGCATCCCTTTCCGGAGCTTACACTAAAGGGTAATTATGGGCTCGACAAAAATGACCCAGAAACAGCGGAATACATTGTTGGCGTAGATTGGCTGTATACCACCAGTGAAAGCAAAGCCGTAAAAGAGACTGGCTTTTTTGGTAATCAAAACACAGTATGCCGCCCAACATCTGCCAAGTGGGATTTCACCGTCGGAAGGTTGAAACAGTTGTGGAACATTGATTAATCGTATTTCCAGCGAAATCAATTGAACAAGAGCATCAAATATTGTTTTTATCACCGGAGCAGGGTTCGGCCTGCTCCGGTTTTTTATTGCTCTTCCTCAACCGGCTCGAAGTCCTCGCCGAACAGCTCGCGAGCGCTTTCCGTCGGCTCGCAGGAGACGTACTCCACCGCCACGCCCTGGCGCAGATCGGCCTTGTAGTTCGGCGCGGAGAGGTGGGAGGGGATCTCCAGATAGCCCACGAACTTGTAGTAGATCACCATCCGCTGGGTGCGGTTCTTGCCCCGGCCCTCCACCTCGTACACGTCGATGTGGTCGATGAGCTCTCGCAGGATCTGGTTGGTCAGCGTCCGCATCTCCATGAACTTCCGGATGGCCTTGATGAACTGCTCCCGGTCGCCCTCGCTCTCCCGGATGCGCCGCAGATGGTCCCGGTGGGTTTTGATCTTCTTTTTCAGGACCTCCCGCTCTTCGGCATACTCCCCGGACAGAATGGCGTAATCGTCATCCGACATGCGTCCGTTGAGCCGATCCTCATAAAGCGTTTTCAGCAGCTTGGGGAGCATCGACAGGCGCGCCTCCGCTTTGGTCAGCTCGCCTTCCGCCAGCTTCTTCTCGCTCTCCAGCTGCTTGTTGGTCTTACGGGCCAGCAGCTCGGCAAAGCGATCCTCGTCGGCCACCAGGTAGTCCGCCAGCCGCCGCAGCTCCATCTCCACTACCGTGGCCACCGCGTCGGCGCGGATATAGTGCCGGCTGACGCAGCTGCCGCGGTAGTCGCCGGTGTAGTTGGAACAGCTGAAAAAGTGGATGTCCCGGTTGACGGTGTTGGTGTGGTACCACAGCTTCTTGCCGCAGTCGGCACAGCGCAGGAGGTCGCAGAAGATGCTCTTGGGGCCGTTGATCTCCTTGGGCTTCCGGGGCTTTGTGGTGGCCAGCAGCTGCTGCACCTTCTCAAAGGTGGCCCGGTCGATGATGGCCTCGTGGCGGTCCGGGAAGACCAGCCAGTCCTCCTTGGGGTTGTCGATGCGCTTGTGATTCTTGAAGGACTTGGTGCTGGTCTTGAAGTTGATCACGTCGCCGCAGTACTCCTGCCTGTGGAGAATGCCGTTGATGGTGGAGCACTTCCACTTGCAGTCGTTGGATTGGGTCTTCTTGCCGCCGCGCCCGATGCCCTTGGAGGCCCAGTAGGCGGTGCAGTTGAGGTGTCCCTCGTCCTGCATGATCCGGGCGATGGTATCGGTGCCGTTGCCCTCCAGATACAGCTTGAAGATCTCACGCACCACCGCCGCGGCGTCCGGGTCGATGATCCAATGCTTGCGGTTCTCCGGGTCCTTCTGATAGCCGTAGGGCGGCTGGGAGAGCGGTTCGCCCGCCCTCCCGCGCGTGTTGTGGGCCGAGCGCACCTTGCGGCTGATGTCCCGGGCGTAAAACTCGTTCATCACGTTCCGGAACGGGGCCAGCTCCGTGGTCTCGTCCACGCCGGTGACGGTGTCCACGCCGTCGTTGACGGCAATGAAGCGGATGTTGTGATCGGGGAAGTACTGCTCCGTGTAGTAGCCCACCTGCAGGTACTCGCGCCCGAGACGGGACATGTCCTTGACGATGACCGTGGTGACGTAGCCCAGCTCGATGTCCTCCAGCAGCCGCTGGAAGTCCGGGCGGTTGAAGTTGGTGCCGGTGTAGCCGTCGTCCACGTAGACGCGGGGATTCAGCAGGCCGTGCTTCTTGGCGTAGCTCAGGAGCATCTGCTTTTGGTTGGAAATCGAGTTACTCTCCTTGTCCGTCCCGTCGTCGCGGCTGAGACGGCAGTAGAGGGCTGTGATGCCGGTCAATTTTTTGCTTTTGCCCGACTGTTTGCTCATTCATCGCTCCTTTCCGGCAGTCGAGCGCACGGGTTTCGATTTCATTTTAGGGGCCTTTTCCTCCGGCGTCAAATCTGTGAATTCGCTTGTGACGATCTCCTCCACAGCGTCAGCCAGGGTGCGGTCGTCGTAGGTCAGCGTGGCCTCGGCGAAGCGCCCCTCCACCACATAGCGGGTGTTGATGACGTCGTAGATCCGGGTGCCGCCGCCCAGCCCGATGATGAAGCGATCGTCGCCTCGTTTGGGTTCTTTTTTCACGGTCATCTCGCCACACGCTCCTTGTCCGCCCTGCTGTGCTGGCGGTAGAAGTCCATGGCCCGCAGCAGCGTTTCCTGCATCTGCTTCGGCGTCGCATTCTGCGGGAAGTAGCGCCGCAGCTGCTCGCAGGGCACGCGCACATACTCCTTTTGGTTGGCCTTGGGCTCGGAGATGAGCTTCTCAATGGCAGCGTCGTTCAGTTTTTCTTCCCGGCTGAGCTGACGCATCAGCTTCGCCTGATACACGGACGGCGTGACCTCGTCCCGCTCCATGATTCGGTAGAGCGCGTTCTGCTCGAACATCTGGAGATAGGAGAGCTCCACCGCGGGCGTAAGAGCGATCCGCCCCTCGTCCACCATTTTGAGGATTTCCGGAATGAGGTTGGTGAGGCGGATATAACGGAAGACCTGATCCCGACTCTCCCCGGCGCTTTTGCCGATCTCCGAGGCTGCGTCCAACTTTGTCGCAAGTTGCGACGAAGTTAAGTCCGTGCGCTTTCCCTGCGCTTTCATTGCCTCCATCTTCATCTTGTAGGCAAAAGCCTTTTCGCTGGGCAGCAGGTGCTCCCGCTGGAGGTTGCTGTCCACCATGGCGATCACCGCCTCCTCGTCGTTCATCGGCCGCACAATGACGGGCATGGACTCCAGCCCCAGCGCGGCGCAGGCCGCCATGCGTCGGTGGCCGGAGATCAGCTCATAGCCGTCCTCCGTGGGCCGCGCCAGCGCCGGCACCAGCACGCCGGACTCGTGGATGCTCTTTTTCAGCTGCTCCATTTCCTCGTCCTCCTTGACCCGGAAGGGGTGATCCTTGAACGGGCGCAGGTCCGAGATGAAGATCTCCTCCACCTTCGGCTTCTTCCTATCCTCCCGCTCCTCGCCGCTCATAAACAGCTCGTCGTAACCGGTCAGACCCAGATCGATTTTTTCGTTTTTCATTTTCTTTTTTCCTCCTTAAATGTTGGCATACAATGCTCTGCCAGTTGGCTGGCACAGAGTTTGAGTTCTTGTAAGGTTTCGCGGAGCAGTTCCTCATCCTCGACCTGCCGGAACATCGAATGCTGCTGGATGTTCCACAGGGCAGAGGCCGCTCTTCTCAAAAAACAGACCGTCTCCCACAGCGGGGCGGGCGGTGCTTCCCGGATCGAAAAGCCCGCCAGCATCTCGCGGATGAACCGCTCTCTGCTGAGGACCGTCCGTTCCACCATCCGGTTGAGACGTTCCAGCTCGCGGTCGTTGAAGTAAACCACGACCCGGTTCTTTCTTGTTCTCATGTTGTTTCTCCTTCTTCTTGGGGTGTCAGGGGCAATCCCCTGAAAATGGAATCTGCTGCAGCGGATTCGTTGCTTGATAAGACAGTGCCATGAAGCCTCTCCACTGCCGTGAGATACACCTCGCCGTGACTGTTTTTGTCGTAGTGGAGCTTCACTCTGGATCCGCTCGGGATGTCGTAGATGCCCAGGTAGCACTGCCACCAGTGGACGGTGGACATGATCCGCCGCCCGTCGTTGAAGGTGAAGAAGGCCCGCAGACAGCGGCGGGCCTCCGCCTTCAGATCCAGTACTGCGAAGAAGTCTCCCGGCTCCAGGTTCAGCACATAGTCCGTAGTGAGGATGTTGAACCGCCGCAGATCGCTTTGGGTGTAGACGTCATTCTTCACGCTTACACCTCCTTCTTCAACAGCCGCAGCAGGGCCCTGGCTTCTTCGCGGGTGAAGGTGCCGCGCGTGCTGCACTTCTCGTGGTCGGGGGACCAGACATGGAGATCCAGCTTGGGCTCACCGCCGTCCCAGCGGACCATGTTCAGCTCCAGCTGCCAGCCCCTGGTGGATTCCGAGATCACGCCGATGTGCCGCACGATCTCTTTCTTGATTTCTTTCATTTCGGTTTTCTCCTTTCTGTTTGATTTAGGCGGGCGGGATCGCCCGCCTATGTATACCGGCTCAAAAGTGGCCGGGAGGGAGACCGTCCCTTGTACTTCTATCGGAAGTCTCTTCTCCTCTTTAGCCGGTGGGTAATTAATTATTTAATTATTTATTGGGGGCGCCGTCCTTCCGATACGGTTTTGCCTGCCCCGGTTACTCCGCGGCGTTGCTGTGCTCGCTCTTATGAGGTCGTCGCACGGTCATATCTCTTTCGGTGACGGCTGTTCAGTTGTCAGAAGGCTTCTCCATACCCCTTCACTAACTTAGGAATGGGAGAGGCCGTTTTTACGGGTGTCGGAAAGAAAAAGTTTTTCTGTGGTATCAAAATTGATGCCAAACAGCTGAAAATCAGTTCCTCGTTCTCCGGTTGGCTCCGATTCGGAGCCAATTTCGATGACTTATCTCCTCTCAACCCCCTACAGCAACATCGAGGGTCAAAAAACGACATGCTTTTTCAAAATTTTTTGAGAATATTTTTGCGTCGTGTTTTTGCCGTCGCTCTTCGGCCTATCGGAGGATTTACCTCAATTTCTCCCTCCACCCCCTTACCGCAACATTGAGGGCCAAAAAACGACATCAAATTTGAAAAAATCTCAAAAATTTTTTGCGGAGTTATCCTCCTACTACTTAACAGCCACATCGGGACACCCAAAAACGACATCGGTTCAAAAAAATATTTCCGTATTCCACAGAAAGTCTCTCTACTATGTAACCGAAGCCTAAGGCCCCTGAAAAACGACATTGTTTTTCAAAAATTTTTGTCTTAACGAAAACACAAAAAAGCGCCTGCCTCTTTTCAGAAGCAGACGCTCTTTTGAATATGCAGTTGTTATCTCATCAGCCGGATCAGCAGCTCGCTGACGTCCTCCGTGGGCTTTCCGCGCACCGCCAGCTTGTTCCGAAAGGACAGCATGGCCGTTGTCACCAGCCGCCGCTCAGCACTTGTCAGCGTCAGTATGACCTTCTTTCGCCGGATCATCACGCGCCTCCGATCACAGAGAAGACGCGAGTGAGCACGGCCTCGCAGGGTGAGCGCAGACTCACGACCTCGATTTTCTCATACAGACCGGAATCGTCGTCGGCAAACATATCGAAATGCCGCTGTGCGTCCTCTGCCACGCGATAGAAGTATTCATCATCGGGCTTGCCGTCGCGCCGGGCGAAGCGAACGAAATAACCGTTTTCCATGGCCTCACTCCGCATATACGAGCTCGGCCATAACGACCTCCTCGGCGCGCTGCCGGATATTGTTCATCCGTCCGACCCATTCCATCTGATCGGCGGCCTTGAGCTGCTCGGTGACGCCTTCTGCCTTCTTCATTTGCTCCACGATCCGGTCGAACATGGCCTGCGCCGACTCGCCGATCTCCTTGAGATGCGGCTCCAGGGTCCCTGTCAGCAGCATCCCAGTGTAGATTCCGTCCATGTGCGTGCGCAGATATCGCCTCCGCGCCGCTGCAAATCTGTTTTCCATACCACGCCTCCTTTATATACACATCGTTTTTGGTTTCCCTTCGCATATATGATAGCCTGGCACCGCTTCGGAGTCCAATGTGCAAAAATCAGATTTGCAGACTTGACTAATATAGGTAACATAAAGCATCATTCTGAAGTTAATAAGGCGGTGTTCTAGAGATCTGAAGCTATCTTTAGAGCATTACGCGGGCACAATACCCTATTTTCTAATTATGTTGTTCTTCTGAAATACCCAGCAAGTTTATCATTGCAGATATCTTCAATCCGCTTCTTCTCGTCCTCGCTCAGCTTCTTCCAAACCGTCCCGTCCACCTCGATGATACCCAGGGTTTTGGTATGGCGCATCATGTTCATGTCTTCGAAGCGCTTGAAGGGATTTGACAGAATATTCCGTTCTGCTTCCTTATCCGTGTAGCCGCCCTTGGCAAAGATGCTGTTCGCTTTCTCGACCTTCAGGCCGGCAGCGCGACGGGCTTCGTAGAAGCTGCGGAAATAGGAAACGATATCGCTGATCTTCACACGCCCGGCAGCATCTGCATAGGTCAGGATCGCTTTCAGCAGCACCGGCTTATAGGAATAGCTCATATCCATCTGCTCGACCATTTCCATGAAAAGCTGCTTGCGGTTACTGTCGTCGATGAGCTTCCAGCCGTACTGCTCGGCATAAGCCTGCAGGGTTTCCTCTTTGAAATACTTGAAGGTGCGGTGCTCGCTCATAGGCACGATCAGATCCGGCACCAGCTTTCCTTCCCGCACATAGCGCTCAATGGTCTCGGTCTGCACATCCACACGGCGCACGAACTCCATCTGTGAAATCATCCCGGCAGCTTCTTCCTGCCAATTGAAGATATCCACCAGCTCGTAATCGGTGGCATCCACAGGATAGTCGATGATCGCGTCCGGCTTCTCACCCTTGCGGTACAGATCGTCCTCGGCCTCGCGCTGGCCCTTCTTGCCGACCACCGTGCCGCCCGCGTGATACTCGTTCAGCTTGAACAGGCGGTGCAGCGAATAGGGCATATTGTACTGGCTGGCATTGTCCACGAAGTCGAAGACCATCAAATGATCTTTGCTCTCCGCCGTGCGCATACCGCGGCCAAGCTGCTGCGTATACAGGACCTTTGACATGGTGGGACGCGCCATGAACAGCACTTCTGTCTGCGGGCAGTCCCAGCCCTCATTCAATAAATCACAGGCGCAAAGCACCTTGATCTCACCGCCGGCAAACTTGGCAAGCTGCTCGTTGCGCTCGGAAGTTTTCATGCTGCCGGAAACCGCAATCGCAGTGACACCCGCCGCCCGAAACAGTTCCGCGATCTGCTCGGCGTGCTTTACGGAGGCACAGAATACGACGGTACGCTTGTCCTTCACATAGTCCAGCCAGGTATCCACGATGAGCTGATTGCGCTCGGTCACGCAGATCTTCACATCCAGATCGCGGATGTTATACTGGACGCTGTTGAAGCGCACCTTGGTCATATCGATGTTGGTATGGATGCGGATACAGCGGACCGGAACCAAGGCACCGATCTCTACGGCGGTCTGGATATCCAGCTTGTGAGCGGTGTTCTTGAAGATCTCCAGGATATTTACATCATCCGCCCGCTCCGGCGTGGCGGTGAGCCCCAGCGTGAACTGCGGCTTGAAATAGGCCAGAACCTTCTGATATGTATCTGCGGAGGCGTGGTGCGCCTCGTCGATAATCAGGTAGTCGAAAGCGTCTTCCCGGAACTGATCCAGATTCAGCGCCACGCTCTGGATGCTGCCGCACACCACATGGGCGTCCGGCTCCTTGAGATTGTCCGCGAACTTGCCGACAGTCACCTCCGGCCACAGGTCGCGGAAGGTGTTATATGCCTGGTTCACCAGCTCCATCGTGTGCGCCACGAACAGCACCCGGCCGCCGCAGCGCTTTGCGTCCATGACTGCGGTGACGGTTTTGCCTGTACCGGTGGCATGGTAGAGCAGGGCGATGGTCTCCCGGTTTTGCCTCATGGCCGCCAGCGAATCCAGCGCCTCTTGCTGGTACTCCCGCAGTTCCAGTTGATCGGCTTTCAGTGCCCGGCCCTGCTGGGTAGGCAAATAGTCCTCAATCTCCTTGAACCGCGGATCGCTGCCGAGGAATACGCGCAGCTCATCCTTTACGGTCTCCGGCTGCTTCTGCATCTGCCGGACTGCCCAGCGGTATACATCCCAGCCCAGGTGAATCATGCTGTTTTGTTTCAGCATATCATCATAGAATTTGTCCTGTGACACCAGGCGCGGATTGTGAGATGCCTCGTCGTCGATCTCAATAGCCACGCGGGTCGCGCCGTTTTCCAGCACAAAGTCGGCGAAGCGGGCATTCTGATAAATGTCGTAAAACGGGTACTGTGAATACAGATACCCGGCTTTTTCTGCCCCGAAGGTCTCCGCAAAAAGGTCTATGAACAGATCCTCGGCCGCGCTGCCGGAGGCTGATCTGTATTCAGGCATGGTGATTCACCTCACAGCCATTTACTAAAGAAATCATCTAATGAGAAGGCTTCAAGTTTGGGGAGATTCTTCTTAGATAGATTGATACCCCATTCCGGTTTGCTCTTTTGGCCTTCCTTGTCATAGTCTCTACTTACGAAAGGCTCCTTTGCTGTGGCCCATGTTGTTGCAGGAATAATGAACACTTCCGGCAAAGCGCCATCGACAAACCGCATAAGGCACAGGAGCCAATTATCCTGAATCTCTATCTTGTCTTTCTGAACAAAGACATTTCCCGCATTCCGAATGGATTTAACTTGCACTTCATAGAACTGATTGTTATGCGGATTCTTGGCAATAAAGTCTACTCCATGATCGTCAACTTCCGATGTGTATACTTCAAAGCCATAGGAAGCGAACTCCATTTTTGCGTAGTATTCAGCATACCGGCCAAGTTGTAACGGAGAAAGCTTTGACCAATTTGTACTCGGCATCTTATTCCTCCACTACTTCTTTCAGCAGAATCCGCTTTTCAAAGCCGCCGCGTTTGGCGGCTTTTTCTGCGCGAACCCGCTCCAAATCCTCTATCGTGTAACCGCGAGCTATCACAGCGGCCCGGATTATCTCCAGAAGATCAGCTAATTCTTCGATGTTCTGGTCCTTATGGTATTCTGCAAGCTCTTCATCCAGCTTTGCATCAACCATGCGGAGATAGTCTTCGGCGGATAGTATTTCTGTTGAACAGGATTTGCCGGAAGCTTCGATGATTTCCGGAATACGGTCACGAACAAGTTTGTTGTATGTCTTTACCATTTAGCTTCTCCAATCATTACTGCACTTTCTACAAATCCCTTTGTTTATGCTGCCGCGGCCTCCATAACTGGCCATCTGATCTGCTCGAAACAGTTTCTCGCAATTTGAACATTTGAGCCATCTCCAATCGAACTTATCGTAGATAGGTTCGTTTCCGTCGAAGTCTTTGTCTTGAACATCTACCAAACCAGTAGCTCGATCATTTTCAATTTCTTTTTTTCTGTCTTCCCAGTTCGTTTTTCGGATAACAGTCTCTTGGTTTTCTATTTCATTTAGGAGCATTGTCCTGTTTCTCGGCAAATAATAGTTTGAGGCACTCCCAATCGGTGTTAGAAATTGCATTATTCTATCATCAACAGCAGGGTCGTACCAGTCCACTTTGTTGATCGCGTCATAAAGGATTTCGGCATGCTCTCTGTTTGGCGGTTCAAGGGAATGCGATTGTCTAACAACTGCTTCTTGAAAGACAAAAGGCTCAAGGAAACCCAGATATACGAGATAATTGAAAAATGTGACCACGACGTCATACAATAATGAAATCGTCTTCTTTTCTCCTCGAGAAACAGAAACTACTGTCTTATATGTTAGTGTCCAATCAATCGGGAATTGTTTGTTGTATTTCTCAATCCATTTTTGGACTCTCTTAATATGTACAGATGGTTTGTTCTCATCTTCAGAATTTCGATTGAACACGAATTTATCAAACAGCGCACTTTGCCATATACGTCGATCACATGGGAACACCATTTCTCCGGTTATCGGAATGTTTAGGAAAAAAGGGAGCTTATCTATATCTGTCTTCATGTGAAGCAGTTTTATTTGCTTTGCAGCTTCCTCTTCGTTCGCAAGGGCTGCAACAGTTTTTTGATAATTGTCTGGCTTGAAAATCTCTTTAATCCTTTTTTCTCCGATTTCTCGTCGCTGCTGCTTCTTTTCTGCCTTGATGGCCTCCTTTTCATCCTGCCTTTCGATTTCTTCCTCTGCTGAATGGATGTACTTTGAGAATTGCTCTTTGGCCCATCTTTTTGCGTCGTCATAGAGTGGATTAAAAATCCATGTACGATTACTAGGATTGTATAATACTGCTTCTGCTAATTCTTTTCTTGAGAATTCTGAATTGTAAAGATCACTCAAATCTATCTCAAATAGTGGAAGACCGATCTCTTTTATCTTTTGTTTTTTTTCTTCATCGACAAAATGTGTCACCGCAACCTCAATCAAGCACCCGCGCCCTTTGGCTGTGACCATAATGTCTGGTACTATATTTGATATCCTTTTTTCAAGCGAGACAGCGTCGCATTTTATAATAGTCGCCTTCCTGTACTCAATAGTTTGAGGAATCCTCGTTTGTACTCGGTAGTCTTCTATGTCATCAGTATAATCGTCTTTCTCTATAGAAATACCGGGGAACAACAGTTTCTTGCTGTCCTCGATGATGTCTTTCGCGAGCATGTGTAAAGCAGTTTGTTGGGCAGCAGCAATATCGCACGCTTCACCTTGATGAGCAAAATGCCACTGTTTTTTCTTGCCCAGCCTTGCGACAAGCGGAAGGCCACACCCGGGACATGTACAATTACATTTGAGTCCTCGTTCTTCTGGTTTGATTTCCAAGATGGATATTATCCTGTCGTCGCGGAGCCCATACTTCAATTGAATAGTTCGTCCCGTTTGCAAATCTGAAAGAAGATCTGAAATATCTCTCCCACGTGGAGTCGAGATTTCAACAAGTTTTCTTGCCGTTGGAACAGAAATCAGTTTGTAGCCGGGAGATTTAATATCAGAAGTATATAAGAAATTTATGTTAAGCTGATGGTGTGCTTCCTGTCTTAGTAAGCGGCCCTGAAAAGTGTTAGACAGCCACTCTTCAATACTGCAGGAATCATCTTTTCTTGTGAATAGGATTCTGTCATCCAATGTAGACAGTATTGTCTTTCCGACAATAACTATAAATCGTTCCATTGACGCCTCCTTCAGGCAATAATGGAGATTGATCAAACTTCTTTGTAAAACTGGTCTAGTTGCTCATAATAGCATTCCATGTGTTTTAAGAAGTCGATTTCGCCTATTGAATGTAATAGCAATTGTTGACAGAGCTCTGGAATCCCGTCAACCAACTCGTAGTATGTTTCATCCTCTTTGATCCTTTCAACAATCGGAAGAATCAATTCGATAAAATCCTTGCAATCACGCTTCTGTTCCCTTAATTCTTTCAGCAACAAAAAACACTGATTTACATCGATCCACTCAAAATCAGCATTCATTTCACCCAGACCACTTATAAGTTGGATTCGATCCTTAATTGATATTCCCTCATATAGTGTTTCTATCTCATCTATGAGCGCCTGAGGAATAGTACCGTTGCAGAAATCAGATATATATTCATTAGTCATTCCCGGATCCATTTCCAATGGGTTGATGCTTTCAACAAACCTAATGAATGCGTTACTGTCCGACGTATTTCGTAAATACACGAAAAACTCTTTGAGTGCTATGCTTTCATTGACTTTTTCTCTGTAGAGGGAATTCTTTTGTTCGGTTGAATAGAAAAATCGTTCGGCCTTTGAATTGGGCTGTAACTCATATGAAAAAGTGCCTACCTTATCACAGCCTTCCCGAACAGCGCAATAGTATTTCTTTGAAAGTGAACCAATCACCCTACCAAACAATTCTTTCACATCATGGTTAATGATTATTTGGCCGGTTATAAAATGATGTTCTATCCTTTCGTTTGCTAGATTATTCTGAATATACTCTGATACAAGCTGTTTTTCGAGGTCATACTCCATTCCAACATTAAACCTCGAATATCTTGCAGATATATAGAATTGTGATAACACTGCAAGAAATGCATTCTCTCTGGACGTGATAGAAAAAGATGAACACAGTTCTTTAATTCTTCTGTTCAGGTTATCATGACTATGTGATATCAGGCTTTTTTCAAAAGCCTGATAATCATCTTGCTCATTAAGCCCGAACAAAACAAGGATGATCTTTTGAATTCTTTCGATTCCGACAGATATGTGATATAAAAACGAAAACAGCAACGGAATTTCATCTATTGTGTTCATCCGGTTGAGAGCATCAATCCCATCGTAAATAAATTCGCCGGCAATATTCAATTCATTAACCATATTAAAATTCTTATAGTTCCAAAAAGAATCCGAAAATTGGCTATTCATTTTTCCCTCCGATTCTAGTTAAAAAGGGCATGGTGTCTTTTCTAAAAAACTCCTTATCCCACCACCAACTTGTTTGTCTTCTTCAAATACTTCGCAGGAATCGGTTCATCCAGCCGCCAGGTAATATTCATGGGCTTTTCACCCTTGTGCTTCACGTAGTTGGCTGTGCCGAGATAGGTGTAGGACTCCGCGCCGTTAGTAATCCGGTCAGCCTTAAACTCACGGACAAACAACAGCACACGGCTGCCCTTCTCCTTGTGATGAATGTACCGTTGGCCTGTCGGAGAGTTCTCTGCTGTGGTGCTCTGGCTCTGCCAGTGGAACAGCCACTCGTTAATGGAGTAGTCGTTGTACATGGTCGTGGGTGAATAATCCTTGTCAGACTTATTCAGCGTCACAAAGAACACGTCCAGCTTCTGATCCGGCAGCCACTTCACGCCCTCACGCACGGTGGCTGGCTTCAGGAAATCCAGTGCAACCAGCAGCTGATCACGGGTGTAGGTGCAATGCAGATCCAGCGGGCAGTCAAAGCCAACGTCAACTGGAGCATCAATGAAGTCAATCCGGTTATACTGGAATTTCAGCAGATCAATCAGCTCGCCCAATAACACCGGGCTGTCTGCCAGTGCGTAGAGATTATCCCAAACCTTGTCGCTGCTCCAGTCCTCGGCTGCTTTGCCCCAAACGGTAATGTAAAACATCTGGAGCATCCGTTTCTCGAGCTCAGAGAGTTTATCGAAATCTACATCATCCAACCGCGGCAACAAATCCAACAGGAAAGAAATCCAGCGTCGGGAATCAATGACGGCCAGTCTTGCCAGAGCTTTAGTCATCGTTTCCTCAAGTGGTTCTGTGAAATCGTCAATCACATCCGCTCGCGCACACAGGCGGGAGAACGTAGCAAACTTATATAGGCTCCGGGGATCAAGATGGTAATAGTCCAGGAAGTTTGCAAGGCTCAGCTTCATTCCGGTATCTTCCTCAAAGGAGGCAACGCGTGTCACCAGCCCCGCCGTATTGCCATAGGAAGCCCTGATATTGTCGAGTATGTACTTTGCGGCTTTTTTCTCCAACTGGATGTAGCAGCCCTTGGGAGCAGATACAAAGCCGTCCTTGATTTCACGCGTCACGCTGCGAGTGGTGTTGGAAAGCAGCGCGGCGAACTTGTCCTCAAAGTTATACTTTCTGTTTGCCTGGCCGATGAAGTCGAGAACAGTCAGGCACTCTTTATCCTCAGCGAGACGCAGGCCGCGTCCGAGCTGCTGCAGGAAGATCGTCAGGGATTCTGTGGGACGGAGGAACAGTACTGTGTTGACCTCAGGAACATCTACGCCTTCGTTGTAGATATCTACAACGAAGATGAAGCGCACCCTACCGGAAATCAAATTGTCCTTGGCGCTGCGCCGTTCCTCGTCTGGGGATTTGCCGGTCAGGAATATGGCAGGAATACCATGCTCATTGAAGTAGCGGCACATGAACGCTGCATGATCCACCGTGACGCAGAAGCCCAAGCCCTTCACATCGTCAATATCCGTCACGTATTTCAGCAGCGAGGACACAACCAAGTCCGCGCGTCGCTCCGCAATCATGCCGCTGAGTGTATACAGATTCGACAGCTCGGTTTTATCGTAGCCGCCTGCAGACCATTTCAGCTTGTCCAGGTCCACCGTATCGGTGACGCCGAAATACTGGAAGGGGCATAGCAGTTTGCGGTCTATGGCTTCCGGTAGACGGATCTCGGCTGCAATCCGGTTATTGAAGTAGCCCAGGATGCTCTTGCCATCCATGCGTTCCGGCGTGGCGGTCAGGCCCAACAGAATCTTCGGCTGATAGTATTCCAGCAGCTTCTGATAGGTTGGTGCTGCCGCGTGGTGGAATTCGTCCACGATGATATAGTCATAGAAGTCCGGCGAAGTCTTTTCCGTGAAGTTCTGGCTGTTGAAGGTCTGAATAGACATGAAGAGATTGTCGAGCCCGTCGGGACGGTAGCCGCCTACGAACATCTCTCCGAAGTTGGCATCCTTCAATACAGCGCGGAAGGTATAAAGACTCTGCTTGAGGATTTCCTCCCTGTGCGCAACGAACAGCAGGCGGCAGGGGCGGCCAGTATTCTGCTTGCGGAAGCGCTTATAATCTAGGGCGGAAATGACCGTTTTTCCCGTTCCAGTAGCCGCGACAACCAGATTGCGGGTGTATCCTCGAACCGTGCGTTCAGCTTCCAGCTTGTCCAGGATCTCCTGCTGATAGGAATAGGGCTGGATGTCCATCGTATAGATTTCGGCATTGTTGCTGTCGAAATACTTTTTCAGCCTGTAGCGCACGAGCCAGGCGCTCCCGCTGCCCCTCATCGTAGTACTCGAACTCTCTGTCGTTCCAGTAGAATTCGAAAGTGGCCGCGACCTTATCAACGGTTTCCGGAAGATCCTTCTTCGTGATCTTCGTGTTCCACTCCAAACCGCTTGTCAGCGCTGCGTTGGATAGATTGGACGAGCCCACATAGGCGGTCGTAAAGCCGGTATTGCGATAGAAGATGTACGCCTTTGCATGGAGGCGCGTGATCTTGGTGTTGTAACTGACCTTAATCTGCGTGTTGGGAAGCTTGCGCAGCTCCTCGATGGCTTTAACATCAGTAGCTCCCATGTAAGAAGTCGTGATGATGCGCAGCTCGCCACCGTTTTGCGTGAAGGTCGTCAGCTCGTCCATGATGAGGCGCAGCCCGCTCCACTTGATGAAGGACACCAGCATGTCGATCCGATTGCAGGACACGATCTCTTTTTTGAGCTCGGTATACATCTGCGGCTCGTGGGCGGCTCCGGTGAAAAGGCTGGACTGCGCGATGGATGTTTCAGGCCGGACGACCTGAGCTTTCTCATCCAGTGCCCAGATGCTGTTTTGCCGGTCAAAAAGCGCAAGAAGCTGCTCCGCTCGCTCTGCGACAGAGAGCGAGTCGAAGTCAGCTTCTTTTGTTTCCGTCTGAATCGTTGTAATGATCTGATTGGCCAGCGCGACCTGTGCGTTCAGGTCACCTCCGTTGTCTCGGAGATTGTCCAGCCCGCGCTCGACCACCTTGGCCACATATTTTGCCAGCACTTTGGACGCTTCAGCAGTGTCAATAGGCGCAGTTTGACTGAGCTTGTCCGATCCGGTAAGCTCTGCGTCTATTTCCTTGTTGATTATCTGCTCATATAGTCCATCGCGCAGCATCATTCTATTTTTCCTCCCAGTGTCTTTAGCAAAAGGAAGTTACCCTTCCCGGAACTCGCGGTACATGATCTCTGCCAAGGCATTTTTCAGTGCAGCATACTTCTTGGGATCACTGAATAGTGCGCCAAACACCTCGCGGCTTTCCTTGTAGGAATCCATTGCGGTCTTGTCATACGCCTTAGAAAAGACGCTGTTTACAAAGATCTGTTCACCATCTTGCTGGGCAGACTTGCGAAGGACATCATCCTTGGACATCTTATCCATAAGGATACCGGCAAGGATTCGATCGCCGTCCGTGATTTTGCCGGCATAATGCTCGTTGAACTTTTCAATGACCTCTTCCAATTGGCTTTTCTTCTCCTGCTGTGCGCTGCCCTTTTTCATGGTGGCAGCCTCATATTGGCCAGCAACGTCCTTTTCAAGAGAGATCGACCCGGCGAAGGTCTCTTCCAGCTTGTAGTATTCCAGCGTAACCTTGTTGCCAAGATCCCAAACGTCGTCACCGTCGCCGGGCAGGAGGTGCGCCAGATAGCTGCAGAAGATGTACTCTTTGTGCAGTTCCTTATCAAACATGCGGACGATCTGGGTAATGTAATTATACCACTTCACAAAGCTGCGGACTTGCCGACGGAACTCATAGCGCTGCTGCTGGTCCAATTCATTATTGTAACGTTCAGCGATCGGGAGAAGAGCGTTTGTGACTTTTCCCTGCAGAGAACTGCTGTTTTTATTGTTTGCCGGATCAAGATATATTGAAGTGACCGTTTCGATATCCTCTTCGGTGTAAACCTTGAACTCCCGCAGCTTTTTCTGTGCAGCGTAGATCAAATCTACATTGATTTCAGATTCCAGGCTGGTCTCTGTATAGAAGGCCTGGAACGCTTCCTGGATATCTTCCGCCTTGTTGACGAAGTCCAGAACATAGGTATCAATCTTGCCGGGGCAGGTTCGGTTCAGTCGGCTGATCGTCTGGACCGCTTTCACATCACGCAGCTTCTTATCAATGATCATTGTATGAAGCAGCGGCTCGTCAAAACCAGTCTGGTATTTCTCTGCGACGATCAAAACGTCGCCCTGATCGTGGAACACCGCTTTGGTCTGACCTTCAGTCACGCGATTGCCGTCCAAGTCCTGATTCATGTTGCTCTCGGTATACTCGCTCCCCGGGACTTCCGGGTCTGTGACGGTGCCAGAAAAAGCAATCATGATCAGAAGGTTGTCGTAGCCATGCTGCCTGATATAACGCTGAACTTCGTGGTAATAGCGCACCGCAGCAAGGCGCGATGCAGTTACCACCATCATTTTGCCCTTTCCGCCAATGGCCTTACTGGTCACTTCGCGGAAGGTTTCAACGATGATGGCAGCTTTCTGCGCGATGTTATAAGGATGCAGCTCGGTATAGCGGCGGATCAGCTTCATGGCTTTGGAGGCCGGGACTTCGGGGTTGTCTGGCGTGTTCTTCGCCACCTTATAGCAGGTCTTGTAAGTGGTGTAATTCGCAAGAACATCCATGATGAAGCCTTCCTCGATGGCCTGCCGCATGCTGTAAACATGGAAAGGATGGAAGGTGCCGTCCGGCCATTCCTCACCGAAGATTTCCAGCGTCTTATCCTTCGGCGTTGCGGTAAAGGCGTAGAAGCTGAGGTTTTTATGCTTTCCTGCGGAAATCAGCTCCTGCAGGAACTTGTCGTTCTCGGCATCCAGATCTTCCTCTGCTTTTCCCTCCAGCTCCGCATACTCAGCCAACGCCTCCGAGGTGTCAGCGAGTGCCATTTTTAACTTCATGGCGCTGGCACCGGTCTGGCTGCTGTGTGCCTCGTCTACGATCACGGCAAAGGCTTTTCCAGTGGTGTCGCCCACTAGATCATAGATCACTGGGAATTTCTGAAGCGTTGTGACGATGATCCGTTTGCCATCCTGCACGGCCTTCAGCAGATCCCTGGAGCTCTTTTTCTCGTCGATCAGAACAACGCTGCCGAGGGTATGGTCGAAACCGTTAATCGTGTCCTGCAGCTGGCTGTCCAGCACCTTTCGGTCGGTGACGATGATCACAGAATTGAAGATGGCCCTGTTCTCGTCATCGTGCAGGCTGGCAAGCCGGTAGGAAGTCCAGGCAATGCTGTTGGACTTGCCGGAACCGGCGCTGTGCTGGATCAGATAGTTATGGCCAGGACCGTTCTTCTTTGTATCGGCGACCAGTTTGCGCACCACGTCCAGCTGATGATAGCGGGGGAAAATGACCTTTTCAGTAACGTCTGTCCGTACTTTTCCGTCCGGGAGAATGGTCCGCTTGGTCTCTTTTTGATAGCTGATGAACTTCTGCAGGATGTCCAGGAACTTGTCCTTCTGGAGAACAGTCTCCCAAAGGTAGGCCGTTACGTAGCTGCCGTCCGGGTTCTGCGGGTTGCCGGCACCTCCGTCCACGCCTGGGCCGTTGCTGCCCTGGTTAAAGGGAAGGAACGTTGTATTGGTTCCAAGCAGTCGGGTACTCATTGCGACGTTATACAGATCCACCGCAAAGTAGGTAAGGATTCTGCGATTGAACTGGAACGTCTCTTCGCGATAATCCCGGTCGGTCATCCACTGTGTAATGGCATTGTCGATGGTCTGGCCCGTGAGCTGATCCTTCAGCTCTAGGGCGACCAGCGGGATGCCGTTAACCGAAAGCATCATGTCCACGCTCTTTTGGGTATCGCGAGGACTGTAATGCCACTGACGGATACACTGACAGATATTCTCTTTGTAGCGGGAAAGCGAAAGCTGATTCAACTCAGTTTCCGGTTTGAAATAGATGACCCGGAATTCTTGACCCCGGTGCTTGAAGCCATGGCGAAGAACGTTGATCAGTCCGTCCATATCCACGGCGTTCTGAAAAGCGCGGTAGAACTTCGCCTGCGGATCGCTCTTGCAGCGCTTCTCGAAGAGATTCCAGGCCACCGGCTGCGTGTTTTTTACGAAGGAGCAGAGCGTGTCAATATCAAGAGCCCAGTTCTCAATAAAAATACCTTCGCTGTCACAACGGAAGCCGGTACGGTAACCGGCATCATTTGCTTTATACCAACCGCCTTTTTCCGAAATCAGGAAAGATTCAATGTCAGTTTCAAATTGTTTTTCGTTATCTGGCATAGTTAATCCTCCTCTAAATCATCATTGTGTTCTTCTGCATCATATCTTTGTTTACTGTCCGCGACAGCTTGGAGCATGCGGAACTGCAACTTCACAAAATGAATGTATGCTGCTGCGCTTTCAAGCAAAGGATCATTTCGCTTTTCTGGCAGCGGATGCCCATAGTTGAAGCATATTTTCCCGCCATCTTCAACTTCTTCTACTGTTTGAAAAAAAGCTTTTTCAGATAAATGAACATAACCGCTTGCTTGATTATAGACATCTGCAAATTGTTTATCGAGTTCTGTGACCTTATCTTTCAGATGCCCATCTGTCATTTTCTTGCCGTCTTTATCTTTCAGATTCTTAATCGGGTCGCCTTTCAAAATGCAATTTACAACAGCATTTTTGTCCTCCGCGATAAAAGCCGCATAGGTTCTCATACAGTTGTCCATTTGCATTCGCAAAAGGACCCCTGCACAGGTGAGATTTCGTTCTTTCAACATCATACAAAAGCCGTCAAGAAGGCGAATGCACCGATCAGCAGCAGCTCCAAAAAACAAATCTTCAGAGAAAAGAGTTTCTCCAATCATGCCAGCAGCAAGTTTAATTGCCTGACTTCTTAGCTCTGCAAGTGCTGCAAGCGCTGGCTCTAATTGAACGAAATATTCCTCATTTGTCATCAGAACACCCGCCTTTTGCCGGTAACCACTTCAAAGATGAGTGATCTTTTATAAGATTCCAAATCTGAGATAAGTGACTCTTTTTCTAGGATCATGGTATCAATATCTGCACACTTTTTGTCAAGGAATTCAACGACATCTTCTTGCTCAACCCGTTCTGGTAAAAGGACAGCCGCGTTTAAGAACTGCCCTTGAGAGATGTTCTGCATCGAACTACTAGTTCCGGATGAGAGAGAAGCGTAATAATTCTTTATATAATTCGAACACAAATAATAATAGACATATTTTGCGCTAACAGAATCGACAAAGTGCACTTGCCACAGCCTGTCAGGGAGAAAAAGGAGCGGATAATCCTTTTCGACATAGCCGCAAGCACCAACCAATTCCGGTGTGTTCATGCGACTGACGATAATCGTATTGGCTCGAACTTGACAAGCCACTCGATTCAATTCATCGGAGTTAACTTCTTTGTTTTCTGTGGGATTAAAAACATATTTGCTGACCGAGCTGGTTTTGAGAACGCCAATTTTACCCTCTGACGCAGCGGACTGTGATGCATTCACGCTTACGCCACTTTCTATGTAAGCGACTACCGTCTTCAATCTGGACACTGTCCAATGTTGCGGAACTGTCCCAAGCCACTTTACCCCGGAATCCTTCATTTCCACATTCGGATCAAGCCCTTTGGTGACGGCTTCAAAGATAATGGATGCCCTCCATGCTTTGTACTCTTCAATGCTGGCTCTTGCCTCGGAGATGACCGCGTCTATCGCGCCGACTTTCTTTTTTAGGAATCCAGCAATCACTGCTTGCTCCAGCTCTGGCGGAACCGGAATGACGATACGCTTCATTTCGTCCCAACGTGTTGTCCAGAGATCATCAACGATTCCGTGCCCGTTCCTGTAGTATTCGTCAGCAAATTGAACGGTATGGAAAAGCCAATTGTAGTACTGAGGATTCATCTTCCCTCTTGGTACTAACACAGTATTTATAAGGGAAACAGAGCCATCATTATCAGATATTCCACAAGATCCTCGACGGTCAGAGCGGCTGTTTATCGCGAAATCGCCCTTAAGTACCAGCTTTCGAGCGTCATGTGCATCTGTCTTAGCTACTGTGGCAAGCTGGGGCAATACACCTCGCATTGTTACAGAAAGTGGAGGATAGTCGTTATCACTGACTTTTGTGCTTCTTTGAGAATATAAAGAGCCAATAACGCCAGTCTCCCATGATGATGGAATAATACCCAACCATTGGCAACCGGAATTCTTGTATTCGGTATATGATGTTGTCATCTTATTCTTCCTCTGCAAACAATTCCCGAAGCTTTGCCATCAGCGCCTTTTCATGCTCGGTAATACGGGCGGCAATTTCATCACTCGCTTCAATCGGAGTGTATTCATAAAACATTCGCGTAAACGGGATCTCATATCCCTTTTTCGTTTTGCTCTCGTCCACCCAGGCATCCGGGCTGTAGGGCAGGACTTCACGGGCCATATATTCGTTGATCTCCTCTGTCAGCGGGATGCTTTCGGTGTCTCTCTTGGACGGGTCCGCGATTTTCTTGCCCCGTTTTAGAGCAAGACTTCCATCTTCGTTGCGCACGGGGCTTTCCACAACCACTTTGTTATAGCCAAGAGAAATCCCTTCTACCACTTTGCTTTTGCAGATGATGGGCTTGCCGTCGGACTCAACGCCCGCATAGTCCTTGGTCAGGAACTCGCCATAGGCCTGTACGATCAAATCCCGGCTGGCTTTTTCAATGTCATAGCGCTTGTTGCCGATGGGTTTTCTTCTGGCCAGGCGGCATTTGCTGGCGTCGATCAGCTGGACTTTCCGCTTCCTCTCGGCGGGTTTGGCCTTGTTGATGATCCAGATATAAGTGGCGATCCCGGTGTTGTAGAATGAATCATTCGGCAGCCGGATGATCGCATCCAGCCAGTCGGTATCTTCGATCAAGTAGCGGCGGATATTGCTGGGACCGCTTTCGGCGTCACCGTTAAACAGGGAGGAGCCGTTTTGGATGATCGCCATGCGGCCTGTATCCTTCAGCTTCTTGACGCCGTTCATCAGAAACAGCATCTGCCCGTCGCTTTTGCTGGGAAGTCCGGGGGCAAACCGCCCTGCCTCACCCTTCTTGTGCTCGGCTTCAATCACAGTGGCTTCCCGTTTCCAGTCGATACCGAAGGGGGGATTGGAGATCACGAAGTCAAACTCATATCCGGCAAATTTATCGTCGGACAGGGTGTCGCCGAATTTCATGTTGTCCGGGTCGCTGCCGTGGATCAGGGTGTCGGCCACGGCCACGCCCATGGTAAAGGGGTTGATCTCCTGGCCGAAGGTCTGTACAGATGCGCTGCTGTCCAACTGCGTCAGCCGCTCCTCCATGCAGGTGAGCATCTGGCTGGTGCCCATGGTCATGTCGTAGACGGTGCAATGGATGCCGCTCTCATCTTCAACGGTGTCGTTGTTCGTCAAAAGCAGGTCGCACATCAGATAGATGATGTCGCGGCTGGTGAAGTGTGCTCCGGCTTCCTCGTTATAAGACTCGGAAAAGCGCTGGACCAGATTTTCAAAGATATAACCCATATCCACGGTGGAGATGTGACGTGGACTCATGTCAAGATTCTCGGCAGCGAAATCCACCACGACTTGATACAGCACACCGGCCTCCACCATGCGGTCTACCTGCGCCTGGAAGTTCATGCGCTCCAGTATCTGCCGGACGTTATCGGAGAAGCCACGAAGATAATCGTTGAAATTGTCTTCTATGTTCTCTGGATCGGTGATCAAGCTGGCAAAGGTGTATTCACTGGTGTTGTAAAACTGATAGCCGGAAGCCTCCTTCAAAAAGCCGTCCTTCAGTTCACCCAGGTTTCCGTACTCCTTATTTGCCTCCAGCACTGCCGTGCGCGTCGGCAGCAGGCAGTCGTGGAAGCGCTTGATCACACACATGGGGAGGATAACAAGGCCGTATTCATGCGGCTTAAACGCACCGAACAGGGAGTTCGCCACATTCCAGATCAGGTTCGCATTCTCCTGTGCCCGGCGGCCTACTTCCTGGATTCTCTCTTCACTACTACTCATCAAAGTCGCTCCTTTTTCTCTTGTCTGTCGTTTTCAAACCACTAAGGGCTCGGATAGCATCCTCGATCGGAATGCCGCGCCAGTCCTTCAGATCAGCATTGACAGAGTACAGCACACGGGCTTTCAGGACATCTTCCGAAAAGGTCTTTGCTTGCGAAAGCAGTGCCTCCAGTTGGGATACATATTCGGCCAACCGAGCCGGCACAGCTTCGCGGTGTTGGGTCTGCGCTTCTATTTCGGTTCTATATACTTGCAGAAGGTAAAGCGAGGAAGCCATAAAGCCTTTCGTATCTTCACTGGCAGAGTCAGCCCACTCCATAAGCTCCTCGTATACCCACAGCTCACCGCGGCGTTCAATCAGCCCGCGGAGACGGCTATAGTCTTCATAGGCCGGTTTCACATCAGGTCTTGCATCCAGCAGCCGGCCCAAAGCATACTCATCACCATACGTGATTCTGAAACGGGGGATCATGATCAACGATTTTTTTCGCGGGACGGTGCACCATTTGATTATCTCATGTGCATAGCGCCGATAAAGCTCAATAGCCGGTAGAAGCCAAAGTTCAACCGGGATAATGTGAAGTGCGGAGGGGAGGTAGTCAGCGACAGCGTCATTGATCGTGGGGTCGCAATCCGTTATCACCGTCTCCACTCCCGGAACAATCTTTCGGATCACAGACCCAATATCAGCGGAGTTGACTCCGAGAAGAACATCAAATACGCGAATGCCGTCATCCAAATTGAGAAAGAGCGTATATCGGTTCTCGCCTGCCTGCCCGGTAAGGATCGCAAGAGAGGACGGCGGATCTTGAATTGCTCTTGCGGATTCTTTTCTTTGCGTCCAACGATGAAAGATTTGGCCGACTGCCTGCCGTGATATCGTATCTTGGAACTGCCCTTGGATCAGGCTGTAGGAATAACCTTCGATAACCTTGCGGGCGATCTCGTTTTCAAGTCTGTAGGTAACATTGTCGAACTTGGAAGCAAAGCCGATCTCTTTCGAAAAGATATGCCGGCACTTCTCGTTGAGACAACGGTACTTAAAAAACTCATGGGTCAGACGTATTACTCGCGGGTGCCCGGAATCGACGATGTAGTCGAAGTAGGTCTTCGCAAAATGATCCTGGACCTTGATAACTTTCCCGCCACATAGGGGGCAGCAATTGAGTTCGTGCTCATGCTGCCATGCGAAAAAGTTATTCCGGTCACCGCGACCGTTTAGTACAAAAAGCTCGTCCAGGCCAAGCAGTTCGGTTCGATCTGTGTCCAGACGGCGACGCGGTCGTTTAGCCATAACGAGCTCCTTTCATTTTGATCTATGCCAACTATAACACAGAGCACAATAGATTACCACCATTTACTTTACAAATAAAATAATTATATTCTTGAAACCACCAATTGCTTTACGTTATTCTCTTTTTATCATAAGACTTATTTGCTATGATGCACCCGTAAGAAATCGGCCCACCGGGAGCCCCTCCTGAAGCGCGCCGGGCGAGGCTCCCCGGCAGACCGAGACGACAAATCTTCGACAAAAAAGGAGAATTTATGAAAGTACAATTCCTCAGCGCGAAAGGCTACAGCGACCCCAGCAAGAACAACGGCGACTGCATCCTGGTCGACAACAGCAGTGAACTTGTCGTTTACGACTGTGGCTGCGAGGAACACGCCCGGCGTGTCCTCGACTACATGCGGCAGCACGGTTACCGCCAGGCAAAGGTTGTCCTCTCACACAACGACTCGGACCACTTCGACGGCATCCCCTATCTGATCGAACACGGAGCCGTCTCTGCGGTGTACACTTTGCTCCTTCTGAAGTACAAGGACGAGCTGCTGAACCGTATAGGCGACAGGCGCTTGACCCGAGATTCGATCGCGAGACGTATCGAAGAAGTGTACGCCAACATCTATTCCCTCGGTGGTAGCGTTACCCTAAAGGATATGTTCGTAGACACCTACGTTGCATCGGGCGTTACGATACTTGGGCCGGACAAGGAGTATGCCCTTGATGCGGTTGCGAAACGAATTGACAACCGCGAGAGCGACAACATTGACAAGGAGACCATCGTGAACGCAGTCAGCGCACAGCTTTCGGTGGTATCCGGTGGGAAAAAGCTCCTCCTCACCGGAGACAGCAGCTTCGTAGCCATCGAGGATGCGGTTAAAACACACAATGCGGTCCAGCTTCCGCACCACGGCAAGCTCAGCCAGGCCGAGGATATCTTTGCTGCAAAGGCCAGGGACAACGCTGCGATTTACTACGTGTCCGACAACACGGGCGCCAGCAATGGAGGCTCGGACGATTTGCGGAAGAAGCATCCGCGCGGCTACGCGATATACAACACTCTGAACGGCGACCAAGAATACACATTCCCAGGGCTCGGCGCCACAAGTTATACTGGTTCCTATTTCTGGAGACGCTGACCATGCGTTACCTGTTACATGAAACCCAGCGGAGAGAACTGCCGTCACGCCAGCGGTATCTATTCGATGTGTTTCGGATGTACTTCCTTCCGGGTAAACCGGAAGGAGGTTTCATCCCTTTGACGCCGGTTGGTACATGCAGCCCGGACGTTTTATTTATCACCGGGCACACTGGATATGTTGAGAGTTACTTGCGTAGTGCGGTCAGGAGCATCCCGGAAAAGACAATTGTCATCACAAGCTGTATGGGACAGTCGTTCAAGAAATACGCCGCGAGAAAAGAAATCTATGTCCCGGATTTGAAGAAGCCGTTGTGCCTCCTGCGCGACGGCCGGCCATACGGTTTTGACTTTGAGATCTCAGATGCAGAACTAGATCTGTACAACTCATCAGGCACAATAACGGAGAGAATCCAGACCGCTTATGAGCGGCTGTAATATCGGAGGGTCCAATGAAATTAGAACTACTTGATGCCTATAATATCCGTGCGCGGTTAAGCGCCAGCATCCTTCTGCTGGCGCCGATCGCGATCACGCTCTTTTTTCTTTTCGAAGAGGTGCGTTCTTTCGCAACATCCTCTATCGTGCTGTTTGTCCTGTTGGCCTTTACCAATTATGTGCCGACTCTGCAGCGGCGAATCAATAGTAAGAAAGCATCCTCTGTTAATTATTCCGCCGAAATGTTGTCGATAAAAGATTCAACGTTTGACGCAATCTCAAAGGAACGGTATTACAAAAAGCTGGCTTCTCTCGACGACCAGTATGGGCTGTTTTTGACTCCCTCAGAAAGCGAAGCATTTCACGTATGCTGTGAAAGCGCAGTACGATACCTAAGGAGCCGCACTAGAGAGAACAATCTTGTCCAAGAAGAGAATATCAACTTTGGTTTTTGCAGAAATCTGTTAGCAAATAAACCGATTGGTATTATTATTTGCTTAATATGTTCTTCTTTTGTTGGTGGATATTCTATCTGCAAGTATGGCGCATTGCCAGAAATCCCATCTCTGAATTACTTGGCTTTTACCGCGGATCTCTTTATTTTCTTCTTCTGGATTTTTGGGATCAATACGAATGTGTCCAAGCTCGCGGCAAAGCGTTATGCTGAGGCGCTGATAATGGCAATCGACACAATAGAACCGAAGCAATAATCATTCTACCTTTCGACACCCTTTGCCATGCGTCAATTATCTGAAGAATAGTCAAGTACGATTCGGCAAATCGTACTTGACTATTTTCTGCGCATAAACGAATACGGGCATCCACGCGTGGATGCCCGTTGAATTATCCTTGACTATTCGGTACGAATACCAAAGGTTAATGCTTCTCGATCTTCCCGTGCTCCTTCTCAAATTCCTCAATGGCTTTGCGGATCAGGTAGATCACTTCGCCGTTGGCCGAGCGGCCCTCGTACTGAGAGATATAGTGCAGCTTATAGTGAAGCTCGCTGTCGATGCGCAGCCCGAGATGCTTGTCCTTTTCCTTCTTCAAAGCGTCCATATCATACCCTCCATGTACTTGTTAAAAGATAATTTGAGTTTATTTCAAGTACATGTTAGAATGTGTCAGATGTACTTATTTTAAGTACACAACATTTTGGGGGGTGAGGATATGGAGATGGGAGGAAGGGCGTATTTTGTCAGAGCTCCGCGCAGGCTGGAGGATCTGCTCGTGCTACATCCGGTCGACAGGGAGCGGCCGTATGAGATCGTAAAGACGGTGAAGCTGGCAAAGATCGACTATGAGAACTTCGTCACGGATATGGTTGCCGACCGACAATTCATTGAGGACCACGCTGCACTTTGTTCAAAGGGTCAGGTGTGGCGCTGCATTCTGGTTCAGCAGCGCGGCCACGCGGACGGCGTGCTGGTAATGCCGGAAGACGGCTGCTACGTCGGCTGGGCGGCTTATTATACCGAATGAATTTGCCCCTGCCTTGTAGAAGCGAGGCAGGGGCAGCGATTATTCCTTGTCTTTCTGATAGTTCCCGGCTTGTGACACGAAGGCGTCATAGGTAAAGCGCGCGCCCAGGCGGAAGCCGGCGAAAAAAGCGGCCAGAGTGGACTCGCCGTTAAAGGCGGACCAGGCGTCGGCAAAATCCAGGAAACGTTTCTTTTCCTCGGCGGTGAGATGCTCGGTCAGCCAGTCTTCGATCTCACTGATTGTCCGCAGCTCATGCTGGACGCTCTCGTCATCCTCGAATCCGCTGTTCTGCGGGGCGATATTGCCGTAATAGAGTTCCTCAATAAAGCTTTTCATATCGTTTCTCCTTGTGCTTTTTTAGGAGAAACCCGTGCGCTTTCTGCCTGAAAACATAGTTTTTGTAATGTTTTGAAAATGTGCTTGCTCAAGTGCGTTATTCACCGCTTGACCAGATTGGGACAAACGGAGATATATGGAGACAAATGACGACATATGAGGACATATGGCAAGTCCCTCCTCCGCAACGGTGTTGTGCTTGCTCAAATCTCATGACCATATTGCGCAACCAGAAGAGATATTGCGCCGGAAAAGCCAGAAAACCACAACGGTTTCCTGGCTTTTTCGTACCCCGATTGCACAACTGCGTACACGATGATGAGAGTGACAAAAGCCTACAACAGTAATGCTTTGCGGGCACTTTTTGTGCTATGACCGGCTTAATACGTCTTGAAGCGCGTTACGATCAAGAATCCGAATCATCGGATGGGAATAGGAAATGATCCCTTCCTCTTCCATCTTTTTCAATTCCCGATGGAGCGACGGCCTTGATACGTTCATCAGCATTGCCCACTTGGAAACGGAATCCGGGAGTTTCACCGTGTCCTTCCCGGATCGCCTTGCCTGCATGAGCAGCCAGAACGCAGCTTTCTGGGCGATCCCATTGTAGGACAAAAGTTCAAGCCTCTGCTGAAGCATATAGGTTGCGGAAGCGATCTCTGTCGTGAAGTTCTGCAGGATCCGTACATCCTTCTGCATCAGGGACAGAAGAGCTTCCTTTTGGAACATCATCAGGGTCGTCGGCTCCAACGCGACGATATCACAGGGATAATGTCCGCCCTTTGAGAAGACGGCGGCAGGACCAATCAATTCACCCGGGATACGGACCGAAACATTCACCTGGCTTCCGTTCGGGAAAGACTTCTGAGCTTCCACGCGGCCCTCCAGGATGACGGCGATCCTGAATGCCGGATCCATCAGATGAAAGATCGTTTCTTCTTTATCGTAACACTGAATGTGATGAGGCGTCTCCTCCAGATATGCCCGGAGGTCTTTTGCCGGTACTCCCCGAAACAGCGTGCTGTTTTCCAGTACAGTATAGTCCATAACGAACCTCCCCCTTAAGGGTCTTTAGTCCTATTATACACCAAAAAAGATTTATTTGTGTATCTCGGGATACAGAATTCCTCAAAATCTTTGTGTATACTGATGCCAGAACAAGAGAAGGAGGATTCCAAAATGATCCGTAAGATCATCCATATAGACGAAGAAAA
The DNA here is from genome assembly GCA_015068455.1 of Oscillospiraceae bacterium. Lineage (GTDB taxonomy): Bacteria > Bacillota > Clostridia > Oscillospirales > Oscillospiraceae > SVMC01. The sequence continues at coordinate 460,081 of SVKO01000001.1, read as the reverse complement.
ATGCAACGGCTGTGGGCTCTGTGCAGAGGCCTGCCATGAAGGAGCTATTGACATTGTTGATGGCAAGGCGAAACTCATGCGGGAGAACTTCTGTGATGGCTTCGGTGACTGCCTGCCGGGATGTCCGACTGGTGCGATCACTTTTGAAGAGCGTGAAGCCCCGGAATACGATGAAACAGCAGTAAAAGCATCGAAGGAGAAAAAGACGATGAACGAAAAGATCCATGAACATCATGAGGGTGGCTGCCCCGGATCAAGAATGATGCAGTTCGCACAGAATGAGGCTGATAACACTCCGGTAATCACCGGAAAGCCGGTTTCAAGATTAGCTCAGTGGCCTTGCCAGATCAAGCTGATGCCGACACAGGCTCCCTTCTTTGACGGAGCAAAGCTGTTGATCGCTGCGGATTGCACAGCTTACGCCTATGCGAACATGCATGAGGATTTCATGCGCGGCAAGGTCACCATCATCGGCTGCCCGAAGCTGGATGCAGTAGACTACACAGACAAGCTGACGGAGATCATCCGCAATAACGATATCAAGAGCGTGACCATCATCCGAATGGAGGTTCCCTGCTGCGGCGGTCTCCAGAGAGCAACGGAAAACGCACTTAAGACAAGCGGTAAATTCATCCCGTGGCAGGTCGTTACGATCTCCCGCGACGGGAATATCTTAGATTAAGGAGGACTCATCATGGAGTGGAAAGATAAGATAGGTTCTTTCAGGCAGATCGACGTAAGAGGCATTCAGGGAAATTTCTTTCAAGGAATCAAGAAGCAGGCGATGCAGTTGCCTGCCGGAAATGGGCTGGAGATCATCCAGAACTTTGATCCTATTCCCCTGTATGAAGTGATGGAAGGCCTCGGCTATGAGCATTTCACCGAGCAGAAGGGCGTTGCAGAGTTCCACGCATACTTTTATCGCACGGAAGTGAAGCAGGAAGAAAAAGATATCCCGATGCGTCCGGCAGCGCTGACCAACATGCCTCTGATAGATGAGAAACTTGGCAATATCGCCGTAAACTTCTGGGATCTGACATGGAATGATGAAAACCGTCATCTGCCCTATGAGATCCGGTTGCTGCTTTCTTTGACCAATGCAGTCGGTGCCGGGCGGATGCGTCAGGCGACAAGAGAGCTTGTGAAGGCTTACATCCACGGCCTAGACAGCGCAGCGCTGGATGACGTATTCGAACTGCTGGCCTGGAACCAGGGTATCGGTTATTTCAGCTCTGAGATCGGTCCGTCCACACTGTTTGCCGCCTACAAGACCATCAAGAACATGGAAAAGCAAGGCAAGGAACGCAGTGAAATCTGCGAAACGCTCAAAGAGAAGTTCGGTGAAAAGAATCCGGACGTGAAAGTGTGAGGTGCGGTATGGATATCACAGAAGAAACGAGGCTGTCCAATCTGCTTGGCCAGTATCCCTGGCTGAAGGAAGAACTGTCCAATGTGAATGATAAGTTCAGAATGCTGAATACGCCGATGGGCAAGATCATGATGGGCAAAGCGACCATCGCTGAGATGAGTAAAAGATCCGGAATGGATACGGATGTAATTATCGGAAAGATCAGCAAGCTGATTGAAACCCACTAATAAGATGATGAACTCAAGAAAGATACAGTAGTGGGATTTTCTCCATAAACTGAACGTACATAGCGCCAAGGACCAATAGTCCCTGGCGCTATTTTTTACCCATTTTCAGAAAAAGGAGGATGCACGAAATGAAACTTGTTATTGCCGAGAAGCCCAGTGTGGCCCAGTCTCTAGCCAGGGTGATTGGTGCCAACAAACGCCAAAACAGGTAATGGTAATACTGTTAAGGAATTCGGCTTTTATCATGCTGCAGCGCATAACTGCGGACGGCATTAAAGATAGAGCGATACTTCTGCTGGTCAGAGGTTCTGCAAACAACCCAGTAGGAAGCATGGGCGTCTTCGTCACCGATCGGGACAGACACCCTTCCAGGTGTCTGATAGCCCATCTCAATCATGCGGTCAGAGTTGAAAAATGGGAGGGTCGATGCTTCTATCAGTTCCCCCAACGCCTCCGGACTGGTCTGAACAAGCAGGTCGGAGACGGAAAGATGCTTTTTACAGATGTCCATCCAGAAGCCGATCCTTCCGGAAACCAGAATACGCATCCCTCGCATCTCTGCGAAAGAGATGCTTTTCTTCTGTGCAAAGGGGTGGTTCTCGTCCACGGTCAGATAGATCTGCTCGTCCATGTAGCGCTGGCAGTAAAGAGCTTTATCTTCCGGAAGGGAATGCAGGATGATAAGGTCATACCTTCGGTTCTTCAGCCCCGTCAGCAGATGTTCGTCCGTATCGACCAGCTCCGTCAGGATCGTTTTCTCGGAGAGGTATTCCTGCAAAGCGGGCATCAGTTCGTTGATCGGGAACGGGGAGCTCGACCCGATACTGACGGTCCTGAGGCTCCGGTCATGTGCCAGCACATGGTCGATCAGATCCTGGTTTGCCTGCAGGGCTTTCTCCGCATATTCGGCTGCAACCTTGCCGGTCTCATTCAGGGAGATCTTGCTGTTTTCCCGGTGAAAGATCGATACGCCCAGTTCATCCTCCAGCTTCTTCATGGAGCGGGAAAGAGTCGGCTGCGTGATGTGCAGCTCCTCCGATGCTTTCAGCAGGGTCCCGCACCTTGCAAACGCCGCGAACTGTTCCAGCAGATAGGTCTCGATCATGTTTTGCCCTCCTTGTGTATTCGTATCACGTATACCATTATATACAAGAAGCAGTAGACTTGCAACAGATTTCTGCATATAATTGACACAGAAAGAAGAAAACAACCTATAAATGACGCGAAAGCGAAAGGAGATCAAATCATGGAATACTTCACTCTCAGCAATGGAAACAAAATGCCTATGGCAGGAATCGGCGTATTTATGATGTCCCCGGCGGAGGCGGAGGCTTCCGTAGAGAGCGCTCTTAAGAGCGGTGTACGTCTTATCGATACCGCAAACGGCTATATGAACGAATCCGGCACCGGCCGCGGGATCAAAAAAAGCGGTGTTGCCAGAGAAGAGATCTTCCTCGTCACCAAGCTCTGGCCTACGGTCTATGAAAAAGAAACGGCGATCGATGAGAGCCTGGCTCGTCTCGGCACCGACTACATCGATCTTCTCTTCCTCCATCAGCCGACGGACAACTGGCGCGAAGGATATAAGAATATCGAGAAGGCTTATAAAGAAGGCAAGGTCAAGGCCATCGGTCTGTCCAACTTCCCGGAGGATCTGCTGCAGGAAGCCATCGACACCATGGAGATCAAACCCCATGTGGTGCAGGTGGAAGCCCACCCCTATTTCTCGCAGACAGCGCTGAAGACAATTCTTGCCGAGACCGGCATGGGGCTCATGGCCTGGTATCCCCTGGGACACGGCGACAAGAACCTGATCAACGAGCCCGTTTTCACTAAGCTGGCAGCGAAATACGGCAAGTCCAATGCTCAGATCATTCTTCGCTGGCATGTCCAGAGCGGCAACGTGGTGATCCCCGGTTCCAAGAATCCTGCTCATATCCGCGACAACTTCGATATCTTTGATTTCGCGCTGACAGATGAGGAGATGGCAGAGATCGCAAAGGTCGACAAGGGCGTACGCTACTACAACGGCACTCCCGAGATGATCGCTGCCTACAAGACGATGGAACTCGGACCGGATCTGTAAAGAACAAGAGGTGAAAATCATGGCAAAGGAATTAGTTGTTTACTTCTCCGTCTACGGCACGGCAAAGATCGTAGCCGAGGAGATCGCAAAGCAGACCGGCGCGGATATCTCGGAGATCGAGGCGGCCGTCCCTTACGACAGCAACCGGGATCATTACAACGCTCTGGCCCGTCTGGCAAAAAAGGAACATGACGAGGATCAACGGCCGGCGATCAGGAACGAGATCGACATCGATAGCTATGACCGAATTTACGTCGGGTATCCCATGTGGTGGTACACCTTCCCGATGATCATTTACACCTTTTTTGACAAGTATGACTTTTCCGGCAAGACCATCATTCCCTTCAACACCCACATGGGCTCCGGAGACGGTGGCACCTATGATACGATCCGCGAGCTGGAGCCGAAGGCAAAGGTCCTGACCGGCCTGCCGGTGGAAATGCGTGATGCGGAAAAGGGGCCTGCGAAGGCGGTTGAAAAGTGGCTGAAGAGCCTCAGATAACGATCCCCCAATGTCCACCATGGTTTATAATTCGGCGGACTTTTGGGCGTTTTACCAAACAGGAGGGACTTATGAATCCATTTACATACAGCTATCCCGTCAAGGTTTACTTCGGGGAGAAGGCCGCGGCAAACAATCTGGCATTGGAATTGGCCAAGGTTGGCCCGAACGTTCTTTTGGCTTACGGCGGCGGTTCGATCAAAAAGAATGGCGTCTATGATGAACTGATTGGAATCCTGAAGGACGCCGGAAAGACCGTGACGGAGTTCACCGGGATCATGTCAAACCCGACTTATGCCAAGGTACAGGAAGGCGCTGTTCTGGCAAAGGAAAAGAACATCGACTTCATTCTGGCAGTGGGCGGCGGCTCCGTCATCGACTGCTGCAAGATCATCTCCGCCCAGGCGAAGCTGGACAAAGACATCTGGGAGCTGGAGTATACCGATCACAAGCAACCGACAGAATTCATCCCCATGGGCGCAGTGGTCACCGCCTTCGGAACCGGAGCGGAGATGAACAACGGCGCAGTCATCACCAATGAAGAAAAAATGCTGAAGTCTGCTCTCTGGGGTGCATTCTACAGCTTCGCGATCCTGGATCCCGCCTACACGATGACTATGCCCATGAAGCAGGTGATCTCCGGCGCCTTCGATTCCCTCTCCCACAGTATGGAGACCTACATGGGTTCTCCCAGGGAAGTGAATCTCTCTGACGAGATCAACGAGGCAACGCAGCGGAATATTATCCGCAATATTCGTGCCACGCTGAAGGATCCGCAGGACATCCAGGCAAGAAGTGAGCTGATCTGGGCCGCGGCCATGGCGGAGAACGGAATCTTAAAGATCGGCAAAGCCACGGATTTCCAGTGCCACATGCTGGAACACCAGCTCGGTGCCTACACCGATTGTAACCATGGACAGGGGCTGGCGGTGCTGCACCCGGTGCTTTACAGGCATATGATGCCGGAGGCGAACAGGCAGTTTGCCAGAATGGCCGTGGAAGTCTGGAGGATCGATCCTGCTGGGAAGACCGAAGCGGAGCTCGCAGCAGCCTTCGTGGATGCTCTCGCAGACTTTATCAGGGAGATCGGCTTACCGACCACCTTTGCCGAGATGGATATCCCGGCAGATACAGACTATAAGGCGATCGCGGATTCCACGGTCCTGACCGGCGGATGCGCGAAGAAGTTTACGAAAGAAGAACTGCTGGAGGTGCTTTTGGAATGCAGATGAGAAATACGACTACAAGAAAGATCATGGCTGTACTGCTTGCGGTGATTATGGTACTGTCGCTGGCAGCCTGCGGAAGCTCCGGAAACAATACACAGAATACAGATAATAACACGAATACCAATGAGCCGTCGAATGCTGCTCCGCCGGAAAACACGGCTCCTTCGAATCAGGCGGATCCTTCCGGGGATCAAGGCAGCGTGTCGGCAGGAAACAGCATCTTGGTGGTCTACTTCTCCTGGTCCGGCCATCTGGACAGCATTTCGCACTGGGTCGCCGATGAAACCGGCGGTGACCTTTATCGTGTAACCGCAAAAGATCCCTATCCCGAAGACTACAACCAGACCGCTGACCGCGCCAAGTCCGAACAGGATAACGACGTCCGGCCGGAGATCGTGATCGACATCACAGAAGAGCAGATGGCGCAGTACGACACCGTTTTCTTCGGATTCCCGGTCTGGTGGTATGACCTTCCAATGTCCATGTGGACCTTCCTGGAAAGCTATGATTTCTCAGGCAAGACGATCATTCCGTTCTTCTCCCACGAAGGAAGCTCGAACGGCGCGAATGCGCTGCCGACGGTTGAGAAGCTGGCGACCGGCGCTACGGTGAGATCAGATGATGCACTGTCCATCCGGGGCGGCAAGGTGGATGGCTCGGAAAACGACGTACGTGCATGGGTGCAGGGCTTGGGATATCAGGCGACGGCACAAGAAACGCAAAACGAGCCTGCAGAGGCCGAGAAAACACTTGTTGTCTATTATTCCGCATCGGGCAACACGGGAAGAGTCGCCGGATTTGTTGCGGACGAGCTGAACGCGGATACCTTCGAGCTTGTTCCTGTTGAACCGTATTCGGACGCCGACCTAAACTGGAGAGACAGTTCAAGCCGTGTCAACAAGGAGCATGATGACACTTCTCTTCAGGACATCGCACTGGTTTCCACAGAAGTACCGAACTGGGACGATTATGACGTGGTTTTGTTTGGCTACCCCATTTGGTGGCGAGAGGCATCCTGGGTCGTGAACAACTTCATCAAGAACAATGATTTCACCGGGAAGGCCGTGATCCCCTTCTGTACCTCCACCAGCTCCGGCCTGGGAGACAGCGGGACCAATCTGGAAAAGATGGCGGGAACCGGCACCTGGCTGGAAGGCCAGCGGTTCAACGAGAACCCGAGTGAAGACAGCGTCCGGGAATGGGTGCGGGGTCTGGACTTGGAATAACCGCCTCCGTGCCGAACGGCGCGGCCGGCACGGAGAATGATATACCCGCGCCGACGGAAATCGACTTTGGAGACGAGTATATCCGCGGTTTTCTCTTTGACAATGTTCTGCACAGTGAAAGCGACGGGGATATCCATTTCGGACTGTACGTACCGGAAAGCTATGACGGCTCTGAGCCTTATGCGCTGTACGTTACGCTGCCCGGCTACGAAGGGCTGTACTTCCAGGGCGTCGGCGTGAATATCCGCGCCGAAGACTATGGGATCGAAGCACAGAAATACAACGAAAAAATGATCATCATTGCACCGCAGCTAAACGACTGGAAAGAGACCTCGGCCAGACAGACGATTGCACTTACCCGGTATTTTCTGGGGCATTACAACATTGACCCCCAAAAGGTTTACCTGAACGGATATTCCGGCGGGGGCGAAACAGGATCCCTGGTCATGGAATTCGCGCCGGAGCTTTACACGGCGTTTCTGCACTGCTCCTCACAGTGGGACGGTGATCTGCAGCCGCTGGCAGAAGCCATGACGCCCGTTTATATGGTTACGGGTGAGAATGACAGCTACTACGGATCCTCTTCCGTGCGTGATACGTATGAAAAGCTCGCAGAGCTCTACCGGGACAAAGGCTTTTCCGATGAACAAATCAAAAAGCTGATCGTTCTTGATCTGAAAGACCAGTCTTATTTCGACGAGCGCGGCATTCGGGATCAGCATGGCGGCGGAGGATACTTTGCCCACGAAGAAGACATCATGAACTGGCTGTTTGGCGAACATGAATGAGAAAGCATATGAAGAAACTGCGAATGACAATTGATATCGCAATGACCATAGTCCTGATCGGGCTGATGGCATACTCGTTAATCGGCACATTGACTCATGAGATCCTCGGAACAGCGATGTTTGTCCTGTTTATTGTTCATCACATCCTGAACAGGAAGTGGTTCGGCGCGCTTTCAAAGGGAAGATACAGAAGCTTCCGGACTTTCCAGACGGTTCTTGTCTTCCTGCTGATCGGAACAGTCTTGGCGTCGGCCATCAGCGGGATCATCCTGTCGGAGCATGTGTTTACGTTTCTTCATATCAGCAAAGGTGCTTCTGTTGCCCGGAGCGTACACATGGTATGCGCGTACCTGAACTACATCCTGATGTCGCTTCATCTGGGATTGCATTGGAATGTGATGCTTGGTGCGATGCCAAAAGGCAAAGACAGGAAAAAAACAACTGATTGGGTACTGCGTGCGGGTGCGATCGCCATAGCAGCATACGGCGTATATGCGTTCATCCGAAGGCAGATCGGGGAATACCTGTTTCTTCGGACACATTTTCTGTTCCTGGATCCGAGAGAACCCATCGTCTTTTTCTTCCTGGATTATTTGGCGATCATGGGGATGTTCGTCTTCATCGGTCACTATCTGGCCGGATGGCTGAAAAGGCTGGATAAGAAAGGACACAGTAAATGAAAAGAATAATCTTGCTGCTATGCGTGCTGATGCTTGCCGGGATACTGGCGTCCTGTGCAAGAGTTTCAGACCAGACACAGGATCTAACAAAACAAAATGAAACAGAGGCATCATCAGAGGACACGAAAGTGCCTTCAGATGTCCCCTCATCAGAGGATAAGGAAACTATGGAACAAACAGGATATACAACCGCTGTTCCGTCTTCATATAAAGCTGCGTCTGACCATCCCGGCACTGTGACCCGGCTGGATTATGATTCGAAGGATTATGTCAGAAACGGAGCGCCGATCACAAAAACTGCCTACGTCTATACCCCTTACGGCTATGATGAAAACGATGAAGAAACCCGATACAACATCATCTATCTGATGCACGGCTGGGGCGGACACGCAGGCGAATACTTTGAATACACTTCAACCAAAAACGTGTTTGATCACCTGATCGAAAACGGCGACATCCCACCGGCCATCATCGTATCAGCCACGTTCTACAATGATAACAGCGACACGGGCTTCAGCGGATCGATTGCCGAGTTCCGCCAGTTCCACCGGGATTTCGAAGAAAACCTGATGCCGGCGGTGGAAGGGAGATTTCACACCTACGCGAAGTCTGTGTCAGATGAGGATCTGAAAGCTTCCCGGGATCACAGGGCCTTCGGCGGTTTCTCGCTGGGCTCTGTTACGACCTGGCTGCAGTTCTGTTATGACACGGATTATATCCGTTACTTTCTGCCCATGAGCGGCTCCTGCTGGTACTACGGCACCTATGGAGATTTCCAGATCGAAAGGAACGTGGACTTTATCGAGCAGCTGGTGAAGGATAACGGCCTCGACGAGCGCGGCTATTTCATCTATCACGCCGTCGGCACCAACGACGCGGTCAAGAGCCAGTCTATCGACATGGCGGAGGAAATGCTGGAAAGGTCTGACGTATTCACACCGGAGCATTATGTGTTCTACCAGAAGGGCGGCGGCTATCATGACTTTGACGCCGTACAGGAATATCTGTACAATGCGCTGCCGCTGTTCTTTCGGGATGGGAATGACAGCTTTTTAAACGGCAAAGAAACCGAGGCGTCTTACAGCACAGAGACGCTGATCCGTGACGTACAGAACGATCCGGTGTTCGGTGATTACGGCAGACTAATCTTCCCTGTAAATGGCGGATATATGAGCGGCAGCACTCTTGGGAATCTTGGCCTGACCTGGTATAACTACATAGATCCCGACAAAACGGTGGAAATTTGCAACTACATGAGAGATCATGCGGAAAGCGGGGACACCATCTTTTATGACATTTATACGGAAGACGAAAAACAAGCTGATCCCGCCAAGAGAGATACCGGGCTGTTCTTCTTCAAAGGTGAAACAGGTGCAAGGTTTGCCATCGTAAACGCCGGAGGCGGGTTCGCCTACGTTGGCGCGATACACGACAGCTTCCCGCATGCTTTGGAGCTTTCAAAGATGGGCTACAACGCCTTTGCTCTGATCTACCGTCCGGGTGCACAGACAGCCTGTGAAGATCTGGCAAGCGCGATCGCGTTTATCTTTGAACATGCGGAAGAACTGGAAGTCGACACCTCTGACTATTCCCTTTGGGGAGGTTCGGCAGGAGCGCGGATGGCGGCGTGGCTGGGCACTTACGGGACGGAAAACTTTGGCGAGGACGCTTATCCCCGCCCCGCCGCCGTGATCGTGAATTATACCGGTCTTTCCGAGGTGACAGGCTATGAGCCACCTACCTACAGCGCGGTCGGAACAAGCGACGGCATTGCTTCCTACAGGACGATGGAACGGCGTATCCAGGCAATTCAGGCAAACGGCACCGACGCCATGATCGAGGTGTTTCAAGGGCTTCCCCATGGCTTCGGACTTGGGACAGGAACAGCGGCGGAAGGCTGGATCGAAAACGCAGTGACATTTGGGGAAAGGCATATGAAGCAATGAGTAAGAAAGTTTTAATACTGTCCGGAAGCCCCCGCAAGGGCGGCAATTCGGACATCCTGTGCGATGAGTTCATGCGTGGAGCGTTGGAAACGGGCAGTACGGTGGAAAAGATCCGTATCGCGGAAAAGAAAATCGGCTATTGCAGCGCCTGCTATTACTGTGCGCAGTCCGGCGGCGTGTGCGCCAGGAAGGACGATATGGCGGAGGTGCTGCAAAAGATGATCGACGCGGACGTGATCGTCCTTTCAAGCCCCGTCTACTTTTATTCCATCGACGCGCAGCTCAAAACGGTCATCGACCGGACGGTGGCGCGATGGACAGAAATCAAAAACAAAGAATTCTACTACATCGTGACCTGCGCCGATGATGCAAAAGCTTCTCAGGAAACAACGATCGCCTGCTTCAGGGGTTATGCCGATTGCGTGGAAGGCGCTGAGGAAAAGGGTGTCATCTGCGGGACCGGAGTGTATCAGCCCGGAGAAATCAAGAAGAGTCCTGCGATGAAGCAGGCTTATGAGATGGGAAAGGCCATCCAATAAAACAGAGAAATGTAAACGTGCCCTCGCGCCGAATCCTGCGCGAGGGCACAGTTCTTTAGTTTTCCAAGAAGCGCTCAAACGACGCTTTGTCGCTCAGAAAGGTGTCCATCACAAACCGTGCTCCCAACCGGAAGCCGGTGATGAAGCCGTCCAGGGTGGCGTCGCCGTTGTAGGCCGACCAGGCGTCGGCGAAGTCCAGAAAGCGCTTTTTCTCCTCGCCGGTGAGATGCCCGGTCAACCAGTCCTCGTTCTCGCTGATCGTCCGCAGCGTGCGCTGCACGCTCTCGTCCTCCTCAAAGCCGCTGTTCTGCGGGTCGATATTGCCATAATAGAGCTCCTCGATAAAGCTTTTCATATCGTTTCTCCTTGTACTTTTTTAGGAGAAACCCGTGCGCTTTCTGCCTGAAAACATAGGTTTTGCAACGTTTTTGAAATGTGCTTGCTCAAGTGCGTTATTCACCGCTTGACCATACAAAAAGGACAGCCATCCGGCTGTCCTTTTTGTATCGTCAGAAAAAGAGGGATTTGAAAGATCCGTCCCGACAATCCGGGGCAGAATTTCATCCGGGCGATAAATAACCCATAAACCCCGTAGGTAAGTATTGACATAGCGGTGTTTCTTCATGTACAATAGTTGACGTTTTAAGGAATCCATGATCGAATGGAAAATTGTATTGAAGGTGTGATGATTCGATGACGCTGCTCCAATTACACTATGCCCTGACAATCGCTTCGATAGGATCAATGAATAAGGCCGCGGAGCAACTGTACGTATCGCAGCCGACGCTGACCAGCGCAATTCATGAGCTGGAAACGGAAATCGGCGTTCCCATATTTGCCCGAACGAACCGCGGCGTTGTGACCACGGAGGATGGCGCGGATTTTCTGGAATATGCCAGACAGATTTATCAGCAATATGAGCTTCTGGAACAGAAATTCATCAAAAAGCGCGTGGCAAGAAGGAAGTTCGGCATCTCCACGCAGCACTATTCCTTTGTTGCCAAGGCCTTCGTGGAGATGGTCAAGCATTTTGACACGGAGCAGTTTGAGTTCTCCCTCCGGGAGACCCGGACGCTGGACGTGATCCGGGACGTTGGGGAAAACCGCAGTGAGCTTGGGATCGTGTTCCGATCGAAGTACAACCGGAAGGTCCTGTCAAAGCTTCTGGCCGAGCGCGATCTGGAATTTCATCCTATCATTGAATGCAGCGCGAACGTGTATCTGTGGAAACAGCATCCTCTGGCAGGAAATGAATCGATCAGTCTCAAGGAACTCGAGCCCTATCCCGGCCTGTTCTTTGAACAGGGCAGCGAAAGCTCTTCCTATTTTGCAGAGGAGATCCTCATCGAGCGGGACTATCCCCGCATTATCCGGGCCACGGACCGTGCGTCGATGCTGAATCTGATGGTCGGGCTGAACGGCTATACCCTCTGCTCTGGCATCATCTGCGAAGAGCTGAACGGCACGGACTTCATTACCGTCCCCTTCCGGGAGGACAAGCACAACCAGAACACGACCATGGAAATCGGCTACATTCGCCGAAAGGGCGCGCCCCTGAGCGAGATCTCGGAGATCCTCCTGGAGGAGATCCGGAAGTATCTGAACAACGCCGGGCAGCGCATTATCAACCCAGATTAGAACCAGCTATAAAATATGGAAAGTGGACGCGGCGTGCGTTCGAATGGTATCGTAAACAGGAACCATTGAACTTAGCAGAATGAGCCAGATATATCTGCCTGTATATAAGCGAGGTACCTGATTATGAGCACATCCATTGAAACGCGATGTATCCACGGAGACGTCCATCAGTATCGGGAGGACAGCCGTGCGGTCAGCTTCCCGATTTTCCAGACTGCCGCGTTTGCGCATCTCGAGCCCGGGCACAACGGGAGCGGCTTCGACTACAGCCGGGAATCCAACCCGACCAGACAGCGCCTGGAGGAAACCGTGACGGCGCTGGAAAACGCGGCGGACACGGTTGCCGTAGCCTCCGGCATGGCGGCGATCAGCAACCTGCTTGAGCTGTTTTCACCCGGCGACCACATCATCTGCTCGCTGGATCTGTACGGCGGCACGGTCCGCCTGCTGCACAACATCTCAGAGAAAAACGGCCTGCGGGTCTCCTTTGCGGATACCGCCGATCTGCAGGCGCTGGAGGCCGCCTTTACCAAAGCGACCCGGGCGATCTATGTGGAGACGCCCAGCAATCCCATGATGAATGTGGCGGATATCGCCGCCTGCGCGGCCCTTGCGCACAGAAACGCCGCCGTCCTCATCGTCGACAATACCTTTCTGAGCCCGTATTGGCAGAACCCGATCGCTCTGGGGGCGGATTTCGTGGTGCACAGCGGAAGCAAATTTCTGGCGGGACACAACGATACCATCGCCGGGTTTCTGAGCACCTCGGATCCGGCGGCGGCAGACAGGATCCGCCTCATCACCAAAACGGTCGGCAACGCGCTGGCCCCCTTTGACTGCTGGCTGGTGCTGCGCGGGATCAAAACCCTGGCGATCCGGATGGAGCGGGAGCAGGAAAACGCGCGGAAGCTGTCAAAATGGCTTGCCGGACACCCCAGGGTCCGGAAGGTATATTATATCGGAGATCCGGAGCATCCCGGATTTGCGGTCAACGCGGGGCAGAGCCGCGGCACGGGCAGCATGATCTCATTCAGCACGGACAGCCGGGAGACGGCCCTTCGCGCACTGAAGAAGGTAAAGCTCATCACCTTTGCCGAAAGCCTGGGCGGGACGGAAACCCTGCTGACCTATCCCATGATGCAGACCCATCCGGACGTGCCGGAGGAGGTCCGGAAGCAGTTGGGCATTACGGATACGCTCTTGCGGCTTTCCGTGGGACTGGAGAGCGCGGATGACCTGATTGCGGACCTGCAGCAGGCGCTGGAGGACAGTTATGACCTTTGATTTTGATCACGAGATCGACCGCCGGGGAACGGACTGCCTGAAGTACGATTTCGCGGAGGAACGCGGCTACGGCGCAGATGTGCTGCCCCTGTGGATCGCGGATATGGATTTTCAGGCGCCGCCGTGTGTGCGGCAGGCCCTGGCGCAGGCCGTCGCGCACGGCATTTTCGGCTATTCCGATACGAAGGGCGACTATGCCGCGGCGGTGAGGGACTGGTTTGCGCAGCATTTTGACTGGCGCATGGAGGAGAAGTGGATCGTCAAGACGCCGGGCGTTGTGTTCGCCCTTGCCATGGCGGTGCGGGCTTCCACCCGTGCCGGGGATGCGGTCATGATCCAGCCCCCGGTCTATTACCCGTTCTATTCCGTCATCCGGGACAACGGCCGCGAGGTGGTTGAAAATGAGTTGGTCTGCGAAAACGGCAGATACCGGATCGATTTTGAGGATTTTGAGCGGAAGATCACGGAGCGCGGCGTGAAGCTGCTGATCCTCTGCAGCCCGCACAATCCCGTCGGGCGGGTGTGGACGCAGGAGGAGCTGCGGCGCATGGGCGAGATCTGCCGGCGTTACGGCGTCAGGGTGGTTTCCGATGAGATCCACTGCGATTTCGCCTTCCCGGAGTTCCCGCATACGCCCTTTGTCAAAGCGAATCCCGCGTGGGCGGAGCAGACCGTTGTCTGCACGGCGCCCAGCAAGAGCTTCAATCTGGCAGGCCTGCAGGTTTCCAACATCATCATTCCCGGCGCGGAATTCCGCAGGGAATTCATCCGGGAGATCCGGCGCACAGGGTATTCGCAGTTGAATCAGCTCGGTCTGCTCGCCTGCAGGGCGGCTTACCGGGGCGGCGGGCCCTGGCTGGAGGAAGTGAAGGCCTACATGCGGGGGAATCTGGAGTTCCTGCGCGAATTCCTGGCCGCCCGGCTTCCGCAGGTCCGGCTGGTTGAGCCCGAGGGCACCTACTTCGCGTGGCTGGATTTCTCCGCCCTGGGCCTTTCCGGGCAGGCACTGGACGACCTGATCAAGAGGAAGGCGCGCCTGTGGCTGGACGCCGGCCATGTGTTCGGGGGCGCGGACAGCTGGAAATTCCAGCGACTTGTGCTCGCCTGTCCCCGCGCAACGCTGGAGCGGGCGCTGAAGCGGCTGGAAGAGGCCGTTGCCACGCCCGACTGAAGCGCGTACGGCCGACAATTCAAACAAAGAGGGATAGGAATCATGGATCAGGCTGAAAAAAGAATCATCGAGATCATTGAGAAGAACCGGAGCCGGATCATCGCCTTCGGCGACGATATCTACAGGCATGCCGAGCTGGGCTACAAAGAGATCCGGACCGCGGAGAAATTTCGGGCGTTCATCGAACCGCTGACCCAAAACTACACGGATGGCCTTGCCATCACCGGCGCGAAGGCGTACATCAACCGCGACAAAAGGGACGTCTTCTCCCTGGCGCTGATCGGCGAGCTGGATGCGCTCCGGATCCCGAATCACGCCTTCGCAAACCCGGAAACGCAGGCAGCGCACTGCTGCGGCCACCACATTCAACTGACCGGGGTGGCCGGCGCCGCTCTGGCGCTGACGGACCCCGAAATCGCGCAGACCCTCGGCGGACAGCTCATCTTTATGACGACTCCGGCGGAGGAGTACGGCGAGCTGGAATTCAAAAACCGTCTGATGGCGGAGGGAAAAATCCGGTTCGGCGGCGGCAAGGCCGAGCTGATCCGCATCGGCGCATTTGACGACGTGGACTGCGCGCTCGCCAGCCATACGGATTTCAACGGCATCCGGGTGGGAGGCGGCACGACCAACGGCTTTGTCTCCAAGATCATCCGCATAAAGGGCAAGGCGGCGCACGCGGCAGGGGCCAGGGAAGAGGGCATCAACGCCCTGCACGCTGCCAGCCTGGGACTGCAGGCGGTTTCCTTCAATGAGCATACCTTCAAAGATTCCGACGCCGTGCGGATCCACTCGATCATCACAAAGGGCGGGGATCTGGTCAACATCGTGCCTGACGACGTGGTGCTTGAGACCCTCTGCAGGGCGAAAACCCTTGACGCGATCAGGGACGCGGCGTTCAAGACGGACCGGTCCTTCCGCGCAGGCGCCCGGGCGCTGGGAGCCCGCTGCGTCATCGAGACGATGCCCGGCTATCTCCCGAGTATTCCGGAGCAGATGCCGGAGGAGGTCGTGGAGGTGATCCGGGAAGCCGCCGGCGACCGTCCCGTCGAGGTCCTGACGCCGGACGTCCACACGCCCATCTCAACGGATGTGGGGGATCTGCAGCATGTGCTGCCGGTGCTCACGGTTCGGACCGGCGGATGCGCCGGAGGGCTGCACCAGAGCGACTTCCGCATCGAGGACGAGGACGAGGCGTATCTCCTCACGGCGAAGCTGATCGCCCTGAGCGCCTACCGCCTGCTGAAGGACGGCGCCAGGGTCGGCAGAAGGGTGAAGGAGCGCTACCGGCCCGTATTCCGTACCAGGGAGGAATATACGCAGTACCTGGAGCAGTTCAATACCGTGACGGAGGACTGAACGCTCCGTCCCGAGGCACGGCGTCCCCGCGGGGGACGCCGTGCCGTTTTTTTCTCCGGAACATTCGGGGTCCGCCGGCAAATCCTCTATATAAATTCTATAGCTGGATATAAAAGTTATGAAGTAGCGGGGCGCAAACAGCGATGCTATAATGACGGCACATCAAGGGGCAGGAGTCTGCGGCAGCGCTGCGGCATCCTGCCTGCTACGGAAAGGAGGATTCTCCGCAATGCTGAATCTCGTTGAAATGATACGGAGAAACTTCAGATACGGGCGAATGTGCTGTTGTCCCGCATGATGCAGCAACCGGCATAAAGCCACCGGGCAGACGCCGGCCCAAAAAGGAAAACCCGAAGCCAGCAATCACCGGTGACCGGTGAATGACGAAAGGAATACCCCAATGATTCAAGACAACAGCATGGAATATCTGAACATGGATGAGATCCGGGAAATCCTGCAGCACAATCTGTCCCTGACAGATGAGGATTTCCTGAATATGGACGAAACGGAATTTCGGGCCCGGTTCCGGGAACGGATTCATCATACCCTGGAAATCCAGCTTTACCACCAGGTCTACCGCAGTAAGAAAATCCGCCCCACCCAGGCCGACTATACAAAACGGCTCATGGGTCTGTGGGTCCGCCGCGGTCTGTCGGAGGACCTTCCCGAATACAAATACGCCTCTTTCCTGACGCAGAGCGCGGACAGAAGCGCCGCCGGGGAGGCGGTGGACCTGAGCCCTTATGCGCCGGATCCGGTCACCCCCGAAATCGAGGAGCATTTCTTTACGGTGCTGAACCAGCGCCGCTCTGTACGCGAGTACAAGGACCGGGACGTCCCCGACGAACTGATCGACAAGGTCCTTCGCGCCGGCCTGTGGGCGGCGCATGGCTGCAACGTCCAGTCCATCCGCTTCCTGGTGATCAAAGAGAGCCATGAGCCGGGCCTGTTCCGCGGAAGCGACGTCCCCGGCGGACCGGTCCATCTGGTCCTGCTGCAGGACATGCGGTGTTACCGGGCGAACTCCTTCACACCGGTCCGCAACCAGCTTCTGGACGCCGGTGCCGCCGCCGAAAACATGGTGCTTGCAGCCCATGCCGTCGGCCTGGAGAGCGTATGGCTGACGTTCAACGATGAGATGTGCAAGCGGCTCCGAGCCCGGTTCGAGCTTCCGGACTATCTGCGCATTGTCACCTATGTGGACGTGGGCTACGGCGATCAGACGCCCTTCCCGCCGCTGCGTTGGGAGGTTAAGGATACGGTGCTGGCCAGGGTATAAACAAATCCCCGGCACAGCATGAGGAGCGTGTGAAACGTATGAGCAGACCCAAACTGGAAATCCGGGATTTATGCGTTACCTATGATAACGGCACAACCAGGAACGACATTTTAAAACATGTGAATCTGACGGTGCCGGACGGCGCGTTTATTTCAGTCATCGGTCCGAGCGGATGCGGAAAGTCTACGCTTCTGAAAGCGATCAGCGGTCTGATTCCGATATCGTCGGGGGAGGTCCTGATCGACGGGAAGCCGATCGACGGTGTACCCGACAAGGTGAGCTACGTCTTTCAGAATGACGCCCTTCTGCCGTGGAAGTCCGTGCTGGACAACATCCGGCTGCCGCTGGACCTGAAGGGGCTGCCGAAAAGCGAGCAGAAGGCGGAGGCGCTGCGCCTGGTCAAGCTGGTCAACCTGTCCGGCTTCGAGAACTATCCCATCCAGCGCCTTTCCGGCGGCATGCGCAAGCGCGTGGCGCTGGCCAGGGCTTTCGCCTATGATCCGGACATCTACCTGATGGATGAGCCCTTCGGCCCGCTGGACGCCCAGACCCGGGTCGTGATCGGCGAGGAATTCACCCGCATCTGGGAAAAGCTCGGCAAGAGCGTCATCTTTGTCACCCATGACATCGAGGAATCCATCGTTCTGTCCGACCGTGTGGTCGTTATGGACCAGAGCCGGGGGCGGATCCTGGAGGAATTTCCCGTGGAGCTGTCCCGTCCGCGGCCGTATTACCTGTCCCGCTTTGAGCCCAGGTTCAAGGCGCTTCAGCGCGCGATCTGGCAGAGCCTTTCCGCCCAGGAGGAATTCAACATATGAAAAAAGACAGGAAAAACGGTTCCCCCGGGACTGCGGCGCGGAGGCGGACGATCCTTCTGGGGCAGATCCTGTTCGGCGTCCTGCTCTTTGGCCTCTGGGAATTCTGCTCGGGGCGATTTTTCAAGGAGTTTTGGATCAGCAGGCCATCCCTGATTGCCCGGCGGATCTATGAGCTGGCGCTGAACGGGAAGCTCTGGTACCATCTGGGCGCCACGCTGCAGGAGATCATGATCGGCCTGATCGCCGGCATGGCGATCGGTGTGCTGCTTGCGATCCTCCTGGCCTACAGCGGCGTGATCCAGCATTGGATCGGCCCGTACATTCTGGCGCTGTTCAGCCTCCCGAAGGCTTCGCTGGCGCCGCTGTTCGTGGTCTGGCTGGGCATCGGGCTCGCCTCCAAGGTGGCGATGGTGATTCTCATGGTCGTCTTCGTGGTCTTCTACAACATCTACGAGGGAATTCAGAACATTGATCCGGATCTGGACAGCATGATCCGGTCCTTCCGGGGAAACTGGAGAAAAAAACTCAAATGGGTCATTTTCCCATCTCTGTACTCCCTGGTTTTAAACAGTCTGCGCATTTCCATCGGAAATGCCACGATCGGCGCGGTGATCTCCGAAATGGTGGGATCCAGCCACGGCATCGGCTACTATATTACCTATTCCTCCAGCATCCTGGATACGACCGGGACGTTTGCAGGACTCTTCATCATCATGGCTGTCGCCCTGATCCTGGGCGGTTTCGTAAGCCTGATTGAGAAGAAAATCTTACATAAAAGCTGACGGGCGGACAATGCCCGCATCCGGCCGGTGAACGGATACCGGCACAAAAGAAAAAGGAGCGTTTACAATGAAAATCACAAAAGTACTGGCACTTTTACTGCTTGCTGCACTGCTGTTCAGCCTGTCCGCCTGCGGAAGCGCCGGCGAAGCCGCTGAGAAGAGCGAAGCCGCCGCGGCGCCCGCGGAATCCGGCAACGCGGAGGAGGCGCCGGCCGAAGCGGCGAACGATTCGGCCGAGGCTGCGCACATTACCATCGGCCGTGTGGGCACCGGTCTGGGCGGTCTGGACGCCGCCTACCTCAACGGCGACTTCGCCGCGGCCGGCCTGGATGTGGAACGGATCTCGTTTTCCTCCGGCAGCGACGCCGTCGCGGCCCTGATCAGCGGAGACATCGATCTGTTCCTGGGCTCCTACGAGCATGTGCTCCGTCAGCTGGAAAACGGCCTGGACATTCGGGCATATGCCCTGATCGCGAACCGCCAGTCCTATCAGCTGGTAACAAAGACCGACGCCCCGTATCAGAGCCTGACGGATCTGAAGGGCGCGAACGTCGGCGTGACCAAGGCGGGCAGCCAGTCCGATTCGGTGCTGCGCAAGATCCTCCGGGAGGCGGGCGTGGATCCCGAGACTGAGGTTGAGATCATCAACGGCGGCACCGGCGCCACCATCGTTGCCGCGCTGGACAGCGGCAGCGTTGACGCGGCCATGGTCTCCGATCCCACGGTGTCTGAGCTTCTCGCGTCCGGCGAATACAGGATCCTGCACAACCCCGATTATGAGACCGCTGGCCTTGTGCTCGTCGCCAAAACCGACTGGGCGAAGCAGAACGCCGAAGCCTTCCGCACCCTGCTCAAGGTCATCAAGACCGAAAACGGGGCCATTGCGGAAAAGCCGGAGGACTTTTTGGAAATCTTCCGGACGGACTATCCCGATCTGGATGAAGGCGTGCTGCTCCAGGCCATCAAAAACAACACGGCCATCACGCCCGCCGATTTGAAGCTGACGCAGGCGGCCGCCGACGAGGTGCAGCAAACGCAGCTGGAGCAGGGAACGGTCAAGAACGAATACGGTCTGGATCAGACGTATGACGAAAGCTACCTGCCTGAATGATCCCCCGCCGGAAAAGGAGGAAATTCGCATGTCAAAGATCAGTCTGTCGGAACAGGTAAAAACCAGGCTCAGAGAGACTCCGCTGTTCTTCTCACAGATCGTGGATGCCTTCCGGGACAGCGCCGCATACCGGGAGCTGCTGCTCGCATGGTCGGATATCCGCGAGGAGAACATTCTGAAGCGTGACAGGCAGGGCCGCTACTATATTGAAACAGTTTAAATGAAATACGCCGGGCCCCGCCGGCCCGGCGTTTCCCATGGCAGGAGGTTTATTCGTATGCAACCTGGATTGCGAGAATTTATTCAACAGCTGCAAGCGCACGATGATTTGGTCGTGATCGAGAAACGCGTCGATCCCAGGGACATTTCCGCGCTGATTACATCTTCGACGAAAGCGGTTCTGCTGCAAAATGTCGATGAGTACGAGTATCCGGTGATCGGCGGCATCGCAAGAGACGCGGACAAGGTTGCGCTGGCGCTCGGCTGCAAGCCCAGCGAGGTCGCCGGAAAGCTGCTCGATGCGACGCAGCACCTGATTCCGACCGTCACGGTGACGGACGCGCCTTTGAAGGAAGTGATTATTCCGGAGGATCAGGTGGATCTGACGGCCATCCCGCAGGTGCTTCAGCATCTGAAGGACGGCGGCCCGTACATCGGCTCGGGCGTCCAGTTTGCCAACCATCCGAAGTGGGGCCGGGACGCAGGAATGTACAGGCACATGTACCGCACGGTAAACACCATGGGCGTGGATTTCAATACGCCGAACGACATCCGCATGTTCTATTCCGAAGCCTATGAGCAGGGGAAGCCCCTGGAAATGGCCGTGGCCATCGGCCTGCATCCCATTGAGATGATTGCGGCAACGGCGCCTCTGCCCGTCGGCTCCTTTGAGATGGAGCTGGCCGGGGCGCTGCGCGGAGAGCCGGTGGAGATGATCCGCTGCGAAACCATTGATGTGGAGGTTCCCGCCAACGCCGAGATCGTGCTCGAATGCGAGGTCCTGCCCACGGGCTGGACAACGGATGAGGGCCGCTACGGCGAGTTCCACGGGATTTTCGGCGACGTGAAAAACAACCCAGTTGTCCGGGTCAAGACCATCACGCACCGAAAGGATGCGATTTTCCACTCGCTCATCATGCCGGTGGAGGTTTACGGGCTGTCGGCGCCCTGCCATGAGTTCCAGGCCCTGAGCATCCTGAAGGCGGCAAACTTCCGGCCGACGGCGGTCCGGTCGCCGCAGGGCGCCTGCACCGCATTTGAGCTTCTTGCGTCCCTGGACCATCCGAAACCGGGCGAGGGAAAGGCCGCTCTGCTGGCGCTGCTTTCCATCTTCCCCGTGAAATTCGCCCAGGTATTTGATGACGACGTGGACATTTTCGACGATGATCAGGTCCGGTGGGCGCGGGCGCTCCGTGTTCAGGCGGACAAGGACACCGTCATCGTCACAGGCGTGCAGGCCAAGCACGTGGATCCCTCGGTCCGGGCCTCCGGGCTGCCCAAGGGGCAGCTTCCGACGACGGCGAAGCTGGGCATCGACGCGACGATCCCCGTGGGGATCCCCAGAGAGGCTTATGAGCGGATTTCGTATTACAACCCCGGCGTTGACCCGGAGGACTATCTTTAGACAGCGTAAGGACGTGGACCCATGGGCAGAAAGCATCGTTTGATTGTAGGCGTATCGGGCGCCAGCGGCATTGCGCTGGCGGAGGCCCTGCTGCGGGAGCTCAGGGGGCATGAGGACTGGGAGACCCATCTCATCATGACCGCCGGAGCGCGGATCACCGCGGAATATGAGCTTTCCCCCGAACGGCGCAGCCTGGAAGCGCTCGCTGACGTGACCTACAGGGAATCGGATATTGCGGCGGCGCCCGCCAGCGGCAGCTTCCATACGGACGCCATGATCATTCTCCCCTGCAGCATGAAAACCCTGGCGGGGATTCACAGCGGCTATGCCGAAAACCTGCTTCTGCGCGCCGCCGACGTGACCATCAAGGAGCGGCGGCCCCTGATCCTCTGCCCGAGGGAGACGCCGCTGTCGCCGATCCATCTCCGGAATCTTCAGGAGCTGTCGCTCATGGGCGTTTCGGTCGTGCCCCCCATGATGACCTTCTACGGCGGGGAGCGCACGATCGACGACATGATCCGCCATTTTATCGGGAAGCTGCTCGACCAGCTGCATATCGACTGTGACTATCAGAGGTGGGGAGAATCTTGATTACATGCGGAGAGGGCCGCTTGATGGTCCGGGCGGAATACCGAAGGATCGGACAGGACCTGCTGGTGACAATTACCGGCGGCGACCGGCCCCATATCGGAGCCGCCGCCCTGGGACACCGGGACGCTCCCGGCGCCGTACTGACGCTCGCCGGGCACAGGGAGACAGACCTGGCCCTGGACGCGGTCGAGCGCCTGCGTCCGATCGTTCCGGCCGGCGTGCTGGTATCCTGCGGGATCCATGTTGACGGCGCCGGCGGGGAGGAGATCCGGATCCTGTGCGACGAGGCGCACGAAGTCATCGAGGCGCTTGCGCAGGAGCTCCGGGGCATTGTCTGACAATGCCCGCAGAGCATAAAAACCTTGATACGGGGAGGCTGGAAGCTTTGGGATTCAATGAAAAAACCCACGCCTTTATTGCGGCAAAGTATTTTGTATATCTGACGGAACGGTTTCAGGAACGCGGACGCAGCGCGTTTATCCACGCCACCCAGTACTATGGCTCCCAGCGCGGCAGGCGAATGGCGCAGCGCGCCATCCGCGACGGACAGGCGCTGAGCTTCGGCAATTACCTTCGTTACGGCGAATGGGTCAATACGGAGGAAATCAGGGAGCAGGGCTGCGCGAACGCCGGCAGACTGCTGACGGGTTCCCCCGACTACATGCAGGAGGTGACCGTCTGCCCCTGGAACACCCAGTTCCGTGAGATGGGTCTTCTGGAAGCGGGCGAAACCTATTGCCTGCATCTGGACAACGCCATCTGCAGAGGCTTCAATCCCTATCTGTCCTATCGGGTGCCGCAGAACCTGAATCAGGGCGTTCCGTGCTATCATATTGTTGCGGGCGCGAACGTCGGTGACGGCCCTTTCCCGAAGAATCCGGCGTCTTTGCGCAGCTTCGCTTATCACTGCGGCCACTCCTACTGGGCCTACCGGGAGGTTGCCGAGGCCATTTTCGGAGAGGAGGGCACGGAGCTCGCCGAGAAGGTGCTTGCCGACTTCTCTGAAACCTACGGAAAAGAAATGGCGCAGACGCTCCGCTCCTATGCAGATACGAATTTTAATGTCCTGGATGACTCGACAGAGAGTTTCCCGGATGCAGACCGGAGCGGCGTCGGCGCGGCGTCGAAAGAATGAGCATTTCCTTTGGACCGGTTTCCCTGTTTGAAGAAATGCCCTGCAGCGCAGGGGTTCCCGAGGTTATCCGCGCCCTGCTTGATCGCTGATCAAAAGTTGTGAAATCACAAAACTACGCAGATCATTGACGAAATCGCCACAAAGAATGGTCCCATCTTTTTTGGCCCCACGTGCCATACAAAAAAGACAGCCGGTCGGCTGTCTTTTTTTGTACCGTCAGAAAAGAGGGCTTTGTGCGCTCCGTTCCGGCAGTCCGGCGGACTGTCGGGCGGCGTCTGTTTTTAGGGTCCGGTTCCTCGGAAAGTCCTTTTTTTCGGACAGGCGCGGTGGTATAATTATTTTAACCAAGAAAACCATGCGCAGCAGGAGGAGGGATCGCCATGCACCCGCAATACATCTGTGAGATCCGGCTCGACCGGCCGGTGGATCGGACGTCCTATCTGGCGGCGCTTCCCGTCGTGAAGCATCTTTCGGGCGGCGGCATCGTGCTGGATCAGCCGGTCACGATCCTTGTCGGCGAAAACGGAACGGGGAAATCGACCCTGCTGGAGGCCATCGCCGTCGCCAGCGGGTTCAATGCCGAGGGCGGCACCAAAAATTTCGACTTCTCCACCAACGCCACCCATTCCGAGCTGCACCGGCATCTGACGCTTTCCCGCCGGGCATATGCCAGGGACGGGTTTTTCCTGCGGGCGGAAAGCCTGTACAATGTGGCGACAAACATCGACGAGCTGGACGCCGCGCCCTCCTTCGGCCGGCCGCTCATTGACTCCTACGGCGGCGTATCCCTGCACCGGCAGTCCCACGGCGAAAGCTTCCTTGCCGTCGTGCAAAACCGCTTCGGAGGAAACGGCCTGTATATTCTCGACGAGCCGGAGGCCGCCCTGTCGCCCATGCGGATCCTGACGCTGATCGCCGCGATCCACCGTCTCGTCAGGCAAAACAGTCAATTCATCATCGCCACCCATTCCCCCATGCTGATGGCCATCCCGGACGCGCAGATCCTGGAGCTGTCCGAAGCAGGGATCCGCCGGGTCGACTATCGGGATACCGCCCATTTTCAGACGATGAAGTACTTTCTCAACAATCCCGAGGGCGTTTTAAACGAGCTCTTGCGGACGTAGGCGGCGGTTTCTCTTCGGAAGGGATGCGCGCAGAAGGCGGCTGTGCTATAATACGGAAAAAAGTGTGAGGAGGCGGGGGCGTGCATTTTGTGGAGGCAAAGGGAATCCTGACCGGACGGGCGGGCATGCAGGGCATGAACGTCTACCGCGGCTGCTCCCACGGCTGCATCTACTGCGACAGCCGGAGCCGGTGCTATCAGTTCACCCATCCCTTCGAGGACATCGAGGTCAAGCAAAACGCGCCCGCCCTTCTGGCGCAGGCCCTGCGGGCCAGGCGCAAGCCCTGCATGATCGGCACCGGCTCCATGTCGGACCCCTACATGCCCTGCGAGGAGACGCTGGGTCTTACGAGGCGCTGCCTTGAGATCATCCGGCAATACGGCTTCGGGGCCACGGTCATCACAAAGTCCGACCGGGTCCTGCGGGATATCGACCTGCTGGAGGCCATCAACAGCGAAACAAAAAGCGTCGTCCAGATGACGCTGACCACCTGGGACGACGGGCTTTGCCGCATTTTGGAGCCGAATGTGTGCACCACACGGCGCCGGCTCGAGGTCCTCGCCCGGCTGCGCGGGCGGGGCATCCCCGCCGTCGTCTGGCTCACGCCGATCCTGCCTTTCATCAACGACACGGAGGAAAACATCCTGCCCATTCTCCATGCCTGCGCCGATGTGGGCGTGCGGGGGATCATCTGCTTCGACATGGGCATGACCCTGCGCGAGGGGAACCGGGAGTACTATTATGCCGCCCTGGAGCGGCACTTCCCCGGCCTGAAGGAGCGTTATATCGAGCGCTTCGGCAACGCCTACCATGTCCCGAGTCCGAACAGTCGGGCGCTGATGGGCATGTTCCGTGAATTCTGCACCGCCCGCGGGATCCTGCACGATCCGGAGGAATGCTTCGCTTATCTGGCCGAGCTGCCGGATCGGAGCCCGCAGCTGAGTCTGTTCGATCCGCCGCGCTGACGGGATCCTACGGCCCGCCGCCCTGTTTCACCGTTGACGGAAAGGATCAAAGCCCCCCGTGCCGCGAACTGCAGCACGGGGGGCTTGTTTGTTTTCTTATCCGCGCAGGGCGCCGGGATAACGGCGCAGGGCCTCGGCGAGGATCTCCATGGCGCGCAGGAGCGTCTGCTCCTCCACCACGTAGGAGATGCGCACCTCGCTCCTGCCGCAGCCGTAGGTGCTGTAGAAGCAGCTGCCCGGCGCCATCAGGATGGTCTGGCCGTCCAGGTCGAATTCCTCCAGAAGCCACTTCTGGAAGCGGCCGGTATCGTCCACAGGCAGGCGCGCCATCAGGAACAGGGCGCCGCTGGGCTCGGCGCACACCACGCCGGGGATGGCCCGCATGGCCTCCAGGCACAGATCGCGGCGGCGGGCATAGTCCGCCCGGCGGGCGCTGAAGGCGCTGTCGTCCATGAGATAGAGCTCGGCGGCGGCCACCTGGTTGAGGGTCGCCACGGAGCGGCGGGCCTGGGCCAGCTTGGCGCTCGCGCGCATGAATTCGCGGTTTTTCGTAATGAGGGCGCCCACTCTGGCGCCGCCCAGGGAGAAGCTGTTGGACGCGGAATCCACCAGCACCAGCTGCTGCTCGAGGGACGGGAGCTGGCCGAAGGAATCGGCCTCGCCGTCATAGACGAATTCGCGGTAGGTTTCGTCCACGATCAGCCACAGGCCCCGCTCCTTGACGATGTTCGCAATGAGCTGCATTTCGGGACGCGTGAGCACCTTGCCGGTGGGGTTGCAGGGATTGCACAGCAGGATCGCCCGGGTCTCGGGGGTAATGAGGGCTTCGATCTTCTCGCGGGTGGCGTAGTTGTAGTCCTCCTCGGGGGTGGTGAACAGGGGGCGGATCTGGCCGCCGCAGACGGTGATGACCGTGCGCAGGCTCAGATAAAAGGGCTCCGGAACGATGACCTCGCTGTCGGGGTCCAGGATGCACTGCATGGCGAACATCAGCGCTTCGCTGGCGCCGGCGGTGACCAGGATATCCTCCAGGGCGTAGTTCATGCCGCGGCGGCGGTAGAAGTTCTGCAGCGCTTCGGCCATGATGGAAAGGCCCTTGGCCGGAGCGTAGTCCAGCTTCTCCGGCACGTAGGCGCCGGCGGCGGCAAAGAACACGTCGGAGGTGGAGCTGTCGGGCTGGCTGTTGTCCAGACCGATCACCTCAATGCCGCGCTCCTGTGCCTGGCGGGCCAGCGCGCGATAGGAGAGCATGGGATCATCGGTGCAGTTCTGGATGGCTTTTGATAATTTCACGGAAGATCCTCCTTCCAGTCATAATCATGGTTACTTAAACAATTTACCATTGATTTTTGGAAAAAACAAGATGCAAATCGCAGTTTTTTCGACATTTTTTGTGCTCTGATTTGGAATTCCAAACAAAACAGCCGTTATCGAATAAAATCGCCGCTTGACAAAGTTTCTCCTTTATGTATAATTGTATACACGCATACATGAATCCATGTTTTTCTCAGGAGGCCCCGAAATGCTGGAAATCTCGAGCAAATCCAATCTGTTGGAACAGAAGAATTATAAGTACTCCCTGCAGGACGTCCCCGATCCGAATCTCTACCGGGACATCTATGACTATGAATCCGTGCCGAAGGTGGCCTTCAACCATCGCCGCGTGCCCATGAACATGCCCGAGGAGATCTGGATCACCGACACCTCCCTGCGGGACGGACAGCAGTCCGTGGAGCCCTACAGCGTGGATCAGATCGTGAAGATCTACAAGCTCCTCAACCGCCTGGGCGGCCCCTACGGCATCATCCGCCAGACGGAGTTCTTCATCTACTCCAAGCGCGACCGCGAGGCCCTGGAAAAGTGCATGGCGCTGAACCTGCCCTTCCCGGAGATCACCTCCTGGATCCGCGCGAACAAGGAGGACTTCCGCCTGGTCCGCCAGCTCGGCATCCGCGAGACGGGCATCCTGGTCAGCTGCAGCGACTACCATATCTTCAAGAAGATGAAGATGACCCGCAAGCAGGCCCTGGATCACTACCTGGGCACCGTCAAGGACGCCTTTGACGCCGGGGTCATCCCCCGCTGCCACCTGGAGGACATCACCCGCGCCGATTTCTACGGCTTCGTGGTGCCCTTTGTCAATGAGCTCGTCAAGCTCTCTGACAACGCGGGCATCCCCGTGAAGATCCGCGCCTGCGACACCATGGGCTACGGCGTGCCCTTCTCCGGCACGGCCCTGCCCCGGAGCGTGCCCGGCATCATCTACGGCCTGCAGCACTATTCCGACCTGCAGTCGGAGTGCCTGGAGTGGCACGGCCACAACGATTTCTACAAGGCCGTGGTCAACGCCTCCACCGCCTGGCTCTACGGCGCCTGCGCCGTCAACTGCTCCCTGCTGGGCATCGGCGAGCGCACCGGCAACGTGCCCCTGGAGGCCATGGTCTTCGAGTACGCCTCCCTGCGCGGCTCCTTCGACGGCATGGACCCCACGGTCATCACCGAGATCGCCGATTTCTTCCGCAAGGATGTGGGGTATCATATCCCGCCCATGACCCCCTTCGTGGGCCGCAATTTCAACGTCACCAAGGCCGGCATCCACGCCGACGGTCTGCTCAAGGACGAGGAAATCTACAATATTTTCGACACGGCGCGCCTGCTCAACCGGCCCGCCTCGGTGCAGATCAGCAAGACCTCCGGCCTGGCGGGCATCGCCTACTGGATCAACGGCAACTACGGCCTGTCCGGGGCCGAGGCTCTGAGCAAGCACGATCCTCTGGTCACGGAGCTCAAGGCATGGATCGACGAGCTGTATGAAAACGGCCGCCAGACCGTGCTTTCCAACCACGAGCTGGAGGAAAAGATCGAGGAGCTGTCCGGCGGACGGCTCGCCAGAGTGTAAGGAGGCGGAACCATGAACGCCAAAAACTATGTTTCCCTGGCCGACCGGGTCTTCGACCGGCTGGAGCGCGATATCATTTCCGGCGCCTACAAAAAAGGCGAGGTCCTCACCGAGCTGCGCCTGGTGGAGGAGCTGGGCGTCAGCCGCACCCCCATCCGCGAGGCCCTGCGCCGTCTGGGGCAGGAGCATCTGATCCGCGAGACGCCCAAGGGCTCGGTGGTGCTGGGCATCACCCGGCGGGATCTGGAGGATATCCTCATGATGCGCGTGCGCATCGAGGGGCTGGTGGCCTATTACGCCGCCCAGAACCGCACCGACGAGCAGCTGAGCGAGATGCTGCATACCCTGGAGCTGCAGGAATACTATGTCGCCAAGGGCGACACCGCCCACGTGGTGGAGATGGACGTGCGTTTCCACGACCTCATTTACATCATGGCCGACCATCAGATGCTCACGGACGCCCTGCAGCCCATGCTGCGAAAGATCATGAAGTTCCGCCGGGAGTCCATGGACATCCTCTCCCGGGCAGAGCGCAGCGTCCGGGAGCACCGCGGCCTGTACGAGGCCATTGCCTCCGGCGAACGCGACAAGGCGGAATCCCTCATGACCTACCATGTGGAGAACGCGCGCCAGAGCATTCTCGACGCCTGCCAGGAGTGAGGTGCGTCATGACCTGCAGCAACGCGTTTGTGGCGGCCAAGCTGCGCCGCTGGGAGAAATATCTCGACAGTTTTCGTCTGCCGGAGTGGGAAAACATCCCGGATTTCGGCCTGTATATGGAGCAGGTGATCGACCTTCTGAAGCAGTATCTGGACTATCTGCCTCCGGAGCTCAAGGAGGAGCAGTTCATCACAGCCTCCACCATCAATAACTACGTCCGCACCAAGGTGATGCCCGAGCCCGTCAAGAAGCGCTATTACCGGGAGCACATCGCCTACCTCATCATCATCTGCACCCTCAAGCAGACCCTGTCCATCGCCCTGATCCACCGGATCATCCCCACGGGGCTGCAGCGGGAAGAGGTGGAGGCGGTCTACCGCAGCTATGTGCGGCAGCATACCTACAGCGCGAAGAATTTTACCGATATGATCCGTCTGCTGGCCGCGCCGATCCTGGAGCACCCCGAACGCACCGAGATCGCCGTGGACAATGCGGAGGATCTGATCACCCGCTCGGCCATCATCGGCGGCTTTTCAAGGCTTCTGGCCCAAAAGCTTCTGCTGCTGGAGGAGTCCAACCCCGAAGAATAACCCGACGCCCCTGCGGAACATCCGTCCGCAGGGGCGCCTGTCTTTCCGGGCGCGAAGAAAAAACCCGGCCCCGCGGTTCCGGGGAACCGCGGGGCCGGACAAATCAATCCAGGGGGGCGCTGTCGCGGTAGACCGCCGCGGCAGCTTTTTTCATCATATAGGCGTCCAGGGTGGAGACGACCTCCAGGGGTGCATGCATGCTCAGCACCGGCACGCCGGCGTCCACGGTGACGATGTTGCGGTTGGCCATGTAACCGGCCACGGTGCCGCCGCCGCCCTGATCCACCTTGCCCAGGGTGGCGCTCTGCCAGAGCACCTCGCCGCGCGCCAGGACGCCGCGCAGGAAGCCCATGGCCTCTGCCGAGGCGTCGGATGCGCCGGACTTGCCCCGGGCGCCGGTGTACTTGCACACGCCCACGCCGCCGCCCAGGACCGCGCTGTTGCGCTTGTCGCAGGTGTCGGCATAGTCGGGATCGAAGGCGTTGGTCACGTCGGCGGACAGGCAGAAGGCGCGCTCGAAGCAGCGGCGCACATTCTCTCCCTGCGCCTGGCACAGATCCTCCATGAAGGTCTCAAAGGCCTGGCTCTTCATACCGGATACGCCCACGGAGCCGATCTCCTCCTTGTCCGCCAGCAGGCAGACGGAGGTGAATTCCGGCGTATCCTGCTCCAGCATGGGCACGAAGCAGGCGTAGGCGCAGACCCGGTCGTCGTGACCGTAGCCCAAAATCATGCTGCGGTCAAAGCCCACATAGCGGGCCGGACCCGCGGGGACGACGCACAGCTCCGCGCTGCGGAAATCCTCCTCGGTGATGCCCAGCTGCTCATGCAGGATCCTGAGCACGCCCAGCTTCACCCGGTCGGCGCCCTCGCCCGCAACGGGCCGGGAGCCCACCAGCAGGTTCAGCTGCTCGGCGGTGACGCCCTCGGAGAGGGGCTTCTTCATCTGATCGGCCGCCAGATGAATGAGCAGATCCGTCACATACAGCACGGGATCCTCCGGGTTTTCGCCGATGCAGACCTCCGCGCGGCTGCCGTCGGCCCGGATCACCACGCCGTGCAGCGCCAGGGGCACGGTGGTCCACTGGTACTTCTTGATGCCGCCGTAGTAGTGGGTCTTGAGCAGGGCCATTTCCCCGTCTTCATACAGCGGGTTGGGCTTGAGGTCCAGCCGGGGAGAGTCGATGTGGGCCGCGCAGATGCGGACGCCCTCGCCCAGGGGCTTTTTGCCGATGTGCGCAAAAAAGACGCTCTTGCCGCGGTTGTTGTGATAGACCTTGTCCCCGGGATTCAGGGCCATGCCCGGGGTGAAGGGGCGGTAGCCGGCGGCCTCCGCCGCGGCGACGGTCCATTTCACGGCCTCGCGTTCGGTCTTTGCTTCACTGATGAAGCGGATGTATTCGCGGCAGTAGGTCTCCATGGCGGGGATCTCGGCACGGTCCATGCGGTCATACCCGCCGCGGGTATCGCGAAGAAGGGTCTTGCGAAGCTGCTCTATGTCTGTCATGTCGGTTCTCCTTTTATGATTTGATCGAGCAGGACGCCCGCTGCCCGGGCGAAGTCCTGCACGCTGGGATAATCGTTGATGATCTGATGGGTGCATCGGCCGGCATAGTAGCTGTCCGGCTTCTGTGCGCGGATGCGGGCGCGGGCATATTCCTCGGAAATGCCCTCCCGGGCCATGATGCGCCGGACCCGCGCCTCCTCCGGCGCGCTGACGCAGACGGTGGCGTCGCAGAGCTTGTGCAGACCGCTCTCGATCAGGCCGATGGCGTCGATGACGGCCAGACTCGCGTCGGATTGCCGCAGCCGGCGGCGTACCTCCCGGCGCACATACCGATGGGTGATGGCGTTGAGCTCTTTCAGTGCGGCGGGATCGTTAAAAACCAGTTTTCCCAGCTTCTTCCGGTTCAATACGCCGTTTTCCACAGACCCCGGAAAAGCCTCCCCGATTTCGGCGAGCATTTTCCCGGAGGTCTCCAGAAGTTCGTGGTAGATCTCATCGCAGTCCAGGATCAGCGCGCCGCGGCGCTGCGCCTCGTGCAGCACGGTGGTCTTTCCGGCGCCGGAGCCGCCGGTCACGCCTATGGTCATCATAGCGTTTCCTCCGCCCGGACGGTTCGGAACCCCGCCGCTTTCAGCAGCCGGTTGCGCACCGCGCAGGCCACGCCGCCGCCGGTGGGGCAGCGGGCGTAAATCGTGGAAATATCGTCCCGGTCCAGCTCCCGCAAGGCAGCGAACAGGCCGGCGGACAGGGTCTGCGGATCGCTTTCTCTTCCGTAAGCCAGCGTCTGGCAGCCCCCGTAAAGCGGCAGTTCTTCACGGAAGCACAAAACCGCGCTGTTTTTGTCCAGCCTGGGACGGATGTATTTGGCCGCCGTTTCGCTCGGGCCCTCCACGACGATGACCTGGGCCCGCGGGGCGTAGTGCTTGTATTTCATGCCCGGGGCGCGGACCACGGCGTCGTCGGAGAGCAGTCCGGTGACGGCCTGATCCACCTCCAGCCGCCCCAGCACCTCCCGAAGCTGCTCGGGGCCGACGCCGCCTGGGCGAAGCAGCCGGGGCCGTTCGCCCAGGAGCGAGACGATGGTGGATTCCACACCCACCCGGCAGGGACCCGCGTCCACAATGGCGGCCAGCGGGCCGTCGGCGCCGTAGTCGTTCAGGACATGCTGCGCGCTGGTGGTGGAGGGCTTGCCGGAGAGATTGGCGGAGGGCGCCGCAATGGGAACGCCCGCCAGACGGATGATCTCGCGGGTCACGGGGGTCTGCGGGCAGCGCACGGCCACGGAATCCAGGCCGGCGGTGGTGCTCCGGGGCACGATGTCCCGCGCGGGCAGCACCATGGTCAGGGGCCCCGGCCAGAAGTGCTCGGCCAGATCCCAGGCGCTGCCGGGAATATCCCGGCAGTATTTTTCGAGCTCTTTCGGCTCGGAGATGTGCAGGATCAGGGGATTGTCCTGGGGCCGGCCCTTGGCAACAAAAATCTTCGCCACGGCGTCTGGATTGAGTCCGTCCGCGCCGAGACCGTAGACCGTCTCGGTGGGCAGGGCCACCAGCTCGCCCCGGCGGATCAGCGCCGCCGCGATCCCGGCGGTTTTGGGGTCGGTATCCCGAAGAAGCTGTGTCATGTCTGCGCCTCGTTTCTGCGCAGCCGGTCGGCCTGATCGGCGGTGACCAGCGCGTCGATGAGCTCGTCCAGATCGCCGTCCATGATCGCGTCGATCTTATAGAGGCTGAGGCCGATGCGGTGATCGGTCACCCGCCCCTGGGGGAAATTATAGGTGCGGATGCGCTCGTTGCGCATGCCGGTGCCCACCTGGCTTTTGCGGTCGGCGGCGTATTCCGAGCTGATCCGGGTCTGCTCGATCTCATATAGCTTGGAGGCCAGCATTTGCATGCAGCGCTCCCGGTTCTGCACCTGGCTGCGCTCCTCCTGGCAGGACACCGTGATGCCCGTGGGCCTGTGGATCAGCCGCACCGCGGAGGAGGTCTTGTTGATGTGCTGGCCGCCGGCCCCGGAGGCCCGGAAGACCTGCATCTCAATATCCTCCGGCCGGAGATCCACGTCCACCTGCTCCATCTCGGGCAGCACCGCCACGGTGGCGGTGGAGGTGTGGATGCGGCCGCCGGACTCCGTCTCGGGCACCCGCTGCACCCGGTGCACGCCGGACTCAAATTTGAGCCGGGACCAGGCGCCCGTTCCGTTGATGATAAAATCCGCCTCGCGGACGCCGCCGAGCTCGGTCTCGGAATAGTTCAGCAGCTCCACGCTCCAGCCTCTGGCCTGGGCGTACATGGAGTACATGCGGAACAGGCTGTGGGCAAACAGGGCGCTTTCCTCGCCGCCCACGCCGCCGCGGATCTCCATGATGACGCTCTTGCTGTCGTTGGGATCTTTAGGCAGGAGCAGCAGCTTCAGCTCCCCCTCCAGGCGCTCGCTCTCCGCCTTGGCGTCGCGGAACTCCTCCTGGCACAGCGCCCGCAGCTCGGGATCGGTGTCCTCGGCCAGCATGGCCTGGGCCTCGTCCATGCGCGCCTTCGCACCCATATAGGCCCGGTAGGCGCCGACCACGGGCTCAAGCTCCCGCTGCTCGCGCAGGTTCTGCGCCGCAGCCTGGGGATCGGCATAGAAATCCGGCTGCTCAGAGCGGGCGCACAGGGCTTCGTATTTACTTTCCACCTGCCTGAGCTTGTCCAGCATGGAAATTTGCTCCTTACTTATCTACGGTAAAATCAATGGTGAGGCGGTCGAGCCGCGGCTTGAGCTGCTTGTAGACCACGCCGGCGGAGTCGAGCATCCGCTTGGAATTGCGGGTGCTGGGGGTATCGGCGTATTTGTCCGAGAGGTAGTAGATCTCGCGGATGCCGCTCTGGATGATGGCCTTGGCGCACTCGTTGCAGGGGAACAGGGCCACGTACAGCCGCGCCCCGTCCAGCCGGCGGCCGCCGGAATTCAGGATGGCGTTGAGCTCGGCATGCACCACAAAGGGATACTTGGTCTCCGGCCCCTCCCGGTCCCAGGGGTATTCGTCGTCGGAGCAGCCGTTGGGCAGACCGTTGTAGCCCGTGGAGATGATGATATTCTCCGGGGAAACGATGCAGGCGCCCACCTGGGTGTTGGGGTCCTTGCTGCGGCGGGCCGCCAGCATGGCGACGCCCATAAAGTATTCGTCCCATGTGATATAATCTGTACGCTTCATGGAAAATACCCCTTTCTTTCCGTAGTATAAGCTATTATACGCGCTGAAACGGTTTTATGCAAGTATACTTGTAAAATCCGGGAAAATAGATTATAATGTTAGGACTGACCCCGCAAGGAGGTACCCGTATGCAAACCTGCTATAACTGCGGCAAACAGGTCCCCGACGAGACCCTGATCTGCCCCGACTGCGGCGCGCTGGTGCGCCGATATACGACCCCCGCCAACCCGGTCGTGCGGACGACGCCGGCGCAGCCGGTCCAGCCGGTCCCCGTCCAGCCCATGGCCCGGCCGTCGGACCCGGGCAGGCTCCGCCTGCGCGGCCCGGTCAAGGTATGGCTCATCATCCTGTGCGTCTTCTCCGGCTATATGGCCTTCAGCAGCCTGTGCTGCATCCTTCTGGGCGCCAATCCCCAGGTTTTCGACGCCATGCTCTCCGAGCCGGGCATGGAAAGCTTTGAGCCCATGCTCCTCATGATGCGCGATCTTCTGCCCCAGGCCCTGCCCCTGTTCGTCATTTTGTTCGTGCTGTTCACAGTCAAATTTCTTCTCCACCTGTGGCTGCTGCTGAGCTCCCGGCGTACCGCGTTCTATGTGAGCATCGGCGTGAGCATTCTGGGCTGCCTGCTGGGCTTCGCGTTCGGCGGCTCGATCTCCGTCATCCTGTATTTCCTCGACCCCCTCGTCACCTGGCTGGGTCTGCGGCAAATCTGGCCGCAGCTGCGCAAATGAGACCCCTGCTGATCGCCTTCGGGGTCATGAGTCTGATCTCCCTGGCCGTCTACGGCGCCGACAAGGCCAGGGCGCAGTCCAGGCGCTGGCGCATCCCGGAGTCCTGCCTCCTGCTGCTGGGCTTCCTGGGCGGGGCCGCGGGCGCCCTTTTGGGCATGCTCATCTTCCGGCACAAAACGCGCCGGTGGTACTTCTGGGCGGTGAATCTGGCAAGCCTTGCCTGGCAGCTCACCGCGCTCTATGTTTCCCTATCCTAAATAGAAAAGGACCCACGACTATGCTTGAACTGAAAAACGTCAGCTATTCCGTCAGTGATGACAGCGGAACGGCCGACATTCTCAAGGACGTGTCCCTCACCATCGAGGACCGTAAATTCATCGTCATCACCGGCCCCAATGGGGGCGGTAAAACCTCCCTGGCCAAGGCCGTCATGGGCATCGTTCCCCTGACCTCCGGACAGATCCTGCTGGACGGGGAGGACATCACCGGCCTGAACGTCACCGAACGCGCCAGGCGCGGCATCGCCTTCGGCTTCCAGCAGCCGCCCCGGTTCAAGGGCCTCAAGGTGCGCGACCTGCTCACCGTGGCCGCGGGCAGGAGCCTCAGCCATGACGAAGCCTGCGCCTACCTCACCAAGGTGGGCCTGTGCGCCAGGGACTACCTGGACCGGGACGTGGACACCAGCCTCTCCGGCGGCGAGGTCAAGCGCATCGAGATCGCCACCGTCCTGGCCCGCAGGACGAAGCTCATGATCTTCGACGAGCCGGAGGCCGGTATCGACCTCTGGTCCTTCGCCCGGCTGACCGACACCTTCCGGGAGATCCACGACTCCAAGCAGGCCACCATCATCATCATCTCGCACCAGGAGCGCATCATCCGCCTGGCCGACGAGATCCTCCTCATTGCCGGCGGCCGGCTCCAGGACCGGGGCTCCGTGGACGAGATCTATCCCAAGATCATGACCCAGACCCTCACCGGCTGCAATCTCCTGGAGGTGGACTGATATGCTGAATGAAATCCAACAGCGCATCCTGCGCGAAGTGGCGGACATGGTGAATATGCCCTCCGGCGCGGTCAACATCCGCTCCGACGGGCAGAAGCTTTTCCGTCAAAACACCGAAAACATCGAGATCGTCTCGAAAACCGATCGCGACGGCATCGACATCCGCATCAAGCCCTTCACAAAGGCCGAATCCGTCCACATCCCCGTGGTGCTGACCGAGTCCGGCTTCAAGGACCGGGTCTATAACGACTTCTTTGTGGGCGAGGGCGCCGACGTGACCATCGTGGCCGGCTGCGGCATCCACAACTGCGGCGGCTGCGGCGACAGCCAGCACGAGGGCGTGCACACCTTCTACGTGGGCAAAAACGCCAAGGTCCGCTATATTGAAAAGCACTACGGCGAGGGCGACGGCCTGGGCAAGCGCATCCTGAATCCCGAGACCGTGCTGTACCTCGAGGAGGGCGCCTCCGTCACCCTGGAAACCAGCCAGATCCGCGGCGTGGACGACACCAAGCGCTACACCCGCGCCGAGCTCAAGGGCGAAAACAGCGAGATCACCATCACCGAAAAGCTGCTGACCCACGGCGATCAGAAGGCCGTGTCGGAAATGGACGTCTTCCTCGACGGCGCCGGCAGCCGCACCCAGGTGATCTCCCGCTCCGTGGCCCAGGACAACTCCAGCCAGATCTTCTATCCCCGGGTCACCGGCAACTGCGACTGCTTCGGCCACGTCCAGTGCGACGCCATCATCATGGGCCGGGCCAAGGTTCGGGCCATCCCCGAAATCACCTGCAACCACGTGGACGCCAGCCTGATCCACGAGGCCGCCATCGGCAAGATCGCCGGCGAGCAGATCCTCAAGCTCATGACCCTCGGCCTGAGCTATGAAGAGGCAGAACAGCGCATCCTCGACGGCTTCCTGCGTTAAAAGCCTCCCTCGTGCCAGGAAAACCCCGGCGAACAAGTCATCATTATTCAGAAAGGAGAACGCCATGGACGAACGACCGCTGCGGCAGCTGCAAAAGCTGCGCATCACCCGGCAGCAGTGGAAAATCATTCTCAAATGGGCGCTGTATGCCGCCGCGTTTCTGCTCACCCTCGTGATCCAGGGCGTGATCCTCAGCCGCCGTCCCCTGTTCGGCATCAAGGTGAATCTCGTGCCCTATTTCGTGGGCTGCGTGTGCATCATCGAGGGCGCGGACAGCGGCTCCGTCTTTGCCCTGATCGTCAGCTTCGCCTGGGCGCTGGCCGGCGCGGATCTGGGCTTCGTGTCCATTCTGGTGCTCACCCTGGGCGGAATGGGGCTGGGCATCGCCATGGAAAACCTGCTGCGCGAGCACATCGTCACCTGCATCGTATGCTGCTTTGTACTTTGCCTGGTGCATGAGAGCGCGATCTACCTGCTTCGGCTGTTTCTGCACACCGTCACGGCCCGGCAGTATTTCCGCATCCT
The DNA here is from genome assembly GCA_015068455.1 of Oscillospiraceae bacterium. Lineage (GTDB taxonomy): Bacteria > Bacillota > Clostridia > Oscillospirales > Oscillospiraceae > SVMC01. The sequence goes on along the minus strand of SVKO01000001.1, from coordinate 422,569 downwards.
TGTGCCCGGCGTCCTGCTGGGCATCCCGAGCTGCCCGGTCTTCTACTATCTGTTCCGCCTGATCCACCGCGTGGGAGGAGGCTCGACATGGAACGCATGACGAAATTCCGTGTGGGCGTATTTCTGGTCCTGGTGGCGGCGATGGTGTTCTTCTTCGGCCTGCGCGCCTACAATGTGCAGGTGGTCAACGCCACCGTCTCCGACAACTCCATCAGCACCGACACCTACACCACCGCCGTCAGCGCGGCCAGAGGCCAGATCCTCGACCGCAACGGCAACATCCTGGTGTCCAACCGCGCCAGCTACAACCTCATCATCAACGGCTACGTGCTGTACAACTCCGACAATCCCAATGAAAGCCTGCGCCAGCTGACGCGGCTGTGCAAATCGCTGGGTCTCAACTACGCCGAGCATCTGCCCGTCAGCCTGAAAAAGCCCTACGAGTACACCCTGGACGGCTATCCCGAGGCCTGGCAGAGCTATTTCCACCAGTACCTTTCCGCGCGAAGCTGGGACTCGGACATCTCCGCCCAGCAGCTGGTGAAGCTGATGAAGAATTCCTACCACATCCCCAACGACTGGGAGGAGGAGGACTGCCGCCGCGTCATCGGCCTGCGCTATGAACTGGAGCTGGTGAACGTGGCGAACCTGCCCACCTATGCCCTGCTGACGGACGTGGATTCCGACAGCCTTGCCAAGCTCATGGAGCTGAATGTGCCGGGCATGACCGTGGAGACCACCACCGTCCGGGAGTACAACACCCAGTACGCCGCCCACATCCTCGGCCGCACCGGTCCCATCTACGCCGAGGAATACGAGCAGTACAAGAACAAGGGCTATCCCATGAATGCCTCCATCGGCAAGGACGGCCTGGAGGCGGCCTTTGAGGACTATCTCCACGGCGAGGACGGCGTGCGCGTGACCACCGTGACCTCCGACGGCATGGTGGTGGAGGAGCACTACTCCAAGGAGCCCAAGGCCGGCGCCAATGTGGAGACCACCCTGGACATCGGCCTGCAGGCAGTGGCGGAAAAATCCCTGGCCGAATGCATCGAAGACCTGAACGAGAACGGCGTACCCAACACCAAGGGCGAGGGCAAGGACGCCAAGGCCGGCTCCGCCGTGGTCATGGAGATCAAGACCGGCGACGTGCTGGCCTGCGCCAATTATCCCACCTTCAACCTCGCCACCTTCTCCGAGGACTATGACAAGCTCATGGCCGACGAGCGTTCGCCCATGTGGGACCGGGCCCTGCTGGCCACCTATCCCCCCGGCTCGGTCTATAAGCCCATCACCTCCGTGGCCGCCATCGACTCGGATACCCTCAGCCCCGGGTACTCCATCGAGGACCAGGGCATCTATACCTACTATCCCGACTATCAGCCCGTGTGCCACATCTGGACCAGCTCCGAAGGCACCATGACCCACGGCCTGGTGGACCTGCCCCACGCGCTGAGCGTCTCGTGCAACTACTACTTCTATGAGGCTGGCCGTCTGACCGGCATCGACGAGATCGACAAGGTGGCCAAAGCCATGGGCCTGGGGCAGCCGACCGGCGTGGAGCTGCCGGAGGAGGTCGGCTACCGGGCCAACGCCGAGACGAAGGCCATCCTCTATGCCGACAAGCCGGATGAATCCGGATGGTACAAGGCCGATACCCTGGCCGCCGCCATCGGCCAGTCGGAAAACCGGCTGACGCCGCTGCAGCTGTGCGTCTACACCAGCACCCTGGCCAACCGCGGTACCCGCTACCGGGCCACCTTCCTGAGCAAAGTCATCTCCGCGGATTATCAGCAGCTGCTGGAGGATGTGGAGCCCCAGGTGCTCAGCCGCTTCAAGATCTCCGACACCGCCTACGACGCGGTCAAGGAGGGCATGCGTCTGGCGGCCACCGAGGGCAGCGCCAAGACCTTCCTGGAGAACTATCCCATCCCCGTCTGCGCCAAGACCGGCACCGCCCAGCACGGCTCCGGCGGCTCGGACAACGCGTCGCTGGTGGTGTTCGCTCCGGCGGACGATCCCCAGATCGCCATTGCCATCTATGTGGAAAACGGCGCCCAGGGCGGTAACCTGGGCCGCGTGGCGGTGGATATCCTGGACCACTATTTCTCCGAGGAGACCATCAACGAGACCTATCCCGGCGAGGGCGTCGCCAATTAAACCGAAAACGAAAAACAACGCGCCGGCCCGATGGGCCGGCGCGCAGCGTGGCAAAAAAATTTGCCGCGCTGCGTGCGATTTCCAAACTTTTTCAAATGTTTGGAAATCGGTTTGATTGAACGCGAAAGGAAACCCTGACGGTTTCCTTTCACACTTTCCTTCCCTCCGATGCTTGGAGCCTTCCGTTTATTTTGACAGTCTTCGCGCCGGCCCATAGGGCCGGCGCGTTTGTTGTTTATCTATCTTATCTATCTCAGTTATCTCAGTATTCTTTTTTCTTGATCCAGCGCAGGGCCAGCAGGTAGCCCGTCAGCACGATCAGCACGCACACACCCGCCGCGCCGGCGATGAGCGCGCCCTTCGGCAGGCCGGTGAAGAAGCCGGCCACGGCCTCGGACTGCGCCGGCAGCAGGCGTATCAGCCCCACCGCCACCAGCATGATCACGGCCATCAAAACGAGCATGGCGATGCGGCCCTGGTCGCCGGTGAAGCGGATGCGCAGCGGCAGCATGACCCCCGCAAAGATGGCGCACACCGCCACCATCGCGCCGATGTATCCCCCCATTTCACGCAGCTCCACATCATGGGCGATGGCGCTTCGCGCCAGGGTGCATACCAGTCCCAGGACGATGGCGCCCAGCAGCAGCAGAGCGGTGAGCAGGTACTTCTCTGTCACATACGCGCCGCGGGAGAAGGGCAGGGAGAACAGGCTCGCCTCGCCCCGGTCCAGCTCATCATAGCTGATGGTGCTGCTGGCCAGCACCGTGGCCATCATCCCCAGGAAGGGGAAGGCGAAGCCGTCCTGGTGCAGGACGGTGAACCACACCGCCAGCAACAGGAACAGGGGCACCAGCCGCTTCTGGCCGCGCAGCAGACAAAGATCCTTGATCAGTAAGCCTTTCATAGCGTCTCTCCTTTGAGCATCATCATGATGAATTCGTCCAGGGTGACCCGTTCGATCACCAGGCCGGGATAATTCTCGGCATAGAACCGCTTCTGGTCCGTGAGCAGGCTCCAGCCGAAGCTCTCCCTGCGGCGGCGCAGGATGTACTGCAGATCCACATCTGAGAGCTCCGCGACCTTTACGATGGCGTAGTCGCTGAGCAGGCGGTCGGTGTCTTCATGGCAGATGATCTTTCCGTCGTCGATCATATAGAAGTCGTCGCAAAGCTGCTCCAGGTCGCCGGAGATGTGGGAGCTGATGAGGATGGCCCGGCGTTCGTCTGCCTCCACGTACTCCCGCAGCATCTCCAGGAGCTGATCCCGGGCCAGTACGTCCAGGCCAGCCGTGGGTTCGTCCAGGAGCAGCAGCTCCGCCCCGTGGGAGATGGCGGCAAGCACCTTGAGCTTGGCCTTCATACCGGTGGAAAACTCCTTGATCTTCTTGTTCATCGGCAGGCCCAGGGCCTCGGCCTTCGCCCGGTAGAAGGCGGGATCGAAGCCGGGATAGAAGGCGGCCAGGACTTTTTCCACGTCGCGCACCGTCAGCTCGCCGCTGAAGCCGGACTCCGCCAGGGCCACGCCCATGCGCCGCTTGTCGGCGGGAGAGGGTGCGTCCAGCTGCCGGCCGAAAAGCTCGATCCTCCCGCCGTCGGGCCGGATCAGCCCCAGCACCGCCTTGACCGTGGTGCTCTTGCCCGCACCGTTGGCGCCGATGAAGCCGGTGATTGCGCCCGGCCGGACCTCCATGGTGCAGTCCAGATGGAAATCTCCGTAATTCTTCTGCAGATTTGTCAGTTTCAGCATGATGATTCCTCCGTGATGATGTCGAGCATGCTGCGCAGCTCCTCCGGACTGACGCCGTAGCGCTTTGCCTTCTCGACAATGGATTCCAGATCCTGCTCCAGATCGCGCCGCTGGGCCTCCTGCATGAGGCTGCGGTTCGGCGAGAGCACGTAGGTGCCCTTGCCGTGGACCGTGGCGGTCAGGCCCTCCTCCTCCAGAACGTCGTAGGCCTTCTTGACCGTGAGAGCGCTGATTTTCAGCTCCCGGGACAGGGCCCGCACCGAGGGCAGGGCATCGTTCTCCGCCAGTGCGCCGGACAGGATCATGTGTTTGACAGACTCCACGATCTGCTCGTAGATCGGGGTCATGGACTGGGTGCTGATGATGATATTCATATAGACCTCCTCGCGCGTGGGAGTTTCATCGTTAACAGTATATAACAGTATTGAACTGTTGTCAACTGTTATATGCTGTTTTCTCGAAAAAATTTTTCGTAGGGGCGGATGCCCACATCCGCCCGCTTGTTCCATGCTCGGGGCCTGTCATGCCTCCGGCGGGCCGATGCAGTCATCCCGCAAGGGACCAGGCGGCGAAGCCCCCGTCGCCGCCCCTGCGGGTTTTTCTTTTTTTGAAAGCCTGTAAAAAAACGCACCCATAGGGGCCGGACGCGGGACGCCGGGTCTATGGGTGCATGCTTTTTTTATTTCAAAATGCCCAGGCGCCGTTTCGGAAGACGGGCACGGTGCCGGAATCCGTCTCGGCGTCGATGTTCAGGCCCGCATAGCCGATCATGAAGTCCTCGTGCACGCCCGAATCATTGACGCCCAGGGCGCGGCACTCTTCCAGGGTGCGGTTTTCAAAGCCGTCGATGGTGTCGGCGAAGCCCAGGCCCAGGGCCAGGTGGCAGGCGGCGTTCTCGTCGAACAGGGTGTTGTAGAACAGCAGTCCCAGGTTGCTGATGGGGCTGTCGTGGGGCACCAGGGCGCATTCGCCCAGGTAGGCGCTGCCCTCGTCCATGCCGATGAGGTCGCCCAGCAGAGATTCGTTTTTCTCCGCGTGCCACTCCACCGCCTTGCCGCCAGCAAACCGGATCCAGAAATCCTCAATGAGCTGTCCCTGGTAGGACAGGGGCTTGGTGGCGTAGACGACGCCCTCGGCTTCACCGCGCTTCGGGGAGATAAAACATTCCTCCGTGGGGATGTTGGGGTTGAAGACGATGTTCTGCAGGCTCGTTTCGCTGCCGCCGCGGAAGCGGCCCTCGGGGATCATGCCCACGGTGAGGTCGGTGCCGTTGTCGCCGTAATAGTGGAGTTTGCGGATGCCCAGGGCATTGAGATGGGCGCAGCGGCTTTGGAGCGCCCTGTTGTGGGCCTGCCATGCGGCCGTGGGATCGTCGCCGTCGGCCCGGGAGGTCTGGAGGATCGCTTCCCACAGGGCCTCGATCGCCTGGCCCGCCCGCTTCTCCGGGAAGAGCTTTTTGGCCCAGGCCCTGCCGGGCACCGCGGCGATGCACCACTGGTAGCGGTTCTCGATCTTGTCGCGGTAGGGCTTGATGATGGGGATGATCTTCATCTGGGCCTTGGCCAGTTTGGTCTGGTTGACGCCCCGCAGGCCGTCGGGATCGTCGGAGAGCAGATAGATCCGGCAGGGCAGCGCCTCGGTGTAGTGCTGCCAGCGGGCAAGCTCCCAGTCGGACATGCCGCCCAGGACCTTCATGGGCTGATGGCGCACATGCAGCTTGGTCAGGGGCTGATAGGACCAGTCCACCACCACGCGCTTCGCGCCGGCGCGGTAGGCCTCCTCCACCACCATGGCCACGAACGCCGGCTGATCCAGCTCGGCGCTGATAAAGACCTCCTGCCCCTTCTGCACGTTGACGCCCGTGCGCACGATGAGCCGGGCATAGTTTCTGAGCGTAGCTTTTTTCACAGCGGTTCCTCCGGTTTCTTTTTCAATATTGTACCATCCGGGGCGGTGTTTTACAACCGATCGCGCGCTTTTTTATTTCTGCCGGGCTATGATAGAGGTACAATCAGGAAGGAGGAAACGCAATGTCCAAAAACACGACCCGCCTGGCCTCGGGCCGGGTGATGCAGCTGCCCGTGGGGGCGATCCGGCCGAATCCGGCCCAGCCGCGGCGGATCTTTGACGAAACCGGCCTGCAGGAGCTGGCCCAGAGCATCGTGAGCTACGGGGTGATCCAGCCGCTGAGCGTGCGGCGCATCGCCGACGGCTACGAGCTGGTGGCGGGGGAGCGCAGACTGCGGGCGGCGAAGCTGGCGGGGCTGCGGGAGGTGCCCTGCATCCTGCTGGCGGTGAACGAGGCCGAGTCCGGCATGGTGGCGCTGATCGAAAATCTGCAGCGCCGGGATCTGGATTACATAGAGGAGGCCGAGGGGCTGGCGCGGCTGATGCGTCTGTACGGTCTGAGCCAGGAGCAGGCGGCCCTGCGCATCGGCAAAAGCCAGAGCGCCGTGGCCAACAAGCTGCGCCTGCTGCGCCATACCGCCCCGGTGCGCGAGGCCCTGCGGGAGCACCGCCTGTCCGAGCGTCACGCCCGGGCCCTGCTGCGCCTGCCCGGGGAGCAGGCCCGGCTGGACGCCGTCGCCGTGATCGCCCGGCGGGGATTCAACGTGGCCCAGGCGGAGGAATACATCGAATCGATCCTGCGCACCCCGGCGCCGAAACGCAGCGCTCCGGACGTGGGGCAGCTGCTGAACTCCATCGACCAGGGCGTCGCGCGGCTGCGCCGCGCGGGCATCGGCGCCGACAGCTCCCGGCGGGAGGACGAAAGGGAGATCATTCTCACCGTCCGCATCCCAAAAAACGCCGAAAAAATGTAAGTTTTTGTTGATTTTCCCCCGAAGAATGGTTATAATGGATGGGCTTGATTAAAGTTTACCTGGAGGATATGCATATGCTGAAAAATACCGAGAAAACCATGGATAAGATCGTTGCGCTGTGCAAGGGCCGCGGCTTCATTTTCGCCGGCTCCGAGATCTACGGCGGCCTGGCCAACACCTGGGACTACGGCCCCCTCGGCGTGGAGCTCAAGAACAACGTCAAGCGCGCATGGTGGAAGAAATTCGTGCAGGAGAACCCCTACAACGTGGGCCAGGACTCCGCGATCCTGATGAATCCCCAGACCTGGGTCGCCTCCGGCCATCTGGGCGGCTTCTCCGATCCTCTGATGGACTGCAAGGAGTGCAAGGAGCGCTTCCGCGCCGACAAGCTCATCGAGGGCTTCTGCGAGCAGGCCGGCATCACCCTGGAAAAGCCCATCGACGCCTTCTCCCAGGCCGAAATGGCCGCCTTCGTGGAGGAGCACAATGTGCCCTGCCCCACCTGCGGCAAGCATAACTTCACCGATATCCGTCAGTTCAACCTGATGTTCAAGACCTTCCAGGGCGTCACCGAGGACGCGAAGAACACCGTGTACCTCCGTCCCGAGACCGCCCAGGGCATCTTTGTCAATTTCAACAACATCCTGCGCACCACCCGCCGCAAGCTGCCCTTCGGCGTGTGCCAGGTGGGCAAGTCCTTCCGCAACGAGATCACCCCGGGCAACTTCACCTTCCGCACCCGCGAGTTCGAGCAGATGGAGCTGGAGTTCTTCTGCGAGCCGGGCACCGATCTGGAGTGGTTCGCCTACTGGCGCGGCTTCTGCCGCGACTGGCTGCTGGGCCTGGGCATGCGCGACGAGGACCTGCGCCTGCGTGACCACGAGCCCGAGGAGCTGAGCTTCTACTCCAAGGCCACCACCGACTTTGAGTTCATGTTCCCCTTCGGCTGGGGCGAGCTCTGGGGCGTGGCCGACCGCACCGACTACGACCTGACCCAGCATCAGAAGGTCTCCGGCGTGGATATGACCTATTTCGACCAGGCCAAGAACGAGCACTATATCCCCTACGTCATCGAGCCGTCCCTGGGCGCCGACCGCGTGGTCCTGGCGTTCCTGGTGGAAGCCTATGACGAGGAGGTCGTCGGCCAGGACAAGAAGGGCAACGACGACGTGCGCGTGGTGCTGCACCTGCATCCGGCCCTGGCCCCCTTCAAGGCTGCCGTGCTGCCGCTTTCCAAGAAGCTGAGCCCCAAGGCCGAGGAGATCTACCATGCGCTGCAGAAGGACTTCATGGTGGACTTCGACGACGCCGGCTCCATCGGCAAGCGCTACCGCCGCGAGGACGAGATCGGCACTCCCTACTGCATCACCGTGGACTTCGAGACCGTGGGCGATCCCGAGAAGGGCATCGAGGCCGACAACGCCGTCACCATCCGCGACCGCGACACCATGGAGCAGGTCCGCGTGCCCATTTCCGAGCTCAAGGCCTGGCTCGCCGACAAGCTGGCATATTGATCGTGATCCATCCGGGGCGGCCTTTGCAGGCCGCCCCGTTTTTATGCCGCACTCGTAGGGGTGCATGCCCACATGCGCCCGCCCCTGGCTCCCTCCCCGAGGGAGCCAGGCAAACGAACTGCTATGTGTTTCCAATAAATCAGTGTCTACTCAGGGAGAAGGCTTTGATACTCTGATACTTGGGGGTGATTCCATGGACCTTCGACATATTGCCCAATCCGAGGGCAGGCTGCTGCGCTTTCTGCGGCGGGAGCTGGGGCTCTCCTCGGGCCTGGTGCGCCGGCTGAAATTCCGGGAAGCCTTTCTCGTGAACGGCGTGCCGGTGCACACCGACTTCCCCGTGCGCCCCGGCGACGAGATCCGGGTCCTTCTCGACGAAAGAGCGCCGGACTACCCCGCCGAGCCCGGGCCCTTGGACATTCTATATGAAGACGAGGCCATGATCGCCCTGGACAAGCCCGCCGGGCTCATCATGCACCCCACCTATAACCGCACCGCCGGCACCCTGGCCAACCGGGTGCTGGCCCATTATCAGCAGACGGGCCAGGCCTGCGCTGTGCACCCCGTCAGCCGCCTGGACCGGGACACCTTCGGCGTGGTGCTGCTGGCGAAGAACGCCCATGTGCACACGCTGCTCATCGGCGCGCCCAAGGAGAAGATCTACGAGGCCCTGGTTGTCGGCACGCCGTTCCCGCTGGCCGGGACCGTGGACGCCCCCATCGCCCGGCTGAGCCCCACGAGCCTGCTGCGCTGCGTGCGCACCGACGGCAAGCCCGCCGTCACACAGTATGAGACCCTGGAGCCCGGGGAGATCAGTCTGGTCCGCCTCCGGCCTGTGACGGGCAGGACCCACCAGCTCCGGGTGCACATGGCCTTCATCGGCTGCCCCATCCTGGGCGATCCCCAGTACGGCAGGGCGGAGAAATTCACCCAGCAGCTGTGCGCGCGCACCCTGCGCCTGAATCACCCCCTCACCGGGGCGGCCATGGAGTTCACCTCAAAGCAGCCCCTGCGCCGGGAATAAAAAATCGGGAACCTGGCGCGTTCGCCGTCGTCATACTTGCAAGCCGGCAGAAGCACGGAAAGGAAGGAGATTCTATGAAGATCGATACAAAGAAACTCGGGCGCATCAGCGCCCTCGTCATCGGCGTGATGCTGCTGGGCATCATCGTGATGACCTCGTTCTATCACACCACCGAGGACCAGTACGCCGTGGTCACCACCCTGGGAAAGCCCGCCCTGGTGGAACACTCCGGCCTGCACTTCAAGCTGCCGCTGATCCAGCGCAAAACCATCATTTCCAAGAATATCCGCGGCATCCCCATCGGCTACGACGCCGCGGGCGAGTCCATCGAGTCGGAATCGGTGATGATCACCCGGGACTACAACTTCGTGGACGTGGACTTCTACGTGGAGTGGAAGGTCACGGACCCCGTCAAGTACCTCTACGCCTCGGCGGATCCTGAGAACATCCTCAAGATGATCACCCAGAGCTACATCCGCGATACCATCGGTCTGTACGGTGTGGACAGCGTCATCACCACCGGCAAGAGCGAGATCCAGGCCTCCATCAAGAGCAAGATCGCCGACCGCATTGAAAAGGAGGATCTGGGCATCGCACTGGTGAACATCACCATGCAGGACGCCGAGCCGCCCACCACGGAGGTCCAGAACGCCTTCAAGGCCGTGGAAACCGCCAAGCAGGGCGCCGAGACCGCCACCAACAACGCCGACAAGTACAAGAACCAGGTCATCCCCGGCGCCCAGGCCACCGCCGACGAGGCCGTGCAGAAGGCCGAGGCCTACAAGCAGGCCAAGATCAACGAGGCCAACGCCCAGGCCCAGCGCTTCAATGACCTGTACACCGAATACGCCCGCTACCCCGAGATCACCCGCCAGCGCCTGTTCTTTGAGACCATGGGCGACATCCTGCCGGATATTCGCGTGATCATCAAGTCCCAGGGCGACGATATCCACACCTACATGCCCGTGGATATCCTCGGCGGCACCCAGACCGTCACCGGAGAGGAGGCAGCACAGTGAATCCCACAACAGGAAAAAAGAAAGCCCGCGGCGGCGTCATCGCCCTCATCTGCGTCCTGCTGGTCGTGATCCTGCTGGCCAACAGCCTGGTCATCACCCGTCAGAACGAGTACACCGTCATCAAGCAGTTCGGCCGCGTGATGCACGTGGTGGATCATGCGGGCCCCAGCCTGAAGATCCCCTTCATCCAGTCCACCCAGACCATCCCCAACACCCTGATGCTCTATGACCTGGCGGTGTCGGACGTCATCACCTCGGACAAGAAGTCCATGATCGCCGACTGCTTCGTCACCTGGCGGGTCACCGATCCCTACCGCTTCATCGAGACATTGTCTGCCAGCGTGGCCAACGCCGAGTACCGCATCGACGCGGTGGTCTACAACTCCCTGAAAACCACCATCTCCAGCATGAGCCAGGAGGATATCATCTCCGGCCGCGACGGCCGCCTTGCCGAGGCCATCCTGGCTAACTGCGACAACACCTTCGACCAGTACGGCATCGACATCACCGCCATCGAGACCAAGACCCTGGACATGCCCACGGAGAACAAGGAGGCCGTCTTTGAGCGCATGATCTCCGAGCGCGAGAAGATCGCCGCCGGCTTCACAGCCAAGGGCGCATATGACGCGAAGATCACCCGCAACGAGGCCGACAAGCAGGTGGGCATCATCCAGTCCGAGGGCGAGGCCAAGGCCACCGTCACCCGGGCCGAGGGCGACGCCGAGTACATGCGCATCCTGGCCGAGGCCTACGATACCCCGGAGAAGGCGGAGTTCTACGAGTTCATGATTTCCCTGGACGCGGCGAAAAAGAGCCTGTCCGGCGGCAACAAGACCCTGATCCTGGACGAGGATTCCCCCCTGGCGTCCCTGTTCTATCAGAAGTCCGGCAGCGTGGGCAGCCCCGCCCCGGTGGAAACCGAAGCCCCGTAAATACCGACCGCAGCCGCCCGCAAGGGCGGCTGCTTCCAGCACCCATGGGCACGGCATATTTCAGAGAAAGGAGGCGCACTATGAACAGACTGCTCGTTTGGGGCTATTTCAGCAGAAAACCCTGGGCCGCGATCCAGACGGAGGAGGGGTTCCTTTTCCATGAATGCTACAGCGCCTCCAAGGGCTTTGATCCGGAAAAGTTTCATCGTGCCGTCATCGAACCGGGGCCGAAAGATCTGGTGATCCAGAAAGCGCAGATCCAATCGAAGGAGCTGGCGCTGAACACATACGGCAAGTATTATGCGGACGCCCTCCCGATCATCACGTTCAGCACGGCGGACGGCAAGACCCACCGTTTTGCCGTCGACAAAAAATACAGCCTGCCGGTCGTATGCCGCTTCTTCGATCTGCGCGACGACGAGATCGTTCAGCCAAAGCGCCGGTTGGATTACGGCAGGAGCCTCGCGCGGAACGAAAACAGCAGTCCTCGGTACTTGCTGGGGTTTTACCTGTGCATCGGCATGGATCTGGCCCAGCTCGTTGCCCTTCCCATCATGCCGTATCTTCCCTGGCTGGTGCTGAGCGGCGCTGCGCTAATCCTACCGGCAATCTTGAGCCTGCGGCACCCGGAATGGTATTCCCTCACGATGTTCGGAATTGACAGCAAGTTTCTCTATGGCAAGCGGCTCTTGCCCGCGTGGCTCCTGCTGTTCCCGCCGCTGTTTCTTCTGATGCTGCGGCTGCCGGACGTCACCTATCTGTCCGACGCCCGTCTCGTTCTGATCGGGATGCTGCCGGCGGCGTTTCTGAGCCTGATTATCTGGCTCCTGTCCCCGGAGCGAAAGGTCTCCGGGTGGCTGCTGGCGGTCGTCCTGCTGGCCTGGACAGGCTTCGGCATTTCGGCCGGCGCCGCGGTCAATGCCGTGCCTTATTATAATGCGGCGCCGGATCGGACCGAGATCTGCCGGATCACGGCGCTGGAGCAGTACCGGGAGGCCGACTGCTGGATCACGACCGCGGGGCCGGAGGGCGAACTCAGGTTCTTTGTCTCTCGGGACTATTTTGACCGCCTGACGGTGGGCGACGCCGTAACCGTCGATTTTTACGACGGCGCATTGAGCATCCCCTTTGCCTGCGTATCCGAGTCATAAACCCGCAGCCGCCCCGAAGGGGGCGGCTGCAATCGTTTATTTGACGGCGCCGATTCAAAAAAACATGCCGCAGAGAGAATCTCTGCGGCATGGCTTTTATCGGGGATCACTCCAGGTTCAGCTTCCTGGACAGGAAGTGATGGGTGATGAAGTAGAACAGCGCACAGCCGATGAGGTTGACGCCGATGACGCCGCCCAGCAGGGCCTGGAATACGTTCAGCGCATGGGTCGCATTCTCTGCGGTGATGTCGAACCAGTTGTCCCAATCCATGTGGGTGAGCACCGCGATGCCAACCACGCCGATGATCTGGATCGCATAGTAGAACACGAAGGCGAACAGCACGGACATGCCCTTCTTATGGCGATTGAAGCTGTGGCCGACGGCCATGGCCGCGTAGAGCAGCAGAGAGGAGAAGCTGCAGCCTATCACCATGGCGAGGAGCGTCTCCAGACCCAGCAGGATGGCCCGACCGGTCAGATGCTGCTCGCTCAGGCCGCGCAGGACGTCGCCGATGGCGACGAAGAATTCCTTCCATTCGTGGAGGTTCAGACCCATGATCAGGCAGGCCAGCAGCACGGCGATGACGGTCAGAGCGTACCAGATCACGGCGACGATCAGCCGGGAGAAGATGTGGGTGTGAACCGAGACGGGCAGGGTCATGTTGAGGTAACCCTCGTCGGACAGGAAGCTGCGATAGAAGCGGCTCACCGTCAGGATCAGCACGCCCACCGCGACGGCGACCACGCTGATCGCGAACAGAGCGATCACAATGGCGCTGATGGTCTCGAGGAGCCAATGGAGATTATTGGCGCCGGTCAGCAGCTGAATGGCAAAATGGGCCACCACGGACATCAGCAGCAGAGCCGCGAACAGCGGCAGCATCACCCGGGACGTGGCCCGGAATTCATGTTTCATGGATTTGCTCAGCATCTGAATACCTCCCTGAACAGCGCGTCGACGGACGTGCCTTTCTCGTTGCGGATGGCATCCACGGTGTCGTGGAGCACGATCCGGCCATTCTGCAGGAACAGGACCTCGTCCAGCACCTGCTCCACGTCGGAGATGAGGTGGGTGGAGATGATGATCGAGGCGTTCTCGTTGTAGTTGCCGATGATGGTGCGCAGGATGTAGTCGCGGGTGGCGGGATCCACGCCGCCGATGGGCTCGTCCAGGAGGAAGAGTCTTGCGTCGCGGCTCATGGTGAGGATGAGCTGGAGCTTTTCCTTGGTGCCCTTGCTCATGGTCTTGATGCGCTGCTTCATGTTCAGGCCCAGGTTCTGGATCATGGCCTCGGCGGTCTCCCGGCGGAAGTCGGCGTAGAAGTCCTGGTAATAATCCACAGCCTGCTCCGCGGTCATCCACTCGGGCAGCGCGATGCGCTCCGGCAGATAGGACACTACGGATTTGGTCTGCACGCCGGGGGCGATGCCGCCGATGGTGATGGACCCGGACGTGGGGGTCAGCAGGCCGTTGGCCAGCTTGATCAGGGTGGTCTTGCCGCTGCCGTTGGGGCCCAGCAGACCGACGATGTGGCCGGGCTCGATGGCCAGATCCACATTTTCCAGGGCCTGTACCGCGCCGAAATGCTTGCTCAGGCCTTTGCACTCAAGAATACTCATTCATCTTCCTCCTTTTCCAGAAAAGCGATGGTTTCCTTCCGGTCGATTCCCAGCTTCCTCATCGCCTTTAAAAATTCATCGATCACTTCTTTTGCCATGGTCTCCCGCACGCTGCGGATCTTTTCCGGATCCTCGGTGACGAAGCGGCCCGAAGTCCGCTGGGAGAAAACCAGGCCGTCGCGCTCCAGCTCGGCCAGCGCCCGCTGCACCGTGTTGGGGTTGACGCCCGCATCCATCGCGATGTCCCGCACCGACGGCAGACGCTGCCCCGGCGAATAGTAGCCGGTGACGATCGCTGCCGAAAGATGGCGGCTCATCTGCGCGTAAATGGGCTGGTCAGAACGAAATGCCCACTCCATAATGTGCCTCCTTTGTATTACTGTGTTGGTGTATTAAGCTATTAATACAATAATACAAGTCCGCCCATTTGTCAACCCCTTTTTTGAAAAAATTTAAAAAAATTTTTTGCCACGATAATGCGGCATTTTTTTCGTTATATAAAGAAGAAACCAAACTTATGAAGAAGCCGGCAAAAAGGCCGCCCCGGAGCGGGGCGGCCTTTGCCGCTGCAGGAAGGGGCCGGCGCGTCACACACGGCCCACGGAACCGAACAGTTCCAGCTTGCCGCGCACCACCCGGCGCATGGCGTCGACGGCATGGGGGATCAGACCCATCAGGGTCCCGGCGCCGGAGCGCAGGCCCGCTTCGACGCCCTCCTTCCCGGCCCGGTCCAGATCGGTGAAGATGTTCACCTTGCACACGCCCCTGGATACCGCCGTGCGGAAGTCGGAATCGGACAGGCCGCTGCCGCCGTGGAGCACCAGGGGAAGCCCCGTGCCCGCGGCAATGGTCTCGATGCGCTCAAAATCCAGCTTGGGCGGGAATTTGTAGGCCCCGTGGGCGTTGCCCACGGCCACGGCCAGGGCGTCCACCCCGGTGCGCCGGACGAAGTCCGCGGCCTGGCCGGGGTCGGTGTAGAAGTCGCTGGGCTTTTCCAGCTTTCCGGCGCCCTCATTGTCGCCCACGTGGCCCAGCTCGCCCTCCACCGCGGCGCCCATGGCGTGACAGATCTTCACCATTTCGGCCACGTTCGCGACATTGCTCTCATAGTCCAGGGTGGAGCAGTCGTACATCACCGAGGTGAAGCCCAGCTTCAGGGCCTCCATGCATTTTTCAAAGGTCAGGCCGTGGTCATAGTGGACGCACACGGGCACCCCGGCCCGCTCCGCCATGGGGATCAGATAGTCCGCCACATTCTCCAGAGGCATGGCCGGCAGCAGCACCTCGGCGGTGCCCACCATCACCGGGGCGCGGAGCTCCTCCGCGGTCTCGATGACGGCCCGGGCCATCTCCACATTCACGGCGTTGAAAAAGCCCACGCCGTAGCCGCCCGCCTTCGCGGGGGCCAGGATCTCATTCATCGTAACAAGCATGGCGCGCCTCCTTTTACATCGTTTCCCAGCCGGCGTCGATCCGCGCCTCCAGCTCGTCCAGGGGACGCAGGCCGCCCAGGGCGTCGTAGGCGGTGACGCAGC
The DNA here is from genome assembly GCA_015068455.1 of Oscillospiraceae bacterium. Classification (GTDB taxonomy): domain Bacteria; phylum Bacillota; class Clostridia; order Oscillospirales; family Oscillospiraceae; genus SVMC01. The sequence continues at coordinate 407,046 of SVKO01000001.1, read as the reverse complement.
AGGCGCCCTCCGCCGCCGCCAGGGCCGCGCAGCGCTCCGGGGTCCTGCCCGCCAGCACGGCGGTGAGGAAGGCGGCGATGGACGTATCGCCCGCGCCGGTGCCGGAGCGCACGATCTCGGCCTTGAAGCAGGGCTGGATGCCCCGGCGGTTTGCCCAGGCAGGGAGATCCAGGGGCAGGCCGATCCCCGCGACGGCCGCCTCGCCGGCGGTGCGGTAGTACATGCCCGCGGTGCCGCATTTGATCAGCAACACCCGGCAGCCCATGGCCATCAGCCGCTCGGCCAGGGGCGCGGCCTCGGCTTCCACATCCAGCGCGTCGGTCAGATCGCCGCCCCGGGCCACAAGCCGGTCGTAGCGGGGCCGGTCCAGCATGAAGCACAGCTCCTCGAAGCTGGGCACGAAGAAATCCACGTATGGCAGCACGTCCGCCAGGATCGCCCGCCAGTCGATGCGCCCGGCGGGGGTATCGGGATCGACGGCGGCAAAATCCAGGCTGGTGGCGATGCCCAGGGATTTGACCCGGCGGAACAGCCCGGCCAGCTCCCGGCCGCCGTTTTCGTACATCCGGCGCATCAGCGGGGGATAGCCGAAGTGGAACAGATCCGCGCCCGCCAGAGCCCCGTCGGGGATATCCGCGCCGCAGAAGGTATCGTTGGCGCCGGGATTGTGGAGAAACACCCGGTCGACGCCCGGCACCGCCAGCACCACGGAGTAGGAGGTGGAGCTGCCGGGGTCGGTCAGCAGGCCGCCGGCCCCGCAGGAGGCAAGAATATTCCTGACGATGGCGCCGAAGGCGTCGTCGCCCACCTTGCCCAGCAGCCGGACGTCATTTCCCAGCAGCTTGAGCGCCAGGCCCGTATTGGCCACGCTGCCGCCGGTGTGCACGTCCGCGGCCTCGGTCTGGATGAGCTTGCCGGGGATCAGGATGTCCTGCACCCGGTCATAGGCCTTGTTCGCCGGGAAGACCGGCGTGATGTCCAGGCAGATGTGTCCCGCCGCCACGATGGTTTTCATCTGATTCGCTCCCTTCCGGTGCAAATATACATTTATTATATAATAATGATATCATCATTTTTCGCCCGGTCAAGAAATTTCCAAAAAAATGCAGCCCCGTAAGGAGCTGCATTTTTGTATTCGCTTGGGTCGGCTTACTGGACGATGAAGTTGACGGAGGTATCGCCCTGGGGATCCTCGCCGAAGGTGTAGTCCTTGCCGGGCATGACGGCGTTGAGCACGATGCCGACGATGGAGGCCACGGCCAGGCCGGACAGGCTGATCGGGCCGAGGGGGATGGCGCCGCTTTCGTAGCTGTACTTGATGCCGATGGCCAGCACCAGGATCAGGGCCGCGATGAGCACGTTGCGGGACTTGGTGAAGTCGACCTTGTTCTCCACGACGTTGCGCACGCCGACGGCGGAGATCATGCCGTAGAGCACCAGGCTGACGCCGCCGATGGTGGCGGTGGGCATGGAGCGGATGACGGCGGCGAACTTCGGGCAGAAGGAGAACAGGATCGCCAGAATCGCGGCGATGCGGATGACCTTGGGATCGTAAACCTTGCTCAGGGCCAGCACGCCGGTGTTCTCACCATAGGTGGTGTTGGCGGGGCCGCCGAAAATGGAGGCCAGGGTGGTGGCCAGACCGTCGCCCAGGAGGGTTCGGTGGAAGCCGGGGTCCTCCATATAGTTGCGGCCGCAGGTGGAGGAGATGGCGGAGATGTCGCCGATGTGCTCGACCATGGTAGCCAGGGACAGCGGCACGATGGTGATGATGGCGGTCACCAGCAGCTTCTTGTCCACGGTGCCGGAGAACAGGCCGAAGAGGGTCGCTTCCTTGTGGATGGGGATGCCGATCCATTTGGCGCCGGCGACGTTTTCAACCAGAGCCGCGCGGCTGGCCGGATCAAAGATCATGGCGACCAGATAGGAGGCAATGACACCCAGCAGGATGGGGATGATCTTGATCATGCCCTTGCCCCAGATGTTCGCGGCGATGATGACGACGATGGCCACGAGGGCGATCCACCAGTTGGCCTTGCAGCTGTCGATGGCGGTGGAGGACAGGGTCAGGCCGATGGCGATGATGATGGGGCCGGTGACGATGGGCGGGAAGTAGCGCATGACGCGCTTGGTGCCGAAGGCCTTGAAGAAGGCGGCCAGGATGACGTACATCAGACCCGCGATGGCCACGCCGAAGCAGGCGTAGGGCAGCAGCTCCTTCTCGCCGTTGGGGGCGATGGCGAAATAGCCGGCCAGGAACGCGAAGGACGAGCCCAGGAAGGCCGGGACCTTACCCTTGGCCAGCAGGTGGAACAGCAGCGTGCCGAGACCGGCGAACAGCAGCGTGGTGGCGACGTCCAGACCGGTGAGGGCAGGCACCAGGACCGTCGCGCCGAACATGGCGAACATGTGCTGGAAGCCCAGCGTGACCATCTTGGGGACGCCCAAGGCTCTGGCGTCATAGATGGCGTCGGTGTTTACGTTTTTACCCATAGTGTTTCTCCTCTCTGTTTCTGTTCAGTGCTCAAACGGGCAGAAAAAAACACCGGATCAATGGGGAATCCGATGCAAAGCCCGATGTTCAAAAGAAAAAAGAGAAAGGGAATCCGCCGTCCGTTTTCCGGTGATAAAGGTCATGGCGGCGCCCCCCTTTCGACATTTTCCTTGCCTATTTTATCGGGATTTCAGACGCTTGTCAAGCCTGTGAAACGGGTTTTTCTGAAAACTGTTTCTATTATTAACAATCCACAGACAGCCATGCGCGGTTTTAGTGAATATCACATATTTCCTCCGCCCGCTTTACTTTTCCCGGCGAATGCGATATGATATGAACGTAAGATTCAATCTTACAAGCAAAGGAGGCTGCGGAAAATGAGTATCACCCAGCGACACAGCGTCAAGCGCGACGAGATCCTCGCGTGCCTGCGCGCAACCAAAGCGCATCCCTCCGCGGCCTGGATCAGCGACCAGCTCCGCAAACGCGGCATCTCCCGGGCCACGGTCTACCGCAATCTGGCCCAGCTCCGCGCCCGGGGCGAGATCGTCAGCGTGGGCGTGGTGGACGGCTTCGAGCGGTTCGACGCCTGCACCGAACCCCATGCCCATTTCGTCTGCAGATGCTGCGGCGCGGTCATCGATGTGGACGACCTCTCCCCGGATCCCTCGGTCTGCGAGCAGGCCGCCCGGCAGCTCGGCGCCGAGGTGGAGTCCGGCTGGCTGACCTTCTACGGGCGCTGCGCCGACTGCATCAGCGAAATAAAATGATATTAAAATAACTATAATAAAATGGAGGAAGATCAAATGAAGAAATTCGTATGCAAGGTCTGCGGCTACGTCTACGAAGGCGAGACGCCCCCCGAGAGATGCCCCGTGTGCCGCGTGCCCGCTTCCATGTTCGAGGAGGTCCAGGGCGAAATGGAGCTGGCCGCCGTGCATGAGTTCGGCGTCTACGAAAAGACCGTGGCAAACAACCCCGACGTCAGCGAAGAGGACAAGAAGTACATCCTGGATCAGCTCATGGCCAACTTCAACGGCGAGTGCTCCGAGGTCGGCATGTACCTGTGCATGGCCCGCATCGCCCACCGCGAGGGCTATCCCGAGGTCGGCCTGTACTGGGAAAAGGCCGCCTTTGAGGAAGCCGAGCACGCCGCCAAGTTTGCCGAGCTGCTGGGCTCCACCCTCGAGCCCAACATGAAGGCAGACACCAAGGCCAACCTCAAATGGCGCGTGGACTGCGAGTACGGCGCCACCAAGGGCAAGTTCGACCTGGCCTCCTGCGCCAAGAAGAACGGCCTGGACGCCATCCACGACACCGTGCATGAAATGGCGAGAGACGAGGCGAGACACGGAAAGGCCCTGGAGGGTCTTCTGAACCGCTACTTCAAGTAAGAAAAACCACCGGAAAACCGGAAAACCTGAGCGGAGAAGGAGAAATCCTTCTCCGCTTTTTGCGCGCCGGGGGAGAAGGCTCCCGCCGGCACAAGGCCGACAGGTTTCGCCGCAGGCCGGGGTCCGGCCGCCCTGCGACCGTATGGGAACTCCATGCGCAGGCGGGCGGGCGCGAAAAAAAGCGTTGCCCGGCGGGGCGGGATATGGTATATATGTAACAGGAACACAACACGGTTTTGGGAGGCGCGTTATGAAAAAGAAAATTGCTCTGGGCATCGTTGCCCTCGTTCTGGGCGCGTGGGCCGTTTTGCCGGACCCGGTGCCCGTCGCCATCGACGACGTCATCGCCGGCCTCGGCAGCGCGGCGTCGATCCTGGCTCTTCTCGTTTCCGTTTTCAGAAAGAAGCAGTGATCATTCTGTCCATGAACAAAAAGAACGGCGGAGAGGGGATTCCCTCTCCGCCGTTTTTCGTTTTGGACGGTCACTCGCTCATGATCTGCTTCAGCGGGATCTGCTTCATGGCCCGGCCGCAGGCGAACATGATGCCCTCATAGACGAGGATAAAGACCGCCAGGGTGAGGAAAAACACCGGGAAATCGAACCGGTATTCCGGCACGCCCTCTATGCCGGCAAACACAAGGTTCACCATGATTTTCAGCAGCAGATACTGGTAGACGGAGCCGATGAGAAAGCCGATATATGCCGCCGGGCGGTAGCCGTCGAGCACGGCGCGTTTGCAGTCCCCGCTGTCGTAGCCGAATACGCGCATCATCGCGATATTCTTCTGATTGGAGCGGATCACTGTGGTCACGGCGATGTACAGCGTCGTGAAGCCCAGCACGACGCCGATGATAAACAGCATCAATCCCATCATTTCGCTGGCCATCTCGTCCATGCTGAACGCCATTTGTATCATATCGGAAAAACAGAACGCGGAGAAGCCGATGAGAAACACCAGCGTCTTGCGGCTTTTCAGCACGGCGCTCCGCATCTGCGCGACAAACGTCGGTTTTTCCTTCCCGTCCCGGGTTTTTCCCCTGAGCCGCGTGATCCCCCGGAGAAGATTCACGCAGGGCTGATTGAGCCTGGTCACACTGAAGCATACCGCGAGCAGGCCGAACGCCGCGGTCGGAGCGATCACCAGCAGGAAGAACAGGCGCCAGTGGATGCGGATCGGGAACGCGGGCAGGATCGCGTCCGCATTCTGCAGTTCATAGAACCGCGGCATCAGCGCGAAGGCCAGCAGATACCCGGCCAGGCAGCCGGCAAACACGCTGAGGCCGAACACGCAGAAGCCCCGGGCGATCCTGAAGTCGGAATAGCCCAGCGCTTTCACTATCCCGAGCTCCCGGGAATGGCTGTCGATGTAGTGCTTGATATAGAATACCAGCATCACGACCGTCGTCGCCGCCAGGCAGCCGCCGGCAACGCCGCAGACGACCTTGGCCGTCATGACCTGCGCATCGTAAAACATTTTCGCGTAGGAATCTCCGATCAGCCCGGCGACGGCGGTGAGATCGAGATAATAATTCAGAAAAAGATTGCACACGGTGACGGCGCAGCAGGTCATGATCGAGATGCCGAAAAGTCTGGCGCCGTCCTTCATACTGACGATCATGCCGTCACCACCCGATCTCATAGGCGGTCTTTTTCCCGGCGTTCTGTGTGACGCTGACGATCTTCCCGCTGTTCATTTTGATGATCCGGTCCGCGGTTTCGGCAATGTTGGCGTTATGGGTCACCATGATCATGGTAAAGCCCTGCTTTTTTTGCAGTTCGATGATGTGGTTCAGCACCTGCCGGCCGGTTTTTTCGTCCAGGGCGCCCGTGGGCTCGTCGAGGAACAGCACCTTCGGGTTTTTCGCCAGCGCCCGCGCAATGGCGACGCGCTGCTGCTCGCCGCCGCTGAGCTCCGCGGGGTATTTTTTTCGCTTTCCGGACAGACCGACCGCGTCGAGCAGAAGAAGAAACGACCGGTTGTTGCCCAGATCGGCCCCCAGCCTGACGTTTTTCTCCACGTTGAGATGGGGAAGCAGGTAGTACTGCTGGAAAATGTAGGCGGTGTTGTCCCGCCGGAATCTGGTCAGCTCTCTCTCGCTCATGGTCTCCAGCGGACGGCCGTCGTAGGCGACGGAGCCGCCGTCCATGGTCTCCAGACCGGAGATGACGTTCAAAAAAGTGGATTTCCCCGAACCCGAAGCCCCGAGGATCACGTCGAACGTCCCGTCGTCGATGCGGAGCGAGACGCCATCGAGCGCCTTGAAGCGGCTTTCGCCGCTGCCGTAGTATTTTGTAAGGTTCTTGATTTCGATCATTTGTTTTTACCTGCCAGTCGTTGGGTCAAAAGCGCCTTGAAAACCTCCGTCAGCATGCTGCCGATCTCCTGCCCCGTGAAGCGGCACATGGAGGTGGCGCAAAGTGTGGCGATCCCGTGGGAATAGATCCACAGGTGCCGGTAGAGCGCCACGGCGTCTTCCGCTGTGACGGGGTACTGGCCCGTGATGGAATCGACGATGGCGGTGTAGTTTTCGTCGATTTCCGGGAGGATCTTGCTCAGCCCCATGTCGTCGGGCTGCTTTTTCATGAACAGAAGCTGAAACAGCTTCGGCTCGTTCATGGCGAAGGATATATACGCCTGGCCGACGCCGCGGAAGGCGAGATCCTGCCGCAGACCCTCGCGGACGTAGCCGGAGTAGATCTCCCTGGCCCTGTCCTCGACGGCGGCGATCACCTGGCGCATGTTCTCAAACACGGTAAAGATGGGGCTGGAAGAGCTGCCGAGACGGCGGCCGATCTCCCGCGCGGTCACGGCGGAGATGTCGCGCTCGCGCACGATATCCAGCCCCGTGCCGACAATTTCTTCTCTGGTGTATTTTGCCCTCGGCGGCATATCCGGTCCGCTCCTTTCTGTAACACGCGTTCTATAACGTGTGTTCTATTATAATCTTCTCTCCCCGTCTTGTCAATACCGCGGCCCGCGCGGATCTCCGGAAACAAACGCCGCCGCAAGCGAAGAGCGCTTGCGGCGGCGGTATGTATGATGTCAGGCCTCCGCCAGGAAGGCTTCGAGATAGCGCCGGCACAGCTCCGTCTGGTCCAGATCGGCGCCGCTGTTCTGGATCATATATCCGATGGTCTTGGATGGGATCACGATGCTGTCGGTCTTGAGCTCCCGCCGGCAGGCGCGGGCCATCTCCTCCACCACCTGGCGCAGGTCGGCGCCGGTGTAGGCCGCCCGGTAAAGCGCCGCGTCCTTCTCCCGGCGGCGGAGGCAGCAGCGGTTGTGCCCCAGTCGCAGCAGCATGGCGATGCCGTAGGTCACGGGCATGATCAGCACCAGCGACACCCAGAGGGGGACCCGGGTGACGAAGCCGTAGAAGTCGTTCCATCCGCCGTGCGCCTCGCCGATGAAGACCACCATCACGAGATAAACGACGGCGTAGATAAAGACGGGGATCAGCGCCAGGGGCGACTCCTTGAGGCGGATCAGGTGGCTGTTGATGAAGCAGCAGAACGTGACGATGGACAGGATCGGGCACACGCCGTGGAGGAAGAAGCGCGAGCCGGTGAAGATCAGCACAAACCCCTTGACCGGCGCCAGGATCAGCAGCGAGACCAGGAAGGTGAGGGACACGGCGGTGACGGCGACATGCATCAGCACCACGACCCAGTCCGGCAGATGGTAATACCCCGTGCGCAGACCGTCCACGGTATAGGGGATGCACAGCAGCATGGCCAGCCCCGCGAGGATATTGGAATTGACCGTGAACATGCAGAAGGTGCGGATGCCCATGTGGTCGAAGTTCTCGTCGTACAGCGTCACCAGGTTCATGACCACGCCCACGCAGACGCACACCGCCACGATGCTCGCGCCGATCAGCGCGAACAGGCACTGCATCCGGTTGCTCCGGATGGCCGGATCCTTCATGAAAACGTCCCCCTTTCCGCAAAAACAATCGTTCTGTTTTTTTCATTGTATCATGCAATCGTGCAGATGTCCATGGGGCTCTTTCCCGGGCAGAACAGGGAAACGCCCTGCTTCCGGGCCGAAGCCGGCGCATACGCCGAATGAATAAAAATACCGCCATACCGATTCCTTCGTCCGGAACGGCCGCGGGCTCTTCTTTTGCGAAAGCGGCGGACGGCGCGGCCGGAGGCGCCGGGAAACCGCGTTGCAGCATCGTATGATCTCGTACTTTTTTCATTCCGTTTTTCAGGGAAAATCGTACTTTTTCGTACTAAACTTTTACCTGCAACGGCTGTTTTCGTTTAAAACCGGCATTTTTCATCGGCCTTAATTCAGACTCCGTCTCATTAGCGTTTTTTAATGAACAGAGTGCACAAAATAACTGCGTTTCTTTTAAGCACTGTGCCGTTTTCATTCGCCGCAAGTCAAAGATTCTTGAAATATTATAGTGGAAGTAGTAAAATTATACAATCAAATCTGGTGAGAATAACTGATTTTCGAGCGCAGACGACGTCCCCCGCATGCAGTCATCACGGCGTGCCGCCATCGTCTCCTCTCTGCCTTTGCAGACAGGTAAAAACTCACGGATTCGCACAGCTCTTCATGAATCAGCCTGTGCGTGAGATTCCATATCGAAAAGGGGTGACAGCGCAGTGCCGCCTGCACGCGGCAATGAAAGACCAGGAGAACGTTTCATATTTTTAAGGAGGAAACAATGAAGAAAATCAGCAAATTCCTTTCCGTTGTGCTGGCCGCCTGCATGATCTTCGGCATGCTGCCCGCACTCACCGTTTCTGCTGCAGATGCGGCAGATCCCGTCTCTGTCAAGATCGACGCACCGGAAGTCGTTCCTCTGTACAAGGACGAGAGCTACTCCTACGCCGAACGTGCGGTGGACCTGGTTTCCCGCATGACGGAGGAGGAGATGATCTCTCAGACGGAGGGCTACAACTCTCCGGCCATCTCCCGCCTCGGCGTCGCCACTTACATGTGGTGGAACGAAGCGCTGCACGGCTACAACCAGGAGGGCTGGTTCGGCATCCAGACCGACGGCTCCTCGTTCCCGTCCAGCTATTCCATGGGCGCGTCCTGGGACCCCGATATCTACTATCGCGAGGCTGTGCAGATCGGCGCGGAGATCCGTGAGCGCGTCAAGGGCAACCGCTACAACCTCACCATGTTCTCCCCGACCATCAACCTGGCCCGCGATCCCCGCTGGGGCCGCAACGACGAGGGCTACGGCGAAGATCCTTTTGTTACCGGTCTTCTGGGCTCCGCCTTCGTCAACGGCGTCGAGGGCAAGACCTATGCAGGCGAGTACATCCGCAAGAACGCCAACGGTGAGGGCGTGAAGCAGGCCGGCACCACCATCAAGCACTATGCCGCCAACAACTCCGAGAAGAACCGCTACACCTCCGGCGCGGACAACGTCACCGTCCGCGAGATGCGCGAGTACTACACCCGCGCCTCCCGCATCGTGACGAAGAACGCCGACGTCAGCTCGGTCATGATGGCATACAGCTCCGTGTCCGGCATCCCCATCTCCTTCAGCTCCTACTATATGGACACGCTGCTGCGTCAGTCTTATGGTTTCTCCGGTTACATCGTCTCCGACTGCGACTCCGTCGCCGTCTCCTACAACCGCAGCGTCCATAAGAACAACCCCCATACCAACGCCAACTACACCCTGGGCGAAGGCTTCGCCAACGCCCTGGCCAACGGCCTGGACCTGCAGTGCAACGCCGGCGAGACCGACAGCCTCGGCTCCTATGCTTCAAACTATGAGCAGCTCAAGGCCGAAGCCGACGGCAGCCCCGTCGTTACCGACAAGGGCTACTTCACCAGGCAGCAGGCGGAGGTCAGCGTGGCCCGTCTGATGACCCAGCGCATGAAGCTGGGCGAATTCGACGAGGATAACTTCTACGCCACCGAGGGCAAGGCCCGTCTCGACGCCGGCAACGGCGGCGCCTACGTCAACGGGGTCGCCGGTCAGACCCAGGAGCGTATCGACCTGGCGGACGACCTGTCCCGCAGCACCATCGTTCTGCTGCAGAACGAAGACAAAGCTCTGCCCATCACGGCGGAAGAGATCAGCGCAGCGGACGGCTACGACGTTGCCATCGTCGGCCCCGTCGGTCAGTCCAACTTCCGCGGCGGCTACTCCTCCACCCTGCGCAACGAGGCCAACGTCGTCACCATCGAGCAGGCCATCAAGACCGCCTTTGCCGACAGCTCCTACTATCCCCAGTCTGCCGTCGACAATGTCAACATCAACTACTACTACGGCTTCTCAAGCAGCGTGAGCCGCAACTCCTTCACGCGGCTGCAGTCCAGCCAGATCGACGTCAGCCAGGTGGCTGAGGATCTCGACCTGGCCATCGTGGTGGTCGGACAGGGCTCCGGCGACTCCCGTGAGGACGGCGACCGCACCGACCTGAACCTGGCCCAGGCGCAGATCGACATGCTCAAGGCCGTCAAAGCCAAGAACCCCAAGAAGCTCGTGCTGGTCATGGAGACCTACGGTCCTGTGCAGATGGTCAGCGACCTCACCGATGGCGTGGACGCCATCCTGTGGTCCGGCTTCAACGGCTTCCGCAAGGGCACCGGCTTCGGCGAAGCCATCACCGGCAAGAACAATCCCTCCGGCCGCATGAACGCCACCTGGCTGAAGGACATGATCAACGATACCCCGGGCTTCTTCGACTACAGCCTGTTCCCCTCCAACGGAAAGGGCGGCCGTACCTATATGTACAACGTCGAGCAGACCATCTATCCCTTCGGCTTCGGTCTGAGCTACTCCGACTTTGCCTATGCCGCCTCCGGCTCCATGCTGGGCGCTTCCGCCAAGAACGGCCTCGTGGTCGGCACCGCCGACGCGCCCATCACCGGCGACAGCACCATCGACGTCAGCTTCCAGATCAAGAACAACTCCGACGTTCCCGGCAAGCAGGTCGCCGAGGTGTACGCCGTGTCCCCCGGCGCCGGCACCAACAACATCCCCCTCAAGCGCCTCGTGGGCTTTGACAAGGTCGAAGTCGGCGCCAACGCCACCGTGGACGTGACCATCCCCGTGAAGGTCGCGGATCTGGCCTTCTTCAACGAGGAGGCCGACTGCTACGAGCTGACGCCCGGCACCTGGAAGATCTGGGTCGCCATGAGCAGCGACTTCAACGAAGCCACCGACCTCTCCGAGGAATTCAAGATCGAGAACGGCGCGATCCGCGAGGATCCGGCCGTCGTCACCGTCAAGCTCACCCAGCCCGGCGACGATGCCAAGGGCATCTCCGAGCGCGTGATCTTCAGCCTGAGCGACGACGCTTCCAAGAACGTCATCATCCCCAGCCTGGGCGTCACCATGGCCAACGAAAAGCTGTACGGCACCCGCGTGGTCAAGAACGTGCCCGGCGTGGACATCGGCGTGGACGCTGCCGCCGCCACCGAGGCCGGCAACGGCTTTGCCAGCCCCGACACCGCCGCTTCCCTGCCGCGCCTCGAAGCCGGCAAGACCGCCGACGAGCTGCCGCACATCGGCGAGAAGTTCACCCTGCCCGACACCTACGCGGTGGAGTACACCTCCAACCGTCCCGAGGTCGTGGCTGTGGAGGACGGCCAGCTGGTCATGAAGGGCCAGGGCGTGGCAACCCTCACTGCCACCGTCACCGGTCCCAGCGGCGTATCCGCCTCTGAGGAATTCACCGTCTGCGTCAAGGTCGAGCCCGGTCTGCAGAAGCTGGCCATCGGCGTGACGAAGTATAAGAAATTCACCCCCGAGAACTACGAGATCAACGTCACCGTTCCCAAGGGCACCGCGCCCGACAACGACGGTCTGGCCATCGACGCCACGCCCGTGGAAGGCGCCACCGTCGAGTACCTGTCCAAGGACGCTGACGGCAACTTCGTGCCGAACGAAAGCGGCAAGCCCAGAGCCATCCCCGATACGGTCTATATCAAGGTCACCGGCGACGAGCTCATGGAGCAGATCTACGCCGTGAACTACATCGAAGGCGAAGCTGTCAAGCCCTCCGGCACCTATGTGCTCGCCTCCGAGGTCGTGCCCGGCGGCACCTACGTCATCGTGGCAAACGACGAGTATGCCCTCAGCTATGACGCAGACGACGGCAGCTTCAGCGCGGCGGAAGTCGCGGTCCGCGACGGAAAGATCGTCGGCACAGTCAACGAAACCATGCTGTGGACCTTCAATCCGGCGGAGGGTCTCGACCCGGCTTCGGATGGAAGCGATATGTATTTCGTCACAGGCTCCGACGGCAATTACCTGCGCCGCAACAGCTCTGCGTTGGCGGTCGGCGAGTTTGACGAAGCCAACGCGCGCTACTTCGGCTGGTCCCTGATCGGGCGCGAGGTGGAGACTGACGCCTATACCTTCTATGTGAACGGCAGCAGCAGATATGCCATGAGCGGCGCCGAGAGCGGCTTCAGCATCGCCCGTGTTTCCAGCTCCTCCGGCAATATCAAGACCGCCGGCAGCCCCATCCGGCTGTATGAGCTTTCCGAGCCGAGCCTGCCCAACATCGACTTCACCGATCCCGCAGACGCCGGCAAGTATGAGATCGTCGGAAAGACCCAGTCCGAAGTGGAAGCGGGCGTCGGCCTGCCGCTGATCGTCACCCGCATGTCCATCGAGCCTGCAAAACGGCCCAACACCGAAGAGTATATCGGCGCTGAGGACGTGGTCGAAGTGCCCGTCACCGGCGACTGGACCGCAACGCTGAATTTCGACTATGATCCCAATAACGGCGGCGGAAGCTACGCATTCTTCAGCTTCTTTGCCTCCCAGGGCGACGACTATCAGAATATGCTCGGCATCCGCGGCGGCGACGGCGCGATGCAGAACTTCGAGCGTCATGACGGCACCGTCACTCATGAAGATGAAGAGGGTGTCAACTCTGCGCCCGGCTTCTCCGAGGCAGGCGAGTTCTGGTTCCGGATCGAAAAGGCCGGCGACGCCTACACTTGCTATCGCAGCGACGACGGCGAAGCCTTCACCGAGATGTTCGCCTATGAAAGCTCCGGCATCGAGGCCACCAAGCTGGTCATTGACGCCTACAGCGCCAGCAGCCGCGGCAACGGACGGAAGTTCACACTGAAGTCCCTGACCTTCGGCGAAGGCTCCGTAACGCCCGATCCCAAGGTCAACAAGGCCGCTCTGGAAGCCGCCATCGCCGAGGCCGGCGAGGTCGACAAGACCGCCTACACCGAAGCCTCCGTTGCGGATCTGGATGCAGCCGTGGCTGCCGCCGAAGCGATCCGCGACAAGGCCGACGCCACCCAGGAGGAGGTCGACGACGCCGCCCAGGCCGTGCGCGACGCCATTGCCGCCCTTATCAAGCTCGACACTGCCGATACCGCCGAGCTGGAGGCTGCCATCGCCGCGGCTGAGGCTGTGGAAAGAGACAAGTACACCGACGAGTCCCTCGCCAACCTGGACGCCAAGCTGGCGGAAGCCCGGACTGCACTGGCCGAATCCCGCCTGCAGGCGGTCATCGACACGGCCGCCCAGGCCCTGCGCGACGCCATTGACACCCTGGTGGAGAAGGGCGGAGAACCCGACGGCAAGTACAAACTGACCGACGAGATCATCCCCGGCGCCAACTACATCATCGTGGCGGACGGCAAATATGCCCTCAACAGCCAGATCGGCGCAGCGGCCGTCACCATCGGCGACAACAAGATCACCAGCGAAGTCACCGAAGATATGATCTGGACCATCGAAGAGGCTGAGGGCGTCGATGCAGCCGCTGACGGCGCCGACCAGTACTTCATCACCGGCGCCGGCGGCTTCCTGCGCCGCATCTCCGGCGCCAACGCGCCGCAGGTCACCGAGTTCGACGAGGCCAGCGCAAGATACTTCCCCTGGTCCGTGGTCGAGCGCGAGGAGGATACCGGCCTTACGCTCTATCAGAACGGCACCAGCCGCTACGCCATCACCGGCACGGAGGCCGGCTTCACGGTCGCCCGCGTCTCCAGCAGCAGCGGCAACATCCGCACTGCCGGCAGCTCCATCCAGCTGTTCACCGACGGCGAGGTCTGCGAGCACGACTGGGTCATTGAAGTCGTGGAGCCCACCTGCACCGAGGGCGGCTACACCCGGATGACCTGCTCCAAGTGCGGCAGAGTCAAGATCACCGACAAAGTGCCCGCTCTGGGCCATGACTGGGTCGACGGCGAGATCCTGGTCGCCCCCACCGCCACCGAGTTCGGCAAGCAGGAGATCATCTGCTCGCGCTGCGGCGAGAAGAGCACCAAGACTCTGCTGCCCACCGAGCTGAAGGAAGGTCCGACCCTTGTGAAGGATCCCGATTCGCCCACCGGCTACACCGCCCGCTTCGTCTACAAGAACGATACGGATCAGCAGGTGTACTTCAACGGCGACATCGGCCTGCGCAATGACGCCGACCGCACCGACACCAAGGATTACACCCCGTTTGAGTACCGGCCCGGCCTCATGCGCGGCACCGGTTTCAAGACCGAAATGGAGAACCTGGGCGGCGGCTACTGGTTCTACGAGGTGCCTCTGTGCTGCGGCGCGAACCAGTACTGGTTCACCGTCGGCAGCAGCGACACCATGCTGCCCGACCCGGCCAACTGCCCGATCTGGAGCCCGACGGCCCAGCAGAAGAACGCTTACAACTACCTGTACGTCCCGTACGATGAAAAGCAGGATTATGAGGTCCTGAAGATGCGCGAGGCCGAGAATCCCAGAACCGACGATAAGGTCGGCACCTGGAGCTATGTGCCCATCGAAATCGCCGGTCAGACGCAGCACATTGCCGTCTACCTGCCCTACGGCTACGACGCCGAGAGAGCCGAGCCCTACAAGACCATCTGGATCCTCCACGGCGGCGGACAGGACGAGTGCGACTGGATGAACATCGGCTCCGTCCAGAAGATCATGGACAACCTGGCGGCCGAGGGCCGCACCGAGCCCGCCGTGATCGTCTCGCCGACCACCAACAACAACCAGCTCGGCAGCACGTCCGACGCCTATGCCAACCTGTTCAACGTGGTCCTCCCCTTCGTGGAAGAGAACTACAACGTGTCCAAGGACAAGATGGACCGCGCCTTCGGCGGCCTTAGCATGGGCTCCATGAACACGCAGAACATCATCAATGCCCAGACCGACGCGGAGAAGTTCGGCTACTACGGCCCGTGGTCCGGCGGCGTGAGCGTGAACGCCGGCGTGCCCGGCATCGAGTATGCCCACATCCTGTTCGCCGGCGGCAGCAACGACTTCGGCTGGACCGCCAGTGCCCCGCAGAGTGTTGAAAACCTGATCGCCCAGGGCGTCCATGCCAAGTACATGACCGTCACCGGCGCGCACGACTTCAACACCTGGTGCCAGATGTTCCGCATCTGGTGCGAGGACTACCTGTGGAAGCCCGAAGCCTTCGACGATGGCCCGCAGGATCCCAAGGCGGAGCTGAAGGAAATCATCGAGGCATATGAAGCCATCGACACGAGCGTGTACACTGACGATTCCGTCAAGGCATTTGAAGATGCCCTCAAGGCCGCCAAGGACGTGCTGGCGAAGGAAGACGCCACGCAGGAAGAAATCAGCAATGCAATCGAAAATCTGAAGGCCGCCTTCAATTCCATTGAACCCATTGACGATTTCCCCTTCATTGACGTGCGAGATCCGACCAAGTACTATACCGAAGCCGTTTACTGGGCCCTCAATCACGACCCGCAGATCACCAAGGGCACCGACGCCACCCACTTCGGCCCCGACAACCCCTGCACCAGAGGCCATGTCGTGACCTTCCTGTGGCGCGCCGCCGGCGAGCCGGAGCCCAAGAGCACGAAGACCCCGTTCACCGACCTCAAGCCCGGCGCCTTCTATGAGAAGGCCGTGGCCTGGGCTGTGGAGGAAGGCATCACCAAGGGCATGACGGACACCACCTTCGCGCCCGACGGCAAGTGCAACCGCGGTCAGATCGTGACCTTCCTGTGGCGCTTCAAGGGTGAACCCGCACCCAAGAGCACGCAGACCCCGTTCACCGACCTCAAGGCCGGCGCCTTCTATGAGAACGCCGTGGCCTGGGCCGTGGAGAACAATGTCACGAAGGGCATGACCGAAACCACCTTCGTCCCGGACGCCACCTGCACCAGAGGCCAGGTCGTGACCTTCCTGTACCGCGCGACGCAGGACTGATCCCGCGGCGGAAGCAAACGATCAACCCCATAAATTTGGGCAGCGGATCATTTGATCCGCTGCCCTTCTTTTTTCTGTATGAATGACCTTGGAAAACAAAAAACGGGGAAGGAAAATACGTCTGCCAAAAAGCAGGCCCGCGGACGCTTGATTCCGCCGGATATCCCGGATATAATGAACACAGGCAGGAGCTCGTCCGGCCTTATGCGGTGCCGCTGCAAAAGACGGCTGAAACAGATGACCGCCCCAACCGCTGTCCGGGCGCCATCACAGACGGGAGCGAAGCAGACAAATCGCACTTTGAATGGGAGAAACATATGACGGAAAAGAACAAAACAGGCGCTGCCCGCCGCGATGACTGGAAAACGGAGCCCATGCCGGAGCGGCACGAGACCTTCGTGCTCCGCAGATCCTTCAGCGATGCGGAAATGGCTGCGCTTCGCCGCGGCAATATTCCGCAGGCGATGGAGGACAAGTGGTTCTGGTATATGGAGGGATCGACCCTCTGGGCCCACCGCAGCTGGACAGGCTGCTGCATTTACCGGATCGACTTTCGGGAGGATCATCATCACATCGTGACGGTCAACCGCGATCCGGCGCAGTACAAGTGCTCCGGCGTCGAAGAGGATATCGCGTCTTTAAACAGGCTTTTGGACTGGTGGAGCCGGGCCCCCTATGATCACTATAACGAATGGCTGTCGGAGCTCTGCGACAGCCTGAAGCAGCCGGAGCAGGACATATGAACTGCGGCTGCTGTCCGTTTGTTCCGGACAGAGAAACGCTCCCGTGAAGCGGCCTTCGCCGCCCCACGGGAGCGTTTGTATCGCAGCGTTCCTTCCGCGTATCGCCCTGCGCCGCGTTACAGCGCGGCGGCAACGGCCTGCCTGACGGCCTTCATATCCACGGTGGGCTCGAACCGCGCAAGGACGTTCCCCTCGCGGTCGATCAGGAATTTGGTGAAATTCCATTTGATGTAGGCCTTGTCGCCGAAGGTCTTGTTGTTCATGTCCGCAAACTTCTTGAGCGCGGCGAACTTGAGGCCCTTGCCAAAGCTCTCGAAGGGCTTTTCTTCCGCGAGCCAGGCAAACAGCGGGTCGGCGGTTTCGCCGTTGACGTCGATCTTTGCGAACTGCGGAAACTCCGTGCCGAACTTGAGCGTGCAGAAATCATGGATCTCGTCGTCGCTTCCCGGCGCCTGATTGGCAAACTGGTTGCAGGGGAAGTCCAGGATCTCAAAGCCCCGGTCCTTCAGCTCTGCGTACATGGCCTCCAGGGGCTCATAATGGGGTGTGAAGCCGCAGCCCGTCGCGGTGTTGACGATCAGCAGCACTTTGCCCCGATACTCCGACAGGCTCACGTCGTTCCCCATCCGGTCCTTTACCGTAAAATCATAGACAGTTTTCATTGCGGTGCTCCTTTCACGTTTTTCGATGCTTGATGCGGTTGCTTTTCCAGCAGCTCATACAGTAATTCATACAGCAGCTTCGCCCGCGCGGGCGGAAGATCAACGCAGGCCGCCACGCGGCCGGGGACGTCCTTCGCCTTTTCCTGCAGGGCGCGTCCGGCCTCCGTGAGCGTGATCACGACGACGCGGTCGTCCTCCGGGCTGCGCGTCCTGTCCAGATATCCGGCCTGCTGCAGCTTTTTCAGCAGCGGAGAGAGGGTCCCGTTATCCAGCATCAGCTTCTCGCAGAGCTCGCCGACCGGGATCCCGTCCTTCTCCCACAGCGCCAGAAAAACGATGTACTGCGTGTACGTCAGGCCAAGGGGCTTCAGCCAGGGCGTATAGAGGCTGATCACCTGCCTTGACGCCGCATAAAGCGGAAAACAGAGCTGGTTGGTCAGCTTCATTGCTTCATGATAATCGTATTCCATGGCGTATCCCCCTTTTGTTTTATCCAATTATATTTTATAAAATATAATTCCGGTTGTCAAGTGTTTTTTTTGATGAAATTGCCGCTGCGCCGGAAATGATTTCGTTTTCCGGTTTCTTCCATAGAAGAAGGATCCTCTGGGACAACTTCCGTGCCGCAGCAAACAAAGAAACAGCAAAAAATCCTCTGAAATCGCTGATTTCAGAGGATTTTTGGTCCGAGTGACTGGTTTCGAACCAGCGGCCTCGTGGTCCCAAACCACGCGCTCTGCCATCTGAGCTACACCCGGATATTCTGTTTTCTGTTTCCGCGGCGCGGAAGCCTCACGCGCGGGGGCCGTCCGCGCGCTTTTCGACGATCAGCTCCACGCCGGCGCCCGCGTCCAGGAACGCGTCGTCGTAATGCACATGGCAGCCGGCGGGCACGGACTCGTCCGCCAGGTAGAGCATCTGCTTTGCCAGGGCGGTCAGCCCCGCCCGGTTGGCGGACAGGACGACCTCCCCATGCCCGGCGTCCAGGCGTACCGACGCGTCTTCCTCCCAGATCACGTCTGTGGCGCGGCCGTCATAATCCGGAAGTTCCAGCGTGATTTTCATAGCGCTCTCCTCGGTTCTGTGCCGGGGCGCCTACGGCCCCACCGGGGCGTTGACCTCGTCGGGCGTCAGCCCCGTAAGGATCTCATAGGCGTCCAGGGTTTTCTGGTCGCTGTCGATCTTGTCGCGCAGCGTATTGTTCAGGGCGTTTGCCTGGGCAAGCTGGCCCTCCTGCTCGGAGATGACCGTCTGCAGGGAATTGATGCGGGAGGTCTGGGAGGCAATCTGATGCCGCTGACGGCGCACGTAGACATATGCGCCGCCCAGCGCCGCCGTCGCCAGCAGCGCCGCCGCGACGAACAGCGCCAGCGCCCTGCGCAGACTGCGGCATCTTTTGCGAAGCGCTGCGATCTGCTGCTCTTTGGATTTCTCCGGCGTGAGCTCCGCCTGTCTGCGCGTCGGCTTTGCGCGCTCACGCAGACAGTCGGCGCACAGCAGCGTATTTTCCGGCACGGTCCTGCCGCATTTGAGACAATTCATGGCGTTTCCTCCCTCAGTTGAGAAGCCGCTCCATCAAAGTGCCGGCGTCGGGAAGGATCTCCCCGGCGCCCGCGTCCAGCAGCACCCGCGCCGGACGGAAGCCCCAGCCCACGCTGATGCAGGGCAGGCCCGCATTGCGGGCCGTGGCGATATCCACCTCGCTGTCGCCGACGTAGACGGCGCGGGCCGGATCGGCGCGCAGCTGCGCCAGGGCCAGACGCACGCTGTCCGGCGCGGGCTTGCGCGGAAGCCCCGGCCGATCGCCGATGACCACGCCGATGCGGCCGCCGAAATGCAGCCTGCACAGCGCCTTCGTGACCGCGTCGAGCTTGTTCGACACCACCGCCATGGCAACGCCCCGGGCACACAGCGCATCCACGGCCTCGATGATGCCGGGATAGGGCCGGGTGGCGTCGGCATAGTGCTCGGCGTAATGGGCCCGGAACACGGCCAGCGCCGCGGCGTGATCCTCCTTGCGTCCCTCGGGCAGGGCCCGCAGGACCAGGTTGCTCACGCCGTTGCCCACCATCTGCCGGACCTCGTCCAGGGAGCGGGCCGGGTACCCGAAGGCGGCCATGGCCGCGTTGACCGACGCCGCCAGATCTTCCAGGGTGTCCAGCAGGGTGCCGTCCAGATCCCAGATGACCGCATCAAATCTCATTGCAGCTTCTCCAGCTCCATTGCCAGCTCGTCGGCGGCCAGGCCGTCGTTCTGCAGCATTTTCTTCATCACGTCGATATCGGCGGAGATATCCAGCACGTCGGTATCGAACAGCTTGTCCAGCTGGCGCTCGTAGCTCTCGGTGAGCTGGTCGAGCACGTCGCTGATCTGATCCTTTGCCTTGCGGATATTGTCGGTCTCCACGCCCTGGGCCTCCAGCTGGGCGTAGGTCTCCAGGATCTTCAGGGTCTGGGGCAGATAATAGTCCATGAAGGTGCGCAGCTCGCCCTCGCGCTCGGGATGCTTGGACAGGTAGCGGAAGATTTCCCCCGTCAGAAGCTCGATGCGGTCGATCTTCTGGGAGATCACCTGGTCGGCGATGCGGTCGTTGTCGTCGCGGATGCGCTTGAGGACCTCCTCGGCGCGCTTGTCGCCCAGGGGCTCGGGCGCCGTCTCGGACTTGCCGCCGGAGACCATCTGCTCGGCACTGTATTCGGTGAACATCAGCCGGCCGTGCTTGCGGTCGATCCAGGCCTGCTCCCACACGCCCAGCTCCACCATTTTCTGCAGATCCGCCAGCACCTGGCGATACGGCCTGCCGGTGCGGTCTGCGAGCTCATGGATGGAATAGAATTCTCCGTTGGGCTTGATGATGGCGTCGTACTCCTGCAGCCGCTTGGACTGCCGGGCCCGCAGGAAGCCGTGGATGATCAGATAGATTCCCACGGCGAGCACGCCGAAGGGGAAGAAGCCGTCGCGCAGGAAATCCGCGAAGCTCGCAACGCCCGCCAGCTCATCGGCCAGGGCGACGGCGCCCACCGCGCCGATGCACAGGCCCGTGATAAACATGGGCTTGCCGAAACGCAGCTTGTCCTTCTTCCTTTCCTTGGCGGCCTGCTTTGCCGCCTGCTTGGCAGCGGCGGCCTCCCGGGCCGCCTGTTCTCTTGCGGCATTCTGCGCCGCCTGCTGCCGGGCCGCCCGCTCCTGGGCGCGCCGGGCCTGCTCGGCCGGCGTGGGATTGGTCTGCTGGGCGCGCTGGGTGTGGATGGGCACCGCCCACTGCACCGCCCGCTGGCGGGTGCGCTCGGCCTGGACCCTGGCCTGCTCCGCCCAGTACTGGGCCTGCTGGCGGGTGCGCTCCGCCTGGGCCTGGGCCTGGGCGGACCAGTTCGTGGCGGAGTTCGCGCCGGCGTTCTGGCCGGCGCCGGTCTTCTGGCCGGCGCTGCCGGTGGGATTCACTTTAAAATCGCGCCAGGATTCCTGCCGGGTGGGCGTATTCATGCCGATCTCGGGCAGGACGCCCCGGCCCTTGAGAATGGCCAGCACCAGACCGATGGGCCAGGCGGCCAGGAAACCGCCGATGATGATAAATGTCCAGATGAGATCGCTGCGTTCTTTTCGTTTGCGGTGCTCACGTTCGTCCATAATAAACCCCTTTCAAGGAATCGTTGTATCGGTTTTTGACGGCCACGCCGTCATTTCAGGATCTTTGACGGCTTGAGATAGCGCTCCTCCTCGGAGAAGACGCAGCCGCAGTATTTCTGCATATAGAAGCCCAGGTCCCGGGCGCGCTGCTGGCCCTCCCGGAAATAGGGGCGGAAATCGCGGTAGAGGAACTGCACCCCGTGGGCCGACGCCGCCCGCTCGGCCACCTCGCGCATGAGCTCATGCTGCTGATAGGGGGAGATGAACAGCGACGAGGTGAACGAATCGAAGCCCTCCCGGGCAGCCAGCTCCGCCGCCGCTTCAAAGCGCATGGCGTAGCATTTGACGCAGCGGCCGTCGATGTCGTCGGCCACCGCCCGCACGAAGGGGCGCAGGCCGTAGTCGTTGCGCTCGATCAGCCGCAGCCCGATGGCCGCGCTGTAGTCGCGCAGACAGTTGCGGCGGCTGCGGTATTCGGTGAAGGGATGGATGTTGGGATTGTACCAGAAGCCCACGGGCTCGATCCCCTCGCCGCGCAGCGTTTCGATGCACATGTTTGAGCATGGTGCGCAGCAGATGTGCAGCAGCGTCTGCATCATCTCACCTCCCGGGCACGATTCTGTACCTGCTATCATATCACAAAATCCGCCGCGATACAAGCAATTTAGGCCGGGGGGAAAACAAATCCCCGCAGTTGAAATCTCTGCCGCGGTTGTGCTATGATATAGGCGGCCTGCCGGCGCCGGAAAGAATCCCGGCAAAGGCAAAAACGCATTGCTTATTTTCTGAAATATGATACAATAAGACAAACAACCAAACCACCCCACCGACGAAGAAAGGACCGTGACGCACATGACTCTGAAAAAGACCCTGTTCGCCTGCCTTGCTCTGGCGCTGATCCTGGCGCTCCTGGCCGGCTGCGGAAGCAAGACCGAATCGACCCAGACCGCCAAGCCGGAGGCCTCCGCCCAGCAGAACGAAGCATCTGCCCCCGAGGACGCCGCGGAGAGCGCGCCGGAAGCTGAGGCGGAAGCCGAGGCGGAAGCCGAAGCCGCGCCGGAGGCCGATGCCGTGAACCCCTATGCCTGGCTGGGCCTGCAGGACATGCCCAAATGCAATTATCTGGACATCCTGTCCACCAACAATTTTATCCAGGTCTACGATACCTATGTGCTCGGCGTCAAGGCCGAGGTGACCGACGCCTGCGAGGGGCTCAAATCCTACCAGAAGAACCAGAGCAATCTGTCCTATAACCTGGAGGGTATGATCTACTCCCTCAACACCGACGCCAAGCAGTACGCACAGGTCGACATGACCTCCGCCGTCGCCGACGCGAAGGCCGCCATGGATAGCGCCATGTCCGAAGGCACCAACACCAAGGGCCGCGTCTTCCAGGGCACCGGCAAGTCCGCCGTTCCCCTGTACAGCGACGAGTCGGGCGACAGCGCCGAATACGAGTACTATGAATATCTGACCGGCGATCCCGAGAGCAGCTCCGTGCTCGAGCGCTTCTTCCTGCGCGACGGCGACGTCTTTGCCGTCTACACCAAGACCCACGCCGGGGAGTCCGACCTGGAATCCACCAACGTCATCAAGTCCATCTCCGGCGACGTTCCCGACGACCTCTTCGTGCTGCCCGATCTGGCGGACTACACGAAGATCAACTGAGCGAAAAACATCCCGCCGTCCGGCAGCTTGCTGCCGGACGGCCTTTTCCATAAGGATCTGAACCTGTGCGCCGTGATTTCTGGTCAAAAGCCAGAAATTGCGGCGCATTGTTGCGAAAACGGGCCGGGGATGCTATAATACACAATACAATAATAGGGGCAATATGCCCGCACAAGGGGGAACTTCTATGATCACACTGCACGAACGCGGCGTCTGGCTTGTCGGCGGCGCGCCCGCGGACGCTTTCGACGTTCCTGCCGCTGAGGCAAGAAAACGCACCATGGCCTGGCGCATCCTGCAGGCCCACAACCGCTCCGGCGATCCCGAGAAGCTGCGCGTCGGCTTTGACGCCATGCTTTCCCACGATATCACCTATGTGGGCATCATCCAGCAGGCCCGGGCCAGCGGCATGACGGAGTTTCCCATTCCCTACGCCCTGACCAACTGCCACAACAGCCTGTGCGCCGTGGGCGGCACCATCAACGAGGACGACCATCTGTTCGGTCTGTCCGCGGCCAAAAAATACGGCGGCATCTATGTGCCCGCCAACCAGTCCGTCATCCACTCCTACGGCCGGGAGGCCATGGCCAAATGCGGCGCCATGATCCTGGGCTCCGACTCCCACACCCGCTACGGCGCCCTGGGCACCATGGCGGTGGGCGAGGGCGGCCCGGAGCTGGCCAAGCAGCTGCTGCGCGACACCTGGGACGCCCCGTGCCCCGAGGTGGTGCTGGTTTATCTCACCGGCACGCCCAGGCGCGGCGTCGGTCCCCACGACGTGGCCCTGGCCCTGGTGAAGGCCACCTTTGCCAACGGCTTTGTGAAAAACCGCGTGCTGGAATTCGCCGGTCCCGGCGTCAGGCAGCTTCCCATCGACTATCGCAACGGCATCGACGTGATGACCACCGAGACCACCTGCCTGTCCTCCATCTGGGAGACGGACGAGGAGACCCTCGGCTTCTATGCCGCCCACGGCCGGCCAGAGGATTACTGCGAGCTGCACCCCGCCGACGGCGCCTACTACGACCGCATGGTGCACATCGACCTCAGCCGGGTCGAGCCCATGATCGCCCTGCCCTTCCATCCCTCCAACGCATATCCCATCCGGGAATTCCTGGCCCGGGCCCCGGAGCTGCTGGCCGAGGTGGAGGCCGAAGCGAAAAAGCGCTGGCCCCGGGCGAAGATCAACCTCGGCGCCAAGATCCGCGACGGCGCGGTCTGGGCAGATCAGGGCGTCATCGCCGGCTGCTCCGGCGGCACCTTTGACAACATCGACGAGGCAGCGCAGATCCTCTCCGGCGGCTCCGTCGGCTGCGGCGCCTTCAATCTCTCGGTCTATCCCACTTCGGTGCCCGTCAGCATGGAGCTGACCAAAATCGGCGCTACGGGCGATCTGCTCGCCGCCGGCGCGGTCATCAAGCCCAGCTTCTGCGGCCCGTGCTTCGGCGCGGGAGACGTGCCGGCCAACAACGGCCTGTCCATCCGCCACACCACCCGCAACTTCCCCAACCGCGAGGGCTCCAAGCCCGGCGAGGGCCAGTTTGCCGGCGTCTGCCTGATGGACGCCCGCTCCATCGCCGCCACGGCGGCAAACGGCGGCCGCATCACCCCCGCCACGGACGTCGATTATGCGCCGGTGCACCACGCCTACCATTACGATTCCAGCGCCTATGACCGCCGGGTCTACAACGGCTTCGGACATCCCCAGCCGGAAACCGAGCTCATCATGGGCCCGAACATCACCGACTGGCCCGCCATGTATCCCATGAGCGACAATCTGCTCGTGGAGCTGGCGGCGGTCATCCGCGACCCCGTCACCACCACCGACGAGCTGATCCCCTCCGGCGAGACCTCCTCCTACCGCTCCAACCCCCTGCGTCTGGCGGAATTCGCCCTGTCGCGCCGGGTGCCGGAGTATGTGGGCCGGGCCAAGGCCGCCGCCAGGGCCGAGGCCGACCGCCGCGCCGGCAAGGCCCCCGCGGCGCTGCGCGAGCTCCTGGCCAGGATCGGCGACGCCGACAAGCTGCTGGAGAATACCCAGTTCGGCTCCTGCGTGTTCGCCAACCGGCCCGGCGACGGCTCCGCCCGGGAGCAGGCGGCCTCCTGCCAGAAGGTGCTGGGCGGCTTCGCCAACATCTGCTACGCGTTCGCCACCAAGCGCTACCGCTCCAACTGCATCAACTGGGGCATCGTCCCCTTCACCCTGGACAAGGACGCCGTGTTCTCCGCCGAGGCGGGCGACTGCGTTTTCGTCCCGGACATCCGCGCCGGGATCGCCGAGGGCCGTGAGGAATTCTGCGCGGCGCTGCTGCGCCGGGACGGCTCCATCGAGCCCCTGCGGCTGTTCGTCAGCGGCCTGACGGACGACGAGCGGCAGATCCTGCTGGACGGCTGCCTCATGAACCACTACAAATTCCGCGCAGAAAGGGAAGGATAACATGGAAAAAATCAAAATGATCACCCCCGTCGTCGAAATGGACGGCGACGAAATGACCCGCATCCTCTGGAAAATGATCAAGGACGAGCTGATCCTCCCCTTTGTGGATCTGAAAACCGAGTACTATGACCTGGGCCTGCTGCACCGCAACGAGACAAAGGACCAGGTGACCGTGGACGCGGCCCTGGCCACCAAGAAATACGGCGTGGCCGTCAAGTGCGCCACCATCACCCCCAACCGCCAGCGCATGGAGGAATATCCCCAGCTCACCGAGATGTGGAAAAGTCCCAACGGCACCATCCGCTCCATCCTGGACGGCACCGTCTTCCGCGCCCCCATCCTGATCGACGCGATCCGGCCCGTGGTGCGCAACTGGCAAAAGCCCATCACCATCGCCCGTCACGCCTACGGCGACGTGTACAAGGCCGTGGACATGGTGACCGAGGAGCCCGGCGAATGCACCCTGACCTTCCGCGGCGAGAGCGGGCAGGAGAAGACCATCTGCGTGCAGAAGGTGGACGGTCCCGCCGTATGGCAGGGCGCCCACAACCTGCGCAAGAGCATCCGCTCCTTCGCCCGGGCCTGCTTCCAGTTCGCCATCGACACGAAGCAGGACCTCTGGTTCTCCACCAAGGACACCATCGCCAAGATCTACGACGGCGAGTTCAAAAAGGTGTTCGAGGAAGAGTATGAGGCCTACCGCGCAAAATTCGAGGAATTGGGCATCACCTATTTCTACACCCTGATCGACGACGCCGTGGCCCGCGTGATCCGCTCCCGGGGCGGCTTCATCTGGGCCTGCAAAAACTACGACGGCGACGTGATGAGCGATATGGTCTCCACCGCCTTCGGCTCCCTGGCCATGATGACCTCCGTGCTGGTGGCCCCCGACGGCACCACCGAATACGAGGCCGCCCACGGCACCGTCACCCGCCACTACTACCGCTATCTCCAGGGCGAGGAGACCTCCACCAACCCCATGGCCACCATCTTTGCCTGGACCGGCGCCCTCAAAAAGCGCGGCGAGCTCGACGGCCTGGCCGATCTGAGCGCCTTCGCCGACCGCCTGGAGGCCGCCTGCCTGGACACCCTGAACGCCGGGATCATGACCAAGGATCTGGTGGGCCTGGTGGACGACCCGGCCAAGGTCCGCGCCGTCAACACCCGGGAATTCCTGGCCGAGATCCGCGCCCGTCTGGAGGCGTGAATTCTCTCCCTTCTAAAAATCTGATTTATCAGAAAGGATGTCATTCATGCTCCGACATCTGCTCTCCTGTATCCGAGAGTATAAAAAATATGCCATCGCTTCGCCGTTCTTCATCGCCCTGGAGGTGGTCTTTGAGTGCATCATCCCCCTGGTGACGGCGAAGCTCATCAACCAGATCACCGCCGGCTGCGGCATGGACGTCATCCTCCGCTACGGCCTGCTGCTGGTGGTGATGGCCATGGCCTCCCTGACCTGCGGCGTGCTGGCCGGCCGTGCCAGCGCCACGGCTTCGGCGGGCTTCGCCCGGAATCTGCGCCGGGACCTGTTCTACCGGGTGCAGGCGTTCTCCTTCTCCAACATCGACTGGTTCTCCACCGCCTCCCTGGTCACCCGCCTCACCACCGACGTGACCAATGTGCAGATGGCGTTTATGATGATCATCCGCGTGGCGGTGCGCGCGCCGCTGATGCTGGTATTCGCCTTCGCCATGGCCTACGTCTCGGGCGGCTCGCTGGCCTTCGTGTTCGCCGGCATCATTCCGGTCCTGGCCGCCGCTTTTCTCATGATCTTCCGCCGGGTCTCGCCCATGTTCCGCCGGGTGTTCCGCAAGTATGACAATCTGAACGCCTCCGTGCAGGAGAACATCAAGGGCATCCGCGTGGTCAAGAGCTTTGTGCGCGAGGACTATGAGCAGGCGCGCTTCGGCGCCGCCTCCGACCAATTGCGCAAGGAGTTCACCGACGCCGAGAAGATCGTGGCCCTCAACGCGCCTCTGATGCAGGGCGCCATCTACACCTGCAATATGCTGATCGCCTGGTTCGGCGCCAAGGCCATCATCCGCTCCGGCGGCGTCAAGCTGGCCCTGGGCAATATGGTCAGCCTTCTGACCTACTCCATCCAGATCCTCATGTCGCTGATGATGCTCTCGATGATCTTCATCATGATCACCCTGTCCATGGAGGCCGCCCGCCGGATCACGGAGGTGCTGGACGAGAAAAGCGACCTCGTCAGCCCCGCCGACGCGGTGACGGCCGTGCCCGACGGCTCGGTCGACTTCGACCGCGTCAGCTTCAAGTACGGCGCCGACGCCCGGAACCTCGCCCTGGAGGACATCGACCTGCACATCCCCTCGGGGGCCACGGTGGGCATCATCGGCGGCACCGGCGCGGGCAAGACCTCCCTGACCCAGCTCATCTGCCGCCTCTATGACGTGACCGCCGGCGCCGTGCGCGTGGGCGGGATCGACGTGCGCCGCTATGATCTGGAGACCCTGCGCAACCAGGTGGCCATGGTGCTGCAGAAGAACGTGCTGTTCTCCGGCACCATCGCGGAAAACCTGCGCTGGGGCAAGGCCGACGCCACCCAGGAAGAGCTGGAGCGGGTCTGCCGCCTGGCCCAGGCGGAGGAATTCATCAAAACCTTCCCCGTCGGATATGAGACCCACATCGAGCAGGGCGGCGCCAACGTCTCCGGCGGTCAGCGCCAGCGGCTTTGCATCGCCCGGGCCCTTCTGAAGGATCCGAAGATCCTGATCCTGGACGACTCCACCTCCGCCGTGGACACCCGCACCGACGCGCTGCTGCGCGCAAGCCTGCGGGAAACCCTCCCGAATACGACAAAAATCATCATCGCCCAGCGCATCAGCTCCGTGCAGGACGCGGACATGATCGTGGTGCTCGACAACGGCCGCGTCAACGACTGCGGCACCCATGACGAGCTCATGGCCCGCTGCGAAATCTACCGCGAGGTCGCCGAGACCCAGCAGAAAGCAGGTGATCCGGATGAAGCCTAAGCGTCCCGAGATCCACCTGCGCTCCCTGGGCCGTGTGGTGGGCGTGCTGTTCAGGACCTTCCCGGTCCAGCTCAGCCTCGTCGCCCTGTGCACCTTGATCAGCGCCCTGGTGGGCATCGTTCCGCCGGTATTCACCGAGCGGATCTCCGCCATCATCCTGCGCGGCCTGGACGAGGGCTGGGCGGCGGTCTATCCGTCCTTTGTCCGGCTCCTGATCCCCGTTTTGTGCCTGTATCTGCTGGGCATCGCCGCCAACGCCGCCCAGGCGCAGATCATGGCCCGGGTCACCCAGGGATTTCTGCACACCCTGCGCACCCGCATGTTCGACCGGATGCAGGAGCTGCCCCTGCGCTATTTCGATACCCATAACCACGGCGACATCATGAGCTACTACACCAACGACGTGGACACCCTGCGCCAGCTGGTCTCCCAGACCCTGCCGCATCTGGTGCTCTCGGCGCTGACGGTGGTATTCCTCCTGTGCGCCATGGCCTACTTCAGCATCCCCCTGATGCTGGTGGTGCTTCTGGGCGTGGTGGCCATGATCCACGTCACCCGCACCGTGGGCGGCCGCTCCGCCAGCAGCTTCATCCAGCAGCAGCGCTCCCTGGGCGCAGTGGAGGGCTTCGTGGAGGAGCTGATCCAGGGCCAGAAGGTCGTCAAGGTCTTCTGCCACGAGCAGGCCACCGAGGCGGATTTCGACCGCCTCAACGACAGCCTCCAGCAGGACGTGGAGCGCGCCAACCGCTTCGGCAACATCTTCGGGCCGATCATCATGAACATCGGCAACATCCTCTACGTGCTCATGGCCTTCGCCGGCGGCGCGCTCATCACCTCCCGGGGAAAGATCCCCAATCTGTCCGTCCAGAACCTGATCACCACCGGCTCCCTGGCCGCGGCGCTGACGATCCCCGTGGTCACGTCCTACCTGAACATGGTCAAGCAGTTCACCGCCAACGTCAACCAGGTGTCCCAGCAGATCAACTCCGTGGCCATGGCCATGGCGGGCGCCGAGCGCATCCTGGACCTGCTGGATCAGGAGCCGGAGACCGACGAGGGCGACGTCACCCTGGTCAACTGCCATGAGACGGCGGACGGGATCGCGGAATGTCCGGAGCACACCGGCCAGTGGGCCTGGAAGGTCCCGGATGCGGACGGCAGGGTCTCCTATGTGCCCCTGCGCGGCGACGTCCGGTTCAAGGACGTGGACTTCGCCTATGTGCCGGAAAAGCCGGTGCTGCACGACATCACCCTGTATGCCAAGCCCGGCCAGAAGCTGGCCTTCGTCGGCGCCACCGGCGCGGGCAAGACCACCATCACGAACCTCATCAACCGGTTCTATGACATCTCCGACGGCGCCATCACCTACGACGGCATCGACGTGCGCCGCATCGCCAAGGCCAGCCTGCGCCACTCCCTGGGCATCGTGCTGCAGGACGTGAACCTGTTCACCGGCACGGTGATGGACAACATCCGCTACGGCCGGCTGGACGCCACGGATGACGACTGCATCCGCGCGGCGAAGCTGGCCAACGCCCACGACTTCATCACCCGCCTGCCCGAGGGCTACGCCACCGTGCTCACCGGCAACGGCGCGAGCCTCTCCCAGGGGCAGCGGCAGCTCATCTCCATCGCCCGGGCGGCGGTGGCGGACCCGCCGGTGATGATCCTGGACGAGGCCACCTCCTCCATCGACACCCGCACGGAGCTGCTGGTGCAGCAGGGCATGGACGCCCTCATGGAGGGCCGGACGGTGTTCGTCATCGCCCACCGCCTGTCCACCGTGCGCAACTCCAACGCCATCATGGTGCTGGACCACGGCCGGATCATCGAGCGCGGCGACCACGACGATCTGCTGCGGCAGAAGGGCGTGTATTACGGCCTGTACACCGGCGCCTTTGAAATGGAATAATCAAATAATCAAAAAGCCCCCGGAACGGACGCCCGTTCCGGGGGTTTTTCCGTTCGCCGCCGCAGACGAAGATTCAAAGGCGCCGCCGGAACGCTTCCTCATTGCGATAATAAACGGGCTTTTGCATATTCCCCTGCAAATTATTGTAGGTTTTCAACAAAAGTCTTGCTTTTTTCTCCCCGTTGATTATAATTAATAATGTAAAAAACGAATGGGGGGATGCTGCGTGGCACAGAACAACCGCGAACAGGAATTCGACCTTCGTTATGCGCGGCACGAGCAGGAGCTCCGGTGGCTGTTTTGCGAGCTGTACCGCGGCGATATGGACGCCTATACCCGCTTTGTGCAGATGCTCCGCCGGGCCTATGACGTGCGGGCCGAAGCCCTGCGTCTCTCCGACCGGCGGCGGGAGGCCGATCCCGACTGGTACCGGGGCAACCACCTCGTGGGGATGCTGATGTATGCAGACCGCTTCGCCGGGACGCTGCGCGGCGTGCAGGAACGGCTGGACTACATTCAGGAGGCCGGCGTCAACTATCTGCACCTCATGCCGCTTTTGGAGAGCCCCGAGGGCCGCAGCGACGGCGGCTACGCCGTGGCGGACTTCCGCAAGGTCCAGCCGCAGCTGGGCACCATGGCCGATCTGGCCGCCCTGGCGGAGGACTGCCATGCCCGGGGGATCGTCCTCTGCCTGGACTTCGTGATGAACCACACCAGCGAGGATCACGCCTGGGCCGTGCGCGCCCGGGCGGGCGACCCGGAATGCCAGGCCCGCTATTTCTTCTACGACAGCTGGGACATCCCCAACGAATTCGACAAAACCGTGCCCCAGGTCTTTCCCACCACCGCGCCGGGGGGCTTCACCTGGTGCGAGGAAGCCGGAAAGGTCGTCATGACCACCTTCTATCCCTACCAGTGGGATCTGAACTATGCCAACCCCGCCGTGCTGACGGACATGATGGACAACATGCTCTTCCTGTGCAATCAGGGGGTGGACGTCATCCGGCTCGACGCCGTGCCGTACATATGGAAGGAGCTGGGCACCAGCTGCCGCAATCTGCCCCAGGTCCACTCCCTGGTGCGCATCATGCGCATGGCGGTGGAGATCGTCTGCCCCGGCACCCTGCTGCTGGGGGAGGTGGTGATGGAGCCGTCGAAGGTGGCGCCCTATTTCGGCACGGTGGAAAAGCCCGAGTGCCACATGCTCTACAACGTGACCACCATGGCCACCACATGGCACACCGTGGCCACGGCGGACGTGCGGCTGCTGCGCCACCAGCTGGGCCAGGTCTTCGCCCTGCCCCGGGATTATACCTTCCTGAACTACCTGCGCTGCCACGACGACATCGGCTGGGGCCTGGACTATCCCTTCCTTGCCATGTTCGGCATGTATGAGGTGCCCCACAAAAAATTCCTCAACGATTATTTCACCGGCAAATATCCCGGCTCCCCCGCCCGGGGCGAGCTCTACAACGACGATCCGCGCCTGGGCGACGCCCGCCTGTGCGGCACCACCGCCTCCCTGTGCGGCGTCCAGGCCGCCCGGGAAGCGGGGGACGCCGACGCCATGGCCCGGGCGCTGCGGCTGGACGTCATGCTCCACGCCTTCATGTTCACCCTCAGCGGCATCCCGGTGCTCTACTCCGGCGATGAGGCAGCCCGGGAAAACGACGACGGCTACCACGGCGATCCCCTCCGGCGGGACGACAGCCGCTGGCTCCACCGGGGCGCCATGCGCTGGGACGAGGCGGAGGCCCGCCGCGATCCCGCCACGCCCCAGGGCGCGGTTTTCCTGTCCGTTGAGCGCCTGGAGGCCCTGCGCCACCACCACCGGGTCTTTGACGGCGCGGCGGACACCTGGATTGTGGACACGGGCTCGGACCGGGTGCTGGGCGTGGGCAGGTACCATCGGGGCGAGAAGCTGCTGGGCCTGTTCAATTTCGGCAGGGAGTCCGAGACCGTCTGGACGGATCAGAGCGAGCTGTTTACCGACCTGCTGACCGGGAAGCTGTGCAGCGCCCAGGGCGTGCGCCTGGCGCCCGGCAGCTTTCTCTGGCTCGCCTACGACTTCGACGCCGGCGGCTTTGTCTGCCGTTAAAGCACCGTTCCCAAGATTGAATATCTTTTTTTCATTTATTTGTTTACATGCGCCAAAATCTGGTGTATGATAACAATATCATTCGTGCATTTTTGGGGAAATAAGGAAATAAGAAAAGGAGAAACTGCTTATGGCACTTAACTACCGCAAGTGCGCTGAGGAGATCGCGGCCAACATCGGCGGCGGCTCCAATATTATCAGCGCAGCCCACTGCGCCACACGCCTGCGCCTGGTCATTGCCGACAACAGCAAAGTCAACTCCAAGGCGCTGGAAGACATCGAGGGCGTCAAGGGCATGTTCGAATCGAACGGCCAGCTCCAGCTCATCATCGGCACCGGCACCGTCAACAAGGTCTATGAGGAATTCCTCTCCGTCACCGGCGTCTCCGCGGCGTCCAAGGCGGACGTCAAGGCGGCGGCGGCCTCCAAGATGCCCTGGTGGAAGAAGCTGCTCAAGATCCCCGGCGACGTGTTCGTTCCCATCCTGCCCGCCATCGTGGCCTCGGGCCTCATGATGGGCCTCGTCGAAGCCATCCCCAAGTTCTGGCCCGCCTTCGGCGACACCGACTGGTTCAGCTTCCTCGACCTGGTGGCCAACACCGCCTTCGCCCTGCTGCCCGTCCTCGTGGCCATCTCCACGGCCCGCGTCTTCGGCGGCAACGTGTTCCTCGGCGCCGTCATCGGTCTGATGATGGTCCATCCGGCCCTGATCAACGCCTGGACCGTCGGCAATTACGCCGCCGGCGAAATACCCACATGGCAGCTGTTCTTCTTCAAGGTGCAGCAGGTGGGCTATCAGGGCCACGTCATACCGGTCATATTGGCGGTATGGCTGATGTCCATGCTGGAAAAATGGCTGCATAAGGTCGTTCCCGAGATGATCGACCTGTTCGTCACCCCGCTGGTCACCGTCCTGGTCACCGCCTTCGTCACCTTCACCATCATCGGGCCGGTCTTCTCCGTGCTGGAGAACTGGGTGCTCACCGGCGCGCAGAAGCTCATCACCGTCGGCTACGGCGTGGGCTCCGCCATCATGGGCGCGCTGTATCCGCTCACCGTGGTCATGGGCCTGCACCATATGTACAATGTCATTGAGGCAGGCATGATCGCCCGCGACGGCCTGAACACCTGGATGCCCATCGCCTCCGCCGCCAACTTCGCCCAGTTCGGCGCCTGCCTTGCCGTGGCGATCAAGGCGCGCAGCCAGAAGACCAAGGCCGTGGCCCTGCCCTCGTCCCTGTCCGCTTCCCTGGGCATCACCGAGCCCGCCATCTTCGGTATCAACTTCCGCTTCATGAAGCCCTTTGTCTGCGGCATGATCGGCGCCGCCGCCGGCGCCCTGTTTGCAGCCTGGGCCAAGTTCGGCGCCACCACCTACGGCGTCACCGGCATCCCCGGCATGCTGGCGGTCAACAACCTGCCCATGTACATCATCGAGCTGCTCATCGCCGGCGGCCTCGCCTTCGTGCTGTGCTTCTTCATCTGGAAGGAGGACAAGCCCGAGGCCAAGAAAGAGGAGCCCGTCGAGGCGCCCGCCGTCTCCGTCATCCGCTGCAGCGCGGGCGAGATCCTGCAGCCCGTGCCCGGCAAGGTCATCGCCCGGGAGGAGATCCCCGATGAGACCTTCGCCGGCGGCATCCTGGGCGACGGCGTGGGCATCGTGCCCGAAAAGGGCGTCGTGGTGGCCCCCTTCGACGGCGTCGTGACCTCCATCTTCGACACCAAGCACGCCGTAACCCTGGAGAAGGACGGCATGGAGGTGCTGATCCACGTGGGCGTCAACACCGTCAACATGCAGGGCGACGGCTTTGCCGGCTTCGTCGAGGACGGCCAGGAGGTCAAGGCCGGCCAGAAGCTCATCGAGTTCGACTCCCAGAAGATCAAGGACGCCGGCTACTCCGACGTCGTGGCCGTGCTGCTGACCAACTCCGACGACCTCGAGGGCGTGGAGTGCGGCGCGAAATAAGTCAAATCATTCCAAAGGAGGAATAAAATATGAAGTCATTTGATTACGTCATCACCGATCCCGTCGGCATCCATGCCCGTCCCGCCGGCATCCTTGTCAAGGAGATCAAGAAGTTCGCGGGCTCCACCGTCACCATTACCAAGGGTGAGAAATCGGTCAACGCCCTCAAGCTCATGGCCCTGATGGGCATGGGCATCAAGCAGGGCGACACCGTCACCGTGGCCGTGGAGGGCGGAGACGAGGAAGCCGTCGCCGCCGCCATCGAGGATTTCTTCAAGAACAATCTGTAAACAACGCAACGGCAGGGGCTGTCTCATTCCGGGGCAGCCCTTTGCCGGATTTTCCGCACCCGCGGGGGCGGATGCATCTTTCATCAAGAAGAAACGAAAGGAGAACCCTATGATTTCGATCCAAGGCAAGGGCGTATCCACCGGCGTCGCCGCGGGTCCGCTTTACTTCTATCAGCGCGCCAAGGCCACCCTGCGCCGCTATACCGTCGAGGATCCCCAGGCGGAGTTCGCGCGCTTCAAGGCAGCCCAGGCCACCGCCGTCGAGCAGCTGGCCGTGCTGGCTGAAAAGGCCCGTGCCGAGGCCGGCGACGAGGCCGCCGCGCTCTTCGAGACCCACCAGCTGATGGCCGAGGACCTGGACTTTGAGGAGGCCATCCAGGAGCTGATCTGCGAAGGCGCCAACAACGCCGAGGCCGCCGTCACCGACGTGGCCGCCCAGTTCGCCGAGATGTTCGCCTGCATGGACGACGCCTATATGCAGGCCCGTGCCGCCGACGTCAGGGACGTGTCCGGCCGCATCATCTCCATCCTGTCCGGCGTGGCCCAGGGCGGCATCGACTCCCCGGTGCCCGTCATCCTGGCCGCCGACGACCTGGCCCCCTCCGAGACCGTTCAGCTCGACAAGAGCAAGATCCTCGGCTTCATCACCGAGGGCGGCTCCGGCTCCAGCCACACCGCCATCCTGGCCCGCACCATGGGCATCCCCGCCATCATCGGCGTGGGCGATCAGCTCAAGGCCGAGTATGAGGGCAGGCCGGTCATCGTGGACGGCTCCACCGGCAACGTGGTCGTCGATCCCGACGAGGCCACCGCCACCTACCTCATGGCCAAGCGGGAGGAGCAGCTCCGCTTCCAGGCCCTGCTCGAGCAGCTCAAGGGCCTGCCCAACGTGACCAGGGACGGCCAGAACGTGCGCATCTACTGCAACATCGGCTCTCCGGACGACGTGCACCCCGTGCTCTCCAACGACGCCGGCGGCATCGGATTGTTCCGCAGCGAGTTCCTCTACCTCAACTGCGACGACTATCCCTCCGAGGACTACCAGTTCGAGGCCTATAAGAAGGTCCTGTCCGACATGGGCGGCAAGGAGGTCGTCATCCGCACCCTGGACATCGGCGCGGACAAGCAGATCGGCTACTTCAACCTGCCCCAGGAGGAGAACCCCGCCCTGGGCAACCGCGCCCTGCGCATCTGTCTGAACCGGCCCGAGATCTTCCGCACCCAGCTGCGCGCCCTCTACCGCGCCTCCGCCTACGGCCGCCTTAGCATCATGTTCCCCATGGTCACCAGCGTCTGGGAGGTCAAGGAGGCCAAGAAGATGTGCCGTCAGGTCATGGACGAGCTCACCGCCGAAGGCATCCCCTTCGACGAGAACGTGGATCTGGGCATCATGATCGAGACCCCCGCCGCCGCCGTCATGTCCGACCGGCTGGCCAAGGAAGTGGACTTCTTCTCCTGCGGCACCAACGACCTGACCCAGTACACCCTGGCCTGCGACCGCCAGAACAACGACCTGGGCCGCTTCTTCAACCCCCACCATCCCGCCGTGCTGCGGCTGCTGAAGATGGTCGCCGACAACGCCCACGCCAACGGCATCTGGGTGGGCATCTGCGGCGAGCTGGGCGCGGATCTGGCCCTGACGGAGACCTTCCTCTCCATCGGCATCGACGAGCTGTCCGTCAGCCCGCGCGCCGTGCTGCCCCTGCGCAAGAAGGTCCGCGAGACCGACGTGAGCGCCGTGCGCGAGGAGCTGCTGGCGGACCTGCTGTCCGACCAGAATACCATCTGAGATGGGCAGGACATTTGACGTCGTCGCCCTGGGCGAGCTGCTCATCGACTTCACCTCCTGCGGCCTGAGCAGCCAGGGAAACCCCCTGCTGGAGGCCAACCCCGGCGGCGCGCCCTGCAACGTGCTGGCCATGCTGCGCAAGCTGGGCCGCTCCTGCGCCTTCCTGGGCAAGGTGGGCGCGGACAGCTTCGGCGACCAGCTGGAGGCCGCCATCGTGGAGGCGGGCATCGATCCCCGTGGCCTGCGCCGGGACCCGGAGATCCCCACCACCCTGGCGGTGGTGCACACGAAGCCCGACGGCGACCGCAGCTTCAGCTTCTACCGCAAGCCCGGCGCGGACGTGCGCCTGGCCCCGGAGGATCTGGACGAGGCCCTGATCCGCGACAGCCGGATCTTCCACTTCGGCTCCCTGAGCCTGACCGACGAGCCCGTGCGCTCCGCCACCCATCGGGCCCTGGCGCTTGCCCGGGAAGCCGGGGCCATGATCACCTACGACCCCAACCTGCGCCCGCCCCTGTGGCCAAGCGCGGCGGCGGCAAAGGCGCAGATCGAATGGGGCATGGCCCAATGCGACGCGGTGAAGATCTCTGACAACGAGGTGGAATTTCTCACCGGGACGCCGGATTTCGACGCCGGCGCGGCGATTTTGAAGGAGAAATTCCCCAACCTGCGGCTGATCTGCCTGACCGCCGGCCCCGGCGGCAGTTATGCCTATTACGGGGGCGTCAAGGTCTGGCGCGACGGCTGCCGTCTCGGCGGCACCATCGAGACCACCGGCGCGGGGGACACCTTCTGCGCCTGCATGCTGGACTTCCTGCTCTCCCGCGGCCTGGACGGTCTGACCGGGGCCGCGCTGGGCGACATGCTCCGCTTCGCCAACGCGGCGGCCTATCTGGTCACCACGAAAAAGGGCGCCCTGCGGGTCATGCCCACGCGGGCCCAGGTGGAGGAGATCCTGGCAAAAATGTAAATCAGACGCCCCCTGTGCAAACCTGCACAGGGGGCGCATCCAAACGCAAGCAGAACGAAAGTTCACAAAGGAGATTTTCCATGAATGATTCCATGATCCGGCCTGCCTATGCCCCCTTTCCCGGCGTCAGTCCCATGGCCTCGCGCATTTTCTTCGGCACGGCCAACGCGCCGATGCTGGCGGGGGAGGACTGCTTCCCATTGCTCGACGCCATGTTCGATCTGGGGATCACCGCCTATGACACCGCCCGGGGCTACGGCAGGGCCGAGGGCGTCCTGGGCCGCTGGATGGCCGCCCGGGGCAACCGGGAGCAGCTCGTGGTGCTGAGCAAATGCGGCGATCTGAAAAACGGTGTGGTGCACCTGGACCGGCAAGTGATCGAGCAGGAGCTTTCCGAAAGCCTGCGGCAGCTGCGCACGGACCATATCGACGTCTACCTGCTGCACCGGGACGATCCCGGCACCCCCATTTCCGAATACATGACCTGCCTGAACGAATGCAAGGCGGCGGGGAAGATCCGCTGCTTCGGCGTGTCCAACTGGACCGTGGCGCGCATCACGGAAGCAAACGCCTGGGCAGCGGCCCACGGCATGGAGGGCTTTTCCGTCTCCAGCCCCCACTACGGCCTGGCGGTGCAGGAGGCCGATCCCTGGGGCGGCGGCTGCGTCACCGTGTCCGGCCCCGCCGCCGCGGCGGACCGGCGCTGGTACCGGCAGACCGGAATGCCCTTGGTGGCCTATTCCAGCCTGAGCCGGGGCTTTTCCAGCGGCCGCTTCCGCGCAGGGGACTATGAAGCCGCCCGCGCCGTCCTCGATGCGCCGGCCCAAAAGGGTTATCTGTCCGCGGGCAACATGGAGCGCCTGCGCAGGGCGGAGATCCTGGCGGAGCGGGACGGCTGCATCGTTTCGTATATCGCCATGCGCTACGTCTTCTCGTCGGAAATGAACCTCTTCGCCGTGTGCGCCACCGGCTCGCCGGACCGGATGCGCCGGAACATCGCCGCGAGTCTCGACCCCCTCAGCCCGGAGGATCTGCGATTTCTGGAGGGTGACGACGCCCTCTGATCCTTTTCCGAACCGCCGCAGACAAAAGCCTTCCCGAAAAGGGAGGGCTTTTGTCCTGTCCGGGCCCGAAAACCACGAATCGTGTGCCGTTTATTTGCACAAAAATACAGTCTGCAATCGCCCGTTTTCCGCCAATTTCTTTATTTTAATTGTATGTTTACAAAAACCGACGTTTTTCCCTTGTCAGATGTGCAAAAATATGATAAAATATCCACATAAAAATAATGGGGGAGCGTGCGCTCTCGCGCGCCGCCCGCCGTTCGGCGTTCGTCATTCGGAAAGGAGCATTTCATGTATTCTTCTGCCTATGTCTGGGCAAAGGTCCTGAATTATCTGGAGCAGCAGCTCACCTCCACCGTCGTGGCCACCTGGTTCGACGATGCGGAGATCCTGGAGCTGACCGATACGCGTATGTCCGTCTTATCTCCGTCGGAATTCCGCCGCGAGACCATCCAGCGCCGCTGGATCCCCTATATCAAGGACGCCATGCAGGTGCTGTTCGATATGGATGTGGACGTGGTCCTTCTGGGGGAGGAAGACCGAAAGGCCCTGACAGAAAAAACCGAGCATCCCGATTTCATCGTCAATAATCCCCAGTTCACCTTCAAAAGCTTTGTGGTGGGCGCCTCCAACCGCTTTGCCCACGGCGCCGCGCTGGCGGTGGCCAACAAGCCCGCCGACGCCTACAACCCCCTGTTCATCTACGGCGAATCCGGCCTGGGCAAGACCCATCTGCTCTATGCCATCGCCGCGGAGATCCATGCCCAGCATCCGGAGTTCAACATCGTCTATATCCGGGGCGATCAGTTCACCAACGAAATGATCGCCGCCCTGCGCGAAGGCCGCAACATGGAATTCCGCACCAAATACCGCAATGCCGACCTGTTCCTGGTGGACGATATCCACTTCATCGCCGGCAAGGACTCCACCCAGGAGGAATTCTTCAATACCTTCAATGCGCTGTATGAGAACCACAAGCAGATCGTGCTCACCTCGGATCAGCCGCCTTCGGCCATGCTGAAGCTGGAGGACCGGCTCAAGACCCGCTTTGAGTGGGGTCTGATCGCCGACATCCAGCCCCCCGATTACGAGACCCGCATGGCCATCATCAAAAACAAGGCCGTGGCGCTGGGCGTCGACATCGGCGACGACGTGTGCTCCTACATCGCCGAAAACATCACAAACAACATCCGGCAGATCGAGGGCACCGTCAAAAAAATCACCGCCTACCGGGATCTGGACAACATGCCCCTGGACGTGGCGAACGTCTCCCGGGCCATCAAAGACATGTATAAGGATGGGGCCTCCTCCCTGCCGACGCCGTCGCTCATCATCTCCGAGGTCAGCCGGTATTTTTCCATTGAAGAGCATATCCTGCGCGGCAGCCTGCGCAACAAGGGCACGGCCGAGGCGCGGCAGATCGCCATGTACCTGATCCGCAATCTGACCCAGTGCAGCCTGCCGGACATCGGCAAGGAATTCGGCCGGGACCACGCCACCGTCATCCATTCCATCCGCAAGGTGGAGAATTTGGTGAACGATCCCGCCTCCGGCATGAAAAACACCCTGCGCGACATCACCGCCAACATCAATAACCGCCTCTGATATTCCACAGGCGGCTGTGTAAATTTGAAAATCTGATGTGGAAAGCCGCTTCCCCGCGGCCGGCAAGAATCCGGCATGTGAAAAAGTCATTTTTCTTTCACAACTGCCTGTGAAAAAACTTTCCTTGATTTTGCTTTGCTTCTGCGCCTTTTCCACATTCGTTCGTACTACTGCTATTACTGCTAACTAATTTACATTCCTTCCTATCGGAAGGAAGAACAGGAGGTTCTGTTATGAAATTCACCTGTGAAAAAGCCAAGCTCTCCTCCGCCATTGCGGTGGCCATCCGCACCGTCGCTCCCAAGAGCGCCATTCCCGCCCTGGAGGGCATCCATGTCCGCGCGGGGGAGGATCTGCAGCTCACCGGCTTCAATCTGGAGACGGGCGTCACCGTCCGGGTGGAGGCGGAAATCGAGGAGCCGGGCGTCTGCGTCATGCCGGCGCGGCTGTTCTTCGACATCGTCCGCAAACTGCCGGACGAAGACGTTTCCTTCTCCATGGACGAAGGGCGCAAGGTCAATATCCGCAGCGGCATCTCCTCCTTCTCCATCATGGCCATCGACGCCGAGGAGTATCCGGAACTGCCGGACGTGGAGTTCACCAACGGCATCCGCATCCCTCAAAAGGAGCTGCGCGAGCTCATCTCCGGCACCCTGTTCTCCGTTTCCCAGAACCTGGCCCGGCCCATCCTGACCGGCTGCCTCGTCGAGGTTGAGAACGACGCCATCACCATGGTGGCGGTGGACGGCTTCCGTCTGGCCAGGCGCAGCTATCATCCCGCCGAGCAGACAGGACGGCTGCTGAAGTTTGTCGTGCCCGCCGACGCCCTGCGCGAGGTGGAGAAAATCCTGGACGACAGCGACGAGCCGGCGGTGTTCACCCTCGGTCCACGCCACATCTTATTTGAAATGGGCCCCACCACCCTGGTCTGCCGCATTCTGGAGGGCGAATTCATGGATTGGCGCCGGGTCATGCCGGAGTTCCATCCCATTTCCCTGTGCGCCAACGTGGCGGCGCTGACGGATTCCATCGAACGCGTCAGTCTGATTGTCTCGGAGAAGGTCAAGAGCCCCGTGCGCTGCGTCTTTTCCCAGGACCGCGCCGACTTCCGCACCGTCACCACCGTGGGCGCCGCCCACGACGTGTGCTCCATGACCGGCGACGGCAAGGATCTGGAGATCGGCTTCAACTGCCGCTATCTGCTCGACGCCCTGCGCGCCGTGCCCACCGGCGAGGTCATGCTGGAGCTGTCCAACGCCCTGAGTCCCATTGTGCTTACCCCCTGCGAGGGCAGCGAGAAGGATTTCGCCTACATGGTCCTGCCGGTGCGCCTGAAGGCCGGCATGTAAGGAGCGGCCATGAAGGTACGCGTCAGAGTCCGGCACGGATCGGACATCCCCATTCCCATCACCACGGAATTTATTAAATTGGAGAGCTTTCTCAAGCTGGCAAACGCCGCCGAGACCGGCGGTATGGCAAAGAACATGATCCAGGACGGCGAGGTGCTGGTAAACGGTGAAATCTGCACCCAGCGCGGCAAAAAGCTGCGGCCCGGCGACCGGGTGGTGCTTTCGGATCAGGGCTACTACGTTACAGGCGCATGAAACTCAAAAATCTGACTCTTTTCGACTGGCGCAGCTATGAGCGGGCCGAAGCGGCCTTTGCGCCGGGCGTCAATCTGCTGGTGGGCGAAAACGCCCAGGGGAAAACGAATCTCCTGGAAGCCATCGTCTATCTCAGTCAGGGGCAGAGCTTCCGCACCAGATCCCAGGCGGAGCTGGTGCGCCTCGGCGCGGAATTTGCCGATCTGCAGGCGGAGCTGTTTGACGAAAAGCGGACCCAGAGCCTGCGGGCGGTGATCTTCGCCTCCCGGCGGCCCCGGCAGCTCTATGTGGGCGGCGTGAAAAAGAAGTCGGGCGCCGATCTGGCAGGCCTGCTTCCCACGGTGCTGTTCTGCCCGGAGGATCTGCAGGTGCTGCGCGCAGGAGCCCAGGCCCGGCGCAGGCTCATCGACCATACCCTGTGCCAGCTCCGGCCGGCCTACGCGCTCGCGCTGCTGGAATACGGCCGCTGCCTGGAGCGCAAGGGGCGGATCCTGAAGGATCATATGCTCCAGCCGGGGCTTTTGGAGGTCCTGCCGGAGTATAACGAGCGCATGGCCCGGCTGGGCGCCCGGATCATCCATTACCGCGCCCGCTACGTCAAGGCGCTGGACGAGGCCGCCCGGCTGTGCCACGGCGATTTCTCCGGCGGAAAAGAAACCCTCACGCTGGAATACCGGAGCGTGAGCAATATCGACGACGTTTTTGCTTCCGAGGACGTGCTTTATGACCGGCTGCGGGAGCATCAGAAATCCCACGCCCGGGCGGAGCTGGAATCCGGGCAGTGCCTGTCCGGGCCCCACAAGGACGATCTGTCCGCCGCGCTCAACGGCCTGGCGGTGAAGAGCTACGGCTCCCAGGGCCAGACCCGCACCGCGGCCATCTCCATCAAGCTGGCCGAGCGCGAGCTCATGCGCAGGAATCTGGGTCAGGAGCCGGTGCTGCTGCTCGACGACGTGCTCTCCGAGCTCGACGCCCAGCGGCAGGACTATGTGCTCAACCGCCTCGGCGACGGCCAGGTGTTCATCACCTGCTGCGAAACCGACCGGGTCACGCAGCTGGGCCGGGTCTACCGGGTGGAAAACGGGAGCGTGCGGGAGATGAAGAACGATGTCGCTTCCTTATGACAAAGCGTTGATTTCCAAGGCAAAAACGCTGCGAAAGCAAGCAACACCGCAGGAAAACCGGCTGTGGTATTGTTTTTTGCGGGATTATCCGGTTCGGTTTCAAAGGCAAAAGACGATCGGTCATTATATTGTCGATTTTTATTGCCACAAAGCACGCTTGGTAGTTGAGATCGACGGCAGCCAACACTATGAACCACAGAAACGGGAGAGCGATGCGCAAAGGACTGCAGTCTTGGAACATGCCGGATTAAAGGTTCTTCGCTATTCCAATCGTGAAATAAATCTGGAATTCCAGGCAGTTTGCAGGCAAATTGATTATATTGTACGGGAGCGAAACAGAAAACAGAGCAGCGATGATTGAGTACCTTGGCTCCCTCCGGGAGGGAGCTGGCTCCGCCGCAAGGCGGAGTCTGAGGGAGAATGGCGAGCAGAAAAATGTGCTCAGCACAGATTATGGGTTGTACAGAAAATCGGTACGGCAGTCTCCCTCAGTCTCGCTTCGCTCGACAGCTCCCTCCCCGAGGGAGCCAAGCGGGCGTGCGGAATCGTGAATCAGGAGGAAACAAATGTATCTACCCATCGGCGGAGATATGGCGGTGCGCGAAAGCAGCATTGTGGGGATCTTCGATCTCGACAATACCACCTGCTCGGCGCGCACGCGCCGCTTTTTGCGCCGGGCGGAGGAAAACGGCGAGACCGTTTCCGCCGGCGACGAGCTTCCGAAGTCCTTCATCCTGACCTCGGAATTCGGCATGAATCGCGTTTATTTCAGCCAGTTTGGTCCCGCGACCCTGGAAAAACGCACAAAATAATTCGACAATTTCTCTATTAAGGAGCATCAATACATGAGCGAACCCAAGAATGTAAACCCGCAGGAGTATGAC
This sequence comes from Oscillospiraceae bacterium, assembly GCA_015068455.1. Lineage (GTDB taxonomy): Bacteria > Bacillota > Clostridia > Oscillospirales > Oscillospiraceae > SVMC01. The sequence continues at coordinate 363,578 of SVKO01000001.1, read as the reverse complement.
GCCAGTCAGATCCAGGTGCTGGAGGGACTGGAGGCGGTCCGCAAGCGGCCGGGCATGTACATCGGCTCGACCTCCGCGTCCGGTCTGCATCACCTGGTCTACGAGATCGTGGACAACTCCATCGACGAAGCCCTGGCGGGCTTCTGCAAGAACATCACCGTCACCATCAACCCCGGCAACACCATCACCGTCACCGACGACGGCCGCGGCATCCCCGTGGACACCCAGACCCAGACCGGCAAGCCGGCCCTGGAGGTCGTCTTCACGGTGCTGCATGCCGGCGGCAAATTCGGCGGCGGCGGCTACAAGGTCTCCGGCGGCCTGCACGGCGTGGGCGCGTCCGTGGTCAACGCCCTGTCGGAGTGGCTGGTGGCGGAGGTCTGCAAGGACGGGAAGATCTACCAGATGAAGTTCTCCCGGGGCGAGATCACTCAGCAGATGAAGGTGGTCGGCACCACCGAAGAACATGGCACCCGCGTCACCTTCAAGCCCGACCCCGAGATGTTCGACACCCTGGAATACGACTACGAGACCCTGCACACCCGCATGCGCGAGCAGGCCTTCCTGAACGCCGGGCTGTGCATCTGCATCGCCGACAAGCGCACGGAGGACGGCAAGAGCGACACCATGTGCTATGAGGGCGGCATCCGCGAATTCGTGCGCTGGCTCAACCGCCACAAGACCCCCATCCATCCGGACGTCATCTACATGTCCGGCAGCCGGGGGGACAATCTGGCGGAGATCGCCGTGCAGTACAACGACAGCTACAATGAGATCCTGGTCTCCTTCGCCAACGACATCCACACCCCCGAGGGCGGCATGCACGAGACGGGCTTCAAGACGGCCCTGACCCGCGCGCTGAACGTCTACGGCACGAAATACGGCTTCCTCAAGGGTGAGGAAAAAATCTCCGGCGAGGACGTCCGCGAGGGCATCACCGCCGTCATCTCGGTCAAGCTGCCCGAGGCCCAGTTCGAGGGCCAGACCAAGCAGAAGCTGGGCAACGCCTCCATGCGCACCCTGGTGGACAGCGTGGTATCAAAGCAGCTGGGCGACTACCTGGAGGAGAACCCCGCCACCGCCCGCACCATCCTGGAAAAGGCCCTCATGGCCAACCGGGCGAGAGAGGCGGCGCGCAAGGCCAGGGAGAACATCCGCAGAAAGACCGGCCTGGAATCCGACCGCCTGCCCGGCAAGCTCTCGGACTGCAACGAGCGCGATCCCGCCCTCACCGAGCTCTACATCGTCGAGGGCGACAGCGCCGCGGGCTCGGCCAAGAACGGCCGCGACTCCCGCTTCCAGGCGATCCTTGCCATGTGGGGCAAAATGCTCAACGTGGAAAAGGCCCGGGCCGACCGGGTCTACGGCAACGATAAGCTGTCCCCCGTCATCCAGGCCCTGGGCTGCGGCATCGGCGAGGACATGGACATTTCCCGCCTGCGCTACCACAAAATCATCATCATGGCCGATGCCGACGTGGACGGCGCCCATATCCGCACCCTGATGCTGACCTTCTTCTTCCGCTATATGCGCCCGCTGATCGAGCAGGGCTACGTCTACGCGGCGGTGCCGCCCCTGTACAAGCTCAGCCGCGGCCGGAACACCCGGGTGGCCTACTCCGACGAGGAGCGCGACCGCATCTCTTCGGAAATGCGCGGCGACAATCCCAACGTGAAAATCGACATCAACCGCTTCAAGGGCCTGGGCGAGATGGACCCCCACGAGCTGTGGGAGACCACCATGGACCCGGAGAAGCGCTCTCTGCGCCGCATCACCCTCAACGACGCCATCCTGGCCGACCAGTGCTTCACCGTCCTCATGGGCGAGGAGGTGGAGCCCCGCAAGGAGTTCATCGAGAAAAACGCCCAGTACGCGGTGAATCTGGACTTCTGATCGAAATACCTCCCTCCCCGAGGGAGGTGGCTCGAGCGAAGCGAGAGACGGAGGGAGTCAGCAAACAAAAAGATGGAAACTCCCTCAGGCGCTGCGCGCCAGCTCCCTCAGAGAGGGAGCCAATGCCCCCAATTATCCCTTTCCATAAGGAGTGAACGTTTTTGGCAAGAGCGAAAGACTATAAACCCGAGGATATCGCATTCCCCGAGCAGACCATCGTATCGAACGATCTGGTCAAGGAGATGGAGACCTCGTTCATTGAATACGCCATGTCGGTCATCGTGGCCCGGGCCCTGCCCGACGTCCGCGACGGCCTCAAGCCCGTGCACCGGCGCATCCTCTACGCCATGTACGAGGACAACCTGACCGCCGACAAGCCCTTTAAAAAGTCCGCCACCTGCGTGGGCGACGTGCTGGGCCGCTACCATCCCCACGGCGACGCCTCCGTTTACGACGCCATGGTGCGCATGGCCCAGGATTTCTCCATGCGCTATCCCCTGGTGGACGGCCACGGCAACTTCGGCTCCGTGGACGGCGATCCCCCCGCGGCCTACCGCTACACCGAGGCCAGAATGTCGAAGCTGGCGGGCGAAATGCTCCGCGACATCGACAAGCAGGTCATCGACTGGGACCCCAACTTCGACGAGAGCCGCCAGGAGCCCCGGGTGCTGCCCGCCAGACTGCCGAACCTTCTCGTCAACGGCTCGTCGGGCATCGCCGTCGGCATGGCCACGAATATCCCGCCCCACAACCTGCGGGAGGTCATCGACGCGTGCATCTGCATCCTGGACGACCCGGAGTGCACCCTGGCAGACCTGATGCAGCACATCCAGGGCCCGGATTTCCCCACCAAGGGCATCATCCTGGGCCGCAGCGGCATCCGCGCCGCCTACGCCACCGGCCGCGGCCGCATCACCGTGCGCGGCCATGCGGAATTTGAAGAGTTCAACCATGACCGCATCCGCATCATCGTGGACGAGCTGCCCTACCAGGTCAACAAGAAGTCCCTGGTGGAGAACATCGCCGAGCAGGTGAAGGACAAGCGCCTGGAGGGCATCTCCGACCTGCGCGACGAATCCGACCGCAACGGCATGCGGGTGGTCATCGAGCTCAAGCGCGACGCCAATCCCCAGGTGGTGCTCAACCGGCTTTATGCCCAGACCGCTCTGCAGACCACCTTCGGCGTGAATATGCTGGCCCTGGTCAACAACCAGACCCAGCCCCGCATCCTCTCCCTGCGCCATGTGCTCGACGAGTACCTGGCCTTCCAGGAGGAGGTCATCACCCGCCGCACGAAATACGACCTCAAGAAGGCCGAGGACCGGGCCCATATCCTGGAGGGCCTGCTCATCGCCCAGGACAACATCGACGAGGTCATCGCCATCATCCGCTCGTCCTATGACGACGCCAAGGAGCGCCTCATGGCCCGCTTCGGCCTCAGCGAGATCCAGGCCCAGACGATCCTGGACATGCGCCTGAAGGCCCTGCAGGGTCTGGAGCGGGAAAAGCTGCAGACGGAATACGACGAGCTGCTCAAGCGCATCGAGTGGTTCAAGCAGGTCCTGGCGGACGAAAGCCTGCTCAAGGGCATCCTCAAGGAGGAGCTCACCGCCATACGCGAAAAGTACGGCGACGACCGCCGCACCCGCATCGAGGACATCGAGGGCGAGCTGGACATCGAGGATCTCATCGAGGAGAAGGAGTGCTGCTACACCCTGTCCAACACCGGCTACATCAAGCGCATGGACGTGGACGTCTACCGCATCCAGCGCCGCGGCGGCCGGGGCGTGACCGCCCAGAGCCTCAAGGAGGAGGACTACGTCAAGAACCTCTTCATCGCCTCCACCCATGACTTCCTGCTGTTCTTCACCAGCATCGGCAAGGTGCACCGCCGCAAGGGCTATCAGATCCCCGAGAGCGGCCGCACCGCGAGGGGCACCGCCGTGGTGAACGTGCTGCCCCTGGAGCCCGAGGAGAAGGTCACCGCCATGCTGCTGACCCGCACCATGGAGGAGGAGCGCTACCTCACCTTCGTCACCCGCCGCGGTACCGTCAAGCGCCTGGAGCTCAGCCTGCTCAACACCGCCCGCAAGGCGGGCATCCGCGCCCTGAGCCTGGACGAGGGCGACGAGCTGGTGGCGGTGCTGTCCACCGGCAGCAATGACAACATCATCCTGGCCTCCCACGACGGCATGGCCATCTGCTTCTCCGAGACGGACGTGCGCTGCATGGGCCGCGACGCCGTGGGCGTGCGGGGCATGCAGCTCGCCGAGGGGGACTATATCGTGGGCGCCGGCGTGGCCGAGCCCGGCACGCAGCTGCTCACCGTCACCGAGCGCGGCTACGGCAAGCGCACCCCGGTGGAGGAGTATTTCCGCCAGGACGGCGAGATCCGCCGGCCCCAGTCCAGAGGCGGCAAGGGCATGAAGAACATCGCCCTGAGCGACCGCACCGGCAAGGTGGCGGGCGTGTGCATCGTCTGCGACACCGATCATATCATGATGATCGAGGAGGGCGGCGTCATCATCCGCATGGCGGCGGCGGACGTGAACGTCTATCGCCGCGACGCCCAGGGCGTCATCCTCATGCGCGTGGGCGAGGACAGCCGCGTCTGCGCCGTGCAGGCGGTGGCCGCGGAGGAGGACGAGCCGGAGACCGACGGCGCGGAAGAGCAGAGCGCGGAGGACGGAACCGATGCCGAGGCGTAAGACCGTCACGGTCTACACCGACGGCGCCTGCTCCGGCAACCCCGGCCCCGGCGGCTGGGGGGCGATCCTGCGCTACGGGCCCCACGAGAAGGAGATCTCCGGCGGCGAGGCGGAGACCACCAACAACCGCATGGAGCTCACCGCCGCCATCCGGGCCCTGGAGGCCCTGACCGAGCCGTGCACCGTGGAGCTCTACACCGACTCCCGCTATCTGGCCGACGCCCTGGAAAAGGGCTGGGTCTATAAGTGGCGGCAGAACGGCTGGCGCAAGCCGGACAAGAAGCCCGCCCTGAACGTGGACCTCTGGGAGCGGCTGCTTGCCCTGCTGGAGACCCACGAGGTGCGTCTGCACTGGGTCCGGGGCCACGCCGACAACGCCTGCAACAACCGCTGCGACGCCCTGGCCGTGGCCGAGAGCCGAAGGTTTATGAAATAAGAAAAGGAGCTGCCCTGCGAAGGCAGCTCCTTTTTAATTAAAACAGAAGACGGCGGTTTCTGCGGATTTCATATTGTTTTTTCCGCGGGTTTTTGGTAAAATACTGTCAGAATCAACGCCCAATGACGGGCGGAAGGGAGCGGCATGATGAACGTACTGATCGTTGTTGACATGCAGAATGACTTTATCGACGGCGCCCTCGGCACGCCGGAGGCCGAGAAGATCGTCCCCGCGGTGCGCAAGCGGATCGAGCTGGCCCGGGAACGGGGCGAGGCAGTGATCTTCACCCGCGACACCCATTTTGAGAACTATATGGATACCCAGGAGGGGAAAAATCTTCCCGTGCCCCACTGCATCAAGGGAACCGGGGGCTGGGAGATTTCCAGCGCCCTGCCCGTGGGCGACGCGCTGATCCTGGATAAGCCCACCTTCGGCTCGGTGGATCTGGGCCGCTGCCTTTTGAGCATCCAGCCCGAGCGCGTGGAGCTCATCGGCCTGTGCACCGATATCTGCGTCATTTCCAACGCCCTGCTGGTCAAGGCCTTCCTGCCGGAGGTGCCGGTGGCGGTGGACGCCGCCTGCTGCGCCGGCGTGAGCCCCGAGAGCCATAAAAACGCCCTGGACGCCATGCGCGTGTGCCAGATCGAGGTGCTGAACGGATGAACGAGCCCCTGTTTGAGCTGCACTATACCCGCAGCGTGGACCAGGTCAAGGAAGCCCAGCGCTATATGTTCCGCAAGCGGCCGAGCGCCATCGCCATGCACGTGATGGTGATCATATGCGTCGTGCTCAATCTGGCGCTCTGGTTCTGGCGGGGAGATCCCGTCAATCTGATCGCGGCGATGTGCGTGGTGCTCATCGTGCTGCTGCGGGGCTGGTTCTTCCACTGGACCCTGCAGAACGTCGACCGGCGGGAGGAGGAGATGTTCCACGAGGGCCCGCCCGAGGTCACCGTCCGGATCTATGACGACCGCGTGGAATCCGAGGGACCCGGCGCGAAGACCAACACCGCCATATCCAGCTTCCAGCGGATCTACCGCACCGACCGCCTGATCGTGCCCCATACGAAGGGAAATCTCATGTTCCTGCTCCCCGAGGACGCCTTCACCAAGGGCTCGGCGGAGGAATGCGTCAGATTCTTCGCCTCGAAGGGGATCAAGGTTTCCTGAAGCCGCATCGTCCGTTTGCACCGCGCCTGTAGGGAACCAACGACGCCGCGCAGATCAAATCAGCGCGAGCGGACGCATCCGGGGATGCGCCCCTACGATAAACAAAACCGTTCGATGGCCTTCGCCGCGCCGTCGTGATCGCAGTCGTCGGTCACGAAGTCCGCAATCGCCTTGATGTCCGGGTGGGCGTTGCCCATGGCCACGGCGATGCCGGCGGCCTCCAGCATACTCCGGTCGTTGAGCCCGTCGCCCACGGCCATGACCCGTTCCAGGGGAATTTCCAGCGCCTCCGCCAGGGCCCGCAGGGCCGTGCCTTTGTTGGCGGCGGGGGCGTTGAGCTCAATGTTGTGCCGGGCCGAGGAGGTCACCACCATGTCGGGGAACCGCGCCGGCAGGGTTTCGAGCAGCTCGTCCTGCAGTTCGTCCGTGCGGGTGAAGATGATGATCTTCTGCACGTCCCGGCCAGCGGCCCGCAGATGGGCCTTGAGCTCGTCCACGGGATTGCGCAGGGAGCGCAGCATCTTCAGATAATACTGATCCGGCACGAATTCCGGCGCCGTTTCCCAGAACGCTCTGGTGATCCAGCCCCAGTCGCCCTGGTAGCAGTCATAAATCACGTCCTGGGTGTCCAGATATTCCATGGCCGCCAGGGCCCGCGCACAGGGGAGCTCCTGCGCCGAAACGGTGCGGTCCAGCTTTGCGTCGTACACATGGGCGCCGTTGATGGTGATGCAGTAGCGCACATAGGGCGCGCGCTGCAGCTCCTGCGGCAGGCCCTTATAAAACCGTCCCGTGGCGGGCACGATGAGCACGCCGGCTTCCGCGGCGCGGGAGAGCGCCGCGGAGGCCCGGGGCGTGAGGATTTTTTCGGTGGTGAGCAGGCTGCCGTCCATATCCAGGGCGATCAGCAGAGGGGCGTTCGGCATGGGGAAATCCTCCTTGATTATGGGGGCGCAGGGCATCGGCCTTCCCGCGGGGTGCGGGCCCCGGTGCGCTGCATAACGAAGACATTATATCACATGGCCGCGAAAAAGACAAAAACCGCAGCTTTTGACTGCGGTTTTCGCCTTAGGAGAAAGAAAAGAGAAAAGAAGAAAATGGATATATAGGAAACCGGGGAACCCGGTGCTCTGCGGTTCTTACACTCACAATATAAAGGACGATCATGTATAAATCGTGTCCGAAAAATGAACAAATTGTAAATTCGCACAAAATTGACCATTATTTTTTGTACAAATCGTCCTAACGAGGCCCCGGCGCCCCGATTTTTGCCGCGCCGGGCCGGAAAAGGAGCAGATATGAAGAAATTTCCCATCCATTACAACGCCCCGGTGACCGTCAGTTTTTCCCTGCTGTCGCTCCTGGCGCTGGGGCTGAACATCCTGACGGGCGGCGCGGCAAACAAGCTGGTGTTCAGCGTCTACCGCTGCCCCCTGCGCGACATCCTGGCCTATCCGCGGTTTTCCTGCACGTGCTTGGCCATTCCGGCTACAGCCACTACATATCCAACATGCTCCTGCTGCTGGTCATCGGGCCTGCCATGGAGGAGAAGTACGGCAGCCGGCGGATACTGCTGTTCATCGTCATCACGGCCTTTGTCACGGGCCTGGCCCAGTTCCTGTGCTTCCCCGGCAGCGCCCTGCTGGGGGCCAGCGGCGTCGTATTCATGCTGATCATGCTCTCGTCCCTCTCCGGGGTGCGGGACGGGGCGATCCCGGTCACGCTGATCCTGGTGGCCGCCCTCTATCTGGGCGGCGAGATCCTCAAGGGGGTGGCGAAGACCGACCAGGTCTCCCAGTTCACCCACATCCTCGGCGGCGTCTGCGGCATCGTGTTCGGATTTGCGACGGGCCTGGGCAGAAAGAAGGGCTGATCCGTGAAAAAGACAGCAATCAAAAGGATCCTGCTCGTGCTGCTGTGCCTCTGCCTGCTGGCGGCTCTGGCGGGCCTGGGCGTCAGCGCCTGGGTGCGCCGCAGCGTCCGCGACCGCATCCTGACCCCGGAGCAGGCGGCGGCGGACGGAGAATTTGACTGCATCCTGGTGCTGGGCTGCCAGGTCTGGGCCGACGGCTCCCCCAGCAAGATGCTCCGGGACCGGATCGACCGGGGCCTGGAGCTCTATCAGGCCGGGGCGGCGCCGAAGATCCTCATGAGCGGCGACCACGGCACCATCGGCTACGACGAGGTCAACGCCATGAAGCGCATCGCCACCGACGCGGGCGTGGCGTCGGAGGACGTGTTCATGGATCACGCGGGCTTCTCCACCTATGAGAGCATCTACCGCGCCCGGGACGTGTTTCAGTGCAAACGCATCCTGATCGTCAGTCAGGAGTACCACCTCTACCGCGCCCTGTACTGCGCCAAAGCCCTTGGCCTGGACGCCTGCGCCGTGGCCGCCGAGGATATCCGCTATCGCGGCCAGCTTTACCGCGACCTGCGGGAGATCGCCGCCCGGGACAAGGATTTCCTCAAATGCATCTTTCAGCCGGACCCCACCTTCCTGGGCGAAGCCATCCCCATCTCCGGCTCCGGCGACGAAACGAACGACAAATACACAGGGTGATGCTGAAAACCGGGCAGTCTCAGGCTTCTGAGGCTGCCCGGATCAGTTCCTGCAGGGCGCGCGCCAGGCGGCGGGCAGTGGGCAGGGTCTGGGCGAGGGTGTTGTCCGTGGTGCCCATCTCCACCAGCACGGAGCAGGGGGTGAAATGCTGATTGAACCGCGCCGAGCGCAGAGAGATATCCCGGCACAGGCCGGGACTGGAGCGGTTCAGCAGGGCCTGGAGCTTCAGGGCGAAGGCAAGATTCTGCCGCCAGTCCGGATGCTCCAGACCGCCGGCGTCGGTGCCCACCACCAGCATGAGCTGGGCGCAGTCCTCCCCGTCCAGCGTCGTGACGCACTCCATCCCCCCGGGCACCGCGTCGCGGTGGATGTCCAGCACGATCTGCAGCGACGGGTGCGCCTCCAGCTGGGTCCGGATCTCGTCAAAGCTGCGGTCGTAGGCGTCGTCATAGTCCGGGTCGTCGCAGACGGTGCGGTCGTGGATCACCCCCACGCCCAGGCGGCGCAGCTCCGCGGCCAGCTCCTCGCCCACCCGCACCACGCTGCGCGAGGCGTCCTGCGTGCGGTATTCATCCGACGGCACATATTCCCAGCCCGGCTCCGGCGTGTAGGCCTCGGAGGTATGGGTATGGACGATCAGCACCAGCGGATCCGTTTCCGTGCGAAGGCTCAGGGGCGTCAGGAGCAGCGAGGCTTTGTCCAGTGCGCATTCGTCGCTTCCGTCGATGACGATGGCCTCCGCTTCCTGATCGCTGAAGGGCACGCTTGCGGGTTCCTCCGGCGCCTGTTCCGGCGGCTCCGGGATCTGCTTGGGCGGTTTCTCCGGCTGTTTTACGCGTTCCGAGGCCGTCTCGGCACGCACGCTCGGTACCGTGATGCACTGACCCGCCAGGGAAAAGGCCCGGCGGAGCACACGTACCTGCGGCGCCCGGGCCGGCCAGGCCAGCGCCAGCCGGAAGAGCAGGGCCAGCAGCACCAGCCAGAGCCCCGCGGCGACGGATCGGTCATTCAGGCGCCTTTGCAGCCTGTGTTGCTTCATTTGCGCATCACGCTCCCGCTTCCATCTTATGCGTCCGGCGGGGGGAAAAGACCCCACGACATGTGCAAAACCGCGCCCCGGCAGCGAAGCTTCGCTGCCGGGGCGCGGTTATCTGATCGTTATCGGATTTCGCCGAGCACCAGGGAGACGTTCATCACGTTGCCGTCGCGGAAGACGGTGAGGGTGACGACGTCGCCGGATTTATAGCGGTTCTTGATAAGATTCAGCTCCTCAAGACTGGATACCGCCGTATCGTTGATGGCGGTGATGATATCGCCGGACTGGATTCCCGCCCGATCCGCCGGGCCGTTGAGCTCCACGTCCTCCACATATGCGCCTGCCGGCAGGCGGTAGTAGGCCTGGGCCGCGGCGGTGACGCTCTGGCCGCTCAGGCCGATGGAGGGCCTGCCGGGGATATAGCCGTGCTCGATCAGCTCTTCGACGATGTTTTTGGCGTCGTCAATGGGCACGGCCAGGCCCAGATTGCCCTCCGAGCTGGCATAGGTGCCCAGGTTCTCGGCGTTGATGCCGATGACCTGTCCGCGCATGTTGATCAGCGGGCCGCCGTAGCCGCCGGCGGGCAGATTGGCGTTGGTCTGCAGGATGGTCATGGTGCGGCCGTCGATGTCGAGGTCGCGGCTGACGCCGGAGAGAATGCCGTTGGTCATGGCGGCGCGCAGCTCCCGGCCCCGGGGGTCGCCGATGGACAGCACCTGCTCGCCCACGGTCAGGGCGGAGGAATCGCCGAATTCCGCGGGGACAAAGTCGCCGGCGTCGATCTTCACCACCGCCAGATCCGACAGAGGATCTCCGCCCACCACCGAGGCGATGTGCTCCGAGCCGTCGTACATCAGGACGGTGATGGCGCCGGGGTTCCGGACCACATAGCAGTTGGTGATGATATATCCCTCGTTGGACAGGATGACGCCGCAGCGCTCCAGGGTCTGCTCGGGGGTGGTGCAGATGACGCTTACCACGCTGGGCGCAACCTTGCTGTAGATGTCCGACAGGGACACGGCGGCGCTGAGCTGCGGCAGGAGCTCCTCGGCGGGCGCAGCGGGCAGCTTGGGCGCGTCCGGTTCCGCCGGGGTCTCCGGCGGCGCCGGAGTGGCGGAGATATCCGGATTGCGTTCGGTGAAGACGACGCTGGTGGCGCCGTTCTGGCGCTCGATGTGCACGGAATAAAGACTGATCACAGTCATGGCGGCGCACAGGAGCATCACCAGCAGGCTCACGGCGACCGCGAAGCCCACATGGCGTTTTCTGGTCGGCCGGGCGGTGGAATAGGTGCCGCCCGACGGTTCGACGGGTTCAAATTCGTCGTAATTCACATCGTACATGGCAATGCCTCTCAATGGAAGGATCCGCCCGCGGCGGGTCAGTTGGGAACGGACAGGCTGAAGGTAAAGGCGGTCACGCCGTTCTGGCTGGTGACGGTGATATCCTCGCCGTGGCTGAGGATGATGGTGCGCACGATATACAGGCCCAGGCCAACGCCGTCGCGGTCGGCGGAGCGGCTTTTGTCCGTTTTATGGAATCGGTCGAAAATCAGCGAAAGCTCGCTTTCGGGAATGGTGGGGCCGGTGTTGGACACGGTGACCAGCACCTTGATGCCCTCGCGGACCACCCGCAGGCCCAGGGTGCCGTCGGAGAACTTCACGGCGTTGTCAATGAGGTTGTAAAGCACCTGGGTGACGGAATCGGCCTCGGCGAAGACCTCCACGGGCTCGTCGGGCATGTCCACCTGCACCGCGAGGCCCCGGGCGTTGATCTTCTGCTCGAAGCTCAAAAGCGCCTGCCCGGCCTTTTCGCAGATGTCGAACACCCGCTTGCGGGCGTCGGGGATGCCCTGGGACTGGAGCCGGGAGGTCTCCAGCATGCCGCGCACCAGCCGCGACAGCCGCCGCACCTCGTCGGACACGGCCTGCATATACTGCGGGTGGCGCTCCGGCGGGATGGTGCCGTCGAGCATGCCGTCCATGAAGCCGGCGATGGTGGTCATGGGGGTCTTGAGCTCATGGCTGATGTTGGCCACGAACTCGCGGCGCTGGCGCTCGGATTTTTCCAGGGACTGCGCCATATTGTTGAAGGCGACGGCCAGCTCGTCCATCTCGATGGTGTTGCCGCCGCCGGTGGCGACGCGGGTATCCAGCTCGCCGTGGCCGAAGCGGCGGGCGGCGACGGCCATATCTGCCAGGGGTCGGCTGACAGACCGGGCCAGCAGGGACACGGCCAGCATCGCCAGCAGCAGCACCACAAGGCCCGTGATGAGGAAGAAATCCGTGGTGCGGGAGACGACCTCACGGACCTGCGCCGTGGGAGAAGAAGTCAGGACCAGGCCGAGGGTTTCTCCGGACGCCCGGGAGACGACGTTTTCGGCCACCAGGAAGCGCTCATCCGGATACAGGCCGGAAATCGTCGCGGTGGCGGAGATCTTGCCCTCGTGGATGACGCGCTGGACAAAGGCGCTGTCGAGCTGCTTGCCCAGATGCTCGCAGGACAGCGTGCTGCAGGAGCAGACGATCACGGTGCCGCTGCCGTCGCAGATGACGGCGTTGGTATCGGCCACGGTGGAGGCGAAGGAGAGGTTGATGCGCACGTCCCAGCTGGCATTGAGCGCGTCGGTCGAGTCGTAGGCGGCGGCCAGCTCGGAGATGACGTCGGCATTGTGATCCAGGGTCTTCTGGGCCATGTCGGCGGCATAGCGGCCGATGAACACCCGGAAAGCCAGGCCCATCAGCACGACGCTCAGAATGATCAGGCTTGCCGTCAGCGCGAACTGACGGCTGAACATGGTTTTCATGCCTTACACGACCTCGAATTTATAGCCCACGCCCCAGACGGTCTTGAGGGTCCACTGGTCGGACACGCCCTCGAGCTTTTCGCGCAGACGCTTGATATGCACGTCCACGGTGCGGCTGTCGCCCAGATATTCGAAGCCCCAGACCTCGTCGAGGAGCTGGTTGCGGGTGTAGACCCGGTTGGGAGAGGAGGCCAGATAGTACAAAAGCTCCATTTCCTTGGGCGGCGTGTCGATTTTTTTCCCGTCCACGATCAGCTCGAAGGCGTCCATATCGATGATGAGCCGGTCGAATTCCAGCCGTTTGGCGGTCTTTTCCGGCTCCACGCCGCTGCGGCGCAGCACCGCCTCGATGCGCGCCAGGACCTCCTTCATCTCAAAGGGCTTGGTGATGTAGTCGTCGGCGCCCAGCTTGAGACCGGTGACCTTGTCGGTGGTCTCGCCCTTGGCGGTGAGCATGATGATGGGGGTGTCGGATTCGGCCCGGATGGTACGGCAGACGCCCCAGCCGTTGAGCACCGGCAGCATCAGATCCAGCAGGACCAGACTCGGATGCATCTGGCGGAACAGCTCTACGCCCTTGCCGCCGTCCGGCGCGATGGCCACCTCGTAGCCCTCTTTTTCCAGGTACAGCCGCAGAAGATCGGCGATGTTGTGGTCGTCCTCGATGATCAGAACGGATTTGGACATGCAGACTCCTCCCATCATGGTTTCATAGGTACTTACATTATATACATTTTTTTCTCTGTTTCTTGAACTTTTTGTTAATAACACCGCCCCGCTGCGGCGGCTGTGACGTTTTTGCCGGAGCATTTCCCGGGAAAAGGCACGCCGGACGAAAAAGCGCAAAAAAACGCATCCTTTCATTGCATTGAAGCACAAACTATGGTATACTAATTTGAACTATGCATTAAAATGGGGAGGAGGCGTCCGGATGCTGGATCTGCACTGTCATATCCTTCCGGGACTCGACGACGGAGCGCAGTCTGACCTCGATACGATGCGCATGGCGCGCATCGCGGCGGACAGCGGCACCCGCGGCATCGTCTGCACGCCCCATTGCAGCACGGACGATCCGTTTCTGCCCGACCGGCTCCGACGGATCTTAAACGCCACCGACCGCGCCAACGAGCTTCTGGCGCGCGAGGAGATCCCGCTGCGCCTGTTTTCCGGCATGGAGCTTCTGTGCGTCACCTCTCCGTTTCCGCTTTTGCGGCAGGGAGAATTCCTGACGCTGGCGGGTACGCGCTATCTGCTGATCGAATTTCCCTTTGACATCCGGTCGGCGGCCATTGCCGACGCCGCCGCCGCCGTGGAAGAGGCGGAGCTTGTGCCCGTCATTGCCCATCCGGAGCGGTATTTCTGCGTGCAGTGGACGCCGGAGCTGGTTCGCGGCTGGGCGGACCGGGGCTGGCTGATCCAGCTCAATCGCGGCAGCCTCACCGGCGGCTTCGGCGGCGAGGTGCGCGACTGCGCCGTGTGGATCGCCCGGCGGCAGCTGGCCGATCTGGTGGCCAGCGACGCCCACAGCCCGGATATCCGCACGCCGGATTTGTCCGAGGGCTACCTGTGGGCCGCGCAAAACTGCTCTGAGGAATATGCGGAACTGCTGTTCCGAATCAATCCCCGGCTTATGCTGGCGGATCAACCGATCGCCCGGGTCACGGGCTGACCGGAGCTTCTGGAGGTACCATGAGAACGCTGAAAACCATTTTGTGCATTGCCACGGCGCTGTCTGTTTTGGCGTTTGCCCTGGCGATCTATTATACCCAGTTTTACAAGGATGTGGTCCCGCCCGAGATCCGGATGGACGCCGACGTCATCACCGTCAGCGCCGCCGACGGCGACGAGGCCCTGCTGCGCGGCGTCACCGCGACGGATAACCGCGACGGCGACATCACGGGCGCCGTCCTGGTCGACGGCGTGAGCCAGCTCACCGGGCCGAACGCCGCCCGGGTGCGGTACATCGTTTTCGATGCGGCGGAAAATGCCGCCACCGCGTCGCGGACCGTGGTATATTCCGACTATGAGGCCCCCCGGGTCTTCGTCCTTCAGCCGCTGACCTACAACGTCGGCGATACCATCGCCCTGCGCGGCCGGGTGATTGCCCGCGACTGCCTGGAGGGCAACATCACCGACCGGATCCGCATTTCTTCCCAGGATCTCAGCAACCGTGCGGCCGGCGTTTACCACCTCACCATCTGGGTGATGAACAAGCTGGGCGACGTCTCCACGGTCACGGTCCCCGTCATCGTGCGCGAGGACGACCCCGCGGCGCCCGTCGTCGAGCTGAAATCGTACCTTACCTATCTCACGCGGGGAGAGGAATTCGACCCCAAGGCCTATTTCCAGTCGTATTACGACAGCGCAGACTCCCGCGCGCGCAATTACTATGACCATTTGGAGGTTTCCGGCGAGGTGGACACCGACACCCCGGGCACCTACGAGGTCGTTTATTCAGCCACCAACAGCGACGGCCTGACCGGCCAGGCCATCCTTACTGTGGTCGTGGAAGAGAAGATGGAGGGACAGTCATGATCGAATCGTTCCGCGCCCTGAAGCTGAGCCATATCGAGCCGATGTATCTGATCCGTGTCTGCCTGCGGGACCTGTGGATGATCATTCTGGCCGCGCTGTGCGGCGCAATGATCACCGGCACGGTGCTGACGCTGTTCTATCCCAACGCCGTCGGCGCCAAGGTGACGCTGGTGGTCAATTCCCGCGTGGCGAGCTCTTCCGTCATTCAGAGCAACAACGCCGCCGCAAACACGGCAAAGACCTTCTCCGAGCTGCTCAATACCGACCTGGTCCGCCGCCGCGTGGCCCAGAGCGCCGGGTATCCCGGTTATGACGGAAAGCTGTCTGTCAAGGTGCAGAAGGATACCAATCTGATCGACGTCAGCCTGACCGCGCCCACGTCCAAACAGGCCTATGCGCTGATCCAGAGCGTCTGCAACAGCTATGATACGCTGACGAACTATGTCAGCAAGAACATGCTCGTCCAGAAATTCAACACGCCGACGATCTACAGCGTCCCGGGCACCCGGGTTTCCAGGACCACGGCCATGGCGATCGCGGCCCTCCTGGCTGCGCTGCTGATGGCGGGGTGGCTGATCTTCTCCTACCTTGCGCAGGAGGTCATCCAGAATGAAAACGGCGCCCGGGATCTGCTGGACGCCCGCCTGATCACCACCATCGGCCATGAGAAGGTCCAGCGGAGGCGGCGTGCGCTGCTGATCTCGGAGCCGACGGTCAGCTTTGCCTTTGCCGAATCCATTCAGAAGCTCTGCACCCTGCTGGAGCAGAAGCGCTCCGAGCACGGCCGCGGCGTGTTTTCCATCTGCTCGCTTTGTGAGCACGAAGGCAAAACGATGCTCACCGACAACCTGGCCTATGCCATGCTCCAGCGCACGGACCGGGTCCTGATCTTCGACGCGGACTTCCGCAAGCCCTCGCGCTTCATGCCCGATTCGCCCCGAACCGCAGCGGCCCGGGGCAAATGGACCGATCTGCGCTCCTTCCGGATCGGGAGAAACGAATTGCGTGTGGCCAAGCAGGAAGACGCGGAGCTCTACGTCGTCTATTCCCCGAAGACCCAGAGGAATCTGGCGGACCTGTTTGGGGAGCCGTCCTTTGCACAGATGCTGCATGCGCTGGAGCAGGAATTCCCCTATATCCTCATCGATACGCCGCCGCTGAGCCTGTTCGCCGACGCCGAGCAGCTTGCCCAGCTGTCGAGCGCGTCGCTCATGGTGGTGCGGCAGGGCGTCAGCGTTGCCCCGGCCATCAACGATACCATCGATACCCTGCGTGATACCAATGCCGAATTCCTCGGCGTGGTGCTCAACGATGCGCGCACCTGGCTGCCGCTGCAGGAGGGTTACGGCTACGGCTATGGCTACGGCGCCTATGGGAAGTACGGCAAGTATGGAAAATACGGAAAGTACGGCAAGTACGGGAAGTACGGAAAGCATTCCGGGTCCGGTCAGGAGGCAAACCATGCAGGATGAAAAGCGCACACAGGAAGAGCGGTTCGACTGGGCCCGCTTTGTCTTCAATGCCCTTCGGTTTCTGCGCCGCACCTACTGGCTGGTGCTGGCTGCCGCGCTCCTGGTCGGCCTGCTGTCCGCCTTCTATGCGCACAGGACCTATGCCGAACAATATGAAGCCCGGGCAGTCCTGTCGGTCCGTGCGGACAATAACACGGTAACGGACGTGATCGGCGCCGGCGACAAGACCAACGCCAACTATACCAAACAGATCGTCAACACCTTCGCCACCATCATCCAGTCCGACGCCATGCATGACCGGCTCCTGCGCGAGCTCGGCACCGGCAAGATCAACGGAACGATCACGCCGCGGGTCATCGCGGAATCCAATCTTTTTACCCTGAGCGTGCGCAGTTCGAGCGCTGCCGATGCGTACAATATCCTCAACGCCGTCATCAAATGCTATCCGGACATGGCCTTTTCCTTCATCGGCGCGGCGAGCATTGAGATCATTGAGCCGCCGGTCATGCCCACGGCGCCGACCAATCCGCGCAACCTCGTGCGGCCTGCGGCCATCGGCGGCCTGATCGCCGGCCTGATCGTACTGGCGATCCTCTGCCTGCTGGCTCAGCTCCAGACCGTCGTGAGCTCCACCGCCGACATGCAGCGGTTTACGAATGTCCCGTGCATCGTCCACGTGCCCCAGACCGTGCTCAAGCGGCGCGCCCGGGGCTCCAATCAGTTGAGCCTGCGCAACGATCACCTGCCGCCGGCCTATGTGGAGTCCATCCGCGTTTTGGGCGCGCGCGTGATGCGCCAATGCCGGGAGGAGGGCTTCCGCCGGCTCGTCGTCACCAGCACGGTGCCCGGCGAAGGCAAGTCCACCATTGCGGCCAATCTGGCCCTGAGCCTGAGCCGCGCCGGTCTGCGCGTGGTGCTGATCGACGCGGACCTGCGCACCCAGGAGCTGCGCGAATTTTTCGGCATTACGGACGAGCCCCGCGGCCTGAGCGAGCTTTTGCAGAACCCGGAGCTGGACGTGATCTCCTGCCTGACGCCGGTGCCGGACACCAATGTGCAGCTGCTGTGCGGCGGCAGAGTGGAACGGCCCGTCGCCATTCTGCGGCGGGGAAAACTCGGCGCGCTGCTGGACCGGCTGGACGAGGCCGCGGATATTGTCCTGATCGATACCCCGCCCATCGGGCTGCTGACGGACGCCGCCGTCTTTGCCCACCATGCCGACGCGGCCATCTATGTGGTGCGTTCCGGCGCGACGGCCGGCAACCGCATCGCGGAGGGGCTGCAGGCTGTGGCGGACTGCCGCACGAAGATCCTCGGCTACGTACTCAACGGCGTCTCCGCCAAGACCGGCGGCCACGGGTACGGATACCGCTACAGCTACGGCTACGGCTACGGCAGCCGCTACTACGGCACCAGCTACGGCGCCAGCGGTTATCGGGCCGACCGCGGCAGCTACGGCAACTACAGCCATTACGGCAGCTACAACAGCTACAGCAGCTACGGCGGCTATGAAAACTACGGCGGCGATTCGGCCAGCACGGCGCAGAAGAAAACGGAGAGCGTCCGCAAGGGCGAAAAATCCGCCGAAAAAGCGGCGCGGAGAAAAACGCAGACGCCCGTCGAGACGCCGAAGCGCGAGATAGAGCAGAAGCCCGTCCGCGAAACGCCCGTCCAGGCGCCGAAGCGCGAGATAGAGCAGAAGCCCGTCCGCGAGACGCCCGTCCAGGCGCCGAAGCGCGAGATAGAGCAGAAGCCCGTCCGCGAGACGCCCGTCCAGGCGCCGAAGCGCGA
>SVKO01000001.1:179824-345159 GCA_015068455.1 Oscillospiraceae bacterium | reverse complement strand
ACGCCCGTCCAGGCGCCGAAGCGCGAGATAGAGCAGAAGCCCGTCCGCGAGACGCCCGTCCAGGCGCCGAAGCGCGAGCCGGAGCGGAAGCCCGTCCGCGAGACGCCCGTCCAGGCGCCGAAGCGCGAGCCGGAGCGGAAGCCCGTCCGCGAGACGCCCGTCCAGGCGCCGAAGCGTGAGCCGGAGCGGAAGCCCGTCCGCGAGACGCCAGCGGAAACACCGGCGCGTGCCGCGGAGCCCGTCCGGAGGACCGCCATGGAGGCGGCCAAGGCGGCGCCCATTCCGAGGCAGGATGCCCCTGCAAAGCCCGCGTCCTACGATGATCCGGAGCTGGACGCCATTGTCCGCGAGGTGCTGGCGACGACGACGGAGGAGGACGTGCGCCAGGCGTACAAGACGCTGGAGGCCGTGTCCCATACGCCCCGGAGAGAAGACGCAGGACACAGCGGCGCCGCGTCGGCCAAAAGCAAACGCGGCCTGTTCCACCGCGACAGGAAATAAAGACGACAGAGCCCGCCTTCGCGGGCTCTGTTTTTCAACGGATGCAAAAAGAAAACAGCCGCCGACCGGCGGCTGTTTTTGCTTATTCGGACTTTTTTCTGCGGGGATGCACAGAGGCGGCGGTTTCGCCGTTCATCTCGCGCAGAGCGTCGCGGCGGCTCAGGTTGACGCGGCCCTTCTCGTCGATCTCGGTGACCTTGACCCAGGTCATATCGCCGATGTTCAGCACGTCCTCGACCTTTTCCACGCGGCGGTTCTCCAGCTTGGAGATGTGCACCAGGCCGTCCTTGCCGGGGGCCAGCTCCACGAACGCGCCGATGGGCAGGATGCGCACGACCTTGCCGTAGTACAGCTTGCCCACCTCGGGCACGAAGCAGATGTCGTCGATCATCTTCTTCGCGGCCTGCACGGCCTCGATGTCCACCGCGGAGATGAACACGCTGCCGTCGTCCTCGATGTCGATCTTGGCGCCGGTGTCGGCGCAGATCTTCTGGATGGTCTTGCCGCCGGAGCCGATGACCTCGCGGATCTTCTCCGGGTCGATCTTCATGCTGAGCATCTTGGGCGCGTACTCGGAAACCTCGGGCCGCGGCTCGGCGATGCAGGGCAGCATGATCTCATTGAGGATCTCCAGACGGGCCTTGCGGCAGCGCTCCAGCGCGTCGGCGATGATCTCCATGGTCAGGCCGTCGTTCTTCAGGTCCATCTGGATGGCGGTGACGCCCTCGGTGGTGCCGGCGACCTTGAAGTCCATCTCGCCGTGGAAGTCTTCCACGCCCTGGATGTCGGTGAAGGTGCGCCAGACGCCGGTCTCCTGGTCGGAGATCAGGCCGCAGGAGATGCCGGCCACGGGCCGCTTGATGGGCACGCCGGCGTCCATGAGGGCCAGGGTGGAGCCGCAGATGGAGCCCTGGGAGGTGGAGCCGTTGGAGGACACGACCTCAGAGACCACGCGGATGGCGTAGGGGAACTCCTCCACGCTGGGGATCACGGGCAGCAGGGCCTTCTCGGCCAGGGAGCCGTGGCCGATCTCGCGGCGGGAGGTGGAGCGGGCGGGCTTCGCCTCGCCGGTGGAGAAGGCGGGGAAGTTGTAGTGGTGCATATAGCGCTTCTCGGTCTCGTCGTAGACGGTATCGAGCTTCTGCGCGGCGCTCAGGGTATTGAGGGTGCACACGGAGAGCACCTGGGTCTGACCGCGGGTGAACAGGCCGGAGCCGTGGACCCGGGGCAGCACGCCGACCTCGGCGGCCAGGGGACGGATCTCGTCCATGCCGCGGCCGTCCACGCGCTTGCCCGCCAGCAGCCACTTCTTGACCACCTTTTTCTGCATCTTGTAGAGGCAGACCTCGATGTGGTCGTCAAAGTCGGGATACTTTTCGCCGAACTTCTCCTGGAAGTCCACGTGGGCGGCGGTGATGCGCTCGTCGCGCAGGTTCTTGTCGTCGGTGTCCAGGGCGTACTCGATCTGATCCATGCCGTAGGCCATCAGATCGTCCAGCAGCTCGTGGTTGACGGCGGCCTTCTCGAAGGTGAACTTCGGCTTGCCGATGACGGCGACGATCTCGTTGATGAACTCCACGACCTTGATGTTGGTCTCGTGGGCCAGGCGGATGCACTCGAGCAGGATATCCTCGGGGATCTCCTTGGCCTCGGTCTCGATCATGACCACCTTCTCATGGGTGGAGGCGATGGTCACGAAGCAGGCGCAGGCGTTGCGCTCGTCCTGGGAGGGGTTGATGATATACCGGCCGTCCAGGTAGCAGACGTTGGTGGTGGCGGTGGGGCCGCCCCAGGGCACGTCGGAGTAGGCCACGACCAGGGAAGAGCCGATGGCGGCGACGATTTCCACAGGGTTGTCGAAATCATTGGCCAGGATGGTGTTGGTGACCACCACGTCGTTGCGCAGCTCGTCGTCGAACAGGGGACGCATGGGGCGGTCGATGAGGCGGGAGATGAGGATGCCCCGCTCGGAGGGACGGCCCTCGCGGCGGTTGAAGCTGCCGGGGATGCGGCCCACGGCGAACATGCGCTCCTCCACCTCGATGGTCAGGGGGAAGTAGTCAAAGCCCACCTTGGGCAGGGGGGAAGCGGTGACGGTGCACAGCACCACGGTGTCGCCGTAGCGGCAGATGGCCTCAGCGTTGGCCAGCTCGGCCACCTTGCCCACCTCCACGGTGAAGGGGCGGCCGCCGATGTCGGTCTCAAAAATGCGGTGATTCGGAAATTGCTTATGCGTTACCATAGAAAAACCTCCTGATATTGATTGTGTTTGCATGGGAGGTTTAGCACTTGAAACCGACGCCGAGGCTTCGGCAGCGCTTTCAACTGCTAAAAGATTCCCATGCAGCTTTGTGAAAATGGGCGACCGAAAGGGCCGCCCAATAACACTTACTTCAAGGACACGTACTTAAATGGATCTTTTTGTAATCACTGATTGATCCTTTGTGCGCAGATTGCCGATGGGATTTTCCGCCAGACAAGGGAAAAATCGCAGGAATACTTTGTGTATTTCAAGATTTTTCAACGCAGTATGGCGGAAAAGGATCCGGCAAGATGCGTGCGGGAGGATCAATCTGGGATTACGGTCTTACTTACGGATACCCAGCTTGGCGATAATGGCTCTGTAGCGGTTGATGTCCTTCTTGGCCAGGTAGTCCAGCAGGCTGCGGCGCTTGCCGACCATCATGAGAAGGCCGCGGCGGGAGTGATTGTCGTGCTTGTGGGTGCGCAGGTGCTCGGTGAGCTCCTTGATGCGGTAGGTGAGGATCGCGATCTGGACCTCGGGGGAGCCGGTGTCGCCCTCATGGGTGGCGTTCTCGGCGATGAGTTGGGCTTTTGCTTCCTTGGAAATCATGTTTTTTCCACCTTTCTTGAATTAAGCAGAGGAGAGTCGAACCCGAGTCGTCTGTGCGCGGCCCTTTTCGGCGCTTTTTGGTTTGTCGTCCTTGCCTTGCGTCAGCAAGGCTGCGTCCTCCGCGCCAAAAATCCCACGAAAAAATCCTTCGCACAGATGCGAAGCAGTTTTCGCGGAGCGCCGATTCGTCGAGGCAAGAAAAATTCCGCAGGGAATACTTGCCTGTATTTTCAAGGAATTTTCCGCCGCATCGGCGGATCGCCGCCCGAGAAAACCGACTTGGGCTCGACTCTCCTCTGCTTGGCCCTCGGACTGAGTAATGGGCTGGCGGACGCCTGCGGTGCGCAGGTCTTCCCCCAAAACTCGGTGCCGGGGCGGTTGCCGTACTATGATAGCACAAGGAGCCCGGAATGTAAAGAAAAAAATTGCGGTTTTTCTTGTTTTTTTGGCTTTCTCACGGGATTCTTTTGAAAAAGGATACCCGTCCCGCAGGCCCCCGGCGCAAAACTCCGGCCGAATGGCGCAAAAAAGACGATCGGCAACCATTGTTTTTATTAAAATGCAATAAAATAATTTTTTTTGCCTGTTTTTCTGCAAAACGGGATTGAATTTGTGCTGTTTTTATCTTATAATATATCTGCTGCGGACGTTTTCCCGTCCGCAGCCTTCGACCATGTCCAACCTGAGAGGTACCATGCTGAACGTCGTGCTTGTGGAGCCGGAGATCCCGATGAACACCGGCAACATCGCCAGGACCTGCGCCGCCACGGGCAGCGTCCTGCACCTGATCCGGCCCCTGGGCTTCGACGTGTCCGACCGGGCCGTGAAGCGGGCGGGTCTGGACTACTGGCATCTGGTGGACGTCCGGGTTTACGACGGCCTCGACGACTTTTTTGCGAAGAACGACGTAAAATCCCTCTGGTGCCTTTCCACCAAAGCGCCCCGGCCCTACAGCGAGGCGCACTTCCGCGACGGCGACTGGCTCTTCTTCGGAAAAGAGACCAAAGGCCTGCCGGAGCCGTTCCTGGAGGCCCATGCCGACCGCTGCCTGCGCATCCCCATGCGCGCCGAGGCAAGGTCCCTCAACCTGGCCAATTCCGTGGCCGTCATCGTTTATGAAGCGCTGCGCCAGCTTTCCTTCCCCCGTTTGTCGGGCGCGGGCAAGATGGCAGACGCTGCATATAAATAAACCAAACAGTCCATACGCGGCATTGCCGCATACGAAAACAGGAGGAGCATTTATGAACTACAACAAAAAATCCGTTCGTGACATCGACGTAGCCGGCAAGCGCGTGCTCTGCCGCTGCGACTTTAACGTTCCCCTCAAGGACGGCAAGATCACCAGCGATAAGCGCATCGTCGCCGCCCTGCCCACCATCAAGTATCTCATCGACAACGGTGCGAAGGTCATCCTCTGCTCCCACATGGGCAAGCCCAAGGGCGAGTGGAAGCCCGAGCTGAGCCTGAAGGTCGTCGCAGAGCGCCTGAGCGAGCTGCTCGGCCAGGAGGTCAAGATGTCCAAGGACGTGGCCGGCGAGGATTCCCGCGCCCTGGCCGCCTCCCTGCGTGACGGCGAAGTCATGCTGCTGGAGAACACCCGCTACATCAAGGGCGAGACCAAGAACGATCAGCAGCTCAGCGCCGATCTGGCCTCCCTGGCGGATATCTTCGTCAACGACGCCTTCGGCACCGCCCACAGAGCCCATTCCTCCACCGCCGGCGTGGCTGAGTATCTGCCCGCCGTCTGCGGCTTCCTGATCGAGAAGGAAATCGGCATCATGGGCAAGGCCCTGGCCGATCCCGCCCGTCCCTTCGTCGCCATCCTCGGCGGCGCCAAGGTTTCCGACAAGCTGAACGTCATCAACAATCTCCTGGAAAAGGTCGATACCCTCATCATCGGCGGCGGCATGGCCTACACCTTCCTGGCCGCCCAGGGCAATTCCATCGGCACCAGCCTGTTCGACGCGGAGAAGGTGGACTACTGCCGCGACATGATGGCCAAGGCCGCCGAAAAGGGCGTCAAGCTCCTGCTCCCGGTGGACACCGTCATCGCCAAGGAATTCCCCGATCCCATCGACGGCCCCATCGACGTCAAGACCGTTCCCTCCAATGAGATCCCCGACGACATGATGGGCCTGGACATCGGCGAGAAGACCCGCGAGCTCTTCGCCGAGGCCGCCAAGAGCGCCAAGACCGTCGTGTGGAACGGCCCCATGGGCGTGTTTGAGAACCCGACGCTGGCCAAGGGCACCATCGCCGTGGCCGAGGCCCTGGCCGCTTCCGAGGCCGTCACCATCGTCGGCGGCGGCGACAGCGCGGCTGCCTGCGAGCAGCTCGGTTTTGCCGACCGCATCACCCACATCTCCACCGGCGGCGGCGCCTCCCTGGAGTTCCTGGAAGGCCTGGAGCTGCCCGGCATTGCCTGCCTGGAGGATAAGTAATTATCGGAAAAACCCGGCACATTGCCGGAAAAAGTCCGCAAAAAGTTGGGTTTTGCTCTTGACTTTCCTATAAAATCCCATATAATAGGAATGTTCGCGTCAAAACCCAGACAAATCTGGAATAAATATCAGGAGATTGTAAAACATGAACAGAAAATACCGCAAGACTGTCATCGCCGGCAACTGGAAGATGAACAAGACCCCCTCCGAGACCAAGGCTTTCATGACCGAGTTCAAGGCGATCCTTCCCAAGGGCCGCTGGTGTGATATCGCCCTGTGCGTTCCCGCCGTCTGCATCACCACCGCCATGCGCGCCATGCGTGAGACCCGCGTGAGCATCGGCGCTGAGAACTGCAACGCCAATCCCTCCGGCGCCTACACCGGTGAGATCGCCGCCAACATGCTCTCCGACGCCGGCTGCAAGTACGTCATCATCGGCCACAGCGAGCGCCGCGCCATGGGCGAGACCGACGAGGACGTCAACGCCAAGGTCAAGGCCGCCATGGCCGAGGGCCTGATCCCCATCATGTGCTGCGGCGAGAGCCTGGAGCAGCGCGAGACCGGCATCACCAGCGAGTGGATCGCCATGCAGATCAAGGCCGGCCTGAACGGCATCCCCGAGGACAAGATCCGCAAGATCGTCATCGCCTATGAGCCCATCTGGGCCATCGGCACCGGCCGCACCGCCACCCCCGAGCAGGCCGAGGAAGTCTGCGAGCACATCCGCACCGTCATCCGCAAGCTGTACGGCTCCAAGAATGCCCGCGCCATCTCCATCCTCTACGGCGGCTCCATGAACGAGCGCAACGCCTACGATCTGCTGGCCCAGCCCGACATCGACGGCGGCCTGATCGGCGGCGCCTCCCTGGTGCCCGAGAAGTTCGTCAAGATCATCGAAGCGGCCAACCAGCCCACCGCCTGATCCAACGGCAATTCCTGAAACAAACGCTCCCCGCATCCCGGCACATCCGGGACGCGGGGAGCAGTTTTTCTTTTAGATAATAAATAATAGATAATAGTGAATAGAATTGGGGTTTTTCATATCTTCGATATGAAAAACGGAATTAAAAAGTTCAAAAATCACACTGCATCCGTAGGGGCGCATGCCCACATGCGCCCGCTTGCACTGCATCCGTAGGGGCGCACGCCCACATCGGCCCGCCTGCCCGGCACCTACAGCAAACCAAAGCCTTCCCCATGAGGGGAAGGCTTTTTTGTCTTATTCCGCTTTTGTGCCGCAGAAGGGGCAGAATTTTTCGTCCGGGCCGAGATCCGCGCCGCAGGCGGCGCAGGTCCGCTTTGCGGGGGCATCAGGTGCGGCAGACACGACAGGCGCGGCGGGCACAACGGGCGCGGCGGGCACAACGGGTGCGGGCGGCACAACGGGCGCGGCGGACACAACGGGTGCGGCGGGTTTTGCCGCCTGTGCGATCGGCGCAGCCGCCCCGGCAACCGCGGCGGAAGCGGGGGATACGGGCGCGGTCGGCGCCGCAGGCGCCGCGGGTGCAAAGGGCGTCGCGGGCACGGCATAGGTCGGCTGCTGCGCAGCGCGCTTCTTTTTCTTGCTGCGGAAAGCGACGGCGCCGGCAATCGCGCCGACGGCGACGCCGCCCAGGGCGATCGGCAGAATGGGGATCCCCTTTTTCTTTTCCGGCGCCGGCGCCGGATCCTCGGGCTCCTCCGGTTCCTCCTCCGCGTCGCCGGCCGGATCGCCCGCCAATGCCGCTGCAGTTTCGGCATCCGGGAATTCTGCGCTTTCAACCAGAGATAAAAAATCGGCGTAGAAGGGACTGTCGGCGTTGCCGGAGAATTCGAAGGAGTACTCGTAACCGTTTTCGATGCAAATCACATCCGTTTCCACAACTTGGTTCGTGGGTTCGGTATATTCGACCACATAGAATTCCCGGCCGCCGATGGTCTCGGTGGCTTTGCGGTTGATTTCAAAGGGTCCGGGATCCCCGAAAATGAGATCCAGACTGATGACGTCCTGATTGACCAAGGCGCGGTCGAGCTGCTTCAAGGCGTCCGGCAGCTTGTCCATTAAGTCCCGGCAGGAGAAGAGGATGGCCGGATCCACTCCTTTTCCGTGGATAAACGTGGCTTTTACCGTGCCCGGATTCCCAACACCCGGCGGCGTTGATATTTCTGTCCAGCCCGCCGGAACGGTAAAGCTGACGCCGGTCTCGCTGTGATCATAACGAAAGGCCTCCGTCGGCTCAGCGGCCTGCGTTTTGCCTTCTTCCGCAGCGGCCACCGCCGGTTCGGCGTCCTCGCCGAAGCGGAGACTGGCGGCCATTTCGTCCGCGATGGTCCGGTATTTTTCGGGCATCAGTTCGCCCGCATAACCCACGGTCAGCCCAAGCATCTGGTAATCATGGACGGTCCCATATATAATTATCTGCTCCTGTACGCCGTCATACTCGGCCTGGGCCTCGTAGCGGATAAAGACCGTGTGCTCGGTGCGGAACAGACTGGAACCGGTGATTGTCATGAACTCGTTTGTCAGCTCCGGTATCCCCTGTTCCAGCATCTCATCCAGCGCGGCGTCGTCCAGCAGGTCCATGCTCTGCATTTGGATGGGACTTGCCTCCAGCAGGCAGATGAAGGCCGGATCGGTGGTCCAGACACGAAGAGCGGCGCCCATCTCTTTCATCTGGTCCTGCATCGCCATGACCTCGTCAAAGGTGTATATGTGCTGATGAAACCCAACAGTGGAGAACCGGAAGGGATCCATATCCGGTGTGAGCGCGTAACATTTTGCCGGCACGTCGATGCTCAGGTCCAGCGCCTCAACCCGTACGGTTCTGGTGTCGGCGGCATGGACGGAGGAGGTCAGCAGAAGCAGGAAAAGTACAATCAGGCATAATATTCGTTTCATAGCGGGTCCTCTCTGTGGGGGTGTGGAAGATACTGTCCGAGTTATTATACTATGGCGTTAGAATAAATGCAAGGTTTATTTCCGGCTGCCGGCGGGAAAGAAAACCGGGCTGCCTCAAAATGAGACAGCCCGGTCGGATGGGCAGATCAGTCAGCTTTTGTGCCGCAGAAGGGGCAGAATTTTTCATCCGGGCCGAGATCCGCGCCGCAGGCGGCGCAGGTCCGCTTTGCGGGGGCATCAGGTGCGGCAGGCACGACGGGAGCGGCAGACACGACAGGCGCGGCGGGCACAACGGGTGCGGGCGGCACAACGGGTGCGGGCGGCACAACGGGCGCGGCGGACACAACGGGTGCGGCGGGGGTTGCCGCCTGTGCGATCGGCGCAGCCGCCCCGGCAACCGCGGCGGAAGCGGGGGATACGGGCGCGGTCGGCGCGGCAGGCGCCGCGGGTGCAAAGGGCGTCGCGGGCACGGCATAGGTCGGCTGCTGCTGCGCGGCGCGCTTCTTTTTCTTGCTGCGGGAAGCGAAGATCCCGGCGAGGGCGCCGACGGCGACGCCGCCCAGAACGACCGGCAGCACGGGGAAGCCCTTCTTCTTGGCAGGGGCGGCGGGAACGTCCTCCGCCTCCGCGGCGGGCGAAATCAGCGACTCGGTCGGGGCGGTCTCTTCCTCAAGCGCCTCCGCGGCTGCCTCGATCTCGTCTGCCGTCTCTTCCGCGGCGGCCTGTGCGGCGGCTTCCAAGTCGGTCTGCACTTCCTCCTCGGGAATGTCCTCCGCCGGCGCGGCAGCGACGTTGTCGAAGCGAACGCTGTCGACCATGGCCTGCAGCTGCGTTTTGTATTCCTCAGGCATGACGTCGCCGTCATAGCGCACCACCATGCTGATGGCCTGGTGGTTGCAGACGGTATAGTAGACCAGCGCCTTTACCCCGGCAATTTCGCCCTCGGTGCGGAAGAAGACGGCCTGATCGTTGGTAAAGTAGTCGACGGAGTCCACGGTCATCCCGTTGGCCTCGTATTCATTCGTCAGGGGCTCCTTGAGCGACTCGAGGACATCCTCGTTGAAGACGGTCATATTTTCAACAACGTTCGGCACCATCGTCACGAGGCCCTCGTAAGCGGGATCGTCGCTCAGCAGGTCGAGATAGATGCTCCGCTCCGCCATGAGCTGATTCAATTGCTCCAGATCGATGCCGTATTCCGCCAGCGCGGGGTCGTCCGGGGACATGTTGCGGGTGAACACAGAACAGTCCGCGGGGACGTCGAGGCTCATGCCCAGCTCATCCAGACGGATGTTCACGGTGTCGGCGGCGTGGACGGCAAAGGCCAGCAGCGCCGCGATCAGGATAAACAGCACGGTTTTGCGCTTCATGTTCATTCCTCCCTGTGTTTCAGATAAAATCCGCTTATATTATACATCAATGACCGGACGCACTGCAAGCGGATTGTTTGCGTTTTCGTGCGAATCACCAAAAATCCCGCGTCTGCGGGCGCCGGAGGCCGCGGCCTTTTGTCGCTTTGGGAGAAAGTGGGCCCGGCGCCTGCGCGGCGGCGGAAAATATGGTATAATATATTTGCGCAAACAAGGGGCGAACCCCCGTTTGCTTACCCCAGAATGAAAGGAGCCGGGAATTTTGAACCTGCTGTTTTTCCTGACCCCCAAGGCCGTTTGCAGCTATTTGTATGATGACTATACCATTCGCCAGGCCATTGAACGCATGGAGTCCATCGGCTATTCCGCCCTGCCGATCCTTACCCGCGCCGGCGTCTACCGCGGCAGCCTCACCGAGGGCGACCTGCTTTGGGCCATCAAGAACGTGTGCGAAATGGATATGAGCAAAGCCACCGAGCATACCATCATGGAGATCCCCCACCGCCGGGACAACGCCCCGGTGAACGTCACCACCGACATGGCCGAGCTGGTGCGCTCCGCTACGGATCAGAACTTCGTCCCGGTGGTGGACGACAAGGGAGACTTCATCGGCATCGTCACCCGCCGGGCCATCCTGCGGCACTATATGGAAAACTATGTGCCGGAGAAGGCCCTGCCCGCGGAATGAGCGAATTTGCGGAAAAATGCGCCCTGCTGCCGAAGCAGCAGGGCGCGCGCTGTTTTGCAGGATAAGCCGCGGCGGGATCAGCAGCCGCAGCCGTTGTCGCAGCCGCCGCAGCCACAGCCGCAGCCGCAGCCGTTGCCGCCGAGGAGCACCAGCGCCGCGATCAGGATCAGGATCCACCACCAGTTGCTGCCGTAGGCGAAGATACCGCTGCCGTTGTTGCAGGAATTGCAGGACATAAGGTCGACCTCCCGTTGATAGAATCAGCGTTTCCGCTCATTCCATGTTATGCGCCATCCGGGCAGGGGTGAAAAAAATCAAAAACGCATATTGATTCGCCGTGTTTTTTTCTGTATACTGGGTTTAAATAAAAACAACTCCGCCGGCATATCCGGCGCTTCAGAGAAAGAGGAATGGATATGAAAAGAAGAACATTACGGCTGTTTGCGCTGCTGCTCAGCATCCTGCTGGTGCTGCAGGGTGCGGCGTCGGCTGTTGAGCCGGAGCAGCAGCCGGCGGACCCGGACCCCTCGAGCCAGACGACCGAGGCGCCCGAAGGCGCGGAGGGCTCCGACGTTTCGGCGCCGGGAGAGGAAGCGCCGGAAAAGATTGAGATCACAGTCAACCTGACGGACGGTCAGGTGGTGAGCACGCCCCGCCAGAGCCTCAGCGTGCAGGCGATCCAGGGGGAGAACGCCCTGGATCCGGCGCAGATCACCGTCACCCTCAACGGCGAAGCCGTCGAGGCAGAGGGGGAAACCTATCTCCTGAAGCTCCAGCAGGGCGACAATGCCGTCGCCGTCACCGCGGTCTCCGGCGAGCAGAGCGAGACCCTGGCCGTCAACGTCCGCTATGAGATCGCGATTCCCGACGGCTGGGCCCACGACGCGCTGGCCTTCTGCGTGGAGCACGGCATCCTCAAG
The DNA here is from genome assembly GCA_015068455.1 of Oscillospiraceae bacterium. Taxonomy (GTDB): domain Bacteria; phylum Bacillota; class Clostridia; order Oscillospirales; family Oscillospiraceae; genus SVMC01. Next base: position 333,507 of record SVKO01000001.1, on the reverse strand, counting down.
GGCGATCAGAACGGCGACCTGAAAGCCACCGCCAACGCATCCCGCGCGGAACTGGCCGCCATGCTGGTGCGTCTGTTCGGCGCGCAGAAAATGGATTCCCTGTCCGGCTTCGGAGATGTGCCGGCGAATGCCTGGTACCACGACGAAATGGCGAAGGCCGTGGCCATGGGCATCTACAAAGGCAGCGGCAGCAAGCTCAACCCCGCCGCCAGCATCACCCGCGAGGAGGCCTTTGTGGTGCTGTCCCGCGCCTTCGGCGTGATCTCCGCATCGACGGACGCCCTGAACAAGGCGCCGGACAAAGCCCAGGTCAGCACCTGGGCGGCCAACAATATGGCCGGGATGCTCGAAGCCGATCTGGTCCACGGGTATTCCGACGGCACCCTCAAGCCCAAGGGAAATATCACCCGCCAGGAGCTGGCCCAGGTGCTTTACAACGCCCTGGACTGCATCACCGACGATCCCGACGCGCTTACCGGCACCCGCTGCCTCTATACCGGCCCCGCGGGCGCCCTGGAGGGCAGGCGGTATGACGGCGATCTGATCGTGAGCAGCCAGGACAAGGGAGAGCTCACCCTGGAAAACCTGGACGTCACGGGCCGCCTGGTGCTGCATCTGCATGAGGCGGAGCGCGCGGTCATCGGAACGGGCGCCGAGCCCGTTTCCCTCTGCAGCGCCACGAATCTGACGCTGACGAATCCGGCGAAAACGGTAAACTGCCAGCACGAAGGCGCCGAGCTGACGGCCGACGCCGATCTGGCCGTCGTTGACGGCGCGGCGACCCTGCACGGCAGCTACGGCAAGGTGGTCTGCCTGAGCGGGGACAGCGTCATCGCGCAGGACGCCGCGGCCGGCGAGCTCGACGCCGCCTGCAATATCACCGTGAACGGCGCCGTCGAAGAGCTCCACGCCAGGAACAAGTGCGCCGCGATCAAGGGCAGCGGCAGCATCGGCACGCTCTACAAATACAAAAACGGCCTGAGCGTCGAGCCGAGCGTCGGCAAGACCGTCGACCGGATAGACGCCGGTCTGGAGGGCGTGGCGATCACGTCGGGCCCCGCGCCGGACGTCTATATGGACAGCCCCGCCGCCACGGTGACCGGCACGGTCAGCGGCGTGAACAGCACCCAGGTTTACGGGGTGCCGGGCGGCGTGCGCACCTGCACGGTGACCTACCGCTACGGCGGAAAGGTCATCAAGACGGACAGCAATTTCCGCCTGACCGAGGGCGCGACCCTCTCCTGCACGCTCACGCCGACACAGAACTACCACAAAGTCGAGGAGCAGGCGGTCTCCGTCACCATCACCTATCAGAATCAAAGCTGCACGGGACAGCTCAAGCTGCGCACCATGGGCAACAAAACCCCGCTGGGCCAGGCCAAGGAAATCCGCACCTGCTATGTCAACGCCACGGTCCTGCGTTCCACCAGCGTCTATGCCTACAGCTCCCTGTCCGGCTATGTGACCTCCGTCTCCGCCGGCGATATCGTGCGCTATTTCAAATCCGACGGAACCGCCGCCCTGATCGAAACCGAGAGCGGCAAGCGCGGATGGGTCGCCGATTCGGCGCTGCGTGTCGCCTGGCGGACGTACCACAACGACGGCGTGTATTACTCCAAGGAGGCAAAGGAAGCCTTCGTCAATCAGCTGCACGATTACTCCAGCTCCACGAACTATCTGGTCTGGGTCAATCTCTATTCCACCACCGTAAATATTTTCCAGGGGAGCAAGGGCAACTGGAAGCTCATCAAGTCCGATGAATGCACCATCGGCGCGCCCCCCACGCCCACCCGCCCCGGCGTCTACTCCATCTACTCCAAGACCCACCACTGGAGCTTTGACGACTATGACAGCGGCCGGACCGACGTTTCGCGCTGCAACTACGTCTCCCTGTTCGACGGCGGCATCGCCTTCCACACGCGGCTGTACTATTCCGGCACCAGCCGGTTCTACGGCAACTCTGCGCTGAGCGAAGAGCTCAGCCACGGCTGCGTCCGCTGCCCGGATGAGATCGCGATCTTCATCTACAACAACTGCCCCATCGGCACCCGCGTGGTCGTCTACTGATCCTCCATAAAAAAGCCCGCCCGGCTGAAAAGCCGGGCGGGTTTTCTTTTTGTGTTATTCCGGGATTTCGTCCAGGCGCACGGGACGGCGCTCCAGCAGCGAGCGCTTCGCCGCCATGGCCATGCGCACGCTCTGCAGGCCGTCGTCGGCGGTGACCTCCGCGGGAGTGCGCGCCGTGATCGCCGAAACGAAGCTGCGCAGCTCGTCGGCGTAGGCCTGGGTATATCGCTCCAGGAAGAACCAGAGGGGTTTTTCCGCGCACACGCCCCGGGCCGTGCTGAGCTGCAGGGTGCTGGGGGCGTCGTTGCCGGAGGCGGCCATGCCCGCCGAGCCGAAGACCTCGCAGCGCTGATCATAGCCGTAGACGGCGCGGCGGGAATTGTCGATCACCGCCAGGGCGCCGTTTTCCATCTTCAGCGTGACAATGGCGGTGTCCACGTCGCCGGCCTCGCCGATGGCGGGATCCACCAGCACCGCGGCCTCGGCATAGAGCTCGGCGGCGTTGCAGCCGGCCAGATAGCGGACCATGTCAAAGTCGTGGATCATCATGTCCATAAACAGGCCGCCGCTGACCCGGATGTAGTCCGGGCCGGGAGGCTCCGGGTCCCGGGAGGTGATTTTGATGAGCTGGGGCGTGCCGATTTCCCCCGCCGCCACGGCCTGACGCACGGCGCGGAAATTATGGTCGAAGCGGCGGTTGAAGCCCACCTGATAGCAAAGTCCGGTGCGTTCCACGGCATCCATGACGGCGTGGATCCGGACCAGGTCGTGGTCAATGGGCTTTTCGCAGAACACGTGCTTTCCCGCGGCCAGGGCCTCCAGAGAGATGGGCGCGTGGGTATCGGTGGAGGAGCAGATCAGCACGGCGTCGATGGCCGGGTCCGCCAGGAGCTCCCGATAATCCTTTGTGACCTGCGCCGCGCCCTGTTCCTTCGCCCAGGCGGCGGTCTCCTCCGGGAGGAAGGGGTCCGCCAGGGCTTTGAGCCGCACTCCGTCCAGCGTGCGCAGACTTTGCACGTGCACCCGTCCGATCCGGCCCGCGCCGATGATACCCAACTGAAGCATACCGCAACCTCCTGTTATTTTGCCGGGACCGGGCAGAGCCGGCGGCTGTGCTGCCGCGGGGAGCCGCCCCAACGGCAATTTTTTTCCGCCCTCCCGCAGGAAGCGGCGCCCTGCGTCAATTCGGGTTGAAGGCGGGGGAATCGAAGGTGACCACGCAATAGCACTTGCCGGGCAGCGTCTGCGCGGCGCCGGCAATGGAACGGCGCAGCTCCGCCCGGTCCAGATCCGGCGGGACCACCAGGTCGAAGATCAGATTTGTGTGATCGGTGCCCCGGACCATGCGGAAGTCGTGCATCTTGAGACGCGGGTCCAGGCCGCTCACCAGGGCGGTCACCCGGTCGCGCATTTCGACGGTCTCCGCGTCGTCCATCTCCAGGGGGTCGTAGTGGATGGTCAGATGGATGCCGTGGCGGGTCAGGATCTCGCGCTCGATGTTGTCGATGATATCGTGGCAGACCAGCGGGTCCTCCCGGCGGTCCATCTCCACATGCAATGTGGCGAATTTCTGGCCGGGGCCGTAGTCGTGCACCATCACGTCGTGCACGCCCAGCACCAGCTCGTGCGCCATCACGTCCTCCACCACCGCCTTGACCAGCGCAGGGTCGGCGTTCTCGCCCAGCAGAGGGGAGATGGTTTCCCTGGCCACGCCGATGCCGGACCAGACGATGAAGGCCGCCACGGCAAGGCCCATGGGGCCGTCCAGGTGCACCCCGGTCAATGCGCCGATGACGCAGGCCGCCAGCACCGCCGCCGTGGAGATCACGTCGTTGCGGCTGTCGCTGGCCGCGGCGGACAGGGCGGCCGAGTCAATGCGTCTGCCCAGCACGCGGTTGAACCGCGCCATCCACAGCTTCACGGCAATGGAAAGCAAAAGCACGAGCGCCAGGGGCACGGAGAAGGCCACCGGCGCGGGATGCAGGATTTTTTCGATGGAGGATTTGCCCAGCTCCACGCCGATCAGCAGGATCAGCGCCGCCACCGCCAGACCGGTGATGTACTCCACCCGGGCGTGGCCGAAGGGGTGGTCCTCGTCGGCGGGCTTCTCGGCCAGGCGGAAGCCCAGCAGGGTCAGCACCGAGCCGGAGGCGTCGGTCAGGTTGTTGACCGCGTCGGCGGTGATGGCCACGGAGCCGGAGATCAGACCGATGACCAGCTTGGCGGCGAACAGGCCGATGTTCAGCGCGATGCCGATCAGGCCTGCCGTTTTGCCGCAGGCTGTCCGGGCCGGACCGGCGCTCAGGTCGCCGTGCCGGCGCGCAAGGATGCGAAGGATCTGAGAGATCATAGGATTACTCCATTCGCAAAAAAGTTATTTTGCCAGCTTTCTGGTGTTTACAAACTGGAAGACCGCACCGGCGACGATGAGCGCGCCGGCGACGATCAGCATGGTTTCGCCCGTGATGGACGGGACGCACCGGCGAAGCAGCGACGCGGCGCGCCAGCCGCCGGTGACGGAGGTGATGAGGATGACCGCGCGGTAATGGAACCGGGCCGCCAGCAGGCCGGCGATGACGCCCAGCACCACGGCGGCGATGATGGAGACGGTGGGATACAGATCTCCCAGCACCTCGCCCACCATGGCGAACACGCAGGCGAAGGCCAGGGCGAACACCACCGCCTGATAGATCCGGAAGGTGAAGGCGGCGGCCACCAGACCGGCGCCCAGGCCGATGAGCATGCACAGCCAGAGCTTTTCCGGCACGAACAGGCGGGCGGCGGTATAGCCCAGCAGAGCGCCGGCGGCGAACACCAGCAGCGCGTACCAGATCTGCCGCAGGCGGAAGCCGAAGAAGCAGGTCAGCAGGGCCAGGGCGATGGAGCCGTAGAGCGAGGCCATGGTCAGCGGCTCGGAAAGCTCCGGAGCGATCCGCTGAAGCAGCTGCAGCAATGTCATGACGGCACCTCTACTGCACCGCGCGGGTGCTCTGATTCAGGAAGGTGACGATCATTTTTGCGATCTCTGCGCGGCTGGCCGTTCCGCCGGGACGCAGGGTGCCGTCCTTGTAGCCGTTGAGGATGCCGCAGGCGTTGGCCCAAGCGACGGCCTCCTCTGCATACGCGGAAACTTTCGAGGAATCGGAGAATTTGCGCATATTCGAAGTGTCGACGTTGCCGGATTCCATGTCGAGGATATAGAGATAATACCGATAAAGGAAGACAGCGGCTTGCTCGCGGGTGACGGCGGCGTCCGGACGGAAGGTGGCGTCGGGATAGCCCTTGACGATGCCGTCGCAAGAGGCCCAGTCCACCGCACCGGCGTACCATTTGCCCCCGGCCACGTCGCGGAAGCCGGAGGGCATGACCTGGGGCTTGTCCTCCATGCGCCAGAGGATGGTCACCAGCATGGCCCGGGTCAGGGGCTTGTCGGGGCTGAAGGCGCTCTGGCTGGTGCCGTTCATCAGGGCGTGAGAAAACATTTCACGCACGTAGGAGTAGTACCAGGCGTTTTTCGACAGATCGGCGAAGAGACTGAATTGACAGGGAATGACCTTGGTATAGGAATTGCCGCAGCGAGAGCACTGGTAGCGCTCCTCCCCGTCCTCGACGTCGGTGGCGTCCTGGGAGGATACCAGCGCATAGTTGTGGCCCAGGGCGGGGACGATCTTGGTGATGCGTGCGGCATCGCAGACGTTGCAGGTTTCGAGGGTGTAGCCGTTGTCCGTGCAGGTGGGCGCGATGGTCTGGGGCGCGGACCAGCTGTGGCCGTTGGCGCAGGGGCCGGTATCCTTCGTCCAGTGGGCGAAAAGGACCGTGTCGCAAAGGGAGGTCTTGACCGTATTCGCATTGACCTGGTATCGGTTCGGTTCACGGCTGGAATTGCAGGAGATGATATACCAGTAGTCGAATTTGTAGCCCTTGCGCTCCGGCGTGGGCAGGGTGCCGAAGGCCGAACCCGCGGCGACGGCCTTGCTGGACGTGGCGCAGGTGCCGCCGTTGGCGTTGAACAGGAGGCTGGGCGTGCCGTTGGCGACATAGCCGGAATAGCGGTAGAGGGAGCAGCCCCGGGTGAAGGTCGTGCCGATCTCCTGCCAGTCATAAAAATAGCAGGCGCACAGGTCGCTGGCCTTGAGGTTGCAGTCGAAGAAGGTGACGCCGGTGGTATGTACGTCGGCGACGATCAGCGAATGCTGGGTGCCGGTATAGCGCACGCACTGCACATAATCGCCGGGCCGCGCCTTGAGGAACAGGGCGCGCAGGTTCTCGGCGGTGCAGGAGCCGGGGGCAAGGATGCCGATTTTTTGGTAGCCGCGGGACTCGGCGTTGGGAAGGTAATAGCGGCTGTCGGAGTAGGGGCCGGGACCGCCGGTGAGGCCGAAGAGCTTGTCGGAGATCATGTCGGCAAAGCCCTTGCACTGCCTGGCGCCGTAGTAGTTCTGAGCCCAGTATGTGCCGCAGTATTGCTTCATCAGGTTGATCAGCTGCACTTCCACATCCTGCTGCTTGACCGCGGCGGCGGCGTTGCCTGCCGGGGTGAAGCATGAAATGCACAGGATCAGGGCGAGCAGCGCGGCGAGCGCGCGTTTTTTCATGGGTGTAACATCCTTCCGCGCCCACGGCGCAATGTATTGCAAATAGTATACACCATTTTGTAACCATTGACAACCTTTTGTTGCAATTTTACCCGGCGCTGATTATAATGTTTATAAAAAAGCGGGAAACGGAGGCGCGGCGCATGTCGAAGACGTCCAACCAGAAACGCAAGCTCCTGTATGTGATGAAGGCGCTGCTCGAGCGCACGGACGAGGCCCATCCCATGTCCATGCCCCAGCTGCTGGAATGGCTGGAGGCCCAGGGGATCTCCGCCGAGCGAAAGAGCGTGTATGACGATCTGGAGGTCCTGCGGGACTTCGGCCTGGACGTGGTCAAGGGCCCCGGCGGCTATTATATCGGCCAGCGGGAATTCGAGCTGCCGGAGCTCAAGCTGCTGGTGGACAGCGTGCAGTCGTCCAAGTTCATCACCCAGAAAAAGACCCTCTCCCTGATCAAAAAGATCGAATCCCTGGCCAGCGTCCATGACGCCCGGCTTTTGCAGCGGCAGGTTTATGTGCGCAACCGCGTCAAAAGCATGAATGAGAGCGTCTATTATCATGTGGACGCCCTTTCCGCCGCCATCACGGACGACCGGACGGTGCGCTTCCGCTATTACGAGTACACCGTCAGCAAGGAGCGGCGCTTCCGCCGCGCAGGCAAGGTCTACGAGGTCAGCCCCTTCGCCCTGCTGTGGGACAACGAGAACTATTATCTGCTGGCCTGGGATGACGAGGCCGGCACCATGAAGCACTACCGGGTGGACAAAATGGCGGACATCGAACGCACCGACACCCCCCGCCGGGGCCGGGAGGCCTTCGAGCGGGTGGATATGTCCGAGTACACCAAGCATGTGTTCGGCATGTTCGGCGGTCAGCCCGAGCAGGTGCGCCTGCGCTTTGCCGGGCATCTGGCGGGCGCGGTGCTCGACCGGTTCGGCCGGGACCTGATCCTGGTGCCCGACGGCGAACAGGATTTCATCGTCACCGTCCGCGCCCAGATCAGCCCCCAGTTTTTCGCCTGGGTCTTCGGCTTCGGCGACGAGGTGGAGATCCTGACGCCCCCGTCGGTCCGGGAGGCCTTCCGGGCCCAGGCCCAGCGAACGGCACAGAAAAACGCCCCCCTGTAACAGGGGGGCGCGCTTTTTTTGCTTATTTGCGGCGCAGCTGCCAGAAGGCCACCGCGGACGCCGCGGCCACGTTCAGAGAGTCCACGCCGTGGGCCATGGGGATGCGCACGGTGTAGTCGCAGGCGGCGACGGTGGACCTTGCCAGGCCGTCGCCCTCCGCGCCCAGCACGACGGCCAGCCGGCCGCAGGCTTCCAGCCGGGGGTCATCCAGGGAAACGGAGTCGCCGCACAGGGCCATGGCGGCGGTTTGGAAGCCCAGGGCGCGCAGCAGATTCATGTCCTGCGGCCAGCGCTCCAGCACAGCCCAGGGGATCTGGAACACCGTGCCCATGCTCACCCGCACCGCCCGGCGGTTGAGGGGATCGCAGCAGGTGGGGCTCAGAAGCACCGCGTCCATGCCCAGCGCCGCCGCGGAGCGGAAGATGGCGCCGATGTTGGTGGCGTCCACCACGCCCTCAAGCACCGCGATGCGGCGGGCATTTTCGCAGATTTCGGCCGCGTCCGCGGGGGCGGGACGGCGCATGGCGCACAAAATGCCCCGGCTCAGGCGGTAGCCCGTAAGTTTTTCCAATAATTCCGGCGCGCCGGTGTAGACGGGGACCTCCGGACAGCGGTCCATGAGGGCCATGCCCTGTCCTTCCAGGTGCCGGGGCTCCATCAGAAGGGAGACGGGCTCCAGACCGGCGTCCAGGGCGGTGCCGATGACCTTGGGGCTCTCGGCGATGAACACGCCCTTCTCCGGCTCCAGCCGGGAGCGAAGCTGCGCCTCGGTCAGCCGGGCATAGACGTCCAGCTCCGGGGCGCACAGATCGGTCAGTTCAATAACGGTTGACATAACATCTTTCCTTAACGGTGTCTCGAATAACAATCAGCCCCACAGGCTCGCTGTTCCCCATGCGCCCGCGTGCCTCCGCATCGATCCCTGCGTGCGGGGATCATAATCCCACCGGCAGAAAGGCGCTCGCGACGGCCAGGATCAGCGCCGGCAGCAGGTTCGCCACCCGGATGCGCTTGCCGAAGGTCAGATTCAGGCCCACGCAGAAGATCAGCATGGAGCCCACCATGGACAGATTCGCCAGGGCGGCGTCGGTCATGATCGGGGCGATCAGCCGGGCGAGAAGCGTGAGGCTTCCCTCTACGATGAGCACCGGGATCGCCGCGAAGGCGCAGCCCTTGCCCAGGGAGGAGGTCATGACCATGACGATGACGAAGTCCAGGATGGATTTCGTAACGAGCACCGAACTGTCGCCGCTCAGGCCGTCCTGGATGGCGCCCACCACGGCCATGGCGCCGATGCTCACGGTCAGGGAGGCGGTGACGAAGGCGTCCACGAAGGTCTTGTCCTTCGCGTTGCCGGTCTTGCGCTTGAGCCACTGGCCGAAGCGCTCGAAGCCGCCCTCGATGTTGAGCCATTCGCCGATGAGCGCGCCGACGGCGGCGCAGAGCACCAGCAGCAGGCTGCGCCCGCTGACCAGGGCCGCGCCCTGCACGCTGAGCATCTTGCTCAGAACGCCCGCGATGCCGATGAAAATGACGGTGACGCCGCAGGTTTTCATCAATGTGTCCTGATGCCGCTCGCCCAGGCGTTTGCCAAAGAGCAGGCCGAAGAGCCCTCCCAGGACGATGGCGGCGGTGTTGATAAGCGTACCCAGTCCGATCATACGGAGAACAGCAGGTCGCAGTAGGTGGGATAGGGCCAGAAATCGCTGGCGGTCAGGGTCTCCAGCTGGTCGGCGATGGCCCGCACGGTGTTCATACGGGAGAGGATCGCGTCGTGATAATAGCGCAGGGTCTCGGGGCCCGTCTGGGTGGGGGCCAGCTCCACCGCGCTCTTGAGGGCGGCGGTTTCAGACAGGAGCTGATCGTTCAGATGGGCGATGGACTCCGCCAAAGCCTCCTCCACCCGCAGGCTGATGCCGGGGACGGCCTCGCGCTTGCGCACGATGGTCTCGCACAGGCAGGAGGTATAGTGGCTGGCGGCGTTGAGGATCATGTGCTGGACCATGTCGATCATGGTCATGGCTTCGATGTGCAGCACATGGCAGTAGTTTTCCATATAGATCTCATGGCGTGCGGCCATCTCCTGCCGGGTGAACACGCCGTGGCGGGTCATGAGCTCCACGTTTTTGTCCAGCAGGAAGGCGCCCAGGGCGTCGGCGGTGGAGGGCAGATTGGGAAGGCCCCGGCGCTCGGCCTCGGCCACCCAGGCGCTGTCATAGCCGTTGCCGCTGAAGATGATGCGCCGGTGCTCTAAGAAGGTGCGGCGGATCAGCTCGTGCAGATCCTCCTGGAAGGCGTTGGAGTCCTCCAGGAAGTCGGCGAACTGGCGCAGCTCCTCGGCCATGACGGTGTTGAGCACCGTGTTGGGGCCCGAGATGGACTGGCTGGCGCCGAGCATGCGGAATTCGAATTTGTTGCCGGTGAAGGCCATGGGGGAGGTGCGGTTGCGGTCGGTGGTGTCCTGGGGGATGTGGGGCAGGATGTCCACGCCGATGCGCATCTGGCGCTTCTCGGGGTCGATGTAGTCGGTGCCGCCTACGATGGATTCGATGACGGCCTCCAGCTCCGCGCCGAGGTAGACCGAAAGGATGGCCGGCGGCGCTTCCTGGACGCCCAGGCGATGGTCGTTGCCGGCGCTGGCCACGGTGCAGCGCAGCAGCTCGGGGTAGTCGTCCACGCCCTTGACGATGGCCGCCAGGAACAGCAGGAACTGGGCGTTCTGGCTGGGGGTGCGGCCCGGGGCGAAGAGGTTCTTGCCCCCGTCGGTGGCCAGGGACCAGTTGTCGTGCTTGCCGGAGCCGTTGACGCCGGCGAAGGGCTTCTCATGGAGCAGGCACACCAGATCATGGCGGTCGGCCACCTTTTTCATGGTCTCCATGGTGAGCTGGTTGTGGTCGCAGGCGGTGTTGACGTCGGAATAGATGGGGGCCATCTCGTGCTGGGAGGGGGCCACCTCGTTGTGCTTGGTCTTGGAGAGGATGCCCAGCTTCCACAGCTCCTCGTCCAGCTCGCGCATGAAGGCGGCGACGCGGGGCTTGATGGCGCCGTAGTAGTGGTCGTCCAGCTCCTGGCCCTTGGGGGGATTCGCGCCGAAGAGGGTGCGGCCGCACAGGCGCAGGTCCTCACGCTTGAGGAAGGCTTCCTTGTCGATGAGGAAATATTCCTGCTCCGGGCCCACCTGGGGGATGACCCGGTGGGTCTCGGTATCGCCGAACAGGCGCAGGATGCGCACCGCCTGCTTGCTGACGGCCTCCACCGAGCGCAGCAGGGGGGTCTTTTTGTCCAGAGATTCGCCGGAATAGGAGCAGAACACCGTGGGGATGCACAGGCTGCCGTCCTTTAAGAAGGCATAGCTGGTGGGGTCCCAGGCGGTGTAGCCCCGGGCCTCGAAGGTGGCGCGCAGGCCGCCGGAGGGGAAGGAGGAGGCGTCGGGCTCGCCGCTGACCAGCTCTTTGCCGGAGAAGTCCATGATGACCCGGCCGGGACCGGCGGGGGTGACGAAGCCGTCGTGCTTTTCGGCGGTGTAGCCGGTCATGGGCTGGAACCAGTGGGTATAGTGGGTCGCGCCGTGCTCCAGGGCCCAGTTCTTCATGCCGTCGGCAATGGCGTTGGCCAGGGGCAGGCCCAGATGCCGGCCGTTTTCCAGGCAGTCGCGCCAGGCGGACACCGCCTCCGCGGGCAGATAGCGCCGCATGGCGTCCTCATTGAATACGTTGCTGCCGAACAGGGCAGGGATCCGATCTTTTTCCATGTTGTTTCTCCTTCTATGGTTGCCTTCCTACGGGTGCGGCGGATGCGGAGGCAATTGGGGATGCCTCCCTGCGGGCGTTATAATTGCGAAAAGACCTTGCCCAGGCCGTCGTGGATGACGACGCCGGCGTGGCGGTCGAAGGGAGTGGGATCGCGGTTGATGAGCGCCAGGCGATCGCCCCGGAAATAGCCCAGGAAGCCCGCGGCGGGATAGACCGTCAGGCTGGTGCCGCCGACGATCAGCAGATCCGCCCTGGAAATGGCGGATACCGCGCCGGAGATCACGTCCTCATCCAGGCTCTCCTCGTAGAGCACCACGTCGGGCTTGACGATGCCGCCGCACTCGCAGCGGGGCACGCCCTGGGCGTCGCGGACGTATTCCGCGGGATAGAATCTGCCGCAGCGCACGCAGTAGTTGCGCAGCACGCTGCCGTGCAGCTCATAGACATTTTTCGAGCCGGCCTTCTGGTGCAGACCGTCGATGTTCTGGGTCACCACGGCCAGGAGTCTGCCCTCCTGCTCCCAGCGGGCCAGGACCTTGTGGGTGATATTGGGCTCAAAATCCAGAGGGAGCATTTTTTCCCGGTAAAAGCGGAAGAAATACTCCGGCCGGCGCTCATAAAAGCTGTGGGAAATGATGGTCTCCGGCGGATATTCGAACTTTTGGTTGTAAAGGCCGTCCACGCTGCGGAAATCCGGGATGCCGGATTCGGTGGACACGCCGGCGCCGCCGAAGAATACGATCCGTTTCGCCTCATTTACCCACTGTTTGAGCGTTTCGATTCCTGAATTCATCGTCTTCCTCCTCCAGCTCTGCAAGAAACTTCTTCTCTGCCTTGGTTTTCGACGGGATCACAACGGACTGAAACAGATCCGGCCTCCGGTGGAAGGTGCGCAGGATGGACTGCTTTTTCCGCCAGCGGTCCACGGCGCCGTGGTCGCCGGAGAGCAGGATCTCGGGCACGGCTCTGCCGTGCCATTCGGCGGGGCGGGAGTACTGGGGATATTCCAGAAGCCCGGCCCAGTGGCTTTCATCTTCAAAACAGCTCGGGTCGGACAGGACCCCGGGCACCATGCGGCACACGCAGTCCGCCACCACCATGGCCGGCAGCTCCCCGCCGGTGAGCACATAGTCGCCGATGGAGATCTCCTCGTCCACGCATTCGTCAATGAAGCGCTGGTCGATGCCCTCGTAGTGGCCGCAGACCAGAATGATGTTGTCATAGTCCAAAAGCCGGCGGGCCTTCTCCTGGGAAAACACCTGGCCGCAGGGGGACATATAGATCGTATGCACCGGGGCGCCGACCTCGTCGCAGATGGCCTGCCAGCACCGGTAGAGGGGGTCGGCCTGCATGATCGCGCCGTGGCCGCCGCCGTAGGGATAGTCGTCCACCTGGTTCTGCCGGTTGGCGGTGTAATCCCGGATCTGGTGGGCCTCGATGCGGATATAGCCCCGCTCCTGGGCCCGGCCGAGGATGGATTCGTTCATCATGTCCCCCACGGTGTCGGGGAACAGGGTCATAATGTCAATTCGCATCGGTCTGCATCCCCTCGATCAGCCGGACGTTCACCGTGCCGGCGTCAAAATCGGGCTCATCCACATACGCGCGGACCACGGGGATCAGGTAGCTGTGCTTGCCCCGCACCACGTACACGTCGTTGCCGGGCATGCTCAGCACGTCCGTGATCCTGCCGATGGGCTCGCCGCCGCAGAGCACCTGCAGGCCGATGAGATCGGCAATGTAATGGGAACCCTCGGGCAGAGGCGCGTCGTCCCGGTCGATTTTGGCGATTTTCTTTACGAGCCTGGCCGCATCCTCCACCGAGTCCACGCCGCGGAGCTTCAAAAGCACGCAGGTCTTCTGTACCCGGCTGCGCTCCACGGCGTACCAGCGGCCGTCGATGCTGAGCCGGTCAAAATCCAGCAGGAATTCCGGGGAATCGGTCCAGGGCAGGAGCTTGAGCTCACCCTGGACGCCGTGGGTGCTGACGAGTTCGCCGGCGTCAAGCAGCTGTTGCATGGCTTCCTCCATAAAAACGGATCATTTCTTTTTATTGTAACGCGAAAATGCCCAAAACACAAGCGCGGCAGGGAAAAATTGCATCCTGCCGCGCGATTATTTTTGAGTTCAGTCCAGAAGCTGAGCGATCTGGGTCTCGTCGATGACGGTGAGACCGTTTTTTGCCAGCAGCTCCGCAGTGGTGCCGGGACGCTGGACGACGGTGTGGGTGAAGGTGCCGTCATAGACTTCGGTGGGGCCGCAGGAGGGGCTGCGGGATTTCAGGATGGCGGCGGTGCAGTCGAAGAGCTTCGCCATGCGCAGGGCTTCGTTGGCGCCGCGCTCATATTCCGCGGTGATATCCTCGCCCTCGGTGTTGATCACCCGGTCGCCCAGCCGCTCCGCAGGCAGGCGCGGGGTCTTCAGTCCGCCGAGCTGCTCGGGGCAGATGGGAATGAGATGATAACGGCGCTTGAGGGGGATCAGTTCGGGGATGGGGCCGTTGTTGGAGCCGTCGAAGCGGCAGCAATAGCCCAGCAGGCAGGCGCTGATGAGAAGATTCTGCATGTCTTATCCTTTCTCGATGAGCTCCGGCTCGATGATGTAAGGCTTGATGGCAAGGCGGAAGGAATCGCGCTCATCCTCGGGCCCGCGGACGACGACCCGCAGGGGGCCGCCGAAGTCCAAGCTGAACACGCCCATATAGGCCTTGGCGTTGGCGGTTTGGGTGCCGCTGGAGATGTGCACGTCACACGGACAGAGCGTGGCAAGGCGGATGAACTGGTTGATCTCCTCGACCGAGGACAGGCGGATCGAAAATTCGTTCATGAGAAATCCTCCGGGGTGCTGTACAATCGGCGAATCATCCGTTATAATGGGATCGAGCGGGGAACCACTGAACAAGTTATATAAGAAACAATGGTGATATTTGTACATATTATATAACAAATCCGCATTTTACGCAATAGAAAAAGCATCTAATTTCGTTTTTTCGCATTTCATTCTTTTTGGTGGTAATGACATGAAGGTTTCCTTTTATACCCTGGGATGCAAGGTCAATCAGTATGAAACCCAGGCAATGGAGCAGATTTTGCAACAAATGGGCGTGGAAATCGGGGCCTTTGACGAGGCCTGCGACGGCTACGTCATCAATACCTGTACCGTCACCGGCGAGGCTGACCGGAAGAACCGCGCCGTCATCCGCCGCTGCCGGCGGCGGAATCCCGATGCGGTGATCGGCGTCTGCGGCTGCTACAGCCAGGTGGATCCCGCGGCGGCCCGTGCGCTGGGGGCGGACGTTCTGTCCGGCAGCGGCGGACGGGAGGCGTTTTTGCAGCTTCTGCTCCATGCCCTGCGCACAAGACAGGGGGGCGAGCGGCTGGACGACGCCATGTCCCGCCGGGACTTTGAGCACCTGCCCGCCGGCGGCCTGGAGGGCCGCACCCGGGCCATGCTCAAGGTGCAGGACGGGTGCAGCAATTTCTGCTCCTACTGCATCATCCCCTTTGCCCGGGGCCCGGTGCGGTCCATGCCTCCGGAGGAGGCCGTGGCCGAGGCGAAGGCCCTTTGCGGCCGGGGCTTCCGCGAGATCGTCGTCACCGGTATCGAGATCGCCTCCTGGGGGCGGGATCTGCCGGAGAAGCCGACGCTGTGCGCCCTTGTCGAGGCTTTGTGCGCCGCCGTGCCCGTGCGGGTGCGCCTGGGCTCCCTGGAGCCGCGGATCGTGGACCGGGAATTCTGTGAAAAATTGGCAAAATTTGACAATTTGTGTCCCCAGTTCCATCTGTCCCTCCAATCCGGCAGCGATACGGTGCTGAAGCGGATGAACCGGAAGTACGACACCGCCCGGTACTATGAGAGCGTATGCCTGCTGCGGGAGTATTTCCCCGGCTGCGCCGTCACCACGGATCTGATCGTGGGCTTCCCCGGGGAAACGGAGGCGGAATTTGCCGAAAGCCTGGCCTTTATGGAAAAGTGCGCCTTTGCGCAGATGCACATTTTCCCCTATTCCCGCCGCCCCGGCACCCCCGCCGACCGGCTGCCCGGCCAAATCCCCCGGGCCGAAAAAGCCCGCCGCAGCGCGGCCGCCATCGAAGCGGCGGCGGCCCTGGCAAGGAATTACCGCCAGGCGATGGCGGGAAGCGTCGTGCCGGTCCTGTTTGAACAGCCGGAAGGGGAACATTTCACCGGCCATGCGCCGAACTACGTCAAGGTCTACGTCTCCGGCGCGAAGCTGCACAACGAGATCCGGCAGGTACGCATTGAATCCGTGTTCGCAGACGGCGTCCTGGGCAGACTTGAAAATTGACAAGCGCGCACCCGCGTGCTATATTGAACCGAAGGAAACACATTGGAGGGATTTGTATGAAGCGCGTTTTTCTGGTCGCTGTCTGCGCGTGCCTGATTCTGAGCCTGTGCGCCTGCGGCAAGTCGGCGCCGGCAAGCGACCAGCCGCCCCCGCCGGAGGAATCCGACGCGTTCTCGGCGCCGCCCACGGTGCTGACGCCGCCGGAATACGTGCTGTACACGAATATCTTCTACAATAATACCGGCGACGACTACGTGGGCCAGACCTTCACCAAGACCGGCACCCTGGCCCGCATAGAGGACGCCTTCAACGGCCGTACCCGCTGGTATGTCTGGGGCTACAACGATCAGACCAAGTGCTGCGACTGGCAGTGGGAAATCGTGCCGAAGGACGAAGCCGCGCTGCCGGAGATCGGCTCCCTTGTCGAAGCCACGGGCACCTTCACCGCCAGCGAGAGTGCCCTGGACGGCTACTGGATCACGGACGCCGAGGTGTCCGTGCAGACGCCCTATACCGCGCCGGAGGCAGACCTCGTGCTGATTGCCATGAGCGATACCCTGGAGCGGGTGCAGCTGCTCAATATGCAGTATTACCCTGAGAATTTCGAAGGGAAGACCGTCTGGGCCTACGGACGCATCTCCGCCCCCGGCGTGCTGGAGGACCCCTACTATGACGGCTCCTGGACCCAGCATTTTGCATCGGACGACGAGCTTCCCGCCATCGGCACCATCGTCATCCTTCGCGGCACCTGGCACGACGGCGTCATCGATGAAGCTTCCATAACCGTCACCAAGGACTATTGATCCGTATTTCCTTCCCCTGTTTCACGTGAAACAGGGGAATTTTTCTGCCGCGCAAAACGACGCGTTTCACGTGAAACACAGAAAATTTGTACGCGCGGATTGAAAAGAGAAAAAACTGTGCTATAATATAAGCTGAAATCAAGCGGCCTGCGCGAATCGCGCGGCCATTGGAGAAAGGAGGCGGCCCATGGGTGCGATCATTGCCGTCGTGAATCAGAAGGGCGGCGTGGGAAAAACCACCACGAGCGTCAACCTGTGCGCGGGGCTGCATGCCGCCGGAAAGCGGGTGCTGCTGTGCGACTTCGATCCCCAGGCCAACGCCACCTCCGGCATGGGCGCGGACAAGCGCCGCGTCAAGGCTTCGGTCTACCACGTGCTCACCGGCGAACGATCCGTTTCCGACGTGCTGCGCCATACGCCCTACGGCGATCTGCTGCCCTCATCGGCGGCGCTGGCAGGCGCCGGCGTGGAGCTGGCGGGCATGGAGAACCGGGAATTTGTCCTGAAGGGCATTCTGGAGCCGCTGGCGACGGATTACGACTATATTCTCATCGATTGTCCGCCGTCGCTGGAGCTGCTGACCGTCAACGGCCTTTGCGCCGCGCAGAGCATCCTCGTGCCGGTGCAGTGTGAATATTTCGCGCTGGAGGGCCTGTCCGACCTGATGGGCACCCTGCGCGCCGTCAAGGCAAGGCTGAATCCCGGCCTGCAGATTTTCGGCGTGCTTCTGACCATGTTCGACGGCCGGACCAACTTCTCCCTGCAGGTGGCCCAGGAGGTGCGCAGGCATTTCCCGGGAAAAGTTTTTTCCACCGTGATCCCCCGCAACGTCCGCCTGGCCGAGGCGCCCAGCCACGGCCTGCCCATTCAGATCTACGACCGGCACAGCCGCGGGGCCAAGGCCTACGATCAGCTGGTGCAGGAGATCATTGACAGGAGGCGCTGATATGGCAAAAGGTCTTGGAAAGGGACTCGGCGCCCTGCTGGGAGATTTCGCCCCTCCCGCGCCGTCGTCCGGCGGCATCCGGCAGGTGCCCATCCAGCGGGTGGAGCCGAATCCGAATCAGCCTCGCTCGCAGTTTGACGGCGAGGCGCTGCAGGCGCTGGCGGATTCCATCGCCGTCCACGGCATCATTCAGCCCCTGAGCGTGCGGGAGATGCCCGGAGAATACTATCAGATCATTGCCGGCGAGCGCCGCTGGCGGGCCGCCCGCCTGGCGGGTCTGTCGGAGGTGCCGGTGCTGGTGATCGAGGCCGACGACCGCAAGGCCATGGAGCTGGCGCTCATTGAAAATCTGCAGCGCGAGGATCTGAACCCCATCGAAGAGGCCCAGGGATATCAGGTTTTGCAGGAGACGCACGGCCTGAGTCAGGCCGAAATCAGCGAACGGGTGGGCAAATCCCGGCCCGCCGTGGCCAACAGCCTGCGGCTGCTTACCCTGTGCCCCGAGGTGCTGGCCATGGTGGAGCGCGGCGAGCTCTCCGCCGGTCATGCCCGGGCCATCGTGGCCCTGCCCGGCGCCAGGGCGCAGCTGTCCTGCGCGCAGAAGGTGCTGGCCCTGCGCCTGAGCGTCCGGCAGACGGAGGCGCTGTGCAAAAAGCTCTTGAAAGAAAAAGCCCCGGAAGAAACGCCGGAACCTGCGAGCTTGCCCGCAGTGGATTATTATGAGGAGTGCGCCCGGGATCTGAGCCGGACCCTTGGCCGCCGCGCGAAAATCGTCGCCGGAAAGCGCAAGGGCCGCGTGGAGCTGGAATACTACGGTCTGGACGACCTGCAGCTTCTGCTGGACGCACTGGAAACCCTGGGAGGCAAAAAATGAACGAAGAAAAAGAACCGCGCAGCGCGATGAGCGAACAGAAGCGCACGGCCCTGCTGCGGTATATGACGATCCTGTTTGCGGTGGCCTTTTTGCTGGTGCTGCTGTCCTACCTCATTCAGGTATTCAATTCCCAATCCACCATCACCCAGCTCAACGCCACGTCCGCCAGCGCCCTGCAGAACGCCGAGCGCCTGCAGGATACCAACCGGGAGCTGACGGAGGAGAATCAGCGGCTCCAGGATGAGATCGACGCGCTGAACGAGGAAAAGCAGGCCCAGCAGAAGTCTGCCGAGGCCGACCGCGAGAAGGCCCGGGAGGAAGGCCGCGCCGAAGGCGAGGAAGCGGGCCGGAGCGCCGGCCTTGCCGACGCCCAGAAGGCCTATGATCTGCTGCTTAAGGCAGCGTCCACCGAGGACGAGGCGGAGCGAGCCAAGGCCATTGAAGCGCTGGAGGGCATGCGGGGCAGCCTGTCCGAGGCCGCGCAGAAGCAGCTCGACGCCCTGACGTCGCCGGATGAAGAGGCCGAGCAAACCGAGACTGACGAACAGAACAAACCGTAACGGATAATGAGGTGAATCAAATGATCGATATCAGACGCATTAAAGAGAATCCCGAAGCCGTCAAGGCCGGCTTCCGTGCCAAGGAGGTCGATTGCGACGCCCTGGTGGACCGCATCCTGGAGCTGGATGCCCAGCGCCGCAGCCTGATCGCCTCCACCGAGGCCAAAAAGGCGGAGCAGAACAAGGTCAGCAAGCAGATCCCCCAGCTCAAGAAGGCCGGGCAGGATGTGGCGCCCGTATTCGCCCGCATGGGCGAGCTCAAGGCCGACATTGCCCAGAACGACGCCCGCCTTTCCGAGATCGAGGCCGAGTACCGCACGGACATGCTTTCCCTGCCCAATCTGCCCGATCCCGACCTGAAACCCGGCGGCAAGGAAAACAACGAGCCCCTGCGCTACTACGGCGAGCCCCATCAATTCGATTTCGAGCCCCAGCATCATGTGGATCTGTGCACCAATCTCGGCCTGATCGACTATGAGCGCGGCGCCAACATCGCCGGCTCCGGCTTCTGGATCTATCGCGGCCTGGGCGCCCGGCTGGAATGGGCCCTGCTGAACTATTTCATGGACTGCCACCTGGCCGACGGCTACGAGATGGTGCTGCTGCCCCACATGCTGGAGTACCGCTGCGGCGAGACCGCGGGCCAGTTCCCGAAGTTTGCCGACGAGGTCTATAAGATCGAGAACCCCACCGACGACCGCATGCACTTCATGCTGCCCACCGCCGAGACGGCCCTGGCCTCTCTGCACCGGGATGAGATCATGCGCGAGAGCGATCTGCCCCACAAGCTCTTCGCCTATACCCCCTGCTTCCGCCGGGAGGCCGGCTCCCATCGCGCCGACGAGCGCGGCATGGTGCGCGGCCACCAGTTCAACAAGATCGAAATGTTCCAGTACACCCTGCCGGAGAAGTCCGACGAGGCCTTCGACGAGCTTGTGCGCAAGGCCGAGGATCTGGTCAAGGGGCTGGGCTTCCATTTCCGCACCGTGAAGCTGGCCGCGGGCGACTGCTCGGCCTCCATGGCGCGCACCTATGATATCGAGATCCAGATCCCGTCCATGAACGGGTATAAGGAAGTCTCCTCCGTGTCCAACGCGAGGGACTATCAGGCCCGCCGCGGCAATATCCGCTTCCGCCGCGAGGCCACCGGCAAGCCCGAATTCGTCCACACGCTCAACGGCTCCGGCCTCGCCACCTCCCGCATTTTCCCGGCGATGGTGGAGCAGAACCAGCGTGCCGACGGGTCCATCGTGGTGCCGGAGGTGCTGCGGAAGTACCTGGGCGGTCTGGAAATAATTACCAAATAAGGAGAGAAACGTATGGCAAAAGAGAAGAAGAGTTTGATTCAAGAGTTCAAAGAGTTTGCCCTGCAGGGCAATCTGTTTGACATGGCCGTGGGCGTCCTGATCGGCGGCGTTTTCAAGGATCTCGTATCCTCGTTCACCGACAACATCATCATGCCCATCATTTCCATCTTCACCGGCAGCGTGGACTTCTCCAGCTGGCGGATCGCCCTGCCCTCCCTGTTCGGCGACAAGATCGACCCGGAGACCGGCGAAGCCGTGACGAATTACCTGAACTTCGGCAACTTCATTTCTGCGATCATCACCTTCCTGATCCTTGCCATCGTGATCTTTGCGATGATCAAGGGCATGAACAAGCTTCGTGCCGCCGCCAAGAAGGACGAGGACGAGGATGACGACGACGAGGAAGAAGAAGCACCCGAGCCCAGCGCCGAAGAAAAGCTCCTCACCGAGATCCGCGACCTGCTCAAGAAGGAATAAGGATACAAAAAAGCAGCCGAAAGGCTGCTTTTTTGCGTGGTTTCCCCGGTTTTTAGTATTTCCGCAGCCCGGTCAGCCCCGGCCGCCCGGCGGTGCCGCGAGCCCGTCATTGCGGGGCCCCGGAGTGGCCGCGGCAATCCGCGCCTTGCCTGATCCAACAGGGATACGGATTCCCGCGCCGGTGTGCCTGTCTGCTCGGAAAGACAGGCGCTGCCTCCGGCGGCCCCATTTCTTGTCCCGTCAAGAAATGGGGGAAAGAAACGGCCGGGGGGAAGATTCCGATTTCTTCCCCCCCGGACCCCCTATTTGAAACGGCGCAAGGAGCTCCGCCCCTTGCGAATCCCCCTGGCCCTGAAAGAAACCGGATAGATTTCGGCCGCTGCGCGTCGTACCTCTGTGTGCATGCACCGCACCCGCAGGCCCGGTGTCCCACATCCGCCCGCTTGCGCCGTACCGCCCGTCATTGCGGGGCCCCGCAGGGGCCTGTGATGATCCGGGCGAAAACGGGCAAAAAACCCCGCCGCATTGCGGCGGGGTTTTTGAGTCTGTTTTTGCGGTTACTTCGCAGCGGCAGCGGCAGCCTTGGCGGCCTTGCGCTTTTCGAGGTTGGTGACGATGATGGAGCAGGAGGCGTCGCCGACGATGTTGACCGTGGTACGGCCCATGTCGAAGATGCGGTCCACGCCGGCCACCAGGGCGATGCCCTCCACGGGCAGATTGACCGACTGCAGCACCATGGCCAGCATGACCATGCCCGCGCCGGGCACGCCCGCGGTGCCGATGGAGGCCAGGGTGGCGGTGAGGACGATGGTGAGCATCTGGCCGAAGGTCAGGCTGATGCCGAAGCAGGAGGCGATGAAGATGGCGCACACGCCCTGATAAATCGCGGTGCCGTCCATGTTGATGGTGGCGCCCAGGGGCAGGACGAAGGAGGAGATGTCCTTATCCGCGCCCAGCTTCTCGGAGCACTCCATGTTGATGGGCAGGGTGCCCACGGAGGAGGCCGACGAGAAGGCGAACATGATGGCGGGAAGCATGCCCTTGAAGAACTTCAGCGGGCTCATGCCGCCCATGGTGCGCACGGAGATGGAATAGACGATGATCGCGTGAAGGATGTAGCCGATGTAGGCCACCAGCAGGACCTTCGCCAGGGAGCCCAGGACGGCGGGGCCGTTCTCGGCCACCACCGGGCAGATCAGGCAGAACACGCCGATGGGCGAGAGCTTCACGATCAGCTCCATGACCTTGAGGAAGGTGTCGTTGAGGGTATCCACCAGCTTGAAATCCAGGGCGTCGTTCTTTTCCTTGATGAGCAGCAGGGCGAAGCCGATGATGATGCTCGCCACGATGATCTGCAGCATGTTGGCCTCGACGAAGGGCTTGAGGAAGTTCGACGGGAAGATGCCCACCAGGGTGTCCATGAACTTGACGGGCTCGGAGGCCTCAAAGGTCAGGTCCGTGGTCTGCAGCACCGGGAAGATCCCCTTGAAGACGTTGGCCAGGATCAGGCCGATGGTGATGGCGCAGGCGGTGGTGATCAGGTAGTAGATGATGGTCTTCACGCCGATGGAGCCGACCTTGCGGATGTCGCGCATGGAGATGACGCCCGCCATGATCGAGAAGAACACCAGCGGGGTCACGACCCACTTGATGAGGTTCAGGAAGATCGTACCGAAGGGCTTGATGTAGGAGGTGGCGATGTCAGCGTTCTTCGTCAGGCACATGCCCGCGATGATGCCAAGCACCAGCGCAATGAAGATTTGCGTGGCCAATGACAGCTTTTTCTTTTCTTTCATGTTCTTCGTCCTTTCTTTTTCCTTTCAATGATCTATTTTCGACGTCCCCGAAGGAGTCTGAAAATCAGTATACGCCCGCCACGCGGAGCAGCAGAAGAAGCAGCACGAAAATGATGATGGGCCGGGTGATCTTTACGCCGGATTTGATGGCCATGCCGGCGCCGAGCCAGTTGCCGAGCATGTTGCAGACCGCTGCCGCCAGGCCCAGGGCGATGAGCACCTGCCCGCCGCGCAGGAAGACCAGCAGGCTCGTCACATTGGTGGTCAGGTTGACCGCCTTGCACAGGCCGTTGGAGGCGCGCACGTCCAGCTTGGCCAGCAGGGAAAACAGAATGATCAGGAAGGTCCCGGTGCCGGGGCCGTAGAAGCCGTCGTACACGCCCACGGCCAGGGAGATGGCCGCGGCGACGGCGGTGGTTTTTTTCACGTTCTCCGGCGGCGGAGCTTCTTCGCGCAGGGTGTTTTTCCGCAGCACCAGCACGGCGGTGACGGGAAGCACCACATAGAGCACCTTGGACAGCACGGCGGAATCCACCAGCAGCGACAGTCTGGCGCCGCAGAACGCCCCGAGCAGGGCCGCGGCGACGCAGGGGATGGCCATGCGCCAGGGGATGAGGCCCTGGCGGGCGAAGCGGACGGCGGTCACGCCGGTGCCGCAGGTGGATGAGAGCTTGTTGGTGGCGATGGCCTGGTGGGGCGGAAGCCCGGCGATCAGATAGGCGGGCAGAGAGATGAGACCTCCGCCGCCGCCGATGGCGTCCACAAAGCCCGCCAGCAGCACCAGGGGGCAGACGATGGCAAAGGTCGTAAGCGTCGGGGTCATGGATTTCCTCCCTGTCAGCAGATGGCTGTTGTCAGTATAGCACAGATTTCACCGGATTTCCACCATGAATTTGTGCATAACTGAAAAAAGATAATAAATATACAGTTTCCTCGATCATGCCGGCCCGGGAGTCACAGTCCCAGCTGGCCCGGCAGGATCAGCTTTTCCTTCGGGGGGAACTGCGCCTCGAAGGCCGCGAATCCCGCCGGATCCTTCTCGGCGGCGAAATAGCCCTCCGGCGGCGCATATTCGCCTGAAATCCCGTCCAGATAGCCGGGGATCAGCTCCCTGCACAGGAAAAAGGAGGCGTCCGCACCCTCCGGCAGACCGTGGTAGCGGATGCCGAAGGCGCTGGCGTAGGTAAAGCCGCTTTTTCCGTAGAAGTCGATGTTCCCCTCGAAGCAGAGGGCGCCGCAGCCCAGCGCCGCAGCCCGCTCCAGGCAGTGATCCAGCAGTTTTTTCCCCAAACCCCGCCGCTGGAGCGCCGGATCAATGCAGATGGGGCCCATGGCCATGATGGGGATTCGCCTGCCGTCGTCGGCCAGGATCTGCGCGCGCATGAATACGTTTTGCCCGATCAGCCGGCCGTCAAGCTCCATGACGGTGTCCAGCGCCTTGACAAAGGCGGGGTCGTCGCGCATGCAGTGCAGCACATAGTGCTCCGTGCAGCCCGGGCGGTAGACGTTCCAGAAGGCCTCCCGGACGAGGGTTTCCACGGCGCGGTGATCGCGCGGCTGTTCGTTTCGAAAAGTGATCGGCATGGCTTATCTCCTCTGACTTTCTCCGGCCCCGGCGTTGACGATGGCGGCGTAGGTCTCCTCCGGGATCATGGGCGAGCAGATCTCGGCGAGCAGCGCCGGATCGACGCCGCCCGTTTCGGCGTACTGCTTCCCTGCCCGGCGCACCAGGGCCAGCCGGGGCGCGGTGACGGCGGAGGCCTCCGGCGCATTGAACATGGGGCTTTCCGGGACGGTGATGATCGTATGGTTTCCCGGGAAGCACAGCCGGAACTGCGCCGCGGCTGGCTCAAAATTCTGCCTGCTGTTGGGGAAGCCGCAGCCGCAGATCATCAGATAGCGCAGGCGGGAAAAATCCGCCTGCTCCACATGCTCGTACCGGTCGCCCGCCTTCCGCATCGCCATGGACGACAGGGGCAGTGTGCGGTCGAGGAAGGCCTTGAGGGGCGCGGGCATGCCGTAGCAGTACAGGGGGAAGCTGAGGATCAGCAGGTCGCTGTCCAGGACCTGCGCCAGCAGCGCGCCCATGTCGTCGTCATGGATGCAGGTCCCGCCGTTGTGCATGCAGGCAAAGCAGCCGGTGCAGTATTCGATATGGGAATCAATGACGTGGACGGTCCGCACCTGCTGGGCCGCGGCGTCGGCCATCCCCGCCAGGAAGGCGCGGGTGATATGCATGGTGTCGCTGGCGTCCCGCTTGGGACTGCCGTTCAAAACAAGAATGTTCATCGTTTCCTCCCGACGGCTCGGTCATTTCTCACAGGCGCGGATCCAGCCGTCTAAAAAATCCATTTGCTCCGCGGTGTGGAACCAGTGCTCTCCCCCGTCCATGACGGTGAGGGAAGCGCCGTGCTTTTCGGCAAAGGCGCGGACGGCGGCCATGGGCGTCAGATTGTCCCGGCTGCCGTACAGGATGTGCGTCGGCACGGTCCAGTCAATGCGGTGGCCGCGGACATAGCGCAGGTAGTCCCAGGACAGGGTCTCGCCGAAATCCGTCGGGACCTCTCCCCTTTCCGCCAGTTCCGCCTCCGTCACGCCGGCCCAGGCCATCATGTCGGCGATCAGCCGTTCCATATCGACGATGGGAGAGATGAAGAAGGCCTTCTCAAGCAGGCCGTTCAGGCCGGCGTGCATGCTGAAATATGCCCCGATGCTGTTTGCGATCAGGGTGACGGAATCATACCCGGCCTTCAGGGCCTCCGCCGCCGCGCGGATTTCCGGGCCGGTCTGCCAGGGGGTGAACGTCTGATAGTCCAGGCCGATGACCGCGGCACCGGGGAACAGCGGCCGGTAGTGCGCCGCCTCCGCGGCGCTGCCGCCCTTGCCGTGGACGTACAAAACGGCGTTCATTCGTCCAGCCCCAGATTCCGGCGGGCGTCGCCGTTGTTCCCGAGGATCATCTCCGCCGTTTTGCAGGCGCGCACCTCGCCGCAGCTGCCGCAGGTCTGCACGCCCCTTTGAAGGGCGCACTGCCGGATGGGGCAGAGGGATTCGCAGAAGGGCGTCTTTGCCCCGTCCATGCGGCAGCCGACGCAGTTGATCATCTCCGGCGTGATCTGCACGCCGTTCAGCGCCGACCAGCGGGCCGCGACCCGGGCGCGCAGCGCGTCGTCATTGTCAACGGTTGCTTTGTATGCCTCGCAGACCTCGCAGTTCAGCCCGCAGTATGCGATATAACGGTTCATAACTCCGACCTCCGATGCTTGAAGATATGCCGCGTGTCATCCGGGCGGCAGCGCCGCGCCCGATCGCCGCCGATTCATGGGGAATCCGCCCCTTTTTTACGATTATACTATACTCCGCGCACGAAGACAACCGGGTTTCCCTTCCGTTCCGGCGGATAAAAAAGACCGAACCGGCCCGGACAGAGAGGGATCCGGATCGGTTCGGTTTTGTTTGCGTGGACCGCCGGGCAGCCTGACGCCCGGACGGCGGGATCAGTCCCGGATTTCCGTGGGCGTTGCCCGGGGCACAAGGATCATCCCGTCATACAGCTCCGACGGGCTGCGCCAGACGCGGTAGCTCATGGGCAGCAGCGACATCAGCGGGGTATAGCTTTCGCCGAGGCTTCCCATCCAGCAGTAGTCCGTCACCTGGGCCTTCAGCGGGGAATCCGCCGGGATCGCGGAGAAATCCAGCCAGCAGCGCTCCTCGCCTGCGGCATTTGCCGCATTTGCCAGCGGATCGTGGGAATAGAAGGTGCGGACGAAGCGGCCGCCGTTTTTCTTCGGAAGGTTCACCCTGGTTTTGCAGAAGTCGGTGCCGATGGCGAAATAGGCGTCCGCGCCGAGCGCATCGGCCAGGAGGTTGCCGGTGACCTTGTGTTCGGCGTCATAGGAGCCCTTCTGCTCCAGGTGGCCGTTGTGCCCGGTGATGAAAATCCGGCGGTTGCCCCGCGCCTGCTCCCGGGCGAGGATCCACAGGACGTTCTCCGCCATGTATTGATCGCGGAGACAGGCGGCTTCGGCGGAGGCGTCGGACCAACGCTTCCCCAGCTCGATGTTCTGCAGCAGGATGTCCGCAAAATGGACGGCGAAGGCCGCGTCCTCCCCTGCGTTCACCAGCTTCTGCCGGATGTCGCCGTAGACCGCCGCCATTTGTTCGGTCGTCGCGTCCGGCGCATAATCCTCCCCTGCCCAGAGCCGTTCCAGCGCCGCCGTGTCCAGGCCGAGATCCCGGGCAGCCTCCAGCAGATAGCTGTAATTGTATTCATACCGCTGCATGTCGAAGCCGTAGAAGCGCAGATCCTGGCCCTCCGGGGCGGTCTCGTTATATGTGCGCATCCAGGAGACCAGATCCTCCATCTCCTGTGTCCGGTAGATGGCGAAGCCGATGGCTGCCACGGCGTCCCGGGCGGTGCCCCCGCCGCCGTGGATGTAGCGGTTGACGGCTTCACAGCCGCCGAAATCGCCCTCCAGGGCCAGGGCGCGGACGCCGTAGCGCTCCACCAGGACTTGGAATACCTCCAGCTTCAGCGCCTGGAACTCGCGGTTTCCGTGGGTCGCCTCGCCGAGGGCGACGATTTTGGTCTCCTCCGGCACGCTCAGGTCGGCGACCGCTTTCGCGTATTTTTTGAAAGCCTCCCGGTCGGCGCTTTTTCCGGCGCCGAAGCCGCCGAAATGGGAGAATACGGCGCCTGCCGCCGCGAGCAGCAAAATGGCTGCCAGCGCAACGGCGCATCCGGTTTTATGCTGTTTCTTTTTCATATGAATCCTTCTTTCAAATGGTCCGGCGCTCCGCCGCGCATAGAGCGGCCCGGAAACACCGGGATGCCGCGTTTCCGGGCCGCTGGATGATGTGGTTTACTGCCGCGGCGTAGTGTCGCTGACGATGGAATAGTATGCCTTGGCCGTGCGCCGGTAGACGAACACATAGAACAGGGCGAAGGCCAGGAAGCAGATGATGCTGGTGAGGATGAGCAGCCGCGTATTGAATACGCCGAACAGGCGGACGATCTTCTGCACGAAGGGGAAGGCGAAGGCCAGATGCACGCCCGCCAGGGCAAGCGGCGCGAAGAACACCGTGATCACCTGGGAGTTGACGGCGCGGCGAATTTCCTTTTTGGTCATGCCGACCTTCTGCATGACGCCGAAGCGGCTCTGATCCTCGTAGCCCTCGGACAGCTGCTTGTAGTAGATGATGAGGGCGGCCGCCGCAATAAAGACGATGGAGAGGATGATGCCCAGGAAGAAGAGGCTGCCGTAGGTGGAGAAGAAGTCGCTGCGGTTGTCCGCCAGGCTGGCCGTTGAGAAATAGCGCCAGCCGGGATCGCGCACATCCTGTGCCGCGTCGCTGACTTTGTCTTGAATTTCGCATTGCTCCGCTTCGCTCAGACCGGGCAGGTCAAAGCATGCGAACATTTCCGTATCCGCCGTGATCATATCGCTGCCCAGACCGGTTACGTAAGCGCTCACTTCGGCGCAGTAGTCCGTCCAGTCCGGCACGATCACAAAGTAGGTCGTGGCCAGCACGGCCGAATTGGCGATGCGGATGGGCAGGCTGTCCAGCTGCTCCCGGATCTGGAGGGTCCGGCAGCCCTTGACGGCAAAGGTATCGAAGTCGTATTTTTGGTTGCTGGACCAGAGCAGGGCTTCGCCGGGGGCGAGGGTTCGGTTTGTTCCGGCCAGACGGTTGTAGTCGGACAGCGGCAGGATGCATACGGAACGCACCGCTTCCAGAGCGGAAGCCGAGGAGGAGACGACGCGGCGGTCGAAGCCGCCCGGGTCCAGGACGCCGTCTTCAAAGCTGCCGCTGGTATCCAGCACGGAATAGAGAACAGAGTTCTGCGCATGGCCGTCCGCCGTACGCTGAATGATCTCCTCCAGCTGGTTCTGCACTTCCGGCGTGCAGTCCGCCGGGGCGTTGAATCCGGCAACGGTCATCACGTCATAGGGGTAGCTGCCGCGCAGGGCGTCGTCGCCGCCGAAGTAGAGGCAGCTGGTGGACGAGAGCATCACCAGCACCATGGTGGCCAGGATGCAGATGGCGGCCAGACCCGCGCCGTTGCGCTTCATGCGGAAGGCCATGGACGAAACGGAAACGAAGTGGTTCGGCTTGTAATAATAGCCCTTTTTCTTCTGCAGAAGTTTACATAATGCCACAGAGCCGGCGATAAACAGCAGATAGGTGGCCACAATGACCATCAGCACCGCCGCAAAGAACAGCGTCACCGCGGTCAGGGGCGATTCAATGGTGACAGCCAGATAATAGGCCACGCCCAGGATGATCACGCCCGCCAGAGCAAACAGCCAGTTCGCCTTCGGGGGCTTTTCACCGGCGGCCTCGCTCTTGAGCAGGTCCAGGGGCCGGGAGATGTGCAGCCGGGCCAGGGAAATGACCATCAGTACGGCAAAGATGGCGCCGTAGAACAGGATCGCCGCCAGGATGCCCTTCGGCACGATGCGAAGGGCAAAGTCCGCCTGCTCCCCCGCCATGTGCAGCAGGAAGAGCTCCGCCAGCTTGGACAGCAGGATGCCGCCGGCCAGTCCGGCGCCGATGGAGAAGAGGGCGCACAGCAGGGTTTCCCACAGCAGGATCCGGCTGAGGTTGCGCTTGTTCATGCCGAGAATGTTGTAAAGACCGAACTCCTTGTTGCGCCGGCGCGCCAGAAACGAATTGGTATAGAGCAGGAACAGCAGGGAGAACAGCAGGATGACCCAGGTGCCGAGCATCAGAACGAGGCCCATGGTGTTGCCGCCGCGCATGGTTTCCATCAGCGGGGACATGGCCAGACCGTACAGGATGTAGAACATCATCACCATGCCCGCGCAGGTCAGAAGATACGGAATGTACAGCCGCTTGTTCTTTTTCATGCCGTCCAGGGCGAGCTTTAAGTAGAATCCGCGCTTCATTTCAGCTCACCGCCCGTCGCCAGAACCGTCAGAGTGTCGGAGATCTTCTGATAGAGCTGCTCGTTGGTGTCGTTCCCGCGGTAGATCTGGTGGTAGACCTCGCCGTCGCGGATGAACAGCACGCGGGTGGCATGGCTGGCCGCCTTGACGCTGTGGGTCACCATGACGATGGTCTGCCCGGCGCGGTTGACCTGGGCGAAAAGGGACAGCAGCTCGTCGGTGGAGCGGGAGTCCAGGGCGCCCGTGGGCTCGTCGGCCAGCAGGAGCTTGGGTTCGGTGATCAGAGCGCGGGCCACGGCGGCGCGCTGCTTCTGGCCGCCGGACACCTCATAGGGATATTTCTTCAGAAGGTCCGCGATGCCCAGATCCATGGCCAGGGGCAGGAGCTTCTTTTCCATCTCGGCGTGGGACTTGCCCGCCAGCACCAGAGGCAGATAGATGTTGTCCTCCAGGGTGAAGGTGTCCAGCAGGTTGAAATCCTGGAACACAAAGCCCAGGTGATCGCGCCGGAAGGCGGCCACTTCCTTTTCCGGCAGGGACGCCGTATCGGTGCCGTCAAGCAGCACGCTGCCGGAGGTGGGCCGGTCGAGGGCAGCCAGCAGGTTCAGAAGGGTGGTTTTGCCGCTGCCGGATTCGCCCATGACGGCCACGTATTCGCCGCGCTCCACGGAGAAATTCACGCGGCGCAGCGCCTCCACCTGCTGGGTGCCGAAGCGCGAGGTATAAACTTTCTTTAAATCGTGTACTTCCAAAATACTCATGATTGTTCCTCCTTTTGGTGTACACATCATAACAAACGGGAAAATGTTTTGCCCTGCATTTGGCTTACATTTCCCCGCTGTTTCTTACATTTCTGTAAGGTTTCGATTTGCGCCGGTCATTCCACCGAGAGCTTTTTCCGCCCCAGGTCGAGGCGTACGGTCGTTCCCTTGCCCGGCTCGGACTGCGCCGAGATCCCGTGGCCGAGGTTTTTGCAGATGCGCCTGCAGAGGTACAGGCCCAGGCCGCTGGCGTGCTTGTCCGTGCGGCCGTTGTAGCCCGTGTAGCCCTGCTCGAAGATCCGCGGCAGGTCCTCCGGCGCGATGCCGATGCCCGTGTCCGCGACGCAGAGGGTGGCTGGGGCTTCGAGGAAAACCGATACGCTTCCCTCCGGCGTATACTTGAGCGCGTTGGACAAAAGCTGCTCCAGTACAAAGCTGAGCCACTTTTCATCCGTCAGCACGCGCAGGTTTGTCGGGCGGAAATCCAGGCGCAGCCGGCGATTGATGAACTCGCCGGAGAATTTTTTGATTGCGGCGCGCACAATGGGATCGAGCTCGTATTCGCGCAGCACGTAATCGGTGGCGTCGGCGTCCAGCCGCAGGTAAGCCAGCACCATCTCCACATAGCGCTCCACCCGCCCCAGCTCCGTCGTCAGCCGGCGGGAGAGGGCCGTATCCTCATTCTGCAGGGTCAGGCGCATGGAGGCGATGGGCGTTTTGATCTGGTGGGCCCAGAGCGTATAGTATTCCACCATGTCGGAATAGCGCCGGGCGGCGCTGCTCTGCTGCACGCTTCGTGCGTCCAGCAGGAGCGAGATGATGCGGCGATAGGCCGCGTCGTCCACGGTTTCGGCGGGCGGGAGCATCTCCGGGGTCAGCGCTTCGGTGAGCGCGCAGAGTCTGCGGTATTTCAGCGCATCGCGATTGCCGCGCATCAGCGCGAAAAAGAGCCACAGCACCCCGCATACGGCCGCAGGATAGCCCACCGCGCCCAGGGGCAGGCCGTACAGCCAGAATGTGGCGCCGAATACGGCGCAGCACAGCGCGAACAGCGCGAGCCCCGGGAGCCAGCCGCGCAGATAAAGCTTCCAGAACTGTTTCATTGGATCAGATACCCCACGCCGTGTTTTGTCGTGATAAAGTCGTGCAGGCCGGCCGCGTCCAGCTTTTTGCGCAGGCGGCCGATGTTCACCGTCAGGGTGTTGTCGTCCACGAATTCGTCGGACTCCCACAGCAGCTCCATGAGCTTTTCCCGGCTGACGGTTTTGCCCTTGGATTGCATGAGGCCCAGCAGGATCCGGTATTCGTTTTTCGTCAGCTCGATTTTTTCGCCGTTGTAGCTCAGCGAGCCGTCGCCGGTGTTGAGCAGGGCGCCGCGATGTTCAAGCACGCTCGTCGACGTGCCGAAATCGTAGGTGCGCCGCAGCAGGGCGTTGATTTTCGCCATCAGCACGCTCTGATCGAAGGGCTTGGCGATAAAATCGTCCGCGCCCATGTTCATCGCCATGATGATGTTCATGTTGTCGGCGGCGGAGGAGATGAAAATGACCGGCACCCGGGAGACGTTCCGGATCTCCCGGCACCAGTGGTAGCCGTCATAAAAGGGCAGGGAGATATCCAGCAGCACGAGCTGGGGGTCGCATGCCGCGAATTCCGTCATGACGCTGCGGAAATCCCGCGCGCAGACCGTCTCCATGTCCCACAGCGCGGTCTGCGCCGCGATGGCGTCCGCGATCCCGCGGTCGTCCTCGACGAGAAAGATCCGATACAAGATGTGCACCTCCTGCCTGTTCCTGATTGTTTGAGTATACCACAGCCGCCCGGCAAAAACAAGGGCGGCCGGTCCCCCGCCCCGGAACCGCCGCGGTGAAAAAAGGACAAGCCGCCGCGGCGGCTTGTCCTTATGCAGCAGATAAAAACGGCATCCGCTGCCGGTTTGCATCCTGCAGGGGCAGCGGCAGCCGGATCAGCCCGGAACGACGAAGCTGATCCCATCGATCTGACCGATGGCCTGCTTGATTTCCTCATAGCTGCCCCGGTTCGAATTCAGATTCATGACTTCGAAGCCGATGCTTCCGACGATCCTGCTCTTGGCCGGGATCGTTTCAATAAAGACGTCCTTTTCCAGGATCGTTTCGATTTGCTCCAGAACGGTCTGGATCTTTTCAATGTCGTTGACTTCCACATAGAAGCGGATCGCCTGCAGACGGTTGTGCTCGACCTTGGTCAGAAGTGCGGCATTGACCACGCAGATGACCGCGGCCAGCAGCCCGCCGGCATAGAAGCCGTAGCCGAAGGCCACGCCGATCGTCGCCGTGACCCACATGCCGGCGGCGGTGGTCAGGCCGGCAACGGTGCTGTTGTTCTTGACCAGAATGATGCCGGCGCCCAGAAAACCGATGCCGGAGATCACCTGCGCGGAGATCCGAAAAATGTCGCCGTCCATGCCGGATACAGTGGTAACAAATACACTGCAAAGCGACGTCATTGCACCGCCGAGACAGACCAGCAGATGCGTGCGGAAACCCGCCGCCCTGCCGTGACGTCCCGCTCGTAGCCGATCACGCCGCCGGCGATCACGGAAAGAAAGACGCGCAGCAGCACGCTGACCGCATTGAATTCCCCGATATAATTGAAAAACGCTCGAATCTGTTCCATGGTATCCTCCGTTTCTTCCGACACGCCGTTCCTCTGTTTCCTGAGATCAAATCCGATCGGCAGACGGATTGGAACGGCGGATCAGCCGTTCCCCGCCAAATCGCTGAGTTCAAATGAGCTTACGCATCAGGCTGGCATAATTATACCATATTTCGTTGGCGGCAACAACAAGAAACCTCTTTTGCCCGAGGAACAAAAGAGGTTTCTTTTTTGGTGGACGATAAGGGACGCTCCCGCGGGCGGACCGACAGGCCTCCGGAGCGTCGGAACGGATTGTTCGAGGCCCTTTCTCATGGGCAAAAAAATACCGCAGCAAAAGCTGCGGTACTTTTTTGGCTATAGATTGCTATTTTAACAAAATCGGGGTTATCGTTAAATTTCGTAACATAAACGATCAGCCGATGGGCCAGGGTCTGCGCTTAGCTGGCGCATCCATAGCCCACCGCTGATCACGTCGATTTCATCATACCGCATCCGTATGACTTATCGCATTTGATTATAAAAAGGATTGCTACCTTTGTCAAGATAGCAATCCTTTTATGGTGGACGATAAGGGACTCGCCGCGTTTCTGCCAAGGCAGAAAAGTAAGGTTGCGCCGCCCGTTGCGGCGGCGCCCGACAGTCCCCCGGACTGTCGGAACTGATCTTTCGAGTCCCTTTCTCATGGGCAAAAAAATACCGCAGCAAAAGCTGCGGTACTTTTTTGGTGGACGATAAGGGACTCGAACCCCTGACCTCCTGCACGTCAAGCAGATGCTCTACCAGCTGAGCTAACCGTCCAAAGCACAGCTATTATACCAATGCCCGGTAGGTTTGTCAATAGTCCGGTGAAATTTTTCCTTGCCCGGAACAGCGCCGGTTGGTATAATCAAATTGCGCCGGTACGGCGCGATCCTTGCTTTTTCGGAGGCAAACATGCTTTCTTATACTGAATGCCGGCTGTGTCCGCGGCAGTGCGGCGTGGACCGCACGAAGGGCGAGCTGGGCTTCTGCCGGATGCCGGCGGGCGCGGCCGCGGCCCGGGCGGCGGCCCATTACTGGGAGGAGCCGGTCATTTCCGGCAGCTGCGGCAGCGGGGCGGTGTTCTTCTCCGGCTGCACTCTGCGCTGCGTCTTCTGCCAGAACGCGTCCATCAGCGCCGGCGGATTCGGAAAGCCCCTGTCGGCCCGGGCGCTGCGCGGCTGCTTTGCGCGCCTGATCGACGAAGGCTGCCAGAACATCAACCTCGTCACCGCCACCCAGTTTTTGCCCACGGTGGTCGAGGCCCTTTCCCCGAAGCTGCCGGTGCCGGTGGTCTACAACTGCGGCGGCTACGAGCGCGTGGAGACCCTGCGGGCCCTGGAGGGCCTGGTGGACGTGTATCTGCCGGACTATAAATATGCCGACGGCGCCCTGGCGCTCCGCCTGAGCGCCGCGCCGGACTATCCCGAGGTCGCCCGGGCCGCGATCGGAGAGATGCTCCGCCAGACGGGCCCCGCCGAGATCACCGACGGCGAGCTGCGCCGGGGCACCCTCATCCGGCATCTGGTGCTGCCGGGATTTTTGGACAATTCCCTGGACGCGGTATCCTGGCTGGCCCGGGAGGCCGCCCCGCGGGGCGCGCTGGTATCGATCATGGGCCAGTACTGCCCCATGCCGGGACAGACGGCGCCCCTGGACCGGCGCGTGAGCCGGGACGAATATGCGGCCGTGCTGAGCTGGGCGGAGATGGAGGGCCTGCGGGACTTTTACTACCAGGATCTCGACAGCGCCGCCGCGGAATATATCCCCGATTTCGATTTGCAGGGGCTGCTTGAGGAATAATACAAAACGGGGCCGTTGCAAAATGCATTTTGCAACGGCCCCTTGCAAGATTTCCGGCAGTTTGCCGGAAATCTTTTTGATTGAACGCGAAGGGCGGGCCTTGCCCCCCTTCACTCTTCCCCCTGCTGCTCTCTTTTTGCAGCCTTTCCTTCTGTTTCGGCGTGTCGCTTTTTATTTTGCAACACGCCCATTTTTCATTCCTGTATTCTTACAGATTGATCTCCGCGGTCTGCTCGGCGGGCACGGCCCAGATGCGGCAGCGCTCGGCCATGGCTTTGGCCTGCTGAGGGGCGCGGCCGGTGTAATCCTCGGGGATCAGCAGGGCGCGGATCTGGTTTTCGTCCATGCAGAAGGCGGGCTCCCGCGCCAGGGCCGCCACCAGATCCCAGGGCTCGCCCTGCTTCATCTTGGCGGTCTCGGCCATGGAGGCGCTGCGGATGATCTCGTGGATCTCCTGGCGGTCGCCGCCCCGGCGCACGGCCTCCATCATCAGGTTTTCCGTGGCGATGAAGGGCAGATAGTCGCGCACATGCCGCGAGACGATGTGCTCGTTCACATGCAGGCCGGAGGTGACGTTGCGCATCAGCCGCAGGATCGCGTCGCAGGCCAGGAAGCCCTCGGGCAGGGAGATGCGGCGGTTGGCGGAATCGTCCAGGGTGCGCTCGAGCCACTGCACGCTGGCGGTCATGGGGGCGTTGGCGGCGTCGGCCATCAGATAGCGGGCCAGGGAGCAGATGCGCTCGGAGCGCATGGGGTTGCGCTTGTAGGCCATGGCGGACGAGCCGATCTGGCTCTTTTCAAAGGGCTCCTCCACCTCGCGCTCGTGCTGCAGGAGCCGGATGTCGTTGGCGAAGCGGCTGGCGCTCTGGGCGATGGAGGACAGGACGTTCAGGATGCGGCTGTCGAGCTTGCGGGGGTAGGTCTGGCCGCACACGTCGTAGAGCTTCTCAAAGCCGAAGTCCGCGGCGATCATGCGGTTCATTTCGTCGATCTTCTCGGTGTCGCCGTCGTACAGATCCATGAAGCTGGCCTCGGTGCCGGTGGTGCCCCGGCAGCCCAGGAAGCGGATGGCGCCCAGCACGTCGTCGAGCTCCTCCAGATCCAGCATCAGATCCTGCAGCCACAGGCTGGCGCGCTTGCCCACGGTGGTGAGCTGGGCGGGCTGGAAGTGGGTGTAGCCCAGGCAGGGCATGGCGGCATACTGTTCGATGAAATCGCACAGGTTGGCCGCAGCGGCGCAGAGCTCGCCGCGGATATAGCGCAGGGCGTCGCGGTAGATGACCAGGTCGGCGTTGTCGGTGACGTAGCAGCTCGTGGCGCCCAGATGGATGATGCCCTTGGCCTCGGGGGCCTGCACGCCGTAGGCGTAGATGTGGGCCATGACGTCGTGGCGCACCTCGGCCTCGCGCTTTGCCACCAGGTCATAGTCGATGGGAGCGTCGACGGCGCTCTCCAGGGCGCGGACCTGGGCCTCGCTCACGGGCAGACCCAGCTTGTGCTCGGCCTTGGCCAGGCTGACCCACAGCCTGCGCCAGGTCCGGTAGCGCACGTCGGGCGAGAACAGATTCAGCATGTACTCCGATGCATATCTGGATGCCAGGGGGGATTCATACACGTTTTTCATAGCACACCTCAGCGGAGAATATAGTCATCGCGGCCGGGGCCGACGGAGACGTAGCGGATATGGACGCCCAGGGCCTTTTCCACATACAGCACGTAGTCCTGCGCGTTTTTCGGCAGATCCTCAAACCGGCGGACGCCGCCGATGTCAATGCCGCCCCAGCCGGGCAGCGACTCAAACACGGGCTTGGCCCGGTCCAGATCTGCCGGGAAGGGGAAGCGGTCGGTTCTCTCGCCGTCCAGCTCGTAGGCGGTGCACACGGGGATCTCATCGAGATAGGACAGCACATCCAGCTTGGTCAGGGCCAGCTCCGTGGCGCCCTGGATCAGGCAGCCGTAGCGGGTGGCCACCAGGTCGAGGGGACCCACCCGGCGGGGACGGCCGGTGGAAACGCCGTATTCATGGCCCGCCTCGCGGAGCTTGTCCGCCTCGGGGCCGAACCATTCGGCCGTGAAGGGGCCCTCGCCCACGCAGGTGGAGTAGGCCTTGACGATGCCCACGGTCCTGTCCACATGGCTGCCGGGGATGCCGGCGCCGATGCAGGCGTAGCCCGCGATGGAATAGGACGAGGAGGTATAGGGATAAATGCCGAAGTCGATGTCCCGCAGGGCGCCGAGCTGGGCCTCGAACATGATGTTCTTGCCCTGGCGCTGGGCGTTCGTCAGCAATTCCGTGGTGTCGCAGATATAATCCTTCAGATAGCCGCCGTAGCGCATGACCCAGTCATAGATCCGGCCGAACTCGTTGGGCTCGGCGCCGTAGACGCCGGTGAGGGTCAGGTTTTTCCACTCCAGGATGCCCTGCAGGCGGGCTTTGAGGTAGTCGGGGTGGAGGATCTCGCCCATCATGATGGTCTTTTTCTGATACTTGTCGGAGTAGACCGGCGCGATGCCCCGGCGGGTGGAGCCGTATTTCTTATCCTTCAGGCGCTCCTCCTCCAGGCCGTCGAGCTGCAGATGGTAGGGAAACACGATGGAGGCGCGGTCGGAGATCTTGAAATTCTCCGGCGTGACGCGCACGCCCGCGGCGCGCAGGCCCTCCATCTCCTTCCACAGGCTCTCCGGGTCGATGACGACGCCGTTGCCCAGCACGTTCACGACGCCCTCGGAGAAAATGCCCGAGGGGATCAGGTGCAGGCCGAAGGAGCCGTACTCATTGACCACGGTGTGACCGGCGTTGTTGCCGCCCTGATAGCGGACGACGACGTCGAAGTCCCGGGCGATCAGGTCCACCATGCGGCCCTTGCCCTCGTCTCCCCAGTTGATGCCGACGACTGCGCAGTTGCTCATAAAGATCTTCCTTTCCTGCCCGGGCGTTGGATGCACGGACATTATGTGGGATGGTTCGTAGTTTTTATGGAAGCGGAAACGCTGTTCCGTCCGGACAAAGCGTTCTGATGGCGCACAGCACCCTTACCTCCCTCCGGGAGGGAGGTGGCACGGCGAAGCCGTGACGGAGGGAGCGCTGCGAACGGTACGATTCTGCATTGCACCGGTTTGGATCTGTACATAGAATCGGTACGGCATTCTCCCTCAGTCTCGCTGCGCTCGACAGCTCCCTCCCCGAGGGAGCTTTTGCGCGTTTACGCAAAGAATGCGCCGTAGAGCGCCCGGATGGCGGTTTCGTAGTCAGCGGTGTCCACGCCGACGATGATGTTGAGCTCGCCGGAGCCCTGGTCGATCATACGGACGTTGACGCCGGCCTGGGCCAGCGCGCCGAAGAGCCTGGCCGCGACGCCCTTGCGCCGCACCATGCCCCGGCCCACCACGGCCACCAGGGCCATGTCGTTCTCCACCAGGATCACGTCGGGGCTCACCGCGTCGCGGATGTCGCACAGCAGCTCCGTGCGGCTGTCGCGGATCTGGGCGGTGGGCACCACCACGCACATGGAGTCGATGCCTGTGGGCAGATGCTCAATGGAAATGCCCCGGGCGGCAAAGGGCTCGATCACCTTGCTGACGAAGCCCGGGGTTTCATTCATCTGATCCTTCTCGATGTGGATGATGCTGAAATCCTTCTTTCCGGCGATGCCGGTGACGGGGAGCAGATGTTCGCCGGAGGCCTCCCGGGAGATGACGGTGCCGGGATCCCCGGGGGCGTTGGTGTTGCGGATGCGGATGGGGATGCCGGCGGTTCTCGCGGGATAGATGGCGTCCTCATGGA
Organism: Oscillospiraceae bacterium; assembly: GCA_015068455.1. Taxonomy (GTDB): domain Bacteria; phylum Bacillota; class Clostridia; order Oscillospirales; family Oscillospiraceae; genus SVMC01. The sequence goes on along the minus strand of SVKO01000001.1, from coordinate 294,980 downwards.
GCACGGAGGCGCCCATGTAGGCCATTTCTCGCAGCTCGCGGTAGGTGATCTCCCGGATGGGCAGGGCGTCGGCCACGATGCGGGGGTCCGCCGCCAGGATGCCGGATACGTCCGTCCAGTTCTCGTAGCAGCTCGAGCCGGAGGCCCGGGCCACGATGGCGCCGGTGATATCGGAGCCGCCGCGGGAGAAGGTGCGCACGCTGCCGTCGGGATTCGCCCCGTAGAAGCCGGGCACGACGGCGCCGGTCTTGTCCGCCAGGGCGGCGCCCAGGGTCTCGTCGGTGCGGGCGGCGTCAAAGCTGCCGTCGGCGCGGAAAAAGACGCAGTCGGCGGCGTCGATGAAGGGCCGGTCCAGGAGGGCTGCCATAATTTTTGCGTTCAGGTATTCGCCGCGGCTGGCGCAATAGTCCTGGTTTGCGCCGGCCTCGATTTCGGCTTTTACGTCGTCGAGACCCAGATCAACGTTCAGATCCAGCTCCCGGACAATGGTCTCAAAGCGTTCGGCGATCTGCGCCCACGTCCCGGCGAAGGCCGGCGTGCCGGCGTGCTCAAAGGCCTGATAGAGCAGATCGGTGACTTTCGTGTCGTCGGCGAACCGGCGGCCGGGGGCGGAGACCACCACGAAGGCCCGGCGGGGGTCGGCGGTGATGATTTCCGCGACTTTGCGGAATTGTGCGGCGTCAGCCAGGGAGCTGCCGCCGAATTTGACTGTGATTGTTTCCATTAGTTCTCCTGATCGATCATGGATTGCATATTATAAAGGCCGGGGCCCTGGGCGCAGAGATACTCCGCCGCCGCCATGGCGCCCTCGGCGAACAGCGCGCGGGTATGGGCCTCATGGCGCAGGGTGACGGTCTGGGTGGGGGTGGAGATCAGCACCTCGTGGATGCCGACGATCTCGCCCCGGCGCACGGCATGGATGCCGATCTCGCCCTTTTGGCGCGGGCAGTTGCCCGAGCGGCCGAGCTGCAGGGGGGGATTGTCCCGCGCCTCGCCGATGGCCTCGGCCAGCATGAGGGCGGTGCCGCTGGGGGCGTCGAGCTTGTGGTTGTGATGGGTCTCCACGATCTCGATGTCCGCCTCGGGGAAGACGCTCGCCGCCTTCTTTGCCAGAGAGCACAGCAGGGCCACGCCCACGGACATGTTGCCCGAGCGGAAGACGGGGATCTTCTTCGCGGCCTCGGCAATGGCGGCCAGCTCCTCGGGGGTGTGGCCGGTGGTGGCGATCACCACGGGCAGCTTCCGCTCCACGGCGTAGGCCAGCAGGGCGTTTGTGCCGCTGTGGTGGGAAAAATCAATGATGACGTCCGCTTCGGGGCAGCCCTCCAGGGACGGCAGCACGTCCGGCGTCTGGCCGTAGGGATCCACGCCGGCGGCGAGGGTCCAGTCCAGAGCCTCGTTGATCATCTGCCGCAGGACCCTGCCCATGCGCCCGCAGGCGCCGCATACGATGGCTCTCATACGTTCACACCCTGGTCGCGCATGCACGCAAGCAGCACCTGGCGGTGGGCGTCCTCCATCGGGGTCAGGGGCAGGCGCAGGCTGTTCTCACAGAAGCCCATGGCGGCCATGGCGGCCTTGACGGGGATGGGATTGACCTCGCAGAACAGGGCGTTGATCAGCGGCAGGTATTTGCACTGCAGCGCCGCGGCGCCGGCCACGTCGCCGGCAAAGAAGCGGTCGCAGATTTCCACGGTTTCCCGCGGCAGCACGTTGGACAGCACCGAGATGCAGCCCATGCCGCCCATGGAAAGGATGGGCACGATCTGGTCGTCGTTGCCGGAGTAGATGTCCAGCCGGTCGCCCACCAGGGCCCGGGTGGCCACGACGGAGGAAATGTCGCCGTTGGCTTCCTTGATGGCCGCGATGTTCTTATGCTCTGCCATGCGGGCATAGGTCTCAGGTTTGATGCCGCAGCCGGTGCGCGAGGGCACGTTGTAGACGATCAGCGGCTTCGTCGATGCGTCGGCGATGGCGTTGAAGGAAGCGACCAGACCGCTTTGGGTGGCCTTGTTGTAGTAGGGGGTGACCACCAGCATGGCGTCGGCGCCCACTTCGCAGGCGTATTTGGTCAGGCTGATGGCATAGGCGGTGTCGTTGGAGCCGGTGCCGGCGATGATGGGCACCCGGCCCGCGGCGCGCTCCACGGCAAAGCGGATGCATTCGCGGTGCTCGGCGTCGGTGAGGGTGGGACCCTCGCCGGAGGTGCCGCAGATGACCAGCGCGTTGATGCCGCTTTCGATCTGCCAGTCGATCAGGCGGCCCATGGCCTCGTAATCCACTTGTCCGTCCCGGAAGGGGGTGATGAGGGCGGTGGCGATGCCCTTAAAGATGGGTTGTCTCATGATAATACCTCCATATCGTGATGCCGGGAACGCTAAAAAAGAGCGTCCTCCGGGAAGGCCGCTCCTTAAAACACATCGAACTCCGCCGCGATTGCAGCGAAGACGGATGCCGGAAATTGAAGCGATAGCCCTCCGCATAAAGATGCGACAGTCCGGCAGCTATTGGTTTGCCGGCCCAGCACAGGAGCACCGCAGCAGCCCCTGCCTTCGGCACCGAACGCCTTTCACCAACCCAAAACCTGCGGGCCTTGGCGGGAAGGATACTGATCGCACAGTGCGCCTCTATCTGCATAAAAAAATAGCACGTTTTATCGGAAATTTCAAGGGTTTTTCCGGAAAAAGTCCCACAACATTTTCAACTAATGAAATTTTTCCTTTGTATAAAATAGTCAAAGGGCATTTCTGCCGCCGCCGGACCATATGCTTAAAGGGGACGGCTGTCCCCCAGAACTCGGAACGGAGGGGTTTCGTGCTGCTTACATATGCCATGCCCGCCCGGGCAGAGTCCGCCGCACCGGCCGGCGCCGGGGTCCTGGCCTGTCTTCAGGCGGAGGCCCCCGCCGCAGCGGCCGCCGCCCGGGCCGCCGGCGGGCCTCTGCGCTACGGGGCGCAGATCCGCTGGATGCGCGGCGCCGAGGAATGCCTCGGCGCGATGCTTCCCGAGCTGCGCGCCGCCGAACGCCGGCTCTGGCTGGAGCTGACGGATGCCCGGCCGGGCGTCGTGTTTGATGCGGTCCTCACGGCCCTGCGCCAGTGCGCCGCCAGGGGCGTGGACGTGCGCCTGATCCTCGGGCCGCGCTGCCGCCTGTCCGGGCTCCGGGAGCTGCGGCACATGCGCATCGGCATGGCGCGTCCCGGGCCGTTCGCGGCAAACGGCGCCGCGATCCTGATCGACGGCCGGGTGTGCTATGCCGGCGCCATTGCCCTGCGGGACGACTGGGCGGGCCTGCGCAGCAGCCGGAGGCCCTGGATCGCGCCCTGCCTCCGGCTGGAGGGCGGCGCGGCGGAGGCGTTCGGCGAACGGTTTGCCGCGCATTGGCGCGAAACAGCGCTGCAGCCCCCGCCGGACCGGGCGCGGAACGTCGGCCCGGAGCAATACTGCTATGTTCTGCCCCTCGGCGGCGCCGCGCTCCGGCGGGCGGTTTTGAGCATGGTCCACCGGGCGGAGGAGCGCGTCTGGCTCCTGACGCCGCGGCCCGGCCCCGGCCCGCCGCTGGCAGCCGCCCTTCGCCTGGCGGATCGCGCCGGGGCACAGGTGCGCGTTCTCACCGGGTGCAGCCGGGCGGTGCGGGACGTCAGCACCTTTGGCTGCGCCGACGGGCAGGTGCGCGCTCTGGCCTGCTGCGTCGACGCATCCTCCGCCGTCGTGGGCGACTGTTTCGGCGGGGTCTGGCTTTACGGCGATGCGGCGGCGGGGCTTGAAGCGTATTTGGAACGAGCGTCGGCCGCCTGCCGCGCTGTTTGACGCCGCGGCGGCCGGGGAGGCGCTGCACGAAGGAGGGATTCAATGATAAAAGGCGTTTCCAGACGGGTGATCGTGGTGCGCGCGCCCGATACGACGCTCTTTGAGCAGGCGATTTTCCTGCTGCGGGAGGATGCGCCGGAGGTGAGCGACGCCCAGGTGCTGCGGCAGGCATGCCGGGCGGCTGACGATTATGTTCGCGCCCGGGCGGAAAAAAGGCCCCGCCGAAGCTGGCGGGGCGTTTTGCTGATGATGGCGGGCGCGGGGATCACAGGCCTTTGCTGGGCGCTGAGCGCGCTGATCAGATGACCTGCAGGATGTAGCCCTTGAGATAGAGGGCCTGCTCCGCGCCCAGGCAGGCGGGATGATCCCGGCTCTGAAGAAGGGCTTCCAGCAGGCGCACGCTTCGGCCAGCGTCGGCGGCCGCTTCCCGGAGCATCTGCAAAAAGAGCTCCGGAGTCATGCTCTGGCTGCAGGAGCAGCTGACGAGGAAGCCGCCGGGACGGACCATGCGGATCGCGCGCAGGTTCAGCTCCTTATATCCCCGCCACGCCGCGTCCAGGGCGCGGCGGCTTTTGGCAAAGGCGGGCGGATCGCAGATGACGCAGCCGAATTGCCGCCCCGCGTCCGCATAGGCCCGGGCCAGGTCGAAGACGTTGGCCTCGGTGACGGTGACGCGGCCGGCCACGCCGTTGCGCCGGGCGTTTTCCATGGTCAGCGCCAGAGCCTCCGCCGACACGTCCACCGCCTCCACGGATTTGGCTCCGTACAGGGCGGCGTGGACGCTGAAGCCGCCGGTGCAGCAGCACAGATCCAGCACGGTCTCGTTTTTCACATAGGGCGCGATGCGGCCCCGGTTCTCCTGCTGGTCGAGGAAATGGCCGGTTTTCTGGCCGTGGGGGATGTCCACCAGCATCCGGGCGTCGTGCTCCCGGATCTCCACCTGGGCAGGGACGGAGCCGTAGACGCAGCCGGAGATCTGGACCATACCCTCTTTTTCCCGGACGGCCAGGTCGTCGCGCTCAAAGATGCCTTTGGGCGCAAAAATCTCGGCCAGAATATCGATGATTTCCTGCTTGCGGCGCTCCATGCCCAGCGACACGATCTGGAAGCTCAGGTAATCTCCGAATTTGTCCACCGTCAGACCGGGCAGGCCGTCGGACTCGCCGAATACCACCCGGCAGGCGTCGGAAAAGCCCAGGGCGCGGCGGAAATCCCAGGCCCTTTGGATGCGGTCCCGGAAGAATGCCCGGTCGAAGACCGCGCCTTCGTCGAAGCTCAGGACGCGCACGGTGATTTTTGACAAGGCGTTGAAGAAGCCATAGGCCGCGAAGCGCTCCTTTGCGTCCAGCACGGCCACGATATCGCCGTTCTGGCAGGTATCCTCCGCCCATTCCAGCTCGTTTTCATAGATCCAGAGCTTGCCCGTCCGGAGATCGCGCTCCTCGCCCGGACGCAGGCCCACCTGGGGATAGTTCATAGTTACCTCTTTTCCGGAGCGTCTGTCCAGAGCTCCACGGTGATGAATTGCCGGTCCTTGCGAGTTTTGCCCCCCGGCTCGCCCACGGTGACCTTGCCCTTGCCCCGGAGGCTGAGCACGTCCCCCGGGGCCACGGCGCGGTCGGGCTTTTCGCAGGGCAAATAGTTGACGCTGACCAGGCCCTGGGCAACGGCCGCCGCCGCGTTTGCCCGGGACAGCGAGAAGGCGCCGGCCAGCACGCTGTCCAGCCGCAGGCTCTTGACGGTGAAGCGCACCTCGCGGCAGCTCCGCTGCAGGGGCGGCACGTCGGACAGGGCGATCTGCCGGATCTTCACCCCGCAGCGGCCCACGGATTCCAGATTCGCGCATAAATAGGGCGCGATGGAAGCCAGGCAGAACAGGTATGCGGTGCTGCCCGCCACGCGGATGTCCCCCAGGCAGTCGCGCTTGATCCCCAGGCCCAGGATGGCGCCCAGGTAGTCCCGGTGACCGGGGGCGCCGAAGGCGGCGGTGATCTCCAGAGCGGCGATGGCTTCGGAGACGTCCAGCGCATCCTCCTCCATCCAGGAGGGCAGGAAGAAGGCGGCGCGGCGGTCGTTTTCATCCCCGCCGCCGTGAAAGACGGCGTCCAGCCGCTCCCGGGCGCAGAAGGCGCGGAGCTCCGCCTGCTCGGCGGGGGTCAGGAAGCCGGTGTTGGCAGGGGCGGCGTATTTTTCCGCCCGGTGCGCCAGATCCAGGGCCCGGCGGGAAAGTTCAGCGTCCATTTTGACTCCCCTCTTTTTTTGTGCCGCGGACGATCACGGAGTGCATGGGCCCGGCCTTTTCCTGCAGGGCCCGCAGCAGGGCGGCGATCTGCTCGTCGGTGCGCAGGAGCTCCTGCTCAAATTCCCGGGCGCTCACCCGCAGGATGCCGGAGCGCAGGGCCGAGATCTGGATCAGGGCGTCGCTGGTGACCACGCGGACGTTTTCATTCTTGCCGATGCCGTTGGCCAGCTGCTCGATGTACATGTCGCCGGTCTCGCCCTGGGCGGTGTAGACGATGCGCACCCCGTCCCGGACGGTGCGCGCGCCGGGATTGTCCGGCACCCGATAGGCGTCGAACACCAGCACCAGCTCGCAGCCGGTGAAGCCGCGGTAGTTGATGAGCAGATCGATGAGGGCCTCCCGGGCCCGCTCCAGATCCTGTCCGGCCAGCGCCCGCAGGCCGTCCCATGCGAAGATGACGTTGTAGCCGTCCACGATCAGGTATTGCTTCGTGCTGCGCTCGGGCAGACTGCGTTCGTAGAGCACGGGGCTGCGCTGGGGCGCGGAGTATTCCTTCCGGCGGATGGGGCCGAACTCCCGCTCCATGATGGCCTCCAGCTCTTTTTCGTCGATGTTGAGATTCCCCCTGCGCAGGATGGGCGCGTCCTCGGCGGCCTCGGGCTTGAGGCAGCTCTCCAGATGCATGTACTCCGGCACCTTGTCCCAGCGTACGTTGAAGCCCGCGCCGTGGGCGCAGAAGACGGAGTCGGGGGTATTTTCCAGATCCGCCAGGGGATCGTAGCCGATTTCCTCGATGACCTGCTTCGCATCGTGGCAGGGCCCGTAGCCCGCCACGAACAGGGAGATCCGCCCCAGACCGTGGGTATAGGCCGCCAGATCCCGGGCATAGTTGCGCATGGTCGCCACCGGGGCCTCGCCGCTGAGCACCATCATGCCGCCGCGCTCCTCCGGCGGCTCGAAGCTGCCGCTCATGGCGCGGATATCGTTGATGGCCCGGCCCAGCTGCTCCATGGGCAGCTCGATGGTGAACCGGTACAGGGGCTCGAGCAGGATGCTCTCGGCGCCCATGAGCCCCTGGCGCACGGCGCGGTAGGTGGCCTGGCGGAAGTCGCCGCCCTCGGTGTGCTTGAGGTGGGCCCGGCCGGATTTGAGGGTGTAGCGGACGTCCGTCACCGGCGCGCCGGTGAGCACGCCCAGATGGGGCTTCTCCATCAGATGGGTCAGGATCAGCCGCTGCCAGTTGCGGTCGAGCAGGTTTTCGCTGCAGTCCGCGCAGTATTCTATGCCGCTGCCCCTCGGCAGGGGCTCCAGGAGCAGGTGCACCTCGGCATAGTGGCGCAGGGGCTCGAAATGGCCCACGCCCTCCACGGGAGCGGCGATGGTTTCGCGGTAGAGGATGCGCCCGGCGTCCACGCCCACGCGCAGGTCGAAGCGCTCCTCGATAAGTTTACATAATATTTCGATCTGCACGTCGCCCATGAGCTGCACCCGGATCTCCGGGTCGCGCCACTGCACGTGCAGCTGGGGGTCCTCCTCGGCGAGCTGGCGCAGCTTCGGCAGCACGGTGCGCTCGTCCGTTCCCTCGGGCAGGACGATGCGGTAGCTCAGCACCGGCTCGAGCAGGGCCTTTTTCCCCTCCGGGGCGGCGCCCAGGCCCTGACCTGCCCAGGTGGCGCTCAGACCCGTGACGGCGCAGACGCTGCCGGCCTCGGCGGCCTCGGCGGCGGTGAATTTCTCGCCGGAATACAGGCGGATGGCGGTGACCTTCTCCTCCATGGCCTCTCCCCGCTCGCTTTGGTAGCGCAGGGCGGCGCGCTGGCGAAGGACGCCGCCGGTGATTTTCAGATGGGTCAGCCGGGCGCCCTGGGCGTCCCGGGAGATCTTGAACACCCGGGCGGAGAATTCCGTCCCGCAGGCGGGCGCGGCGGTATAGCGATCCAGGGCGTCGAGCAGCGCGTCTATGCCCTCCATCCGCAGGCCCGAGCCGAAGAAACAGGGCGTCAGGCTGCGGCGGGCGACGGCGGCGGCGACGGCGCTGTCCGTCAGGACGCCGGTGTCCAGATACTCCTCCATCAGGGCCTCGTCGCACATGGCGCATTCGTCGTACCGCCCGGCGTCGTCCAGGCCGAAATCCACGCAGGGCGCGCCCAGCGCGCTCCGCAGATCGGAGAGCACCTTCTCCCGGTCCGCGCCGGGCAGATCCATCTTCGTCACGAAAATGAAGGTGGGGATGGCGTTGCGCTGCAAAAGCTGCCAGAGGGTGCGGGTGTGGGCCTGCACGCCGTCGGTGCCGCTGATGACCAGGATGCCGTAGTCCAGCACCTGCAATGTGCGCTCCATCTCCGCGGAGAAGTCCACATGCCCCGGGGTGTCCAGCAGGGTCAGCGCCGCGCCGGGCAGCTGCACGATGGCCTGTTTGGAGAATATGGTGATGCCCCGCGCCCGCTCCAGGGCGTGGGTATCCAAAAAGGCGTTTTTATGGTCGACCCTGCCCGGCGCGCGGATGGCGCCGGAGCGGTAGAGCAGGGCTTCGCACAGCGTCGTTTTTCCCGCGTCCACATGGGCCAGGACGCCGACGGTCAGCTTCTTCATGGGGTTCTCCCGGGATTTCCGGGCCGAAAACGGCCCTGTTTTGCCCCCATTATAGCAGATGGGGCCGCAAAAGCCAACGTCTTTTCGCGCCTCTTGCAAATCGTCTTTTGATGCGGTATGATGGACGCAGAGAGTTCAAAAAACGCGAAGAGGAGAGATAGAGATGGATCAAACAAATGTGCTGCTGAAGAAGCAAAACCGGCTCAACCGGCTGATCGTCCTGATGCTGGCCGTCATGGTGGTGGCGCTGGTGGTCACCTGCGTGGTCGTGGTGCAGAACGTGAACCAGATCTCCCAGACGATCGTCAAGGTGGACAGGATCGTGGACGACATCGCCGTGCCCACGGCGGAGCTGGCCGAGGTGGACTGGAACGAGATCACCGTGGAGCTGGAGACGATCACCAAGGAGCTCTCCGCCGTCGACTGGGAGAAGCTCAGCACGGACATCGGCGATACGGCCCTGCAGGCCCAGGAGAGCCTGCGCGTGGCGGGCGAAGCGGTGGACGCCCTGGACATCAAAACGCTCAATGAGGCGATCAGCGATCTGAAGACCATCATTGAGCCGCTGGCCAAGCTGTTTGGCAAAACACCGGGCTGATGTGAAAAAACGGGACTCCGCCAACTCCGGCGGGGTCCCGTTTTTCAAAAAAGAAGAAAATCGCACGGCAGACAGCAGAAAGCCGGGGCCGGGGCCCGCTGCGGGTCCCGCCCCCGGTTCGTTTTATTCTTCGGCGCTTTCGTCCGCGGAGCTTTCCTCCGCGGCGCTCTCATCCTCCGGCGGCTCAATGCTGCGGTACCGCTCGCCGGGCGCAAGGGTCACGCCCATGCTTTGGGCCAGCTCCGAAACAGTCAGGAAAACATAGCCCTCGGATTTGAGCTGATCGATGATCAGCGCGGCGGCGTCCACGGAGCTCTGGTGCATATCGTGCATCAGGATGATGCTGCCGTCTTGCACCTGCTCGAAGACCGTGTTGGCGACGTCCTCGGGGTCCGAGTTGCGCCAGTCCTCCGTATCCACGTCCCAGATGATGACGGGATAGCCCGCCTGCCGCAGCGCCTCGTACGAATCGTCATTCATCGCGCCGTAGGGCGGCCGCACCAGCGTGGGCGTGACGCCCGCGTTTTTCTGGATCAGTTCCTTGGTCTTGGAAAGCTCGTCCTGGATCCCGCCGGAGGACATCTCCTTGAAGGAGGTGTGGCTGTAGCCGTGCATGGCCAGCTCATGGCCGGGCTCGGCCAGCTTTTTGCACAGCTCCGCGGGGCATTCCTCGATCCGGTAGCCGCACAGGAAAAACGTCGCCTTGACGTCCCGCTCGGCGAGCATGGCCAGCAGGACTTCGCTGTTGGGCCCGCTGGGCCCGTCGTCAAAGGTCAGGGCAACGCGGCCCGTCGCATCGGAATAGTCGGGCAGGGGCGGGACCTCGGCTTCGGCCGGAACCATGGGGCCGGACGGCGCGGTGTTGGCAGAAGCGGCGGCGTCCGCCGGGGCGGCGGGATCGGTCTGTGCGGCGTCTGCCGGAGTCTCTGCGTCCGCGGCCGAATCCTCCGGATCGGCCGGCGTATTGCTGACGTCTTCTGCGTTTTTGCCGGGGTGAAGACCGAACATGCGTTTAAATCGGTTGCTCATGGTTTGGAATGAATCGCGGTAGGGCACCGTGTCGTCATAGTGGTCGGTCACGCCGGAGGTGAATTCCCCGTCGAACCAGCCGGCAAAGCTGAACTTCGGGAACGGCGTCAGCGTCCGGTTCTCCAGCGCCGAGACGGTGGAGCGGGGAAACACCAGCAGGAACAGGGCCGTCAGCAGCAGCAGACCGCCCAGCACGAGAACGCTGACGCCGGAGCTGCGGGCCCGCGTCCAGCTGCGGCGGCGCTGCCAGCGCTTTTTTCGGCGCTCGGCTTGGATGTCCTCCTGGATTTGCCCGGAGTTTTCGCGGATTTGATCTTCATTCATATGGTTCACCTCTCAGCTTGCCGGGCTCAGAATCGGAAGTATGCCAGGGGATTGCCGGCGGCGCCCGCCAGCAGGATGCTCAGGATCACAAGCATGGCCGCACAGCATGCCAGCGCGCCGTAGCGCCCGATGGCATAGACCGTGTGATTGCGGTTTTTCAGGAAGAAGGTCTTGATCCTGGGCAGCAGGGGCAGGGAGCAGATGACGGCCGCCGCGATCAGGAAGAAGTTGTCCGTAAACGACGCCCAGGTCAGCGAATCGGCGAATGGCGCGCGGCTTGTCAGCATGCTCAGGCCGGAGACGCGGCCGAAGAACTTCACCAGCTGGCCCGGGGCCCGGAAATAGAAGATGCCGAAGCCGAGGACGATGACGAGCTTGCTGTAGATATGCTTGACCCAGACGGGCCATTTTTCCACGATGTTTTTGCCAAAGGTCTGCTCGAAGAACAGGAAGAAGCCGAGGTACAGGCCCCAGAGGATGAAATTCCAGCCGGAGCCGAACCACATGCCGGTGCACAGCCAGACCAGGAACAGGCCCAGATATCGGTAGTTTTTCCCGAAGAACGGAAGACTCAGCACGTAATCGCGGAAGAACGCGCCCAGGGAGAGATACCAGCGGCCGCAGAAATCGGTGACGGTCCGGCCGGCAAAGGGATAGTTGAAGTTTTCGTCGAACCGGAAGCCGAAGATCCGGCCCAGGCCGATGGCGATGTCGGCGTAACCGCTGAATTCGAAATAGATGTACAGGGTGAAAATGACGGCGGTGTACCAGGTGCCCAGCACGCTCAGGCCGGAGATGTCGCTCCCGAAGAAGGCGGTGACGATGGCGTAGAGATTATTGGCGAGGATGACCTTCTTTGCCAGGCCGACGATCACCCGCAGGGCGCCGTCGCAGGCGTCGCTCACGGAGGTCCGGCGGTCGTCGATCGCCTGCTCGACCGCGCTGTAGCGGACGATGGGACCGGCGAGAAGCTGGGGAAACAGGGAAAGATACAGCAGGAATTTCTTGAAGCTGTGCTGCACGGCCACCTTTTCCCGGAAACAGTCGACAAGATAGGAGACCGCCTGGAGGGTGAAAACGCCGATGCCGATGGGCATGGCGGCCTGCGCGGCCTTGGTCTGGGCGCGGAACAGGGCGCCGCTGTATTTGAATACCAGCAGCAGCGCCAGATCCACCGCAATACCCGCGCCGAGCACGATTTTGGACATGGGCGTGCCGCGGAACTTCTCCAGTGCCAGGCCGAGGGCCCAGTTGAATCCCGCGCTGAACAGCAGAAGCAGCACGTACAGGGGCTTGCCCCAGGCATAGAAAACAAGTGAGAAAATGATAAGTACAAGATTCTTCCGATCCAGCGTTTTTGCCGTGAAATAGAAGATCAGGCACAGCGGAAGGAAGAAGTAAATGAAAAAGAGATCTGCAAAAACCATATTCCGTCACCATCTGCGCAAATGCGCTTTTTTTCTGCTTTCTTCATCAAATAATTTTAGTATATGGCGAACGAATAGTCAAGCGCGGATTGTAAAGATCGGCGTCGACAGAAGTTTTTGTTTTTTTGTTGACTTTTTGCGTTTTTATGGTATAGTAATCCTGCAAATACGCAAATGCGATGAGGAAAAGAACCGGTTTTGGCGCCCAAAGCGAACGGGGGACGGTGCGAGCCCCGCGGAACGCCCGGCCGGAGGCCGTTTCCGAGCTGCCTGCGAGAGCAGGACGGGGGTTCCCGTTACAGGACGATCGAGCGACGCCCCTGCCGGGTGTCATCAGGGTGGTACCGTGGAGCACAGCTTCGCCCCTGAGCACGGCGGGAGCGGTTTTTATTTTCATAAACAATTATTGTTATATTTTGGAGGCGGTTCCCTATGGAAACGAAAAAGTACGGACTCAATGAGCTGCGCGAGATGTTCCTGTCCTTCTTTGAGGGCAAGGGCCATCTGCGTCTGCCCAGCTTTTCCCTGATCCCGCAGAACGACCAGTCCCTGCTGCTGATCAACTCCGGCATGGCCCCGATGAAGCCCTACTTCAAGGGCGAGGTCGAGCCCCCGTGCCACCGCGTGTGCACCTGCCAGAAGTGCATCCGCACCGGCGACATCGAGAACATCGGCAAGACGGCCCGCCACGGCACCTATTTCGAGATGCTGGGCAACTTCTCCTTCGGCGATTACTTCAAGAAGGAAGCCATCCCCTGGTGCTGGGAGTTCCTCACCGAGGTCTGCCACCTGGACCCCGATCGCCTGTATCCGTCCATCTATCTGGACGACGACGAGGCCTTCGAGATCTGGAACAAGGACGTGGGCATCGCCCCGGAGCGCATCTTCCGCTTCGGCAAGGAGGATAACTTCTGGGAGCACGGCTCCGGCCCCTGCGGCCCCTGCTCCGAGGTCTACTATGACCGCGGCGAGAAGTACGGCTGCGGCAAGCCCGACTGCACCGTGGGCTGCGACTGCGACCGCTACATCGAGGTCTGGAACAACGTGTTCAGCCAGTTCGACAACGACGGCTTCGGCAACTACTCCGAGCTGGCCCAGAAGAACATCGACACCGGCATGGGCCTGGAGCGCCTGGCCGTGGTGTGCCAGGACGTGGGTTCCCTCTTCGAGGTCGACACCGTCATGAACATCACCAACAAGGTCACCGAGCTCACCGGCGCCAGCTACGGCGTTTCCGATAAGAACGACGTGTCCCTGCGCGTCATCACCGACCATGCCAGAGCCTCCGTGTTCATGATCGCCGACGGCGTGCTGCCCACCAACGAGGGCCGCGGCTACGTGCTGCGCCGCCTGCTGCGCCGCGCCGCCCGCCACGGCAAGCTCCTGGGCGTCAACGAGCCCTTCCTGTACAAGGTCGTGGAGACCGTGGTGCAGGAGAACGAGAGCCACTACGGCTATCTGCGCGATCGCTGCGCCTATATCACCCGCGTCGTCAAGCAGGAGGAGGAGAACTTCGCCCGCACCATCGACGGCGGCATGAAGATCTATAACGAAATGCTCAGCGCCCACAAGGCCGCCGGCGAGACCGTGTTCTCCGGCACCGACGCCTTCCGCCTGTACGATACCTACGGCTTCCCCATCGACCTGACCATCGAAATGGCCGAGGACGAGGGCATGAGCGTGGACCAGGACGGCTTCCATCAGCTCATGGAGGAGCAGAAGGAGCGCGCCCGCGAGGCCCGGAAGGCCCTGGGCGACCTGGCCTGGGCGGGCATCGACCTGGGCCTGGACAACACCCCCACCGAATTCACCGGCTACGAGCACGACGCCGAGGCCGCCAGAGTCCTGGCCGTGTGCGTGGGCGAGGAGGTCTCCGGCGCCATCGCCGGCGGCGACCAGGGCATCCTGGTGCTGGACAAGACCCCCTTCTACGCCGAGATGGGCGGCCAGATCGCCGACCACGGCGTGATCCGCAAGGGCGAGGCCGTCTTCGAGGTCACCAACGTGCTGAAGGACAAGGGCGGCAAGTACCTGCACTACGGCACCCTGCACGCCGGCAAGATGACCGACGGCGAGATCAAGGTGGGCGACGAGGTCACCGCCGAGATCGACGTCGACCGCCGCCAGGCCATCCGCCGCGCCCACTCCGCCACCCATCTGCTGCAGAGCGCCCTGGTGTCCGTCCTGGGCGAGCACTGCCATCAGGCCGGCTCCCTGGTGGAGCCCGACCGCCTGCGCTTCGACTTCACCCATTTCTCCGCCATCACGCCGGAGGAAATGAAGAAGATCAACGACGCCGTCACCGACATGGTCCTCAAGGGCCTGGACGTGGAGACCCTGGTGCTTCCCATTGAGGAGGCCAAGAAGATGGGCGCCACCGCCCTGTTCGGCGAAAAGTACGGCGATACCGTCCGCGTGGTCAAGATGGGCGACGCCTCCATCGAGTTCTGCGGCGGCACACATCTGGACAACACCGCCAAGGTGGGCCTGTTCTCCGTCGTGTCCGAGGGCTCCATCGCCTCCGGCGTGCGCCGCATCGAAGCCATCACCGGCCGCGCGGTGCTCGAGCAGATGAACGGCTACGCCGACACCCTGAAGAAGACCTGCGAGATCGTCAAGGCCCCCAGCGCCGGCGAGCTGACCCACAAGGTCGAGTCCACCCTGGCCGAGCTCAAGGATCTGCGGCAGCAGCTGAGCGCCATGAAGGACAAGGTCCTGGCGGGCGACGCCGCCGGCCTGATCGCCGGCAGCAAGGCCGTGGACGGCTTGAACGTGCTCACCGCGGTGCGCCGCGACCTGGCCGTGCCCGACCTGCGCAAGCTGGGCGACCTGCTGCGCGACCGGGATCCCGGCTGCGTGGGCGTGCTGGCGGGCATCCAGGGCGACAAGGTGTCCATCCTGGCGGTCTGCGGCAAGGACGCCGTGGCCAAGGGCGTCAAGGCAGGTGCGCTCGTCAAGCAGGTGTGCGCCATCTGCGGCGGCTCCGGCGGCGGCAAGCCCGACTCCGCCATGGGCGGCGCCAAGGACGCCTCCAGGCTGTCCGAAGCCCTGTCCAAGGTGGAAGAATTCGTCCGGTCCAGCCTCTGAGAAACGGAAAGGAGCAACTTATGAACGACTGCCTGTTCTGCAAAATCATCGCCGGCGAGATCCCCTCGACCAAGGTCTATGAGGACGAGCTGTGCTACGCCTTCTATGACATCGCCCCCATGGCGCCGAAGCACTTCCTGGTGGTGCCCAAGAAGCACCTGAGCTCCGCGTCGGAGATCACCGAAAAGGACGCGGCCGTCGTCGGCCACATCTTCGCGGTCATCGCCAAGCTGACGAAGGAGCTGGATTTCGACGGTTTCCGCGTGGTCACCAACTGCGGCGAGATCGCCGGCCAGACCGTGCAGCATCTGCACTTCCACGTCCTCGGCGGCAAGCCCCTGGGCGCCTTCAACTGACGCGATTTGACAAACTGCCCCCGCGGGGGATACAAAAACAGGTGACTGGCAGCAGTCACCTGTTTTTTATTCGGCAATCATCCCCGCGCTTCCTGCGCCGGCGGCAGATTTGCCGCGGCGCGCAGGGCGGCGAGCTCGGCCTTCGTCAGGGGGCGGTACTGGCCCGGGCAGAGGCGCGGGTCCAGCTCCAGGGGGCCGAAGGCCTCCCGGCGCAGGTACAGGCAGGCGCAGCCCACCGCCTCCAGCATTCGCTTGATCTGATGGCGCTTGCCCTCGGTCAGCCAGATCCGGGCGGAGAATACCGGCGTGTCCGGCGCGTCCAGCAGGGCCCGCCGGTTGGGAAACACCGGCACGTCCAGCCGGGAAATCAGCGTATGCGCCCCGACCTCGAACCGGCAGGGCTTCGTGGGCGCCGGCAGGCCCTGCAGACGCAGGCCGCCGCGGATGGCGGCGCAGGCTTCAGGCGCCGGGTCTCCGGCGGCCCAGAGGAAATAGCGCTTCTCCACATGGGTTTCCGGGTCCAGCAGGCGGCGGCAGAGCTTGCCGTCGTCGGTGACGAGCAGCAGGCCTTCGGAATACTTGTCCAGCCTGCCCACGGGGAACAGATGCTGCTGCTCCGGCGGGAACAGCGACATCACCGTCGGGTTTTCGCGGTCGGTCCTGGCGCATACCAGCCCCGCGGGCTTGTGGAGCAGATAGGTCATTTTGTCCGCCTCCCCAGCTCGTTGGCCATGGCGAAGGCCAGGATCAGCGCGCCGCCCAGGATCTGCACAGCCGTGATGGGCTCCCGGAGCCAGAATACCGATACCAGCACCGAAACCGCCGGATCGATGTAGCTCAGGATCGCCGCCTGCTGTCCGGGCAGCCGGCCCACGGCGGAGAAATAGACCGCGTAGAGGACGCCGGTGAAGAGCGCGCCGATGACCAGCAGATTGCCCCATTCGGTGGGATCGAGGCCGCCGATGTGAAAGCCTCCCGTCATGGCCACATATGGCGTGATGACCAGGGCCGCCGCCAGAAGCTGCACCCAGGTGCGCACCACGCCGTCCACACGGGCGGTTTTTTTGTTGCACAGCACCACCGCGGCATAGAGCACCGCCGCCAGCAGGCCGAAGGCGAGGCCCGTCAGGTCCCGGCTGCCGCCGCCGCGCACGCCCACGATCAGCACCAGGCCCGCCGTGGAGCCCAGGAAGCACAGGATCTGCCGGGCAGTCAGCTTTTCCCGAAACAGGGCCACGGAGCCCAGCACCACCAGGGTGGGGGAAAAATAATAGGCCAGGGTGGACAGAGCCACGGTGGTATAGCGGTAGGCGGTGAACAGAAAGATCCAGTTGAAGCCCATGGCTGCGCCGGAGGCGAACAGCAGGGGCAGATCCCGGCCCAGGGTCCTGAGCTGTCCCAGCCGCCCCGAGAGGGTCAGATAGCCAAAGAGCACGACACAGGCGATGGCCGCCCGGTACAGAGCGATCTCCGAGGCGGGCAGGTCGATGCCCTTGACGAAGATGCTGATGGTGCCGAAGACCGCCATGCACAGGCTCAGCCAGGCGGCGGCGCGGTTGGTTTTGTTCATTGGGACTCCTCCGGGAAAAACAGGCTCCAGGGGTATTCCTTCGGCGGCGGGCAGGTGCAGTCCACGGCCTCGCCGGTCACGGGATGGACAAAATGCAGGCGGTATGACCAGAGGGCGGGGCCGCAGGCGGCCTTGCTGCCGTAGCGGATGTCGCCCAGCAGGGGCGTGCCCCGGGAGGCGAACTGGACGCGGATCTGGTGGGTCCTGCCGGTGTGCAGGCGCACCCGCACCAGGGTCAGGGTCTGTCCGCCGTCGTCCTGCGCGGCGACGGTGCGGTAGGAGAGCTTCGCCTCCCGCACGCCCTTGCGCATGCGGTCCACCACGAAGGTTTTATTGCACCGGCTGTCGTGGAAAAGCAGATCCTCCAGGGTGCCCTCGGGCGCGTCGGGGCTGCCCCGCAGCACGGCCAGGTATTCCTTCTCCACCTCCCGGCGCCGGATCTGCTCGATCAGCGCGCCGGTCACGTTTTTCCGGCGGGAGAACACCATCAGCCCGCCCACCTGCTTATCCAGCCGGTGGACGCCGGCGATGAAATCCGCTTCGCCCGCTTCGCGCAGCCGGGCCGAAAGCAGCTCCGGCATTCCCCTGCCCCGGTCCGTCTCGGACACCACGCCCGCGGGCTTGGCGCACAGGAGCAGATATTCGTCTTCATACAGGATCGGAATGGTCATAAAACACCTCAAAACACAGGCAAACGGGCCCCCTGCCGTCGCTTGGAACGGCAAAGGACCCGTCGTTTTTTCGTTATGCCGCCAGCGGCTCTTCCACCGACTCTTCCGCCGGCGCTTCCGCCGGTTCGGTCAGATGCTTATGCCAGATCACCAGCAGGGCGGCGGCGTCGGGCACCTCGGGCATCTCCCGGCCGCGCTCCTTCTTGTCCAGCTTTTCCACCCGGTCGATCCACGCCCCGGAAACGGCGTGCTCGGGCAGATACTTTGCGCTTGCCAGATCCGCGCGCAGGGCCTCGCTCTCCCCTTCGGCCACGGTGTCGGCCTCGGCGGGGTCCAGCTCCGACAGGGCCTGCATGCACAGGCGATAGGCCATGAAATAGCCGGAGTAGTTATAGTCTTTGCTGTCGGAGGCGATGCAGGCGAGGATCGCAACGAAAGCGGCGTCGCCGTCGCGGAAAATGGACATCCGGCGGGCTGCCTCAAAGCTCATGAGGAACGGCATGGCCGAATCCTCCACGGCGGGATCGATGCAGCATTCGCCCGTAAGGCAGCAGTAGACGCTGGGGCCGTCGGAATAGCGCTTGAAATGATTGAGCTTCTTCGGGGCGGCGGTGCTGCCGCCAAAGACGTAGCTGGTGCGGATCATGTTCTTCATGCCGCTGCCCAGCTCCTCGCCCAGGGTCTCAAAGCCTGCCGCCCGGAACTGGCCGTCCGGCCCGCGGCCGACCTTCTCCGCGGCCTCGTTGGCGCCGTTGCGGTAGTAGATGGCGGCCTTGCGCAGCTCGTCGGCGCTGTAGTCGGTGCGGTTTTCCAGGCGCATGCTCTCCGCCACGGAGGGGGCATAGCGGTTGAGCCCCGACATGCCCACGAACAGGCACAGCAGCAGGGCAAGGAACGCTGCGACGCCGGAAACCCAGCGCAGCAGATTTTCCTGAAGAATGATATCCAAAAGCAGCGTGATGACCGCCCAGATCAGGCAGATCAGGGCGAGACGCTCCCAAAGCACATAGTCGAGCTTGGCGGTGAGCTCGGACAGGAAGGTTTCCACTTCGCGCAGGATGCCGGGATAGAACATGAACAAGAAGTCCCCGTGCTGCTTGGCGGCGCGGATCAGCAGTACCGTGGCGACCAGAAAAGCGACGGCGAATACAAAGCGGCGAACGATCCTCATGCTCCTGCTCCTTTCTGCGTTCTTTTGACAGTTTCCCCTGCCGTAAAACATATTATAACATGTGCAAAAGCGGAAATCAACGATATTTGCAGAAAACGCTTCTTCCCCCGGCCGCCGCCGATCTCCGAAGGGAAGCGGCGGGCGCGCCGCAGACGCCCCTTGCCGGGGAATACGGGGATATGGTAAAATAGAAAAAACAGGCCGAAGGGGGGATCCGCGTGCGTATTTATGGATATATCTGTTTGGCCGTCGGCATGCTTTTTCTGGCAGCGGCAATCCGGTATTTGATCGTCTGTCTGGGATTCCGGAAAGACAGAGTCAAGCACACCGGGGCGTATCTGGAGCGCACGGAGCATGAAGGCAATCACCGTTTTCACAGCAGGTCCGGAGAATTCATCCACGATATTACGACCGCCCATTATTCCTACACCGTGGACGGAAAGAAATACACCATCGAACAGACCGTCAGCAATGTCAAGCCCCATCATTTTCCTCCCATGCTCCAGGTCATATACCAGCCAAAGCATCCCGATCGGGCTTATCTGAAGGATCTCACCTTTCCGGCGGAGCCCTTTATCTGCGGTGCGATGGCCTTCCTGGCTCTGGTTTTCTTCGCCAACGGCATATACTTTTCCTTTATCTGGTCCTGAATCAAAGCGGACGCCGGGTTCCGGCGTCCGCTTTTTGCTTCACTGCAGCCGCGCGATCGCCCGGGATCGTCCCATGGACTCCCGGCGCAGTCGGGCTGCGGCCTCCCGGCAGGGGCCGTCGAGCTGATCCAGCAGATCCCGCAGGGCCTGCTCGGAGCGCCGCTGGGCGCAGACGTCCGCCCGGGTATTCGGGATCTCTCCCGCCCGCACCCCGGCGCAGGCCTGCAATGCCCGGACGCCCCTGCGGCACTGGGCCGCCAGCCGCCGCAGCCAGGGCGCCCGCCGTCTGCCCGCCAGGAAATCATAGCCCGCGGCCAGATTCTCCAGTGCGTCGGCGGCCATCTGCGCCTCCGGCGGTCCCGGCGGCGGCGCCGGCGGCTGGAGCCCGTTCCCCGGCGGCTTCCCTCCCTGCCCCGGTCGCTGCGGTCCCGGGGCGAACACGTCCTGCCCGGGACGCACCCGCGCCCATACCTCATGCACCTTCCGGCGGTCGTACGGATTCATAGGCACCCCTCCCCGATATTCCGTGCGCCATTCTATGCCCCGGCGGCGGGAAAGGTGCAGCGGGACAGAAAACCCTGTTTTATGCGCAAATTTTTGAAAAATACCGTAGCAACCGCGCCGCAGTTGTGCTATAATAGACGCATTATAAAGGGGATTGTGCCCACAGGCCGCCCCGGCATAGTCCCGCCGCGCCGCGCGGCGGAAATTTCAACAAAAGGAATGGATATTCTATGAACAACATCACCAACCAAGAGCTCGCCCTTTGGGCGACCCGCGGAAGGCTTCTGGCGGTGGACGCCGTCCACACCGCAGCCAGCGGCCATCCCGGCGGCTCCCTGTCGTGCATGGACGCACTCACCACCCTCTATTTTGCCCAGATGAACATCGACCCCGCCGATCCGAAGAACCCGGACCGTGACCGCTTCGTGCTGTCCAAGGGTCACTGCGCCCCGGCCCTGTACTCCGTGCTGGCCCTGCGCGGCTTCTTCCCCACCGAGGATATGAAGCTCCTGCGCTCCATCAAGGCCCACTACTCCGGCCATCCCGACATGGCCCACGTCCCCGGCGTGGACATGTCCACCGGTTCCCTGGCCCAGGGCACCTCTGCCGCCGTGGGCATGGCCCTGGCGGCCAAGGCCCAGGGCAAGAGCTACCGCACCTACGCCATCTGCGGCGACGGCGAGCTGGCCGAAGGCCAGGCCTGGGAAGCCTTCATGGCGGCGGCCAAGTACCATCTGGACAACCTGTGCTTCTTCGTGGACGTCAACGGTCTGCAGATCGACGGCGCGACGAAGGACGTCATGCCCACCGAGCCCCTGGACGCCAAGTTCGCGGCCTTCAACTGGAACGTCGTCAAGTGCGACGGCCATGACTTCGCCGCCATCCGCGCGGCCCTGGCCGAGGCCGAGGCCTGCAAGGGCATGCCCACCGTGATCCTGCTCAAGACCGTCAAGGGCAAGGGCGTCAGCTTCATGGAAAACAACGCCGGCTGGCACGGCAAGGCTCCCAACGACGAGCAGTTTGCCCAGGCCAAGGCCGAGCTTGAGGCGCAGATCGCGCAGCTCGAGAAGGAGGTAGGCTGATATGTCAGGCAAGATTGCAACCAGAAACGCCTACGGCAAGGCCCTTGCCGCCCTGGGCGCCAAGTATCCCAAGCTCGTCGTGCTGGACGCCGACCTGTCCAACGCCACCATGAGCAAATTCTTCGCGCAAGAATACCCCGACCGCTTCTTCAACATGGGCATCGCCGAGTGCAACATGGTCGGCGTCGCCGCCGGCATGGCTGCCGCCGGCCTCAAGCCCTTCACCAACACCTTCGCCATGTTCGCCGCCGGCCGCGCCTATGAGCAGGTGCGCAACTCCGTTGCCTATCCCGGCCTGAACGTGGTCTGCGTCGGCACCCACGGCGGCGTTTCCGTCGGCGAGGACGGCGCCACCCACCAGTGCATCGAGGATCTGGCGCTGATGCGCGCCATCCCCGGCATGACCGTCATCCACCCCTGCGACGGCTACGAGACCGAGCAGGCTGTGGAAGCCCTTCTGAATTTCGACGGCCCGGCCTACCTGCGCCTGTCCCGCCCCAACACCCCCATCTTCACCGATGAGCTCGAGGGCTACAAGTTCGAGATCGGCAAGGGCGTCACCATCCGCGACGGCGCGGACGTCACCCTGGTGGCCACCGGCCTGATGGTCTATAAGGCCATGGAGGCCGCGGAGCTTCTCTCCGCCGAGGGCGTCTCCGCCCGCGTGCTGGACATCCACACCATCAAGCCCCTGGATTGCGAGCTGATCTGCAAGGCAGCCAAGGAGACCGGCGCCCTCGTCACCTGCGAGGAGCACAACATCATCGGCGGCCTCGGCGGCGCCGTGGCCGAGTGCGTGTCCGGCTGCTGCCCGGTGCCCGTGCTCCGTGTGGGCGTGGAGGACCAGTTCGGCCGCAGCGGCAAGGCCGACGAGTGCCTGGCCTACTTCGGTCTGACGGCGGAGAACATCGCCGCCAAGGCCAAGGCGGCCATCGCCATGAAGAAGTAAGAAATCAATCACCGATCCGGCCGGCGCAAGCCGGCCGGTTTTTAAGGAGAAAGTATGCTGAAGCTCCTCCGCGACGGCGCAGGCGCCCTCGGCCTGACACTGGACGACGCCCAGCTTGCGGCCTTCGGGCGTTGCTGCGACCTGCTGCTGGAAAAAAACGCGGTCATGAATCTGACCGCCATCACGGAGCCTGCGGAGGTGGCGAGGCTCCACTTTCTCGACAGCCTTGCCCTGCTGCGCCTGGCGGATTTCCGCGGCAAGCGGGTCGTGGACGTCGGCTGCGGGGCGGGCTTTCCCGGCGTGCCCCTGCTGATCGGCGAGCCGTCGATCCGGCTGAGTCTGCTGGACTCCACCGCCAAGCGGATGCAGTGGCTCTCGGATGAGCTGCTGCCGGCGCTGGGCCTGGAGGCGGAATGCCTGACGGGCCGGGCCGAGGAGCTCATCGAGGGGCGCAGGGAAACGTATGATCTGTGCGTGTCCCGGGCGGTGGCGCGGCTGAACGTGCTGTGCGAGCTGTGCCTGCCCTACGTCAAGGTGGGCGGCAGCTTCCTGGCCATGAAGGGCGCGGCGGCCGAGGATGAGGCGCAGGAGGCAGGGCCGGCCATCCGCACCCTGGGCGGCAGCGTCCGGGAGATGGCCGAATACTCCGTGGGCGACGCGGTCCACCGGGTGGTGATCATCGACAAGATCCGCCCCACCCCCGCGAAATATCCCCGCCGTTTCGCCAAGATCAAGCAGCAGCCGCTGTAACAATACTATTTGGAGGCAATTATGAAAATCTCTCTCGCGTGTGACCACGGCGCGCTGGCCCTGAAGCAGGCGGTGCGCAAGCATCTGGAGGACCTGGGCCACGAAGTGACGGACTTCGGCACCTTCACTCCCGACAGCTGCGATTATTCCGACTACGGCATCCTGGCGGCCAAGGCCGTGGCCTCCGGGCAGTGCGAGCGCGGCGTTCTGCTGTGCACCACCGGCATCGGCATGAGCATGACCGCCAACAAGGTCAAGGGCATCCGCTGCGCCCTGCTGTCCGATCTCATGTCCGCCCGGCTGACCCGCCAGCACAACGACGCCAACGTGATCGCCATGGGCGCCGCCGTTCTGGGCGAAAAGCTGGCCCTGGAGATCCTGGACGTGTTCCTGACCACCGAGTTCGAGGGCGGCCGCCACCAGCGCCGCATCGACAAATTCATGGCCCTGGAAAACGAATGAGCGAATCAGAACCCGCCCCGACCGGGGCGGGTTTTCCTGTTATCCTTATTAAATAAAGGAAGCCTGCCGGCGAAACGCCGGCAGGCTTGATTTATGACGGGGTCGGGATTACTTGTCGTTCTTTCTCTGCTCGCCGTAGGTCTTCTTGAATTCCTCCCAGCCGGCCAGCAGGCTCTTGAAGCCGGCGGTGGCGACGTCCTTGAGCTCGGCGCCGGCGTCGGTGGCGGCGGACTGGAGCTTGTCGGCAGCGTCGCGCAGCGCGGTCTTGGCGGCCTCGACCTTCTTCTCCACCTCAGCCTTGCGGGCTTCGCGGGCAGCCTTCGCGGCCTCCTCGGCCTTGACCTCTTCGGCGGTATCCTTGATGGCGGCCTGGGCGGCGGCCAGACGGGCGATGGGCACGCGGAACGGGCTGCAGGACACATAGTCCAGGCCGATGCGGTGGCAGTACTCCACGGAGTAGGGATCGCCGCCGTGCTCGCCGCAGATGCCGCAGTGCAGCTCGGGACGGACCTTCTTGCCCAGGTCGATGGCCATTTCCATCAGGGTGCCGACGCCGTTGGTATCCAGCTTGGCGAACGGATCGTTCTCGAAGATCTTCTTGTCGTAGTAGGCTTCCAGGAACTTGCCGGCGTCGTCGCGGGAGAAGCCGTAGGTCATCTGGGTCAGGTCGTTGGTGCCGAAGCAGAAGAACTCGGCCTCCTTGGCGATCTCGTTGGCGGTGAGGGCCGCGCGGGGGATCTCGATCATGGTGCCGACCTCATACTTGAGGCTGGCGCCGGCGGCGGCGATCTCCTCGTCAGCGGTCTTGACCACCACGTCCTTGACGAACTTGAGCTCCTTGGCGTCGCCGGTGAGCGGGATCATGATCTCGGGCACCAGGTTCCAGTCGGGATGCTCGCCCTGGACCTTGATGGCGGCGCGGATGACGGCGCGGGTCTGCATGGCGGCGATCTCGGGATAGGTGACCGCCAGGCGGCAGCCGCGGTGGCCCATCATGGGGTTGAATTCCTTCAGGCCGTCGATGATGGCGCGGATGGTTTCCACGCTCTTGCCCTGGGTCTGGGCCAGCAGCTCGATGTCCTTGTCCTCGGTGGGAACGAACTCATGCAGGGGGGGATCCAGGAAGCGGATGGTGACGGGATAGCCCTCGAGGGCTTCGTACAGTGCCTCGAAGTCGCCCTGCTGATAGGGCAGGATCTTGTTCAGCGCGGCCTCGCGCTCTTCGGCGGTGTCGGAGCAGATCATCTCGCGGAAGGCGGCGATGCGGTCGGCCTCGAAGAACATGTGCTCGGTGCGGCACAGGCCGATGCCCTCGGCGCCCAGCTCACGGGCCTTCCTGGCGTCGGCGGGGGTGTCGGCGTTGGTGCGGACCTTGAGCACGCGGTACTTGTCGGCCCAGCTCATGATGCGGCCGAAATAGCCGGAAATGGAGGCGTCCACGGTGGGGATGACGCCGTCGTAGATGTTGCCGGTGGAGCCGTCGATGGAGATCCAGTCGCCCTCGTTGAAGGTCTTGCCGGCCAGGGTGAAGCGCTTGTTCTCCTCGTCCATGACGATGTCGCCGCAGCCGGAGACGCAGCACTTGCCCATGCCGCGGGCCACGACCGCCGCGTGGGAGGTCATGCCGCCGCGCACGGTCAGGATGCCCTGGGCGGCCTTCATGCCGGTGATGTCCTCGGGGGAGGTCTCCAGGCGGACCAGGACGACCTTCTCGCCGCGGTTGTTCCAGATTTCGGCGTCCTCAGCGGTGAAGACGGCCTTGCCGCAGGCGGCGCCGGGGGAGGCGCCCAGACCGCGGCCCATGGGAGTGGCGGCCTTCAGGGCGGCCGCGTCGAACTGGGGATGCAGCAGGGTGTCGAGGTTTCTGGGATCGATCATGGCGACGGCGTCACGCTCGGTGATCATGCCCTCGTCCACCAGATCGCAGGCGATGCGCAGGGCCGCCTGGGCGGTGCGCTTGCCGTTGCGGCACTGGAGCATATAGAGCTTGCCGTTCTCCACGGTGAACTCCATATCCTGCATGTCGCGGTAGTGATCCTCAAGCTTGGCGCAGGTATCGATAAACTGGGCATAGGCCTCGGGGAAGAGCTTTTCCATCTGGGCGATGGGCATCGGAGTGCGGACGCCGGCCACGACGTCCTCGCCCTGGGCGTTGGTCAGGAATTCGCCCATGAGCTTCTTTTCGCCGGTGGCGGGGTCGCGGGTGAAGGCGACGCCGGTGCCGGAGGTCTCGCCCATGTTGCCGAAGACCATCGGCATGACGTTGACGGCGGTGCCCCAGGAGTAGGGGATGTCGTTGTCACGGCGATAGACGTTGGCGCGGGGGTTGTCCCAGGAGCGGAACACGGCCTTGATGGCCTCGTTCAGCTGGACCTTGGGATCGTCGGGGAAGTCGGCGCCGATCTTGGCCTTGTACTCGGCCTTGAACTGGTTGGCCAGCTTGTGCAGATCCTCGGCGTCGAGCTCGACGTCCTGGGTCACGCCCTTTTCTTCCTTCATCTTGTCGATGAGCTGCTCGAAGTACTTCTTGCCCACCTCCATGACGACGTCGGAGAACATCTGGATGAAGCGGCGGTAGCAGTCCCACGCCCAGCGGGGATTGCCGGACTTCTCGGCGATGGTATTGACGACCTCTTCATTGAGGCCGAGGTTCAGGATGGTGTCCATCATGCCGGGCATGGAGGCTCTGGCGCCGGAGCGAACGGAAACCAGCAGGGGGTTTTCCTTGTCGCCGAACTTCTTGCCGTTGATCTGCTCCATCTGCTCGATGGCGTCCATGATCTGCTGCTGGATCTCTTCGTTGATCTGCCGGCCGTCCTCATAGTACTGGGTGCAGGCCTCGGTGGAGATGGTGAAGCCCTGGGGGACGGGCAGGCCAATGTTGGTCATTTCCGCCAGGTTGGCGCCCTTGCCGCCGAGGAGCTCACGCATTTTCGCGTTGCCTTCGGAGAAGGCGTATACATATTTATGTGCCATAGATCTTTTACCCCTTTCGATTGATAAGAGGACGGTTCGTCCTCCTGAAGATTCAATGCCATTGATAATAAACAATAATAACATAAAATTCCTTCCGACGCAATCATTATCCGGCAAAAAATCACAAACGATACGCGTTTTTTTGTCAAATCGCGCGCTCCTGCGGAAAAAACGGCCCTGTGTCGGCCTGCGGCGTACAATTGTACACAAAATGAGAATTCTTTCCTGCAATGCTTGCTTTTCCCTGCGGCGGGGATTATAATGACGCTGTATCTTGCGAAATTAACCGACAGAAAGAGGTACCGAAATGAAAAAACTGATTGCGATTGTTTTGGCGCTGACCATCCTTGCCGGCATGTTTGCCGGCTGCGCCAAAAAGAAGCCCGCCGAGTCCGGCGAGGATGTGACCCTGGCGCTGGTCGTGGCCGGCACCTTCGGCGACCGCTCCTTCTATGATTCCTCCAAGGAGGGCGTCGACCGTTTGGCCAAGGACCTGGGCGTCAAGGTGACCACCATCGAATGCAACAACGAGAATCATGAGCCCCAGATGCGCAACGCCGCCGACAAGAACCAGATCGTGGTGTGCGTCGGCTGGGAGTTCTACGACATCGAGACCGTCGCCCCCGACTATCCCGACGTAAAATTCATCTGGATCGACAATGCCACCTCCGAGCCCATCGACAACGTGCTCAACATCACCTATGCCCAGAACGAGGGCTCCTTCCTGGCGGGCTACGTCGCCGCGGCGATGTCCGAGAGCGGCGTCATCGGCGCCGTGGGCGGCGAGGACTCCGACACCATCAACGATTTCATCGTGGGCTACAAGCAGGGCGCGAAGTATTTTAATCCCGATATCCGCGTCGAAACCAATTACACCGGCACCTATGACGACGCCGCCATCGGCAAGGAATGCGCCATCGCCCTGCACGACAAGGGCGCCGACGTCATCTTCCAGATCGCCTCTGCCGCCGGCTCCGGCGTGTTCGAGGCCGCCAAGGAGTACGGCTTCTATGCCATCGGCGTGGACTCCGATCAGAAGTACATCGCCCCCGAGCAGATCATCTGCTCCATGAAGAAGGAGGTCGGCCAGTCCATCTACACCGCCGTCTCCGAGTATCTGGGCGGCGACGGCTCCAAGTGGGGCACCACCTGGGTGGCGGACCTGTCCGCGGGCTATGTGGGCGTCGGCTACGGCGACGACACCATGACCCAGCAGGTTCCCGACGAGGTCAAGAAGCAGGTGGAGGATCTGGCCAAGAAGATCGTCAGCGGCGAGATCACCGTCGACAGCACCAGAAAATAAAATGAAACCGAGCAAAAGGCTGCCCCCGGCAGCCTTTTGCTGAATTTACCCGTCCGCGGGACCGCGGCGATCCGTATCCGCGCGGAGCGGCGGCGGATGAGCGTACCGGCGTGACGGAAAGCATACTATATGAATCATTGGAGGAGGTGGCGTGTTGCCTGAAAGCATCATCCGCTTTGACCATGTCAGCATGGCCTTCCCCGGCGTGCTGGCCAACGACGATATCTCCCTGGAGATCCGCCGGGGCGAGGTGTTTGCCCTGGTGGGCGAGAACGGCGCCGGCAAATCCACCCTGATGAATATCCTCTACGGCATCTACGAGCCCACCGAGGGCGAGGTATATATCCGCGGAGAACGGGTGACGGAGCATACGCCCCGCGCCGCCATCGCCGCGGGCGTGGGCATGGTGCATCAGCATTTCAAACTGGTGCCCTCCTTCACCGTGGCCCAGAACATCGTGCTCAGCCGCGAGCCGCGGCGCGCCGGGATCTTTTTCGACGACCGGAAGGCCATGGCGCTGACGCGGGAGCTCTGCGAGGAATACGGCCTGCAGGTGGACCCCGAGGCCGAGGTGCGCGATCTGGGCGTGGGCGAGCAGCAGCGGGTGGAGATCCTCAAGGCCCTGTACCGGGGCGCGGACATCCTGATCCTGGACGAGCCCACCGCCGTGCTGACCCCCCAGGAGACCGACGAGCTCTTCGCGGTGCTGCGGCGCATCGTGCGAGAAAAGAATATGACCGTCATCCTCATCACCCACAAGCTCTACGAGGTCATGGCCATCTCCGACCGGGTGGGCATCCTGCGGCAGGGAAAGCTGGTGGGCGTGGAGGAGACGAAGAACGTCACCCAGGCCTCCCTGGCTTCCCTGATGGTGGGCAGAGAGGTGCTCTTCGACCGCCTGGAGCGGGAGGGAACGCCCGGTGAGAGCGCCATCGTCGTGGAACATCTGTTCGTCTCCGACAGCCGGGGCCTCCCGGCGGTGCGGGGCGTGAGTCTGAGCGTGCGCGCCGGCGAGGTGCTGGGCATCGCCGCCATCGAGGGCAACGGCCAGTCGGAGCTGCTGGAGGCCGTCTGCGGCCTGCGAAAGCCCGATTCCGGCAAGGTGCTGGTGTGCGGCGCCGACGTCACGGGCAGGGACCCCGGCGCCGTCCGCGGCGCGGGCCTGGCCCACATCCCCGAGGACCGGCTGCGCACCGGCGTCAGCGAGGAGGCCAGCATTTCGGATAATCTGCTCACCGGCCGCCAGCGGGACAAGCGCTTTCTGCGCTTCGGCTTCCATCTGAAGGCGGACGCCGTCCGGCAGTATACCAAAGAGCTCTACGAGCGCTATGACGTGCGCTCCGGCGGCATCGAAACCCCCGCCGGCGACATGTCCGGCGGCAACCTGCAGAAAATCGTCGTGGCCAGGGAATTCTCCTTCGATACCCCCGCCCTGGTCATCGCCCAGCCCACCCGCGGCGTGGACATCGGCGCGTCGGAGTTCATCCACGAGCGCATCATGGAAAAGCGCAATCACGGCTGCGCCATCCTGCTCTCCAGCGCCGACCTGGACGAGGTCCTGCGGCTTTCCGACCGCATCATCACCCTCTACGAGGGCGCCGTCACCGGCGAATTCGAGGCCGGCGCCGTCACCCGGGAGCAATTGGGCTACTATATGACCGGCGACCGCACCCAGGAGGCTGCCAATGAAACGTAAAAACATCTCTTATCTGATCTCCCTGTCCGTCAGCATCGTCCTGGCCCTGGCCATCGGGGCCCTGGTGCTGGCGCTGACGGGCTATTCCCCGGCCCGCGCCTACGGGGAGATGCTCCGGGGCACCTTCTCCAATGCCCGCCACATCGGCGACACCCTGGAGTATGCCATGGTGCTGTGCATCTGCGCCCTGGCGTGCATCGTGGGCGCCAAGGCCGGCATCTTCAACGTCGGCGGCGAGGGCCAGCTCCTGCTGGGCGCCATCGTGGCGGCGCAGATCGGCGTGGTCCTCAAAGGGCATTCTGCCTGGCTGGCCATCCCCTGCGCGATCCTCGGCGCCATGGCCATGGGCGCCGCCTACGCCTTCATCCCGGGCATCTTAAAGGTCAAGCTCAAGGTCAGCGAGGTCATCACCACCATCATGCTCAATACGGTGGCGGTCTACATTTGCCAGTATCTGGCCAAGGGGCCCTGGAAAAACCCCAACAACAACATCGTCGCCGGCACCGGCAACCTGCCCAAGGCCTTCTGGCTGGGCAAGCTGACCCCCGGCTCCAATCTCTCCACCGGCATCTTCCTCTCCGCGGCCGTCGCGTTTTTCGTATGGTACGTGCTGAAAAAGACCGCCGCCGGCTATGAGATCCGTCTCACCGGCCAGAATCCCCGCTTCGCCTTCTTTGCCGGCATGAAAACCGACCGGATCGTCCTGCTCAGCATGCTGGTCTCCGGCGCCATGTGCGGCCTGGTGGGTATGCTGCGGGTCTACGGCGCGGAGCACATCTTCAAATCCAGCGTCAGCAACGACTATTATTTCGAGGGCCTGATGGTGGCCATGATCGCCCGCTATGAGCCCGTGACCGCCATCGCCATGAGCCTGCTGTTCGCCGTGCTCAAGATCGGCGCGGCGGGCATGGAGCTGAACGCGAAGGTGCCGAATCAGATCTATCTCATCATCCAGACGCTGGTCATCTTCTTCATGGCCGCCGAGGGCGGCGTGCGCAGCGCCATCGCCCGGCGCCTGGAGGCGCGGCGCAAGGCAAAGGAGGTGCGGGCCAATGCGTGAACTCTGGTCTCTGCTCAAAACCGTCATCTCCCCCGGCACCTTCAATCAGATGCTGCGCAGCGCCACCCCCGTGGCCCTGGCGGCCATGGGCGGCGCCCTGACCGAGCATGCCGGCATCATGAACATCGGCATGGACGGCATGATCCTGCTGGGCGCCTTCGTCGGCGTCATCGGCTCCTATCTCACCGCCTCGGCGGGCCTGGGCGTCCTGGCTGCCGTGGGTCTGGGCGTCCTTGTCGGATTGCTGTTCGCCCTGTTCGTGGTGAAGCTGCGCTCCGATGAGTTCATCATCGGCTGCGCGCTGAACACCTTCGCCGCCGGCGCCACGGCCTACCTGTCCCGGGCCATCTTCGGCCTGTCCGGCACCTCCGGCCACCATGTCACCAGCCTGCCCCGGCTGCACCTGAACTTCTTGAACCATATCCCCTTCCTGGGCAAGATCCTGAATCACCATTCGGTGTTCGTCTACGTCACCTGGATCCTGGTGCTCCTCATGTGGCTGTTCGTCTACAAGACGCCCTGGGGGTTCTGGCTCCGGGCCTCCGGCGAGCAGCCCGAGACCCTGCGCACCGCCGGCGTCAGTCCCGAGCGGATGCAGTGGCTGGCCAGCATCCTGTGCGGCGTGTTCTGCGGCCTGGCGGGCGCCCACCTGTCCCTGGGGTACCTCAACGGCACCTTCACCGAAAACATGAGCAATTCCCGGGGCTTCATTGCCTTCGCCTGCGTCATCTTCAGCGCCGCCAACCCGAGCAAAGCCTATCTGGCCGCGCTGATGTTCGGCTTCTTCGACGCTCTGGGCTATCGCCTGCAGGGCGTGATCAGCTCGGATCTGACCGCGACCATTCCCTATCTCATCACCGTGGTGATGATGGTCTACGTGGTGGTGCGGTCCCGCCGCCGCCGCAAAAAGAATCTCCGGCAGCATGAATCACTCGGGAACCTTTCCTGATCCCGAGCGTCCAAAGGCATGTAGATTTCTATGAATTGAAAAGGAGCATAACGCTATGTTGATCCCCGTTCTGCTGTTCCTCCTGGGCTTCCTGCTTCTCATCAAAGGCGGCGACTGGTTCGTCGACGGCGCCAGCGGCATCGCCCATCGCTTCGGCGTGCCGGAGCTGCTCATCGGCGCCACCGTGGTCTCCATCGGAACCACCCTGCCGGAGGTCATGGTCTCCGCCACCTCCGCCGTTTCCGGCCACGGCGAGATCGCCTACGGCAACGCCATCGGCTCGGTCATCTGCAATACCGCCCTGATCTGCGCCCTGACCTGCGCCATCCGCCCGTCGAAGGTGGACCGGGCCAGCTTCCGCATCCCGGTGATCTTCTTCTTTGCGGCCGCGGCGCTCTATGCCTACTTCGCCTACGCCGCCGGGGAGTTCTCCCGGATCGCGGGCTTCTGCCTGCTGGCGGTGTTTGTGATTTATATGGGCATCACGGTCCGGCAGGCCATGAAAAGCGCAGCCCCGGCCACGGAGCAGACGAAGGCGGAGGAGAGCATCGTCAAGCTGCTGCTCCTGCTGGTGATCGGCGCGGCGGCCATCGCCGTGGGCGCCCGGCTGCTGGTGGACAACGGCACCAAGATCGCCCAGGCCCTGGGCGTGCCGGAATCCGTCATCGCCCTGACCTTCGTGGCGCTGGGCACCTCCCTGCCCGAGCTCGTCACCGCCATCACGGCCCTGGTCAAGGGCCACAGCGCCCTGTCTCTGGGCAATATCATCGGCGCGAACCTGTTCAATTTGGTGCTGGTGACCGGCGTTTCGGCGGCCCTCCGGCCCTTCCCGGTGCCCGCCTCCAAGCAGATCGCGGGGATGAACTCCTCCCTGGTGGTGGATATCCCGGTGATGCTGCTGGTCATGGCCCTGCTCACGATCCCGGCCCTGGCGAAAAAGAAGCTCACCCGCGCGCAGGGCATCGGCCTGTTGGTGATTTACGCGGCCTTCTGCGTCTACCAGTTTGCACTGTAATTCCGCATGGAAAGAAAAAAGCAAGCCATTGCACAAATGCAATGGCTTGCTTTTATTCTTTTATCAGAGTTCCGGGGCGATCTCTTCCCCTGCCTGGGGGATTTCCGCCGCGGCTTCCTCCGCCGGTTCGGAGATTTCCGTCACCGCGGGATCTTCCGCGGCTTCGGGGAGCTCCTCCGCGGGGATTTCTTCCGTCACGGCGTCGCCCGCCGCCTCGGGGATTTCTTCCGGGATATCGAATGCGTCAAGTGCGTCCGCTTCGGCGGTCTCCCCGGCGGCAGCCGGTTCTTCGGTCGCGGCGGGCTCGGGCTCCGGAAGGGGCTCCGGCTCGTCCAGGTAGGGGAAGAACTCCGCGATCAGGTAGATGCAGACCGCCAGGGCGCGCAGGACGGAGCGCCAGCCGCCGCCTGCCAGGACAGGCCCGGCGAACAGCAGGGCGCAGCCCACGAAGAAGGCCGTGGTACGGCGCTTGCCCCGGCCCACGCGGAAGGCCGCCAGGTGATAGGACGCCAGCATGGCGCTCACAAGGAACAGCAGCGGGAAGCAGAAATCCGCCACCAGAGGATTGTGGCTCCAGCCGCGGTAGTCGCTGATGAGCAGCGCCGCCAGGTACACCGGTAGGATGCATCCGCCCAGCAGGGAACCCACCGCGCCGCCCATGTGGTACAGACCCTCCACTACAAGGGCGCAGGAGGCGCAGAAGGCAAAAATGAGCACGATCAGCTTCGCGCCGCCCTCCCAAGCCGGGGGCAGATAGGAGGCCAGCAGGGCAAGACCTGCAATGACGGCCAGCAGGCCGCGAAGCTTATTCTGCTTTGCGGGGCTCTGAATGCCCGGCTTTTCCCGAAGGCAGAGGACCAGGATCAGGACCGCCGCCAGGGCGCAGACCAGATACAGCGCCAGGGAGATCTTGTCGCCCCTGGGGATCAGGCCGCTGCCGTCATAGGACTTGGCCAGCTGGAGCCGGCGCAGGGCAAAGAGCGCAGCCGCGCCGAGAAGCCCGATGGGGATCAATGTTTTTTTCATAATTCCTCCCTTTCCGCGCGGGCAATGAAATAGGCCCGCGCCTGATCGGCATTTTTGATGATTTCGTCCCGCAGCGCCTGCAGATCGCCAAATTTCTGCTCCGGGCGCAGGTATGTGTAAAAGTCCAGCTCGATTTCCCGGTTGTAGAGGTCGCCGGCGTAGTCCAGCAGCCAGGCCTCCACGCGCACGCCGTCCCCGTCCACCGTGGGCCGGGTGCCCACATTGGTGACGGCGGCGAATTCGCCGGCGGCGCAGCGGGCCCGGGTGATATATACGCCCCGTTTCGGCAGAAGCAGGGCAGGATCGGGCACAAGGTTGGCCGTGGGCGTGTCCATGGTGCGGCCCAGGGCGCTGCCGTGGACCACCCGGCCCGTCAGGCAGTAGGGCCTGCCCAGGAAGCGGGCCGCCCCGGCGGCGTCGCCGGCAGCGAGCAGCCTGCGGATGTGGGAGGATGAGACGGTGATCCCGTCCAGCTCCACCTTGTCCACAATGTCGCAGCCCAGGCCGCGTTCGGCGCAGGCCTTCGCCAGCAGTTCCGCCGTGCCCGCGCCCCCGGCGCCGAACCGGTAGTCGTAGCCGCAGACCAGATGACGGGCGCCGAACTGCCCGATGAGGATCTCGTCCAGGAAGGCCTGCCAGGGCATGTTCATGAATTCCTCGTCAAAATGGAGGAAGCGCACCTCGTCCATATGTCCCTCGGCGCGCAGGAGGCGCTCCCGCTGGGCGGTGGTGCTCAGCAGGGGCACGGCCGTCCGGCGCACCAGCGCGTCGGGATGGGTGTCGAAGCTCAGGGCGACGGCAGGCAGACCCAGCGCATCGGCACGCTGACGCACCGTGCGCAGCAGCGCCATGTGGCCCAGGTGGACGCCGTCGAAAAAGCCGAGGGCGATGACGGATGAAGGTTGCAAATCAATTCACCTCAAAAAAACTCTTGACGGTCGAGGCCGTGCCGGTTTCGACCCGGCCCAGGGCGAGAAATTCGCCGTCGGGCCCGTAGAAGCGATAGGTCCCGTCGGCACAGGGCAGGCTGAACGTACCGCCGCATTTGACCCGGCGGGTCTGGTTCTCTGTCAGCGGAAGGGCGGGATACCGGGAAAACAGGCGGTCCACCGGCAGGAGCAGGGAAAGCCGCGCCTCCGGGGGCATGGCCATGATCTCTTCTATGGTATGGGCGCCGTCCAGGCCGAAGCAGCCGGCGCGGGTGCGGCGCAGGGATTCCATGCAGCCGCCGCAGCCGAGGGTTTCCCCCAGCTCCCGGCAGAGGGTGCGCACGTAGGTGCCCTTGGAGCACAGTACGCGGAAGCGCCAGTGCGCCCCGCCGCCGTCCAGTAGTTCGGATTCGATGACGGTGATGCGCCGGGCCTTTCGCTCGATTTCCTTGCCGGCGCGCGCCAGCTCATAGAGCTTGCGGCCGCCGATCTTCACGGCGGAGTACATGGGCGGCACCTGCTCCCGCTCGCCCGCGAGGGCTTCCACGGCGGCGCGCACCTGCGCCTCGGCCACGTGCACGGGCTGCTCGGATAAGACGGCGCCGGACGTGTCCTCCGTATCGGTGGTCAGCCCCAGGCGCACGCCGGCGACATATTCCTTCTCGGCGTGCTCAAAGAACTCCACCGCCCGGGTGGCCCGGCCCAGGAAAACGGGCAGCACCCCCGTGGCCATGGGGTCCAGGGTCCCGCCGTGGCCCACCCGGCGTTCGCCGTACAGGCCGCGGAGCTTGGCCGCCGCGTCCTGGGAGGTCCAGCCGGGACTTTTGTCGATGATCAGGATCCCGCTGGGCATATTACTGCCTCAATTCGGGATACAGGGCGTAGACGGCCTCCAGAAGCTGCCGTTCCGCCTTTTCGGGGTCGGGATGCAGGCTGGCGCCCGCGGCGCTGAAATGGCCGCCGCCGCCCAGGGCCTTGCAGATGGCCCCGGAGTCGTACAGCCGGCCGGAGCGCAGGGAGAGCTTCGTGGCGTCCGGCATCTGCCGCAGCATGGCCGCCAGCTCCACGCCCTCGATCATGCGGGCGAAACCGGAGATGTCGTCCACGTCGTCCTCGGTCAGACCGAGGCGCTGGCGGATATCCGCCGGGATCAGGCATACGCCGATCTTTCCGTCGGCATAGAAGCGCATGGTCTCGGTGAGATAGGCCTCCAGCCGCAGGCGGGCGAAGCGCTTGAGCTCGAACATTTTCCGGTTGACCGCATAGGCGTCCACCCCCGCCTCCAGCAGCTCCGCCGCCACATGCAGGGTGTTGGCGGTGACGTTGGAGTAGCGGAAGCAGCCGGTATCGGTGGAGATGGCCACATACAGAGCCTCGGCGATCCGGCCGGTGATCTGCACGCCCATCTCCCGCAGCACGTCATAGACGATCTCGCCGCAGGCGGCCCGGTCGGACCGGATCAGGCTCTTTTTCGCATAGCCGGAGTTGGTGCCGTGGTGGTCGATGGCCAGGTCGATGGGCCGGGGCAGCGCGAGGCCCTTGGAGAACATGTCCTCCGCCGCCACGTCCACGGCGATGATGGTATCGTCCGGGTCGATGGCGCCGCAGGTCAGGCCCTCAAAATAGGGGGTGTATTTGTCCGTCAGCTCGGGGTTTTCCAGGATAACTGCCCGCTTGCCCAGTGCCCGCAGTCCCAGGCACAGGGCCGCCGCGCAGCCCACGGTGTCGCCGTCGGGGCGGCGGTGGGTGAGGATCACGGCCCGATCCAGCGCCTGCAGCGCCCGGGCCATAGCAAGCTCAGTCATCATTGCCCGTCTCCTCCGGCGCATCCTCCGGGATGTCCAGGGTGGCGAGAATGTCGAAAATCCGGGCGCCGTGGGTGATGGAGGTGTCCTCCTCCCAGACGAGCTCCGGGGTATAGCGCAGTTGGAGCCTTGCGCCCAGCTCCCGGCGCAGCCAGCCGCCGGCGGATTTGAGGCCCTTGAGGACCTCCCTGGTCTGATCCTTGTCGAGCATGCTGACGTAGACCTTGGCGTAGCGCAGATCCGAGGTGGTCTGCACGCGGGTGACGGAGATCATGGTTTTCTGGACGCGGGGGTCCTTCACATTGCGCAGCAGCGCGCTGAGCTCGCGCTGGATCTCCTCGTTGATGCGTCCGATTCGGTTGGTAGACATGGGGGTTCCTCCCATCTGTACAGTGTTTGTCGGGCGGGTGCCTCCTAAGCAGGGGGCGTTGGATCAAAGAACCGCGGGGCAGCGGCGGTCAGACCGCGCTGCCCCGCGCTGTGGTTTCTCTATGGGCGCTGTGCCTCAGCGGGGGATCTCCTCCATGATGAAGCACTCAAACACGTCGCCTTCCTTGATGTCGTTGAAGCGCTCGATGCTCATGCCGCATTCGTACTTCTCCTGGACTTCGCGGACGGAGTCCTTGAAGCGCTGCAGCGAGCCGATCTTGCCCTCGTGGATGACGATGTTGTCGCGCAGGACGCGCACCTGGCCGTCGCGGGTGATGCGTCCGTCGCGGACGTAGCAGCCGGCGATGGTGCCGATGGCGCTGACGCGGTAGGTCTGGCGGACCTCGGCGTGACCGATGACGGCCTCGCGGTACTTCGGCGCCAGCATGCCCTTCATGGCGGCTTCGATCTCGTTGATGGCGTCGTAGATGACGCGGTACATGCGCATATCCACGTGGTCGCGCTTGGCGGCAGCCTGGGCGGCGTCGTTCGGGCGGACGTTGAAGCCCACGACGATGGCGTTGGCCGTGGAGGCCAGCAGGATATCGGATTCGTTGATGGCGCCGACGCCGGCATGGATGACCTTGACGCGGACCTCTTCGTTGTTGAGCTTCTCCAGGGAGGCCTTGACCGCCTCGGCGGAGCCCTGCACGTCGGCCTTGACGATGAGGTTCAGCTCCTTCATCTCGCCCTCCTGCATCTTGGCAAAGAGGTTGTCGAGGGTGACCTTCTGGGTGAGCTTTGCGGCGGCGTCCTTGATGCGCTGCTTGCGCTGCTCCACCAGCTGTCTGGCCATGCGCTCGTCTTCCACGGCGGCGAACTCGTCGCCGGGGGCGGGCACTTCGGCCAGGCCCGTGATCTCCACGGGCACGGAGGGTCCGGCGTGCTTGACGGCGCGGCCCTTGTCGTTGGTCATGACGCGCACACGGCCCACGGCCGTGCCGGCGATGATGATGTCGCCGTGGTTGAGGGTGCCGTTCTGCACCAGCAGGGTGGCGATGGGGCCGCGGGCCTTGTCCAGGCGGGCCTCGATGACGGTGCCTTTGGCGGCGCGGTTGGGGTTGGCGCGCAGCTCGGCCAGCTCGGCGGTCATGATGACCGTCTCAAGCAGCTCGTCGATGCCCTCGCCGGTCTTGGCGGAGATGCGGCACACCTCGGTGTCGCCGCCCCACTCCGACGGCACCAGCTCGTGCTCGGTGAGCTGGGTGAGCACGCGGTCGGGGTTGGCGCCGGGCTTGTCCATTTTGTTGACGGCCACGATGATGGGGATCTTCGCGGCCTTGGCATGGTTGATGGCCTCGATGGTCTGGGGCATGATGCCGTCGTCCGCCGCGACCACCAGGATGGCGATGTCGGTGCACAGGGCGCCGCGGGCGCGCATCTCGGTGAAGGCCGCATGGCCCGGGGTATCCAGGAAGGTGATGGGCTGGCCGTTGATTTCAACCGTGTAGGCGCCGATGTGCTGGGTGATGCCGCCGGCCTCGCCGGAGACCACGTTGGTGTTGCGCACGGCGTCGAGCAGACTGGTCTTGCCGTGGTCGACGTGGCCCATGACCACCACCACGGGCGGCCGGGTGACGAGCTCTTCTTCCGTATCCACATGGTCGTCGAACAGGCGCTCTTCGATGGTGACGACGATCTCCTTTTCCACCTTGCAGCCCATTTCCGTGGCCACATATTCGGCGGTCTCGAAGTCGATATTCTGGTTGATGCCGGCCATGACGCCGTTGCGCATCAGGAACTTGATGACCTCGGCGGCGGTCTTCTTCATGCGCGAAGCCAGCTCGCCCACGGTGATTTCGTCGGGGATCTTGACCGTCAGCGGGGCCTTCTTGGCGATTTCCAGCTGCAGACGGCGCATCTTCTCCTGCTCCTCGGAGCGGGACTTGTTGCCGGCGAATTTGCCCTTCTTCTGGTTCTGCTGCTTTTTCTTGGTGCCGCGGCCGCCGATGCGCTGCTTGCCGCCGGTGAAGTTCTGCTCCCGGGCGGTGACCAGCACGTCCACGCGGTCGTCGAAGCGCTCCGCGTTCACGGTGACGGCGGAGGTATCCACCACGCGCCGCTCGCGCTTGCGCTGGGGCTCCGCGGGCTTGGCAGGCTTGACGGGCTTCGGCGGACGGGTCTCCGCCTTCGGCGCCTGGGCAGCCGGCTGGGCGCTCTCCTTCGGAGCCTTGGGGGCCTCCTTGGCGGCTTTTTCCGCCTGCGCGGCCTGCTCGGCCTCCTTTTTCGCCTTCTCGGCTGCGGCCTGCTTCTCCAGCTCCTGACGCCGGGCCATGGCCTCGGCGAAGACCTGCTCGATGGAGCTGATCTGGTTCTGCTGGGTCATATAATCAAACAGCACGTTGAGCTGCTCCTCCGTGAGCACCTGCATGTTGCTCCGGGGCTTTTCAAAGAATTTCGAAAGCGTCTGCGCGATCTGCTTGGCCTCCACGCCAAAATCCGCGGCAACGTCTCTGACTCTGTATTTCACAATACTCATACGGCCACCTCCATAACTACGATTTCTTCTTCCCGCGCCGCACGTTGGCGCGGTGGGCCTTTTGCTCTGCCTGCCGGCGGCGGGCCTTTTCTGCGCGCTCGAGAAGGAGCGCGGTCAACTCTGCATCCTGCGCCTCCGGCTCCAGCGCCCGGACAAAATGCAGCGCCAGGGCGGGATCTGTCAGGGCGCATACGCTGATGGCGCTGTAGCCCACGGTGTTCCCGAGGGTGTCCTTGTCATAGGGCACCTTCAGCAGGGGCTGCTTTGTTCCGGCGACGAGGTTTTGGGTTTTGCGCAGGGTGTGATCGGATGCGTCCGACGCCACCAGCACAAGCCGCGCCTTGCCCGCACGGGCCGCGATGCTTACCGGGGCTTCTCCCACCTCGATGCGGCCGGCTTTGCGGGCCAGCGACAGCAGGCCCAGGGCCTTGTCATGTTCCATCCGGCACCTCCATCTGCGCGATCAGCGCGTCACAGAGCTCCTGGGGGATGGGCGTATCGAGGCTGCGCTCGATGGCGCGGCTGCGCAGGGCCTGCTTGAGGCATGCGCTGTCGCGGCAGACATAGGCGCCGCGGCCGGGGGCCTTGCCCCGGAGATCGATGGAGATTTCGCCCTGGGGCGAGCGCACAACGCGCACCAGCTCCCGCTTGGGCTTCATCTCGCGGCAGCCCAGGCATTGGCGCATCGGTATTTTCTTTGCCATGGTACTCCCTCCCTGACGGAACGGTCTTATCCTGAATGCTTACTCCTCTTCCTCCGGCGCGGGGGCGGGGAAGGGCTCGGCGTCCGCCTGGGAGGCGGGCTTGATGTCGATCTTATATCCGGTGAGCCGGGCGGCGAGGCGGGCGTTCTGCCCCTCCTTGCCGATGGCCAGGGAAAGCTGATCGTCGGGAACGATGACCCGGCAGGCCTTGGCGCCGGGGGCCAGGGTGACGGAGATGACGTCCGCCGGGCTCAGGGCCGAGGCGATGAACTCCTCGGGGTCCTCGGACCAGACCACGATATCCATCTTTTCGCCGTGCAGCTCGTCCACCACGGCGCCGACGCGTCCGCCTCTGGGACCGACGCATGCGCCCACGGGATCGATGTTCTCCTCCGTGGCGCAGACGGCCAGCTTGGTGCGCGAGCCCGCCTCGCGGGCGATGGACTTGATCTCCACCAGGCCGTCCTCGATCTCGGGCACGTTCATCTCGAACAGGCGCTTCACGAGGCCCGGATGGGTGCGCGATACGATGATCTGCGGGCCGCGGGTGCCGCGGCGCACGTCGGCGATGTACACGCGGATGAGGTCGCCCTCGCGGTAGCGCTCGCCGCGCACCTGCTCGCCTGCGTTGAGGTAGGCGTCGGTGCGGTCGCTGCCCTGGCCGATGCGCACGGTCATATCGCCCGAATCGGGGGAAATGCGCAGCACCGTGCCGGTGAGGATCTCATGCTGCTTGGAGGAGAAATTGTCGTAGATCATGCCGTGCTCGGCCTCGCGGATGCCCTGGATGATGACCTGCTTGGCGGTCTGGGCGGCGATGCGGCCAAAGCCCTTGGGCTCAATGTCCACATCGACGAGGTCGCCCAGCTGGGCGGTGGACTCGATCTCGCGGGCGGCGTCCAGGGTGATCTCGGTCATGGGAGACAGGACCTCGTCCACGACTTCCTTCTGGGCATACATGCGGATGCCCTCTTCACCCAGCACGACGTGGATGTTTTCCTTATATCCCTCACAGTTTTTCTTATAAGCGGCGGTCAGCGCCTGGGTGATCTTGTCCACCATGTAGTCGGTGGGGATGCCGCGCTCCCGCTCGAGCTGCTTGAGGGCTGCAAAAATTTCAGCGTTCATGATGTTCCTCCTCAGAAGTCCACGCGCAGTCGCACCTGCGCGATCTCTGCCTTTGTAAAGGTGATGGGTGCGCCGCCGACCTCCACGGTCACGTCGCCGCCGTCGTAGCCTTTCAGCACGCCGGCAAATTCCTTGGCGCCGTCCCGGGGACGGTAGAGCCGCACCAGCACGTCCGCGCCCAGGAAGCGCTCGAAGTCGCCGGGCCGCTTGAGGGTGCGCTCCAGGCCCGCCGAGCACACCTCAAAGGTGTAGCTGTCGGGGATGGGATCGGCCTCGTCGAGAATGGGATCGAGGGCGCGGGAAATGGCTTCGCAGTCGTTGATGTCCACGCCGCCTTCCTTGTCAATGTAGACCCGCAGGAACCAGCCGCCGCCCTCGCGGACGTATTCCACGTCCCAGAGCTCGCAGCCCTGCGCCGCCGCCACCGGCTCTGCCAGAAGCCGGACCCGTTCAGTCACTTTCATAGCCATGCCTTTCTCAATCAAAAAGAGAGGGGAAATCCCCTCTCTCTGGTAATAACTTACTCTAAGATCATGGCGATTATAGCATGGATCGCGCAGAAATGCAAGTGTTTTTTCAAGAAAAACTTCGACTTTTTCTG
Source organism: Oscillospiraceae bacterium (assembly GCA_015068455.1). Classification (GTDB taxonomy): domain Bacteria; phylum Bacillota; class Clostridia; order Oscillospirales; family Oscillospiraceae; genus SVMC01. The sequence goes on along the minus strand of SVKO01000001.1, from coordinate 253,606 downwards.
CGTTTACAGGGGTTGCGGCCCATGAAAGCGCGCCGAAACGGCGCGGGGCGGTGCGGCAGAGAAAAATATCCCTCCCTTTTATTAGAAACTCGCATATTTCTATTGATTATTGGCAGGGAATATTTTATAATCTATATAATGTATAATTCGTCAAAAACGGGCAACGCCCGGAAGGGAGCGACGATATGGATACGAAAAAATTCGAAGCCATGGTCACCGCCGTGACCCAGGGCAGCTTTACCCGCGCGGCGGATATGCTGGGCTATACGCAGTCCGGCCTGACGCATATGATGAACGCGCTGGAGGGCGAAGTGGGCTTCCGCCTGCTTGAGCGCGGCCACTTCGGCATTCGGCTGACGCCCGACGGGGCGCGGATCATGCCCCTGATCCATCAATTCCTGGAGGCGTCGGACCGCCTTTCCGAGGAGATCCGCGCCATCAACGACCAGGCCAATGTGCTCATCAGCGTCGGCGCCTTTGCCAGCATTGCGACCCATTGGCTGCCTGCGATCCTGGACCGGTTCCGCAGCGAGTATCCCAATGTGCAGGTCACCGTACAGGACGGCCCCCGGGACCGGCTGTTTGCCGACGTCATCGCCGGACGGTTCGATCTGGCCTTTACCAGCGTTCCCAAGGGGGAGAACGTGGACTGGTATCCCCTGCATGAGGACCCCCTGCTGGCGCTGCTGCCCAAAACCGCCTATGGCGAGCGGTATGAAAAATTTGCGGTGGAGGATTACGCCGGGACGGAATTCCTGATGCCGGCCTTCGGCAACGCCGCCGATATCCTCGCCGTGCTCAATTCCCACAATGTTCACCCGGAGATCCTCACCACCATGACCAGCAACCAGGCGCTGATTTCCATGGTGGCCCACGGTCTGGGCGTGAGCATGCTCTCAGAGCTGAGCATCCGCGGCTATGAGCAGAGCGTCTGCGCCCTGCCCCTGTCGCCGGCCTATGCCCGCACCCTGGGCATCATCACCCGGAAAAACGCCATTCCCAAGCCCACCGTCGCCCGCCTGATTGCCTGCGCCCATGAGGTGATCGGCGAGCTCTATGGCGAGAAGGCCTGACCGACCGCGAAAAAACAGGGACCTGCCGCGCAGGTCCCTGTTCTTTATTATTCCGGCCGGGACGCTTCAGGAGATCTTCAGCGACTGCATGTTCTTGATCTGCAGCTGGAGCTTGTCGGCGATGAGGGCGATGAATTCCGAATTCGTCGGCTTGCCCTTGGCGTTGGAGACGGTGTAGCCGAAAAAGCGCTGCAGGGTCTCGATGTCGCCCCGCTCCCACGCCACTTCGATGGCGTGGCGGATCGCCCGCTCCACCCGGGAGGATGTGGTTTGGAACGTCTTTGCCACCTGGGGATACAGCACCTTCGTGATGGAATTGATCACGTCCATATCCTGCACCGCGATCATGATCGCCTCGCGCATATACTGGTAGCCCTTGATGTGGGCCGGGACGCCGATCTCGTGAATGATGGAGGTGACCATGGCCTCGATATTGACGTCGGAGCGGGTGCGCACGGCGGGGTTCCGCTTCTGGTTGAGGCTGTCGCGCAGCTCGCGCATCCTGTCCGCCACGGCGCGGATATCGCAGGGCCGAAGCATGAAATACTGCGTGCCGAGGCTGGCGGCCATCTGCGCCACGTAGTCCGTCACAAAGGGCGACAGCACCACCGAAACCGGCCGCCGCTCCAGCTCGCCCGCCGCCTTCAGCACCGAGACGCCGTCCAGCTTCGGCAGCATCAGATCCAGCACCATGAGCTCCGGCCGGCAGGTGCGCAGCAGCTCCACGGCCCGCTGGCCGTCGCTGGCGATCCCCGCCACGGCAAATCCCCCGGCGCCGGTCAGGCGCTGCGCCAGTTCTTCACAAAACGCCTCATTGCTGTCGGCAATCAGGACATTGTAGCATCGTTCCATTGCGTTACTCCCCCGTAATCCAATTTCAAAAGAGATATGCGCTGTTCTTGCGCCGCTGAAACAAATCTACCATAAAATGGTTCCCGATGCAATAGAAATGAGATAATTTAGACATAAAGTTTTCTCCATGATTCGACATAATTGTCGAATATGCTGGTAATTATTGGGTGCGCATATTCACGCTTCGCCTTTTTTCGCCGCTGTGGTACAATAAATAAAAAAGAAGGAGGCGGGAAGATGAAGCGACTGATTGCCCTGTGTCTGGCGCTGTGCCTGCTGCTTTGCGGCTGCTCCGGCGCGGAAAAGATGTTCCGTGCGCTTTACAAGGGCCGGGGGGCCTTTGCCAGGGCCGTTGCGGACGTCCAGAATTACGACGCCATCCGGCCATTTTCCGAAATGCCCTACAAATCCCCTGATGCCCGGGAACTCAACGACGCATTCGGCCGCGCCAGGACGCTGGCCGAACGCGGAGAGGATGCCGAAGCGCTGATCGCCGCTCTGGACAGGGCGTTCTGGATCTATGACAACTTCTATACCCTGGATACCATCGCCATGATCCGCTCCGATTCCGACCAGAGCGACGCATACTACCGGGACGAATACAACCGCTGCGAGATCATGAGCGCCCAGGTGGAGCAGTGGCGCGAGCAGATGCTCCACGCCTGCGCCGTGAGCAAGCTGCGGCCTGCCCTGGAGCGCAGCGGCTATTTTGCGCCGGGCGATCTGGACTACTACGAGCAGGAGGATTCCTTCGACGATGCGCTCATGGCCCTGTACCAGCGCGAAAGCGAGCTTCTGGCGGACTACCGGGCCCTGATCGCCGACGACGCGGTGGAGATCGACGGAGAAGAAATGAGCCTGAACGAGTACCTTGCCCGGGAATCGCTGTCGGAGGATGAGCACAACAGCGCCTATCTGGCCTGGCTGCAGCGGGTGAACGGCGAGATCGCCGGGATCTACGCGCAGCTCATCGACGTGCGCCTGGAAATCGCCGGGAAGCTGGGCTATGACAGCTACGAGCAGTTCTGCTATGACGACTATGCCCGCGATTATTCCCCCGCCGAGGCAAGCGCCTGGCTCGGCGAGATCCGGCAGGTTTTGGGCCCCTACCGGCAGGAGCTGATCGACCGGGGCGAATACGACCGCATCGAATACCCCGTTCTGAACGAGCGGCAGCTGATGGAGCGGCTGCGGGATGCGATGGATGCGCTGGGCGATCCGGCGGCGGAGGCCTTCGGCTTCATGGAGGACTACGAGCTGTACAACGTCAGCGCGGACCTGCGCAAGTCGCCCGTCTCCTACACGGCCTATCTCTACCGCTACGATACGCCGTATCTCTTCGTGGACGCCTACGGGGACGTGGAGGACCTGGTCACGACGGCCCATGAATTCGGCCATTTTCTGGCGGCTTACTCCCAGGGGCTCTGGAGCGCACCCCTGGATCTGGACGAGACCTGGTCCCAGGGCATGGAGTTTCTGGCCCTGGAAAAGCTGGAGGGCACGCCCCATTACGACGAGCTCAAGCGCATCAAGCTTCTCGACGCCCTGGACGCCTACACCTCCCAGGCGGCCTACTCCGCCTTTGAGCAGGCGGTCTACGAGCTGCCGGAGGACGAGCGCACCGCCGAACGCTTCAACGAGCTGTGTCTGGAATGCATGCGCGATTACGGGCAGCTTGAGGACGACGGGGAGATTTCCGCCCTGTGGTGGACCCAGGTGACGCACCTGTTTGAGATGCCCTTCTATATGGTGAGCTACTGCACCTCCGCCGACGCTGCCATGCAGCTCTATCAGCTGGCCCTGGATGATCCCGACGCGGCCTGGGAGGCCTACCAGATCCTGCTGGAGGACTGGGATATCCCCTATGCCGACGCGCTGGAGGACGCGGGCCTGGAGAGCCCCATGACGCCCGGCCACGCCGCGCGCGCCCGCGAGACCATCGAAGCGCAATTGCCGGACTGACAGGTACGCGCTTTGCAAATGAATAAAAACTGCCTCCTGCTGTTCAGGAGGCAGTTTTTTACAGGATGCTTTTCAGTTCTTCCAGCGTGTCGATGGTATAGTCCGGCCGGATGTCGTCCCGGGCGGGCCGGCGGCGGTAGTTGAACCAGCAGGTGGCGATGCCGGCGTTGATGCCGCCGAGGATGTCCGAGCTCAGGCTGTCGCCCACGATGATGGCCCGGTCCCGGCGAAAGCCGGGGATCTGCGCAAAGCAGGCGTCAAAGTAGGCTTTTTCCGGCTTGTGATGCCCGATGCGCTCGGAGATGAAAATATCGTCGAACCAGCCCGTCAGCCCCGCGTCGCGGAAGCGGCTGTCCTGGGTGGCGGCCACGCCGTTGGAGGCGATATACAGCTTGTATTTCGGGCGCAGGTAAGCCAGGATCTCCACAGCCCCCTCCACCAGAAAGGCATGCTGCCCCAAAAGGGCCTGGTAGGTGCCCTCAAACACGTGGGGATCGATGTCTGCGCCGAGCCGGGCAAAGAGGATCTCGAAGCGCTCGATCAGCACCCGGTCCCGGGTGATCTCGCCGCGCTCCATCCGCTCCCAGCAGGCCTTGTTGATGGCGCTGTATTGAGTGATCAGGTCATCCGTCGGAGAAAGGCCGAAGCGCTGAAAGCTCTCGGTGATGGCGGCGCGCTCGGTGAGCAGGAAGTCGAGCAGGGTGTCGTCGGCGTCCAGAAATACAAAGTTAAACATCCCGCTCCCTCCGGTACAGCTCGTCGGACAGAGCGGCAAACTGGGGGATCGTCATGGTCTCGCAGCGCACGGAGGGATCGTGGCCGCAGGCCAGGAGCGCCTCGGCGACGCCCGCCTTGCCCAGCTTCGGGAAGGCGCTCGCCAGGGCGTTGCAGGCGGTTTTGCGCCGCATGGCGAAGCCCCCGCGCACCGTGCGGAAGAAGGCCGCCTCGGACAGGAGCGCGCAGGGCGGCTCCGTGCGGACATTCAGCCGGATGACGGAGGAGGTCACCTTGGGCCGGGGCACGAAGCAGTCCGGGCTCACGTCGAAGAGGATCTCCGGCTCGGCGTAGTACTGGCAGAACACGGTAAACGCCGAATAGTCGGCGGACCCCGCTTTGGCGCAGATGCGCTGCGCCACCTCCTTCTGCACCATGACCGTCACTGCGGAAAAGGCGCGGGATTCCAGCAGGGCCGTCAGGATGGGCGAGGTGATGTAGTAGGGCAGGTTGGCGCAGGCCATGGGGCGCAGTCCGGCAAATTCCTCCGCCACCAGGGCCTGGAGATCCAGCCTGCGCACGTCGGCGTATTTCACCGTCAGGTTTTCGAAATCGCCCACGGTTTTTTCAAGGATCGGCGCCAGGGACGTGTCCACTTCGACAGCGCACACCTTCCCCGCCCGCAGGCACAGCTGCTCGGTCAGGCAGCCGATGCCCGGGCCCACCTCCAGCACGCCGCAGGTTTCATCGACGCCCGCCTCCTCGGCGATGCGGGCGGGCACCCAGGCCCGGGTCAGGAAATTCTGCCCCTTGGCTTTGGAGAAATGAAAGCCGTGGATCTCCAAAAGGGCACGGATTTGATTGATGTCACATAAGTCCATAAGCGCTCCTGTTGAAAAAGCCGCCGAAAACGTGCGTTTCCGGCGGCATGATTTGCGATTTATCCGGCGTGCTTCGCCTTGGTGGGGTTGTCGGGGGCTTCGATACGGCGGATGTCGGCGCCCAGGGCGCGGAGCTTGTCGATGAAGCACTCGTAGCCGCGCTCGATATAGTGGGCGTCCTCCACCGTGGTCTGCCCGTCGGCGGCCAGACCGGCGATGACCATGGCAGCGCCGGCGCGCAGGTCGCAGGCCTTGACCACGCTGCCGTGGAGCTTCTCCACGCCCTCCACCACGGCCATCTTGGTGTCCACCTGAATGGCGGCGCCCATGCGGTTGAGCTCGGAGCAGTAGCGGAAGCGGGTATCGTAGATGCCCTCGGAGATGATGCTGGTCCCCTGGGCCAGGGCCATGCACACGCCCACCTGGGGCTGCATGTCCGTGGGGAAGCCGGGGTAGGGCATGGTCTTGACGTGGGTGCGGCGCAGGCGGCGCACCTTTTCCACGGTGATCGCGTCATCGTACTCGGTGACCTTGGCGCCCATCTCCCGCAGCTTGGCGCTGATGCAGTCCAGATGCTTGGGGATGACGTTGCGCACCGTCACGCAGCCGCCCACCGCCGCCGCAGCGGCCATGTAGGTGCCGGCCTCGATCTGGTCGGGGATGATGGAATAGAAGCCGCCGTGCAGGGATCTCACGCCGCGCACCTTGATGACGTCGGTGCCGGCGCCGGAGATCTTGGCGCCCATGGAGTTGAGGAAGTTGGCCAGATCGACGATGTGGGGCTCCTTGGCGGCGTTCTCGATGATGGTGGTGCCGTTGGCCAGGACCGCGCCGATCATAATGTTCATGGTGGCGCCGACGCTGACCACGTCCAGGTTGACGCGGCCGCCGGGGAGGCAGCCGTCGGGGGCGGAGGCGAAGATGAAGCCGCCGTCCTGCCGGACCTCGGCGCCCATGGCCTCAAAACCTTTGATGTGCTGATCGATGGGCCGGGGGCCGAAATTGCAGCCGCCGGGCAGAGCCACCTGGGCATGACGGAAGCGGCCCAGCTGCGCGCCGATCAGGTAGTAGGAGGCGCGGATGCGGCGGACCAGCTCCATGGGGGCGACCATGTCGTGCACATGGGAGCAGTCGATCTCCAGGACGTTGGGGCTCTGGCGGCGGATGATCGCGCCCATGTCGGACAGGATCTCCAGCAGGAGCCGGACGTCGGAGATGTCCGGTACATTTTCAATTTTACAGACGCCGTCGACCAGAAGCGTTGCGGGCAGGATGCCCACCGCCGCGTTCTTGGCGCCGCTGATGACGACCTCGCCCTCCAGGGGCTTGCCGCCTTGAATCAAATATTTAATCACATGAATACCCTCTTTGATAGGAGTATGTGCGGATTTTCCGGGTCTTAATAATCCATATTTCGCCAATATAGCGAATATTCATAGAGTAATATACCATAGATTGGCCCGATTGTAAAGGGCTAATTTACATAATCCGGCATTATCCGCGCCTGTGAAGGGGGCAAGTATGAAAAAACAATTCTGATTGAAGCCATTTCCCCTCAAAATGAACAAAAATTCATATTTAGTATTGAAAACATCTTCCAAACTATACTATAATATGACTACATCATGATTTAAGGGAGGGCATTTTATGAGATCGAACTACAGTGCGCCGGATGAACTGGAATTTGTCGGCACCGCTGGCAATGGTTATGCTCCTGCGCAGCCGACTGACTTCCCTGTACAGCCCACAAGGTTTTGCACACATTGCGGACAGCAGATTGCCGCTTCAGTTGCCTTTTGCCCCTATTGCGGAGGCCCGGCAACGCAAATCCCAACCCGATCTGCGCCTGTGCAGCCGACATATCAGACAAGCATGCGACAGGCTGCGCCCCAGCAACCGGTGTACCAGATAAATGTTCCCACGCAGCCGGCAGCACAGCAGCCAATATATCAGCCGAATACGCAGCAGCCGCCGCAGCCCGGCTACCAGCAGGCAAGCGCCCAACAGATCTATCCGCCGTACTATCAGCCGAACATTATCATCAACAATGCAAATACAAACACGAACACAAACACGGTCACCAATACGGTAGTTGTTCGTGGAGGCAGAGAAAAAAATAAATGGGTATCCGTTTTGCTTTGCCTGTTCCTTGGTGTTGTGGGCGGTCATAAATTCTATGAGGGCAAGATCGGCATGGGGATCCTGTACCTCCTGACTGCGGGGCTGCTTGGGATCGGTTGTCTGATCGACCTGATCTCGCTCCTGCTGAAGCCGAATCCGTATTACGTGTGACTTTTTCCATAAATAAAAAGCCATTGCCGATCCGGTTTATCCGGTCGCGCAATGGCTTTTATCATCGCCTGAGGCCCTTCGGGTAGTGATTTTTCAGCACGCCGGCGGCGCCCTTTCCCCAGCCGAGACCATAGCCGTCCACCCGGACGAGGATCCAGCCCCGCTGCTCCGTGGGCAGGGTCTCGCCCCGCAGGAAGCGGGCGATCTCCGGGCTGTCCGCGGGATAATCGACGGCGTTTTCCGCCGCCGGAAGCCACAGGGCCAGGGCGTGGGCGGGCTCGAAGCGGCCCTTTTTCAGCTGCCCCAGCTCCAGGCCGGCCCGGAGCACCCGCGTCCCGCGCAGCTCCGGCGTTCCCGGCGGCAGAAGGTACAGCGTCTGCCCGAAGCGCACCGCGCCGCCGTCGGGCAGCGGAGGCAGCTGCGACAGAAGCTCCCGGCTCTCCGGGGGCAGGGCTTCCGGCGCCTGCAAAGTGATTTCCGGGGCTTCCGGGCCGTCTGCGCGGCGCAGCACGGCGGCGAACTGCCCCTCCCCCCGCAGCCGGTGGGGCCAGAGGCGGTACATGCCGGGCGTTCCCGTCAGCCCCGGGCTGAACCGGGGCGCCTCCACGGCCTCCGGGCGAAAATCGGGGTGATTTTTCAAAAAGGCTTCGACCGCGCCCTCGTTTTCCTCCGGGGCGAAGGTGCAGGTGGAGTAGACCAGGCGGCCGCCGGGGCGCAGGAGCTTCGCCGCGGCCTCCAGGATGGATTTCTGCCGCGCCGCGCACATGGCGACGGTGTCCTCGCTCCAGTCGGTGAGGGCGGCTTCCTCCTTGCGGAACATACCCTCGCCGGAGCAGGGGGCGTCCACCAGCACCCGGTCGAACCAGCCGGGCAGCCGCTCCGCCAGCCGCTCCGGGGTCTCGTTCAAAACCAAGGCGTTGGCGATCCCCAGGCGCTCGACGTTGCCCGAGAGGATCTTTGCCCGCTTGGGGCTGATCTCATTGCACACCAGGATCCCCCGGCCTTCCATGGCCCGGGCGAGCTGGGTGGATTTGCCCCCCGGCGCGGCGCACAGATCCAGCACCCGCTCCCCGGGCTGCGGATCGAGCAGGGCCGCCGGGGCCATGGCGCTGGGCTCCTGGAGATAGTACACCCCCGCGTCGTGCCAGGGGTGCAGGCCGGGCCGGGCGGCGGGATCATAATAATAGCCGTGCGCCGCCCAGGGCACGGGATCGAGAACGAAGGGCAGATCCGTGCGGTCCGGCCCCTTGTGAAAGCGGACGCCCACCGCCCGGGGCAGGTCATAGGACGCGAAAAAGGCGTCGGCCTCGGGCCCCAGCAGGCCGCGCATCCGGCGGATAAAGGCATCGGGCAGCATCGGGCAATCCCCTCCCATCGCAGTTGTTTTGTTCATTATATCGCGGAAAGGGCCAAAAGAAAAGCCACTTTTCGAGGGGTTTTATTTTCCGGCCCGTGGCAAGAAATAATGCTTGACATTCCGGTTTTGCTTCTGTATAATAGCTGTGTTCGCTCGAGACGCTGGTATAGCTCAGTTGGTAGAGCAGCTGATTTGTAATCAGCAGGTCGGGGGTTCGAGTCCGTCTACCAGCTCCATCAACAAAAGGCGACAGCCCCGCGGATGGAACGGGTCGGATACAATTTCATATGGGGGAATTCCCGAGTGGCCAAAGGGGGCAGACTGTAAATCTGTTGTCACTGACTTCGGTGGTTCGAATCCACCTTCCCCCACCAGGAAAAAGAGACGTCCGTTGGACGTCTCTTTTTCCTGTGTTTGGGCATTTGGAAGGTGGATTCGAACAGGGCGGCGGCCAATGGCCGCAAAAACATGCCGGTGGCATGTTTTTAGCCCGCGGCTCGCGAATCCACCTTCCCCCACCAAACAAAGAAACCGCCTTTGGCGGTTTTTTTGTTTGGTATGGGTATTTGTGAAGGTGGATTCGAAAGGCGGCACTTGGCGACAGTCCGGTGGACTGTCGCAACCGCCGTGGCTTTTCCGCAGAAAAGCGAATCCACCGCCGTATGCGAAGCAAAGAAACCGCCTTTGGCGGTTTTTTGTTTGGTATGGGCATTTGGAAGGTGGATTCGAAAGGCGGCACTTGGCGACAGTCCGGTGGACTGTCGCAACCGCCGTGGCTTTTCCGCAGAAAAGCGAATCCACCGCCGTATGCGAAACAAAGAAACCGCCTTTGGCGGTTTTTTGTTTGGTATGGGTATTTGGAAGGTGGATTCGAAAGGCGGCACTTGGCGGCAGTCCGAACTGTCGCAACCGCCGTGGCTTTTCCGCAGAAAAGCGAATCCACCGCCGGATGCGAAGCAAAGAAACCGCCTTTGGCGATTTTTTTGTTTGGTATGGGCATTTGGAAGGTGGCTTCGAAACAGGACAGGGGACGGTTCTCTGCCTTGATGGATAAAGACACAGAACCGGCCCCCGTCCTCCCCTGCGCCTTGTCATGCCCGGCGGTGGCGCTGGTTTTTAGATGGCTATGTCATTTTTCACAGATTATTTGAACGATCACATGCAAAATATCAATATAAATCTGGCAATTCTACAAAAAACGACAGTATTCCTGTAACATCTTGTCAAAATGATAGGTTGATGGTATTATAAACGCAAAGATTTGGAAGGAGGATGGAATGCAAATGTCACTTCCTGAAGCGATCAAGAACATGCGAATGAAAGCGCTGCTGAGCCAGGAGAGCCTGGCAGAGGCGCTGCACGTTTCCGTCGGGACCATTAACCGCTGGGAGAACGGAAAAACGCGCCCGAATATCACGGCGATGAAGCATATCAAAGAGTTCTGCACGGATAACGGCCTTCCCTATGAGGAGATCGAGGCCGAGTGGCTTGGATAAAAGGAGCAAAAGATGATCAATATCAGAAAACTGGAATCCGAGCTGTGGGAGTCCGCCGATTTGCTGCGGGCTGGATCGAAGCTGACATCGAATCAGTACTGCATGCCCGTGCTGGGGCTGATCTTCCTGCGCTATGCCTACAGCCGCTTCAAGCTGGTGGAGGCCGAGATCCTGAAAAACCGCCCCTCCCGCGGCGGACGCGTCCTGCCCGTGGAGGCCAGCGACTTTGCCGCCAAGAGCGCCCTGTACCTGCCGAAGCAGGCCCAGTATGAGTACCTGGTGAACCTGCCGGAGAATATCGCTGCCGCCGGTCTCGTGAACACGGACGGCCACCCCATGAACAGCCTAGGCGAGGTGGTCAACAACGCCATGCAGCTGATCGAGGCCCAGAGCGAGCAGCTCAAGGGCGTCCTGCCGAAGAGCTACACCGATTTCAGGGACGACCTGCTGGCGGAGCTGCTGCGCATCTTCAATAACAGCGCCCTGGACGACGTGGGCGGCGACGTGATCGGCCGCATCTATGAATACTTCCTCAACAAGTTCGCCAAGAACATCGCCTCGGACGACGGCGTCTTCTTCACGCCCAAATCCCTGGTCAAGATGATCGTGAATGTCCTGGAGCCGACGGGCGGCATCCTGCTGGACCCGGCCTGCGGCAGCGGCGGCATGTTCATCCAGAGCGGCGATTTTGTCAACGCCGCCGGCATGAACGCCAACAGCGCCATGACCTTCTACGGTCAGGAAAAGGTGGAATACAACGCCCAGCTGTGTCTGATGAACATGGCGGTGCACGGCCTCACGGGCGTCATCAAATCCGGCGACGAGGCCAACACCTTCTATCACGACGCCCACAATCTGGACGGCTGCTGCGACTACGTCATGGCGAATCCGCCCTTCAACGTGGATAAGGTCAAGGCCGAATCCTGCGAGAGCGCCGGACGGCTGCCCTTCGGCCTGCCCTCCGTCAACAAGAACAAGGAGGTCGGCAACGCCAATTACCTCTGGATCTCCTATTTCTATTCCTACCTGAACGAGCGCGGGCGGGCGGGCTTTGTCATGGCCTCCTCCGCTACGGACAGCCAGAGCAAGGACAAGGACATCCGCCAGAAGCTGGTACAGACCGGCCATGTGGACGTGATGATCAGCGTCGGCAACAACTTTTTCTATACCAAATCCCTGCCCTGCTCCCTGTGGTTCTTCGACAAGGCGAAGGCCGAGCCCATCCGGGACAAGGTGCTGTTCATCGACGCGCGGAATTACTATACCGTGGTGGACCGCACCCTGAACGAGTGGACCGAGTGGCAGCTTAGGAATCTGAACGCCATCGTCTGGCTCTATCGCGGCGAGACGGAGAAATACAGGAAGCTGCTGGAGCTTTACCGCCAGTATATATTTGATTCTCTTGTGTCTGCGAAGGAGTTCTTCCTTTCCATCAGCGATCATGACGATCCGGTTTATGCCGACTTCGACAACGCGATCGCGGACTTTGCCCGACAGGTGGATCAGATGCAGACGCTACCCGACAGCTTCGGCATCATGCCGTATCTCGACCGTGTATATTCCAGCTGGAAGAATGCGATCAACAGCATATTTGACGATGCCGGCGTATTTGCGAGGATCAATGCCCGGTTGGCGCTGAAAAAGCGGGGCTATAAAAACGCAAAGGCATTCAAAAAGCAGCAGATCGAAGACGTAGAAAACGGCCAAAGCGCCGTGTATGCCAATCTGGACGCCATCAGGGAAGCCAAATGGCTCTATGAGAAGTTCGGCGAGGGCGCGTATGCAGACGTGCCCGGGCTGTGCAAGGTGGCGGGCATTGACGAGATCGAGGCAAAGGGCTGGTCGCTGACGCCCGGCGCCTACGTGGGCGTAGCCCCCGACGAGGGCGACGGCGTGGACTTTGCCGAGCGCATGGCTGAAATCCACAGAGAGCTTCTGTCCCTTCAGGCCGAAGCCAATGATCTGATGGACACCATCTCACAGAATATGAAGGAGATGGGAATATGAAAATGGTAACCGTAGGTGATTTAGGCAAAATAATCACAGGAAAAACACCACCTACAAAAGATAAGGATAATTATGGGGGAGATATCCCGTTTATCACCCCTGTAGATATGGTTGGAAATCGTAACATTTTCAATACAGAAAGGTATATATCTAAAAAGGGGTTAAATACTGTAAAAAACTGCTTTCTTCCAGAACACTCTGTCTGCGTTTCTTGTATTGGCTCTGACATGGGAAAATCTGTGATAACGGTGAAACCAAGCGTTACCAATCAACAGATTAACTCAATCATAGTTGATGAGAATTCATATGATTATCTTTATGTTTACTATCTTATGCGAACATTGGAGGAGAAAATCAAAAGCCTTGGAAAAAACGCGACAGCGGTTCCAATATTAAACAAAACCAAATTCTCGAATATTGAAGTTTCGATATTCGATGACTTGGAAAGGCAAAAGGCTATTTCCAGTATCCTTTCCGCCTACGACAACCTCATCGAAAACAACCAAAAGCAGATAAAGCTGCTTGAAGAAGCGGCTCAGCGGCTGTATAAGGAATGGTTCGTCGATCTCCGCTTCCCCGGATATGAAACGACCCCCATCGTGGACGGCCTCCCGGAGGGGTGGCGAAAAGATACCATTGGTGGTATTTGCTCCTTAAAAAAAGATGTGGTAACAACAGAACAGATACCAAAGGGCACGCCATACATTGGGCTTGAGCATATCCCACGAGTTGATTTTTGCCTTTCATCATGGGGAAATGCCGAAGATGTAACTAGTAACAAATATAAGTATGATGAAGATGATATTATTTTTGGTAAAATAAGGCCGTATTTCCATAAGGTCGGTTTCGCGATTAATAATGGCGTCGTCTCTACGGATAGTTTTGTAATGAGGGCAAAAAATGGATTATGGGGCATTTTACTAATGACGGTATTTGACAAAGCGTTTGTTGATTATACATATCAGACCTGTAAAGAAGGAGCAAAGATGCCTCGAGCGGATTGGAGGCAGATGGAAAAGTTTGAGGTACTCATACCCGATGATGCTGTTAGACAAGCATTTGAAGATTATATCTGGAGCATAACCCGGCGGATAAAGACCTTAGCATTCCAAAACCGTGGGTTATCAGAAGCCCGCGACCGCTTGTTGCCGAAACTAATGAGCGGAGAAATAGAGGTATAGAGATGAAGAATTTTTTTAAAGAGAATAAAACCGCAATCTTAATCGGCATTGTGTCTTCATTAATTGTGACAGTACTTATAAAGCTGTTAGGTATAGCTGCGACAATTATGCCTAGTGCCGGAGAGTCTATTATTTCTTCTGTTGTAAATTCTATTTATCGTATGGCTGCTGACCAAAGCTCAGTCGCTATTTCAGGAAACGTTTTTCTTATAGTTATTAGTTCGCTATTAGGAATTTCAATTTCAACATTTACTCTTCCTTTCATCTATTATCTAATTAAACGTAATGCAGTTAATTCAGATAAAAATAAAGAAAACAGCCAAATGCAGACAGAAATAACCGCCAAAAAAGGCAAATCAGTAAAAAACCATAAAACAAAAAAGATGATTTCTTATTCTATTAGTGGAACATTTTTTTCGATTATTATTTTTTGCATATGCTTTTTTTATATATATTATCCAACAAAATTATGGCATAGTTTTCAAATCGATTTTACTCAGATATCTCCATATATTAGTGATGCAGAAGAAGAAAAGGTACTTTCACAATGGACGCTTATGAAATCGAAAGAAGACTACTTTGTAATTGAAGAATACATACGAGAAGTGAAAGAGGAGAATTCATTAAATCAACAATAGTTGTAACAATATTCCCTTTTTCCAATAATAGTTATACTAATAAGGTTTAATCACGATTTCTCGTCTTACCATAGAAAAATAGAATCGTTACAGGATCAATGCACTATTGCCGCAGAAGTCCGAGACCGCCTGTTGCCCAAACTCATGAGCGGAGAAATCGAGGTGTAAATAATGACAGATTGGCTGATGGTAATTATTACAGCAGTATATGTTGTTGCTACAATCATAATCTGTGTTTTCAACGGAAAATCCGCTAAAGCAGCTAGGGAACAGACGGATACTGCAAAACGACAAATTGAGGAAATGATAACCCAATATAACGAGCTCAACCGACCGGTTGTTACTATACGCTTTGATATCATTCGTTCCGGCTTGCTATGTTTTGTAGTAGAGAATACTGGACCTGTAGCTGCATCAGATGTGCAGATAAGAATTAACGATGAATTCCTCAACAACATAAAAGACAAGAAAGAACAGGACAGTATAAGAGAAATAACCAAAGCTCGTTTGTTCCTTTCAAGCCATCAGAAAGTGTTCTTTTGTCTGGGTGGTCAGCAAGTTTTTTCTGAAATTGCAAGTCAGACGGCGAAAATAGATATATCTTATAATGGGAAATACGATGAACATACTGAAATTGATCTGTGGCAATATCGCCATTTACTTCTATATAGCTCTGAGCTGGAGGATATCTCACAGCATCTGAAAAAGCTGGAAACTGAAAATAAAAGTTTTCACGATAAGTTTTTGAAGGAAAACAAGAGGACTGCCCCTATAAGTGTTCTGATTCACAATGATGATAGTAAAAAGTTTGCGCTATATAAAGCTGTTTGCATGAACCCAGGGGCTACAGCTAAGAAATTGGCAGAGATTGTGGGTGTGCCCGCAGAAGAAGCACTAAACATTCTGCTTGAGTTAGATCAGGTAGATAGATTTATTTTTAGCTCTCTTTATGCAGGAGACGACTTTGATGCAAAGTGGTATAGACGATAGCACGAAAAGATTAAAGGATAATTGGACGGAAAGACCACATAATTCGAACTAACTGCCGAAGAAATAGAGGTGTAATACCATGAATTGTGTCCCCAATGAACATATTGAACTGGCAAAAGCTGATATTGAACAGATTGATAGAATTGTGGAAAATGGATCAGCACAAGAATGGATTTCGTTACATAGAACCATAGACGGACGCTATCAGGCATGTATCCAAAACTGGTTTTCAGGGTTTGAGTGTCTTCATCCACATCGAGATAGTGTGATATATTGGCGACTAGAGGAACGACCAGAAAAAGCAAAACATAATTTAATGATTATGAAAGCAAAGTTGGAGTCATATTGCCTACAGGCTAATGCCATTAGCGAACCAGAGCCAACTTCAACAGAGATCAATGTCACCACAAATGTCAATGTTTCGATTACATTTGACAAGGCAAGACAAAAAGTCGAAGATATGACCGCTTTGAGTCAAGAACAGACCGACGAAGTAATAGAGAAAATAAATGAATTAGAGAAAATATCTAAAGAAAACACCACCCGCAAGAAGAAATGGGAAAAGGTCAAGCCTATTATCTCTTTTGCTTTAGATAAAGGCGCAGACATTGCAATCATGATATTGTCTTTGGTTCTTCAAATGAGACTAGGGATGTGAATATTTGAAAGCGGTATCGCTTTTTTAGAAAGACGGAGGAAAAGAAATGACCGAATCGGCAGTTTTGACGCAAGAAGAGACAATCGAGACAGCAAACGATGCGGTGACCGCACAAGTGGACACATCCACAATAGACTTGTTGAAGCGTGACGAAATAATACAAACAATCATGAGAATCGCGGAGACGCTCTCGTTACAGGAAAAAAGCGCTTGCTATGCGCTTGATGGGAAATGGGGCATCGGAAAGACGTTTGTGCTTGATCGGCTTGAAGAACAGCTAATTAAAGTATCTACAACTCCGGACAGCCTTGACAGTCGGTATCTTGTTTTCCGGTATAACTGTTGGGAGTATGACTATTACGAGGAACCTCTACTTGCGCTGATTTCAGTGATTCTTGAGCAAGTGGATACGTTCTCTTCCACGTTTGAAACAGAAGTAAAAGACCGTATTATTAATACCCTTAAATCAGTTGGAAAGGCGCTTTTAAAGACTGGCGTAAAACTGGCGGCGTCCAGCATCGGATTAAACTCTGATACAGTAGTCGAAGCAATTAGCGATGGACTCACAGAAAGTACAGATGACAAATCTTTTGACCAATACATAAGTTTTAAAAAGAATCTAAAAGATCTGCGTGATGTACTCATGGAGCTGTCTGTCCAACGGACTCTCATTTTCGTTGTTGATGAGCTGGATCGCTGCCTGCCGGAATACAGCATCCTGGTTCTGGAGCGATTGCATCACCTGATGGAGGGACTCCGAAACACCCAGATGCTTCTTGCAGTTGATGCTGAGCAGCTGGAGCATACGGTCCGGCAAATTTTCGGCGAGGGTGCAGACGTATCCAAGTATCTTTCAAAGTTTATTGAGTTTAAGGTTTTTCTTTCTGAAGGCGAGCCAATAGAGTATGAACTATTTATTTCTCGGTTTGAAGAGTATCGCAGAATGTTTAATGCAGAACCATTAATTTTGAATTATAATTATACTAATGACATTTCAAGATTCATTGGAACTGTATTCAATGGAATCGAAATTCGACGGAAAATTGCATTGGTTAATAAATGCCAATTAATTCATTCTTTCTGCGCTTCTGGGATGGGTGTTCTTGATCCGATATATATGTGTTTGGAATTGTTGCTCTCGGTTCTCCATTATAACGGTATAGAATTATATTATGGTGAAAGATCTATAAAAGAAGAAGCAGTTTACGAGCATCCACGAAGCAAATTAAAAATGCTTTTTGCGGGGATGCGGTCTATGATAGAAATAATAGAAACCGAAGGATTATACCATGATCCAGAATCAATGATTTCGTATATTAACCAGAATTCGTTTTGGGGTTGGTTTGCGTTATTAGACTATTCCCTTTTCAAAGAAATGTCTACATATGTTCGTTGCTTGGATATTCCAACCGAATTTGCGCCTTTTGAAGAATACGCGAAGGGTTTCTGGACATATCTAAATACTATTGTCTAATGAAGTTTGAATTATAGGGGAACCTAAAATGAGCTACGACTATTCTGAAAACATCCTCGTTCAGGAGAGCGCGGGGAATCTGCTCCGGGATGAGCTGGGCTGGGACGTGCGGTTCGCGTACAATACGGAGGTGCTGGGAGACGACGGCACCTTCGGGCGGCGGTCGTACAGGCAGATCCTGCTTGTGCGGTACCTTCGTGCGGCCCTGCGGCGGCTCAACCCCTGGATCACCGAGGCTCAGACGGACGAGGCCCAGGCCGCCCTGGAGGCACGGCTGTCCACGTCCTCCCTGCTGCAGATCAACGAGGAAAAGTATTTCCTGATCCGCGACGGCATCCCCGTGACCGTCAAGCTGCCCGACGGCAGGACGCAGACGCGCAAGGCCGGCGTGATCGATTTTCAGAATCCGGGCAACAACGAGTTCCTCGCCATCAAGGAGCTCAAGATCCACGGCGACCTCTACCGCCGCCGCACCGACATCGTGGGCTTTGTCAACGGCCTGCCCCTGCTGTTCGTGGAGCTGAAGAAAAACACCGTGGACGTGCAGAACGCCTACGTTGACAACTATACGGATTATCTGGACACGATCCCCCATCTGTTCTACTACAACGCCTTCCTGATGCTCTCCAACGGCACCGAGGCCAAGGTGGGCACCCTGGGCAGCAAATACGAATTCTTCCACGAATGGAAGCGCCTGGACGAAAAGGAGCAGGGCAGCGTGGCGCTGGAGACCATGCTGCGCGGCATCTGCAAAAAGGAGAATTTCCTCGACCTGCTGGAAAACTTCATTCTCTTCGACCACTCCGGCGGCCACACGGCAAAGATCCTCGCCCGGAACCACCAGTATCTGGGCGTCAACGAGGCCGTCAAGGCCTACGAGGCCCGTAAGCTCAACGACGGCAAGCTGGGCGTGTTCTGGCACACCCAGGGCTCCGGCAAGAGCTATTCCATGGTCTTCCTGGCCCAGAAGATCCGCCGCAAGTTTGCCGGGTCGCCCACCATCGTGGTGCTGACCGACCGGGACGAGCTGAACAAGCAGATCAGCGACACCTTCGAGAACTGCGGCCTGCTCGGCAAGACGAAGGCCTCCCAGTTCATCGCCTCCAGCGGCGGGGATCTGGTGCGGAAGCTGCAGGGCAACCCCAGCTTCATCTTCACTCTGATCCAGAAATTCAACCAGCCGGACGCCGCGCCGATCTATCCCGACCACGATATCATCATCATGTCCGACGAGGCCCACCGCAGCCAGTACGGCATCTTTGCCGAGAACATGATGAAGCTGCTCCCGACGGCTTCCCGTATCGGCTTTACCGGAACGCCGCTGCTCTCCAGCGACAACATCACCGCCCGCACCTTCGGCGGCTATATCTCCATCTACGATTTCAAGCGTGCCGTGGAGGACGGCGCCACCGTGCCGCTCTACTATGAGAACCGGGGCGAGAAGATCCTGGATCTGCACAACCCGGAGATCACCGACCGCATCCTGGACGCCATCGAAAATGCCGACATCGACGTGGATCAGCAGGACAAGCTGGAGGCGGAATTTGCGAAGGAGATCCATCTGCTGACGGCGGAGCCGCGCCTGCGCTCCATCGCCCGGGACTTTGCGGGGCACTATTCCGATCTGTGGACCAGCGGCAAGGCGATGTTCGTCTGCCTCAACAAGGTCACCTGCGTCCGCATGTACAACTTCGTGCAGGAATACTGGGCCGAGGAGATCAAGGCCCTGGAGGCCAGACGCAAAACGGCCACCCAGCAGGAGGCCCAGGAGCTGGAACGCAAGCTCGCCTGGATGCGCGAGACGGAGATGGCCGTCGTCATCAGCCAGGAGCAGAACGAGATCCAGACCTTCCAGAAATGGGGGCTGGACATCAAATATCATCGGACCAAGATGGAAAAGCGGGAGCTGGACAAGGAATTCAAGGACGCAAAGAATCCGCTGCGCGTCGTGTTCGTGTGCGCTATGTGGCTGACGGGCTTCGACGTGAAGTGCCTGTCCTGCCTGTACCTGGACAAGCCGCTGAAGGCCCATACCCTTATGCAGACCATCGCCCGTGCCAACCGCGTGGCCGAGGGCAAGAGCAATGGCCTGATCGTGGACTACATCGGAATCGTAAAGGCGCTGAGAAAGGCGCTGGCCGATTATACCGCAAACGTCGGCGGCCAGGGCAGCACCGATCCCACCGTGGACAAGGACGAGCTGATCGCAAGGATCCTGGAGACCATCGAGAAGGCGAAAGCCTTCCTCCGGGCGCGAGACTTTGAACTGCAGGATCTGATCGACGCCAGGGATTTCGCGAAGCTGGCCCTGCTGCAGACCGCAGCCAACGCCGTCTGCGGTACGCTGGAGGAGAAAAAGGCGTTTTCGACCTATGCCTCCGAGCTGAACCGGCTGATGAAATACATGGACCGCGCCGACGTCACCGGCGCGACCAGAAAAGAATATGAGGCCGTCGCCGCCATCTATTCCGAGCTTCAGAAGAAGCGGCGGCACGTGAACACGACGGATCTGATGGTGCAGATCAATGCCATCATCAACGAATACGTGCAGATCGAGCAGCCGGCGCGGGACGCCGCGCCCTCCCGCCAGTTTGATATCAGCGGCATCGACTTCGACCTTCTGCGCCGGGAGTTCGCCAGAGTCAAGAAAAAGAACCTTGTGCTGAAGGATCTGGAGGATCTGATCCAACAGAAGCTGAACGATCTGCTGTTCAGCAATCCCAACCGCATCAACTATTATGAGCGATATCAGAAGATCATCGAGGATTACAACGGCGAGCAGGATCGCGCCACGATCGAGAAAACCTTCATGGAGCTGATGGATCTGGCGGGCAGCCTCGACCGGGAGGAGCAACGGTACGTCCGCGAGGGCTTCACCAGCGACGAGGAGCTGTCGCTGTACGATATGCTGTTCCGGGACGATCTCTCCAAAAAGGACATCAAGAAGATCAAGGAGGTCGCCTCCACGCTCCTGCAGAAGATCAAGGCGAAGATTTCCGAGCTCGACCACTGGACGGACAAGCAGGAAACCAAGGCGGCCGTGGATAATCTGATCCGCGATACCCTGTGGGCCGAGCTGCCGGAGAGCTACGACGAAATCAGCATCTCCGAATACCGCCAGCGGATCTACGAGTACGTATATACGAGATACAAGGAAGCGGCATAATTCTTTGCATGCAGGTTTGAATGCCTGTATGTGGACAGTATGCCTTCACAGGAAACAGCCCATGAACAAAAACAAAAGCACCAGCAAATTTTTATCCCTGATCCTGCGGCACCGGCCGGAGGTGATCGGGATCACGTTGGACGAGCACGGGTGGGCGAACGTGGACGAGTTGCTGGCGGGGATCAGCCGGACCCGCCCGCTGGATATGGCCGGGCTGGTGTACATCGTCGCCCGCTTGGAAGAACTGCATTCCCTGTGCGAGAGAATGAATTAGACCGATGTAAGAAAAGATATTCAAGAAACAATAAGTATGATTTTGTAAGGGGCGCAAGGAAATGATAGGGTTTCTTGATGATAACAAGGTTAAGCAAATTATTGAACTTGTTCTTGAGTTTTTAGCAAAACAATACGGCAATCCAACGACGGCACTCAGGGATGGCATGTTTAAACCTGAAGATTACAAACCAAAAGTTCATTATCGAGCCAACGAGGTTCTTCGCACAGACACGTGGAACTCGAGAATGATTCGTTCCGGAGAAATAGCCGAACGTATGGCCGACGCCATCTACGTAAAAGATAATAACTTAATCTCATGGCAGAATAAGGATCATTTTAGAAAAATGCTGAAAGAGCGTCCGGTTGAAGGCAGTCAGGTACTTTTTGATTTATTTAAGAAAGAGAACGAAAGCGAAACGCTGGAAGAACTCGTGGTTTTCTTGGGACACCGGTGGTATGATCTGATTTCAACCTTGTTCTATCTGAAAAATCCAAAGGATTGTCTTCCTTGCAGGCCGCGGTTTTTCAAGGAAGCGTTTTCCAAATTAGGGATGGATACGTCTTGTTTTAAAAGCTGTACATATGAAAACTATGTATCTTTCAATGATGGTATCAAGGCGATTACCAGTTTCTTCTCAACGTATGTCGATCATATCGATTTGATTGACGGGCATTCTTTCGTGTGGATGCTTTGTGCGTATAAAGAAATAAAAGAATACGTTTTCGGCCCGCAGGAAACGAATAAAGAAAGTGATGGCAAGAAAAGAGAGGGAAAGGGATTTGTTAAAACCAGACTCCGTCAGTCAGAATTTCGAAAAAACCTTTTAGAGTACTGGGAAGAACAGTGCGCCGTCACTGGCTGTAATCTGACGGAAATCCTGATAGCCTCTCATACAAAACCCTGGAGTCAGTGCACCACGAATCAGGAGAGCGTCAGTAAATATAATGGACTCCTGTTGACTCCGAACCTTGATCGGTTGTTTGATCAAGGATTAATCAGCTTTGATAATCATGGAACAATCATGATTAGTCCTGCTATACCAGAGAATGAATTTGACAGGCTGGGAATAAGTCAAGATATGAAACTCAGAAAAATAGAAATCGGGCATATTGATTATCTTGCGTATCATAGAAGATTTATCTTTAGGGAATAGAAGCCGAAGATGTTTAATGTTGTTCATATTCTTCCCCCTTGCCGAGCAAAGGCGCATCGTTGCCAGGCTGGAAGAACTTCTCCCCCTGTGCGAGAAATTGAAATGAGGAAATGAGCATGTCCGTGTTTGACGATATAGATGTTATACTTGAATATGCTCATTTTTGGAACTGGGCTCCAGATTGGAATGTTGTCAAGGACATATATTCACGTATCCCGGAATCGTATTCTGTTCTGACGCCATTTGCCTATTCTTATCTTGAAGAACTGATACGATCAACTACGTCAGAATACGGAATCCCTTTCTTTGACCGAAGGGGAAAGAAAAACAATTTCAAGGTTGGAATGAGACTAATAAAACTGGCAAAGGAAGAAAATGCGGATAAGCCGGAATATATCGCATTATTAGATAAGACGAAAAAATACTTCCAGTATGCATACGAAGATCCTATAGATGAAAACGGTCGGAACAAGGTCGTTCATGGCCATTTGCATCCACGTTTCTGGAGTCAAGAAGCGTTTGAGCAGCTAATTCATGATATAGCAGAATTATCACCTTTTGCGGAGTTTTGATCGTCACTGCATGAAAGACTATCTGTATCTTTTTGCCGAGCAAAAGCGTATCATCGCCCGGTTGGAAGAATTGTCCCCCGGTGCGAGAGATTGAAACGAGGATAATAGGAGGCTTGTTATGGTCATAACAGATTTCATTGCCGAAATCGGATTAAGTGCTGTAAAGGACAAAATAACAGATACAGCTGCCGAAGCTCAAGTCAAGGAACGTATTACCGATTATCTTGATAGACAGCAAGCTCTCAATTATCAAGTATCTCAGGACGAGGAAGTTGACCTTGAAGGTCTCGCAGAATACATATGCTCTGATATGATAGAAGATGTAAAACTACGATTGTTTGGCGACAAAAAAGAACGCGGTGCTGCTCGAACAAGGATTATGGAGAAAACAGGTTCCTTTGCCTCTGCAAACACGGCTCTATCTGCCAAGCGCACATTAAAAATCGTTGGACATGCTGTTGATGTTTTAAGAGATTTCTATCGATCGAGAATAAATCGAGATCTTTTGTTTGTTGCTGGGGAGATAGAAGACGCAGTTAAAGACGAGCATAACAAAACACGAGAGTTTATTACAGAGAAATTTGAGCATCTTGAGTCTGGTATTGAGAAAAAACCTTTGTTATCAGTTGACAATGCATTACATCAGATTGAAAAGGGGAATATATCGGATGTTGAAGACAATCTTGGTACATTCTTAGCTGCAATCAGCGTAAAACATGATTTGTACCCTTACTATAGTTACGGAATAAACGCTGAAAAGAAACTGGTCAGCATCCCTCGAAATGATGAAGCGAGAAGACAATACCCGGAAAATTATAAAATCAAAGCATCGGATGTAATGCTTGGCAATCAACCCGTTCATCCAGACGATAAGACTCTTTTTGATCGAGCATATCGCCATCAACAACGGATAACCTTTAAAATACAAAACATTCAGCGATATCTTGGTGATTTTCTTGATCCTGCTCAGTCAATGACACAAGAAATGATTGGGAAGGAAGCAGTTTTACAACCACCTGAATTTCCTCCTGCTTTTCCGTGCAGTGTACGGATCGGTGAAGAAACTGTTGTTCCATATCTTTTGTTGCGTACAAAGGAAATTCTGGATGATAATTCATTTATCATTACAAATGATGAACAGGAAAATTACCACTTTCATTTCTATATCGTCCTATCCCTTGGCGCAAATAATCATTCGATAACAATTACAGCCCATAAGCCGACTAATCTGGAATACTTACACTATCTTATGTTGATGAAAAGAGTAGTTTCTGGAGAGGCCTTTACTATCTTTATGTTAAAACAAAACGAGCCCTTTATTCAAGGAAAGATGGATCAACCTGATGTGGGCAATTATGACGAAAGAATAAATCTATTTCGCAAGATTACTATTATCGAGCAATTTTTTAACACTACTATTTCAGTTCCAGAATCTATAACTTACAGGGACTATAAGATTATTAATCAAGTTTTTGATTTATTCCAAGGTGGCTATATCAGTGAAAGAGATAAGTTTGTTTTTTCTCTTACTGTTTCTGAAGAAGCACGCACGAGTATACTTGGATTTACGGACGATGACATTCATATTGCTTATGCAGGAACTGGAACATATCATATTTTTGAGCAGCCAATTAACATACCGGTGTTTCGTGAGACTGACTTGGTAAGAGTTGAAAACTTAACCAGATTGAAAGAAAAAATAAGCGTTTTGGACGATGGCGATCAGCTTTCCATTACATTTTTACCAGGAACCGGAAAAGAAAAATGTCGCTATATTGATAAAGTAAATATAGAAGGAGTTAAAAGTAATTACTTGTTCACTCGTGAGAAAGAACAACAAATGCAGAATTAAGAACCGTATCATGGATAATCATTACGAGGTAAATATTATTTCTCTGTACTGATAGATTGGACACAGACCATGAACAAAAACAACAGTACCAGCAAATTCATCTCCCTGATCCTGCGGCACCGGCCGGAGGTGATCGGGATCACGTTGGACGAGCACGGGTGGGCGAACGTGGACGCACTGCTGGCGGGGATCAACCGGACCCGGCCGCTGGACATGGCCGGGCTGGAGGAGATCGTCCGCACGGATGACAAGCAGCGGTACGCCTTCAACGCGGACAGAACGAAGATCCGCGCCAATCAGGGGCATTCCGTCCCCGTGGACGTGGAGTTGCAGCCGGTGACGCCGCCGGCGCTGCTCTACCACGGCACCGGGGAAAAGTATGTCCCCTCCATCGAGGCCCGGGGCCTGATCCCGAAAACGCGGCTGTACGTCCACCTGCCCGGGGATTACGACACCGCCCGCAAGGTCGGCGCAAGACACGGCAGCCCCCGCGTCTACCAGATCAATGCCGCCCGCATGGCCGCCGACGGCTATGTGTTCTACCGCTCCGTCAACGGAGTCTGGCTCACCGAGCAAGTCCCGCCGCAGTACCTTACCCCCACCAGGTAACCAGATTATTCCATAAAACCCTGCACAGGCAGGAAAGAGACGGCAAAATATCGACAGATCCAGAATCAGAATCTGGATTTGTCGATATCACGGATACGTAACGATTGAGCCAGCTGGATCTTATGAAAACAAGTGAAGGGAAAAAAACAATGAAGCTTTCATTTTCAAAGGAGTTATATCCCAAAATAGCGCTATTAAAAGCGGCATATTCCTTTACGGACAAAGCATATCTGCACTTAGACGCCGATTCCTCCTATTATTATGTGACGCTTACGCCAAAGGAAGAGAGCTCCTCTGATCTTGAAGAATGCTTCACAAATGAAATGCTGGCTCAGTGTGTTCGCCATGAAGTGTATTTGCAGACCAAAAACATTCGGGAGTTGCTTGTTGCCCGTGCAATGGCATCAACCGTGATCGAACGAACACCGAAAGATGAGCCCACCTTGATCGCGGGAGCAGAAGATGCGTCCTCTATTCTGACGGATTGGTTTGATTCTCATGATAATTAAGCTATGCAAAGAGATCTACAGCAAGGCGGCTGTTGAACAAGCAATAAAGGACTACGCATTGCTTGCAGATGTTCATCTATCTGAGACGGATGCACATTTTGTTTGCCAGTTTTTACGTACCACATATGACGCGACAATCACCGCGAACGAGTTTGAAAACCATATTATCGATCTATGCAACCAGAAATCATGACTGCAATAGAAATTCTGCTGTTTGCCGGCATTGCTGCGCTTGGCGTTTACGCATCAATATCTGATATTATTTGCGGAAAGATCCGCAACAAAGTCCTGCTTGCCGCTCTGCTGTTCGCGGTGGTTCTGGATGCCCTGTATTACATAATTTACGCCAAAGAACTGCTAGTCATTTTTCTAATCAATAATGTCTTCGTTTGGGTCATAACGGCGATCTTGTATTTTACGCACAGCTGGGCAGGCGGAGATTGTAAGTTCTGTTTTCTTCTCGCCCTAATGTATCCGGCGAGATATTATCTGACCGTCAATCAGAATTCTTTGACGCTGTTTTTCTCAACGGGAATTGCATTTATCCTCGGCTATTTTTTCCTTGCCGGTGATGCGGTTTATTGCCTGCTGATGAAAAAAATCCGACTTACAAAGCAATATGTCCTCCAGTCAATCAAAGCGTTTCTTTTCTCCTATTTTTCGGCGATATTATATACAACTGCCGCTTCTTTTGTGTTTCAAGCATTGGCATCAAAGGTAGCAATCAGTCTGTATCTCCAAACTGCAATCCATATTTGCCTGGCTTGGTTTGCGGCATCAAAGAAGCAGCTTCAAAACAGAATCGTGCTTGGGATACTTTTATTCGCTGATCTTGTTCTCAGCGTTGTAACGCGGACAATCCCCATTTCAACGAATTATCAAATCTATCTCATTATGCTTATTTTGCTCTTTTTCCAAATCGCCGTCAGAATCAGGAATTATCAGACGGTCGCAGCGAAAGCGGTTCAGCCCGGAATGATCTTGTCAGCCATGTCATCTGCTTTGCTGATGCAATCAAGCATTTCCAGCATTCAGAAGCTGTCCAAGGAAACGCTCGATGATCGGTTATCCGGGGATCAAGCTGTGGAGATCCAGA
This sequence comes from Oscillospiraceae bacterium, assembly GCA_015068455.1. GTDB lineage: Bacteria > Bacillota > Clostridia > Oscillospirales > Oscillospiraceae > SVMC01. Next base: position 226,797 of record SVKO01000001.1, on the reverse strand, counting down.
GGTGGGGCGAACGAACACAAACCTCACTTACCATCGTTCGAAAGGTCCCGTTTTCGGTGTTTATCTTTTTGGGGATTGTTGGATATTTTATCCTGTGGGGTGCCATGAGATGAGGATTTGCTTTCCGGACTACCAACTTGGCCCGAAAATTCTTTCGCTGGCAAAAAGCAAGAATATACTGGACTGGTTATTATCCAGAAATCTTGAGGTATTGTATTGCGATGGGAATGAAGTATCTGTTTTCCCTGAAAACAGATTAATCTCTAATGACAGCATTATCGCACAGAAACTATGCCAATATAACGAAGAAGATGTCTTTACGCTGAACGAGAGCGGCGATCTCTATTTGGTTTACAATACCGCTTCGGAAGATAATGCGTTTCTTATTACAAATCGATGTAACTCCAACTGTTTGATGTGTCCTTCTCCAGAGTATGTCAGAAGAAACGGCGAAACAGCTTCTCTTCAATATCTGATGAAGCTGGTTACGTATTTCCCTGAAACTGCTGCCCATCTGACTATTACGGGCGGAGAACCATTTCTGATAGGGAAAGATATTTTCCATTTCTTTTCTTCCCTCAAGGAAAAGTATCATCGTACAAACACGGAATTTCTGCTGCTTACAAACGGACGGGTTTTCGCTGTACCGGAATACTGTCTTGCTTCAAATGATACGCTGCCGCTTCGAACTATGATCGGTATCCCGATTCATGGCAGCAACGCAGAAACTCATGACCGGATCACCCAGGCAGAAGGAAGCTTTGAACAAACAAAGCAGGGCATCAAAAACATGATCGCTCTGGGCAGAATGATTGAACTCAGAATCGTTGTAAGTCGGTTGAATGCAGAACAGATCGGGGCGATTGCGGATCTGTTTATTCGAGAGTTTAATGGCGCCTACAGCGTTAAGATCATGGGCCTTGAGATGCTCGGCAGCGCGTTCATCAACCGAACAAGCGTTTGGATTCCATATAGAGAAGCCTTCTTGAAATCAGTAGAAGCAATCAATAAGCTGATCTATAACGGATTTGATGTTCAGCTATATAATTTTCCGCTATGTGCAGTGGACAGAGATTATTGGAGTATATGTGCGAAAAGCATTTCAGCTGAGAAGGTCCGGTTTTCAGAAAAATGCTCTAACTGCGCAGTTAAAGATGCTTGTGGAGGTTTATTTGCCGGTTCGTTCCGGATGGCAGAAGGCAATGTAGAGCCCATTCAGGAGGAATGGTATGATCGCGCATTTTAATTTCAAGCGGTTTGGAAATAACGAATATCTGTTGACAAACGACTTCGGAGATTTCTTGTTCCTTTCTGCGGCTGACTTTGAAAAGCTGGTAAATCACACGGACGCATTGTCAGCAGAAGTAAAAGAACGGCTTTCTTCCTCGAGGATGATTATCGAGGGCTCTGTGCATCATTTTGTTGATGCAAACACTCCGTATGCCAGAGACAGCAAGAACTATACTTTTACAGCAACAAGCCTTCATATCTTCGTTGTCACAAATCAATGCAATCAGCGATGCGTATATTGTCAAGCAAGCGATGGGCATGCATTGTATCACGCAATGGATGAAAGAACTGCCGAGCGAGCTGTTGATGTTGCGCTCCAGTCGCCTTCAAACCAGCTATCTTTTGAATTTCAGGGCGGAGAACCGCTTTTGAATTTCGGGGTCATAAAACATATTGTCCAATACACAGAACAGAAGAATTCTGAAAAAGATATTTCTTTTACTCTGGTTTCGAATCTGACGTTACTAACAGATGAAATGGTTTCTTTTATTAAAGAACACCGAATTTCGATTGCAACGTCGTTGGACGGAAATGAAGTGATTCATAACGCAAATCGACCTTTTGCCGATGGATCAGGAAGCTTTGAGCGGGTCATCCAAGGAGTTCGGCGTCTACGTGACTCTGGAATTTCGATAGGAGCCATACAAACGACAACAAGGGCTAGTCTTCCGTATGCATCAGAGATCGTGGACACATATTGTCAATTAGGTTTTTCAAGCGTTTTTATCCGGCCATTATCACCACTTGGATGTGCAAAAAAGAATTGGACCATCGTAGGTTACTCAGAAGAACAATTCGTTCGTTTTTATGTAGATGCCTTCCTTGAGATCATAAAAAGAAACAGGAATGGTATACGGATTCAAGAAAACTATTCAGCAATACTGCTCTCCAATATTTTGCACAAGTATCCTGCAAACTATATGGAATTACGTTCTCCTTGCGGCGCAGGAATCGGTCAACTAGCCTATTATGTGAATGGCGATGTGTTTACTTGTGACGAAGGACGGATGCTGTATGAAATGGGGACGGGCATGTTTCGCTTGGGAAATGTGCATGAGAACTCACTAAAGGATTTAATACAATCCCCTGTGTGTCGGGCTGTATGTCTAGCAAGCACGACGGAAACGCTTCCATCCTGCTGCGACTGTGTTTACCAGCCCTACTGCGGAGTGTGTCCAGTTGTCAATTACGCTTTATATGGCGATTTAATACCTAAAGAAGCGAACCACTATCGCTGCAAAATAAACATGGGCATACTTGATTTTCTTTTTTCAGTTCTTCATCATGGGGACAAAGAAACAAAAGACCTTCTCCGAACATGGCGATTGTAGTTTCTTATCATTAAGGAAGCGGTGAAATATGATAAAGAAATTTGTTTCATTACTGGTCACATTAGCCGTAATTATTTTTTCTATAATTGCGCTCTTTCTCTCCGGCTTCTTCACAAGCCGAAAGCCGAGCAGTAAACAAGTTGACTCAGAAATACAAACGATTGCTTCTGAGCCACAAGAAAGCATTGAAGTACCTCCATTAGGTTTTCCCTCCGGAGAAGGAAACGTGATCTTCGATTCAGGTGTATCTTATAGCGGCCAATGGAATGACTATATGATGGAAGGAATTGGAGAATTACAATATCCAGGTATCGGATCTTACAACGGATCTTTCTCCGAATCAAAAAAGAATGGGGAAGGCACGTTTACTTGGGAAAACGGAGATAGCTATCAAGGATTCTTTGAGCAAGATGCTATTGAAGGCAATGGAACCTATACGTTTGCAAATGGAAGAGTCCTATCCGGTGTATTTCATGATGGCACATTTGTTGAAGGAACTGATACTTACAGCGATGATAATACAAACATCATAGTATACTTCAAAAACAGCACTATTGATTCTGCCGAGATAATTTGGAGAGACGGGACAAGCTACTCAGGCGAAGCGAATGAAGCTGGCTTTAATGGAGAGGGAGTCTTATCCTTTCCGAACGGAGATATCTATCAAGGTAATTTTAGAAATGGCCTACGAAACGGAGTCGGAAAATACTCTTGGGAAAACGGCGATGAGTATTCGGGAGAATGGCTCGATGATAAAATGAACGGAATCGGGAAATACGTTTTTTCGAGTGGAGAGTATATTTCGGGTAGCTTTTTGCAAAACACTTTTGTGCATGGAGATTATGTTGTAAATAATGAAAGTGGAGAATACAAGATTCAAGTTGCGGAAGATGGTAAAACTACACTACAGTTTACACTGATTGACGGAACAAAATATTCAGGAGACTATCAAGAAGGCCATGCCACAGGAACAGCGACGATAGAATACGCATCTGGAGACACTTACTCTGGAGATGTAATCGATGCATTGAAATCCGGAAGTGGTACATATAAATGGTCAGATGGATCGAAATATACTGGAAGCTGGGAAAATGACCAAATGAACGGGGAAGGAACATATTATTACTCTGATTCCCCTCGAAAACTTGTTGGCACGTTTAATAACAACTTACCAGTAGGAGAATGTCAATACTACACTACAACCATACTGTACTATGGAACCACTTGGGAAAACGGCGAGTGTATTAAAGTTACGGAGTATGCACAATGAAAGAAAAAAAGCCAATATTTCCGACAATACAAAGAACGATAGAATCATTTATTGAGGACGAAGAGGGCGGCATTCCTGCAAATCGTTTAATGACTATTGGAACGTTGATCGTATTGCTCAGCAGTCTTCTCAGCATGACTGCATTTGCCGGGCATTCTTCCCATAAATCACATGGTTCTCATAGCTCGCATTCTTCTAGTTCGTACCATAGGAGTCATGTGAGTCACACGAGTCATAGCAGTTCACTAGGTAGCCACTCGTCGTCACATGGCTCACATGCCTCTCACTCTTCTCATTCCTCGCATTCAAACACGACTAGACATTCAAATTCAAATTATAGCTCGGGTGGTGATTATGGGACCCCCTCTGCCCCTGAAGCCTCAAGCATTATTGCACCTCCTAAACCAGCTTCTCTTGCAGATTCCTTTAATTTGCCGAGTTTGGATATCCGAATTGAATCCCCAGAGTCTTCATTGGTTGGTGCTGATATCGTTCTCGGGCAACCGATCCAAACGCCTTTGGGTACACCATCAATCCATCTTCTTAATCAGACCATTGAAACAGTACCGGAAACGCCAACACAATAATTATTCGGTACAATATTCTCTTCTCTATAGACTATCAAAAGAAAACAAAGGACGATTTAAGGAGTTGAGGTCATTGACAATACAGAAGATTGTTGTGAAAAACTATAAGCTGCTGAAAGACATTACTATCGTATTAAACCCCGAAATAAATATTTTCGTAGGAAATAACGACGCTGGGAAGAGTACAATTCTGGAGGTTCTTTCGATTCTCACAAGCGGGAAGTTGAATGGTATTTCCTTTGAGCGTCAACTCAAGGCAAATCTTTTCAATAGAGAAAGAAGGGAACAATTTATCGCAGATGTGGCGGCTGGCTCTAAACCTGAACCTCCACGAATCATTCTGGAAGCCTACTTTGACGGTGATCCCGACTTCAAAGGAACAGAAAATGAGCTTTCGGAAGATACCGTTGGCCTTCGTGCAGTAGTTGATATATCAGAATCCAATACTGAGACATATAAGCAGATGCTTGCATATGGTGAAGTTAAAGATATACCAGTAGAACTATATAGTGTTAGATATCGTTATTTCAGTGGAGCACCTGTTTCATTCCGATTTTCCCCTTTTAGGAGTGTGTTTATTGATACAACACGAAAAGAATATGTGGGGTTGGTCGATCATTTTGTTTCAGACAGTATTGCAGATAATTTGACAGACGAGGAGCTTACCAATCTTGCTGTTGCATATAAGGCGAGCCGAAGACAGTTTCAAGACAATGACGTAGTAAAAAAACTAAATGAAGCGGTAAAAGCAAGTGCTGTTATTAAAGGCCGTTCTGTCACACTTGATTTAAGAGAAGACGATATCAATGCTTGGAAAAAACAGATGTCAGTAATTGTGGACGACATTCCATTCGAGTATATTGGCTTTGGGACACAAAATATCATTAAGATTGAATTGGCTCTAAGAAATGCAGAGGATCAGGCAAATGTTGTTCTCATGGAGGAGCCAGAAAACAATCTTGCCTTCTCAAATATGACACACCTTGTCAAACATATTATTCAGTCGGCTAAGAAGCAAGTATTTATCTCGACTCATAGTAGCTATATTGCTAATAAGTTAGATTTGGGAAATGTAATTCTTGTCGGAGATGATTCAGTCAAACCTTATTATGCTTTGCCCGACGGAACAAAAAAGTATTTTGCCAAACTACCGGGATATGATACGCTACGGTTTGTTCTTGCATCTAAAGTCATTCTGGTCGAAGGTCCTACGGATGACTTAATAATCCAGCGTGCATATTTTGATAAGCATGGACATCTCCCATCAGATGATGGTATTGACATCATCGCTGTGGGTTCGTTGGCGTTTAAACGATTTGCAGATATCGCAAATCTCATAGACAAGGATATAGTTATTATCACTGACAATGACGGGGATATCGAGAATCATATTAAGAAAAAGTATGAAGGATATATTGAGAGAGATAATTTGCATTTCTTTTTTGAGAGTGATGAAAAGCAATATTCTATAGAGCCAAGCGTACTTGAAGCCAACTGTGAAAACGGGCAACCGAAGATGTCCTTTAAAAGAATACTATCCCAAAATGGATCTCTTGAGTCCAGAGACTATGATGGAATACTGGAATACATGAAAGGCAATAAAACTGAATGGGCATTCCGAGTTTTTGGAGCAGAGGATTCCATCAGTTATCCACAATACATCCAAGATGTCATCAACTTCTATTCATAACATAGTGAAAATGTCGGCAGCGGGCTCAGGCAAGACATATGACATTTGTAAAGAGGCGTTGGAAGAAGCCAGATCTGGAAAAAGGGTATTGATAACGACTTATACCAATCGTGGTGCAGAATCAGTTCGAAAGGAGATTCGATCTCAGAACGAAGGTGTTTTACATCCGCATGTTGTGGTTAAAACATGGTTTACATTCATGATGTCAGACATGATAAAACCATATCAGCGGTATTTGACAGGGGAGATCGGAGGAGTCATTGCCTATGATTTCTCTCAAACATATGGAGTTATTAATTATGGCAGGACTGGAACCAAAGAAAAATATATCAAGAACAAGAAAGTGATGTCTAATGAAGGATCATCGCTGGTATGCTTGCTAAATAAATTAAGTGGTGGGAAAGTTATTTGTAGACTTGAATCAATTTATCGCGCTATTTTTTTTGATGAAATTCAGGATATGGCTGGAGATGATATAACAATCATTCGGCTTCTGATGGATTCTTCGATAAAGGTTGTCTGTTGCGGAGATAACAAACAAGCTACCTTTAGAACACATAATGCAAAGAAAAACAAAAAGAAAACGGGAAAAAACATTTGGGAGTTTTTTAAGGACCTGGAAGATACCGGGTATGTATCTGTGGAGCGAAATCTGTCAAGCCGAAGATTTAATCAACAGATTTGCTGCTTTGCAAATCGCATTTTCCCCATTGGTGATCCAATTAATACAATCATGACAGAGGAAACAATGCATGATGGCGTTTTTCTAATTAGTGCTGATGATATTGATGACTATATAAAAACCTATTCGCCGCAACTTTTGCGGTATGATAAGAACGCAAATACCTATGGCTACCCAGCAATTAATTATGGCGCTTGTAAGGGTGAAACATTTGATCGAGTCATGATTGTGCCTAATGGCCCATTGATGAAGTTCATCACAAAAGGAACTGCGTTGGGATCTCCAGAAAAATACTACGTAGCAGCAACAAGGCCAAAATATAGTATAGCAATTGTGTTTGATCGGTTACCCGTGACATTGGGTGGTTATGAAGAAGTCGTTATTGATTGTCGAGAAACACGTATTCGTGCATTGCAATTCAATGCTACAATGTGTGAACTGATTACACCTTGAAAGTCGATAACAAGGCAAAAGAATATCGACAAATCCAGAATTAGAATCTGGATTTGTCGATATAAGCCTTATGGTGGTTTAAATGACGTATAGTAAGCGTAGGATCGGTTCTGTCAGAAGGAGCCGCTGCCGGAGGAGTTTTGGAAGAACATGATATAGTAGATCGGAAGATAGGTAATCTTGCCTTTCTGTGTCACAGTACGCTCGTTTGACAACACGAAAGCTTTCTTGATGTGATAGTCTTCGTTTGTCACAAAGGTATTCAAGGCGCTGTGGACAGTGTAGTCCTTGCCCGACTTCACTTCAATGGGAACCGTAGACAAACTGTCGTAGTCATCGATCAGATAGTCTACTTCGCCTTTGCTGCGATTATCGTAATAGAAAAGTTTACAGCCATGAGATGCCAGCTCCTGCGCTACCACACTTTCATAGACAGAGCCCAGGTTAATGCCGCTTTCATCATCCAACACCGCACGGATATTGTTGCCATACAATACGCTTGTCAGGAGCCCCACGTCGTTTAGATAGAGCTTGAGTAAATTCTTCCCGACAGACTGTACAAGCGGAAAAACAGGGTTGGAAATTGCATTGACGTCTAAAGCGATTCCAGCGGAGATCAGGTAATCGAACTCATCCTGATAGTCCGAAAAACGTTTGCCCTGCTTTTCTTCGATGGTTTTGAAGATTACCCTTTTCTTTTTGCTCTCCATATTGGAGGGAATCAAATCATAAATCCTGCGGATCTTCAGCTTCCTGTTGTTGTCCTCTTCGTACTTTGACGCATCATCAGCATAAAACGAACGGATGTCATTATGAATTGTTCTTACCTTCACAATGTTTGCATCTGCCACAAAAGAGTTCACGGCGTCAGGCATTCCGCCAATCAGCAGATATTTTTTGAATAGATCCAGCACTTGCGCATGAACAGCTGCGTCCAGGCTCTCACCTGCAAGGAATTTTTCCCGCATCGTGTCGATTGCAAATCGATTAAAACCGTTCGCCAGCAGGAACTCTTCAAAGTCAAGCGGGAACATGCGCTTGATTTCAATGCTTCCGATCGGGATCGACGTCGTCTTTTTTAATGTCACGCCAAGCAAAGAGCCACTTGCGATATAAGTATATCTGTCATCCTGCTTTAAAAACTTCAGCATGGTCAATAAATGAGGATACACCTGAATCTCATCAAGAAAGATCAGCGTATTATGCTTTTCCCCCATCTTTTCACCGGCGATTGTGCTGATTTGGAAATAGAAATCTCTGACTGTGCGGACTTGTTCAAACAGCCTCGGACCATTCATATCCTCCGCGAAGTTTATCTCAATATAGTTTTCAAAAAGCTGCTGGCCGACATGTCGAATGATAAATGTCTTTCCAATCTGTCTTGCACCATCAATAATCAGCACTTTATTGGAATCAGAACGCAGATAACTTTCGATAAACGGTTGGATCGTACGATAGAGCATTACGCACCTCCACATTTTTCAATATAAATCCTATTCTTAAGATCACACTTTTCAATATATATTATACTCATCAAATCACACTTTTCAATACTTTTTTAAAAATACAATGCCTGGAGCAAAAAAATAAGGCGGCGGCCAATGGCCGCAAAAACATGCCGGTGGCATGTTTTTAGCCCGCGGCTCGCGAATCCACCGTCCCCCACCAAACAAAGAAACCGCCTTTCGGCGGTTTCTTTTATTAATCTGGATATTTGGAGGGCGGCTTTGGGTGAAGCGGCGGTTATCCCTGCGCATATTTCCGATAAACTTCCCGGGCGGTTTCCTCCAGCGAGCTGCCGCCCTCTGACACGGTCAGATCGGCATATTTCTCATACAGCGCGGTGCGCTCGGCGTAAAGCGCTGCCAGCGTCTGTCCCGGTTTCAGAACGACGCCGCGGCTGCGCATATCCTTCAGCCGGCCGGAGAGCGTTTCATAATCCGTTTGTAAATAAACCACACGGCCGAGCGCCTTGAAATGCGCCATCGCCGCTTCGCTGTAGACCGCGCTGCCCCCGGTGGCGATGACGCACCGGTCGGTGCGGATGCTGAGGCAGACGTCTTCTTCGATCGCCAGGAAGCCGTCGACGCCCCTGTCTGCAATGATCTCGCGCAGTCGTCGGCCTTCCCGGCTCTGGATGAGCAGATCCGTATCGATAAAGCAGTATCCGAGCAGCTTCGCCAGAATGACGCCCACGGTGCTTTTCCCGGCGGCGGGCATGCCGATGAGAATGAGATTGGACATGATCTCCTCCGGCCGTTTTTTCATATGGTCCAGTTTTCGCTGGCGCCCTGGAGCTGTGTCATGCGGCGGAAGATACCGCTCTGCTTTGCGAGAAGCTCGGCGGGCCTGCCCTCCTCGGCGACCCTGCCGTCAGCAAGGACCACGATCTTGTCCGCCGCCTCCACGGTGCGCATGCGGTGCGCGATGACCAGGACGGTTTTGCCTGCCAGCAGGCGCGACAGCGCCCCCTGCACCTTCGTCTCGTTCTCTACATCCAGGGAGGCGGTGGCCTCGTCCAGCAGGACGATGGGCGCGTTTTTCAGCAGGGCGCGGGCGATAGAGATGCGCTGGCGCTCGCCCCCGGAGAGCTTGGCGCCGTTCTCGCCGATGGGGGTGGCGTAGCCCCGGGGGAGTTTTTCCACGAACTCGTCGCAGTTGGCCGCCGCGGCGGCGGCGCGAACCTCCCCGTCCGTCGCGCCGCGCCTGCCGAGGCGGATGTTTTCCATCACCGTATCGTCAAAGAGCACCACGTCCTGGAAGACCATGGAGTAGTCGCGCAGCAGCACCTCGGGATCGACGGTGCTGATATCCACGCCGCCGACGCGGATCTTTCCTTCGTCGGCGTCCCACAGGCGGGCGGCCAGCCGTGCGCAGGTGCTTTTGCCGGAGCCGGAGGGCCCGACCAGGGCGGTGACCTCGCCCTGCCTGGCGGTGAAGCTCACGCCCCGCAGGACCTGCTCGTCGTTGTAAGCAAAGCCGACGTTCTCAAATACAATGTCATGGCCCTTCGGGGCAAAGGAATCCGTTCCCTCCGCCGTCTTTGCGTCATGGATCTCCATCAGCCGGTTTGCGGATACCTGGGACATGAACATCTCCGCGATCAGCGCCAGCGCCTGGTCGAAGGGGGCGTAGACGCGGGTGATCACCATCAGGAACGCAAACAGAGGCATGAATTCGATCTGCCCGGAAAGGATCAGCTTTGCGCCGGTCAGGATCGTCGTCGCCACGCCCAGCCGCATGATGACGCTGGCCGCGTTGACAAAGATGCCGGTGGACAGCTCGCCGCGCAGCATCGTCTTTTCGTGGCGATCGATCTTGTCGTTCAGGGCCCGGAGGAAGCGGTCCTCCTGGTTTGTGGCGCGGATCTCCCGGATGTTCTCCAGGGTCTCCTGGATGCCGTCGGAGACCTGGACAGCCGCCGCTTTGGTGATCTCCGAGTGGCGCTTTGCCAGAGCCCGGCTTCCGAAGAGCAGACCGAAGGCCACCGGCACGCCCCACAGGCAGGCCAGCGCCATTCGCCAATCATAAATAAAGACGCCGACGGCGATGATCGCCGTGGAAATATACGAGCCGTAGAGATAGCCCAGGCAGTGAGACCAGACGTGCTCCAGCCGGTTCACGTCGCCCATGATCGTCTCCGTGAGATCCGCCAGATCACGCTTGCCGAAGTAGCCGAGGGGGAGCTTTCTCAGACGCTCCGCCAATCCGATGCGGACCGCCTTGATCTCTCCGTAGACCACACCGTATGTGGCCCGGTACTGCTGCAGATGCGTCAGGATCGACAGCGCCAGGAATGCCAGCACCAGCGCAATGAACACGGCCGCGTTCGGAAGCGGCGCGCCGTTGGTCAGCGTATCCATGTATCTGCTCATCAGCAGATACAGGATGCCCATGCCGCCCATCACGATGAGATTGACGACGACGGTCCAAAGGGTGCCCTGCTTCGTGTTCCGAACGCCCTGATCGGTCAGCGCGTATTTTCTTTGAAATTCTTTTCCGAACATATTACCGAACCTCCTCGCCGGCCGAGATCTTCCACCTTGCCGCCTGATTATAATCTGCCCACATCCGGGCATAGAGGCCGCCGGCGCGCACCAGCTGCGCATGGGTCCCCGTCTCTTCCACGCGCCCGCCGTCCAGGACGATGATCTTGTCCGCGCCCACGACCGTGGACAGGCGGTGGGCGATCATGATGACCGTGCGGCCCTTCGTCAGCACCGCAAACGCCTTCTGGATCAGGACCTCGTTTTCCGGATCGGCAAAGGCGGTGGCCTCGTCCAGCACCACGATGGGCGCGTCCTTCAGGATCGCCCGTGCCAGGGCCACGCGCTGCTGCTCGCCGCCGGAGAGGTAGGTGCCGTCTGTTCCGATCATCGTGTCCATGCCGTCGGGCAGCTTGGCGAGGATGTCGTCGCACTGGGCGGCCGACAGGGCCGCGCGCACCTCTTCCCGTGTGGCCGAGGGTCTGGCAACGCTGACGTTTTCCAGGATGCTTGCCTTGAACAGCCGGTCATTCTGGAAGACAAATGCCACCTGATCCATGAGCACATGGGGATCGGTCTGCCGCACGTCCACGCCGCCGACCTCAACGATGCCGGAGCTGACGTCCCAGAAGCGGGGGATCAGGCAGGCCGCCGTGGTCTTGCCGCCGCCGGAGGGGCCGACAAGAGCCACCGTCTGTCCGGGCTCCACGCGGAAGGAAACGTGATCCAGGGCGGGGAGCTGTGCGCCGTCGTAGGTAAAGCTCACGTCCCGGAACGTCACGCTGTTGTCCTTCGGAGCGATGGGCATGGTTGTGGCCTTCAGCGTCGGCGCGTCCATCACCTGTGCGATGCGGCCCAGGGCGGTGCTTGCCAGCATCATGCCGCTGGCGGCAAACATGATCCGTGCCAGCGCCGTGGAAATGATCGCGGAGAACACGGCGTAGAAGGCAAAATTCGTCACAAAGCCGGCAAAATTGCCGGACCGCAGAGCGGCCGGGGCCAAGAGCAGGGCCGCGGGCACCAGAAAAATGAACGCGCCCTCGGTGAAGGTCAGGTTCACGGACTGCGGCACCCGGCAGACGCCGTCGGTGTAGCGCTCCGCCTTGGCGCTGTAGTCCTCGATCGCCTCCTTGAAGGCCTTGAAGGAGTAGACGGTCTGCTGGAACACTTTGACCACGGGGATGCCCCGCACATACTCCGTCCCCGCCTTGCTCATCACGTCCTGGGCCGCCTGGTATTCCTGCATGAGCTTTGCGTTTTTGCCGCCCATCATGGAGAACATGGCGAGGATCGAGATCACCGCCGCGAGCAGACAGGCCGCGCCCATACGCCAGTCGAAGACGAACATCAAAACGATCATGGCCAGCAGCATGGCGGCGGAGCCCACAATATCCGCCAGATTGTGGGCCAGCAGGGTCTCCGTTTCGGTGGCGGCGCCGTCAAGACGGTTGCGCAGCAGGCCCGAGGCGTTGGAATCAAAAAAGCCCAGGGGCGTTTTCATCAGATGGGCCATGCCCTGCTTGCGGATGTTGGACGCTGTGCGGAAAGCCGCCAGATGGGTGCACATCAGCGCGGCAAAATAGACCGCGATCCCGGCCACAGACATGCCGAAGGCCAGCCAGCCGTACCGGGCAACGCCGGCCGCCTGCGTCCAGTTGGGCGCCACGGCGATCAGATCCCGGGCCACGAGCCAGATGCAGATATAGGGGACCATACCCAGGATCATGGCCGCGGCGGACAGGCCGAGGCCAAGGAAGGTCAGACCCTTGTGGCTGCCCGCATAGCCCAGCAGGACGGCAAGATCGTTTTGTTTTTTCTTTTTCATTTGCAAACCTCTTTCTTGGTTGTTTTGCGGTTAGCCGACACTAACCACAAGGCTTTTTGAAAGCTCCGCCGCAAGGCGAAGCCGTTTTATTCAGCCGGCGATCCATACTGTGATCCAGGCCATCAGGGCGGCGACAAACGGGAATACGATGATGCGGATCGTCTGCCCTTTCCGGTTGAAGCCGAAACTGTGATAGCCGGCGCATCCTTCGGTTTCGGGATAAAAATGCTGGAAGAACCGGGTTTTGGTCAGCAGGAACCAGTCCAGACAGATGATATCGAAGGCCTTCCACAGATAGAGCATGATGAGAAACCGTATGAAATGCTGCCGGAGGGAAAAGCCCCTCTGAATCCCGTCATACCCGCCGTAAACGAATGCGCCGATCATCAGGGCAATGCAGATGACCGCCAGCTTCCAGCCCAGAATGCGGGCCCCGGGGAACCGTTCCGGATGATCCCGCGCGGCGGCCTGGATGTCCTTCGGCGCGGTGGTGAAGAGCTTTCGGTTCTGGATCAGTCCCACCGCCGCATAGATCAGGATGCACAGCGCCGCGATCAGCACGAGGGAGAGCAGCAAAGTCAGCAGCATCCTGCCTCACTTCCTTCCCACGAGCAGCGCGGAGCCCGAGAGGCCCATCCACGCGGCCTCGCCCCGCGACATGAATTTGCCGTCGGTCGAGTCGATCAGCGAGACCTGCGCATAGCCCATGTCCTGCAGCTTCCGCACGAAGGCCTGCATATCACCGTATTTGGCCTTGGAGAAGATGTCGTGGATGGCAAAAACGCCGCCCTTCTTCAGCACCCGCAGGCTTTCCAGCAGGAGCGCCTGCCGGTCGCCGGGGACGTTGTGGTAGACGTAGTTGCTGACCACCGCGTCAAAGCTCCCGTCCGGAAAATCCAGCGCCGCCGCGTCACCGCGGGCAAAGCTGACGTTGCCGACGCCCTCCACGCTGGCGTTGCGTTCGCACAGCAGCTTGCTGAAGGAGGCGTATTCCTTGCCCCAGCGGTCAATGCCGACGAAGGAGGCGGCCGGGTTCCGCTTTGCGCAGGCGATCGCCAGGGCGCCGCTGCCGCAGCCCACGTCCAGACCGCGGCCCCCCTCCGGGAGCTTGACATAGGCCGCGACGCCCTCGATGATGCTCCTGGACATCTGGCGTTTTCCGTTATAGGAAAAGGTGCGGTACATGAAGACCGACCAGAGGGTCAGGCCGCAGAAAAACACGGTGAGGACCGCAAATACGACGGTCAGCACCGCTTTCAGTGTTCCGCCCGCCAGCAGGCGGGCGATGCACAGTGCCGCAGCCGATGCGGCAAACGCGGCGGCGAAGGAGAGGACCATGCCCCTCGGCATCCAGTTTTTATAATCGGGTTTCATTTTTACCTGCCTTTCTGCATCGGAAGCAGCCGATGCCCTCCACTGTCGTCACCTGAACGTCCTCGTACATCCCGGACAGACGCGCGCGCAGACTGTCCCCGGTCTCGAAGGGCGGGGTGAAAAAACCTTTTGGGACGTACAGATGCCGGACAAACCAGTCGGTCCGGCGGCAGCCGCCCCGGATATAGAAGCAGCCGCAGAAGGTGCCGCCGGGCTTCAGCACGCGGAAGGTCTCCCGGTAGGCCGCCTCCTTGTCCGGAAAGGCGTGGAAGCCGTTCAGGGAGAGGACGGCGTCAAAGGTTTCGTCTTCAAAGGGCAGCGCGCCCACGTCCCCCTGCCGGAAGGTGATGTTTCCGATCCCCGCCGCCTGCGCCCGCCGCCGCGCCGCGGCCATCATATCGGCGGAATAATCCAGGCAGGTGATGTCCGCCGCCGGCAATTCTTTGTAAACCGGCATGGTCAGGACGCCCGTGCCCACCGGCACCTCCAGAAGCCTGCCGGAAAAATCCTCCGGCACGCCGGAGAGGGCCTGCTCGATATACCGGAGATTCTTGTCCCTGTCCATGTTCCACACCAGGCGGCAGATCGTTTTGCCGGGGAGGGTGGAACAGGTCATCATGCCGTCGTAGAAGCCGGCGTTGTCTCCTGTCAGCCGGTAGGCGCTTTTGATCTGGTCTTTTCTCGTCACAGTATCACCCCGCAAATTCGATCTTTATGATTTTCATCTTCACCAGCGTATCGCAGAAGCGGATCATGAGCTTATGCAGCGGGCCGACGTCTGCGTAAATATCCCGGTAGCCGCGCATATAGCTCCTGGCCGTGACGGAGGCGAAGCGGCCGCTCCAGGATTCCAGGACCCGCGCGTCCTCCAGGGAGAAGTACGCGCCGACCTCCGTGATCCCGGCCTCCCGCAGCCAGGTTTTCCGCATCAGCTTCGCCCCGCGGGCGTTGCAGGCGTCGAACGCCAGCACCGCCCCGGGAAATCGCCCGGCCATGGCCGCGAGCAGCCGCTTCACGTCCCCGGTCTTGAAATAGTATAACACGCCGGCGGCAAAGAACACCGCGCCGTTCGAGGCGTCGATCCGGTCCATCCAGGAGAAATCATTCAAATCACAGGCGAGGTTTTCTTCCCGCGGTCCCGCGGGAAGCAGCTCGTTTCTCACCTTGATCACATCCGGAAGATCGATGTTATAACCGAGACAAACCCCGTTGCCGCATTTGGCGACGGTATCGTCCAGTCCGCAGCCCAGGTTGACCACGGCGGCCTTCGGATGATCCTTCAGATACGCTTCCACCTCGCAGCGCAGATCATACTGGCGCTGCGCCGCCTCCAGCGCTCCGAACAGGCCCGCCGGAGATTCCATCTTTTTGCGTTTTTCGGCAAAGTCGTAGTCCAGGCTGTCGCAGATCCGTTTTGCCTCCGGATCGCTGAAGAGCGCAGGGAACCGCTCGGAGCACACCAAACGCCCGAACAGCGGGATCACCAGCGTCTCCTGCACCGTATTTTTTTCAATGTGGTATCTCATTTCGCTCCCGGTCCGCTTTCATGGCACGCCGATCGATGGCCGGCGCCGTATCTTCATGTGATTATTCCACTCTGTGGTTAGCAAGGGCTAACCACCAGGCTATTATACTCCGTTTTCGGAAAATTGCAATAGGGCAAACGAAAGTTTTTCCGTCATCCCAGCGCCACGTCCAGGGCCATCATCAGGCTGAAGCCCACGGCAAACATCAGCACGCCCACATGGGAGTGGCTGCCCGCCGCCATTTCCGGGATCAGCTCCTCCACCACAACGTACAGCATCGCCCCTGCGGCGAAGCTCAGAAAATACGGCATGGCCGGAACGATCAGACCCGCGGCCAGCACGGTCATCAGGCCGAAAACAGGCTCCACCGCGCCGGAGAGGACGCCGTAGAGGAAGGATTTTCCCTTGCCTGTACCTTCGGCGTGCAGCGGCATGGAGATGATCGCGCCCTCGGGGAAATTCTGAATGGCGATGCCCAGGGCCAGGGCCAGGGCCCCGCCGGCGGTGATCTGCGCAGAGCCGGACAGCGCGCCGGCATAAACCACGCCCACGGCCATGCCCTCGGGGATATTGTGGAGCGTCACGGCCAGCACCATCATCGTCGTGCGGGCAAGCCTGCTCCTCGGGCCCTCGGCCTTGCTGGCATTTCGGTGCAAATGCGGGATGACATGATCCAGCAGGAGCAGGAAGCCGATCCCCAGCCAAAATCCCGCCGCCGCCGGCGCAAAGGCCCAGCTTCCCAGATCCGCCGCCTGCTCCATGGCGGGGATCAGCAGGCTCCAGATCGAGGCGGCCACCATGACGCCGGCCGCAAAGCCGCTGAGCGCCTTTTGCACGCTCTGGCTGAGCGCCTTCCGCATGAAGAAGACGCATCCTGCGCCGAGAGAGGTGCCGAGAAAGGGAATCAGCAGACCGATCCATACCGTTTTCATCCGCGTCCGAACCAGCCTTTCTTTTCAACGGGCGCCGATTCTACGCCGAGACAGGTATAGCCGGTGGCGTTGACGGCTGCTTTCAGGGCGTCGAAATCCACGGGGGCATCCGCCAGAAAGGAGGCCTCGTTTTTGCCGCGGGAGGCCGAAACCTTCTTTGCCCCGGGAATTGCCTTCCGGATCGTGTCGCAGATGTGCGCCTCGCACATGGGGCACATCATACCCTCGATTTTCAAAATCGTCTTGATCATCGTTTCACTCCTTCTATCATGCGTGTTTGCGCATGGAATGGCGGCCGGCGAGTTAGATACAGCTAACCTACAGGCCGAAAAACAGGCCGTTTTTACGGCGCTGTGAAAGTCATCCGGCCTTGGTTCGGCCCTTGTATTCCACAATGCTCTCAAATCCGCAGTCCAGGGCATTGCAGATCCGGCACAGGATCGAAAGATGCACCGGCTCGTCGCGGCGCATTTTGGCCAGGGTGTTCGGGCCCACCTCCGCCGCGCGGATCAGATCCGCTTTGTTCATTTTTTTGTCTGCGAGCTTCTGCCACAGTTTCTCGTAGGATACTTCCATTGCTCACCTTTCCTTGTGTTCTTGTGCCCGCCGGGACTGCCGGAGCAGTCCCGGCGGGGGATATGCGGTTATCGGGAAAATTGACTTATTTTCCGCCGGTGGCGCGGAACAGGAAGGTCACGACCTGGCCTCTGGTGCAGGTGGCGTCCGGGCCGAAGGCGGTGTCGCTCAGGCCCTTGGTGACGCCTTCCTCCACAGCCCACGCCACGGCCTTCATGTAGAAGCCGTTGGGGTTCACGTCCGTGAACGGCGTCTGCGTGCTCTTGGGCGCGGGTTCGTCCTTGAAGCGCCACAGGAAGGTCACGATCTGGCCTCTGGTGCAGGTGGCGTCCGGGCCGAAGGTGGTGTCGCTCAGGCCCTTGGTGATGCCTTCCTCCACAGCCCAGGCCACGGCCTTCTCATAGAAGGCGCCGGGCTTGAGGTCGGTGAACGGGGTCTGCGTGCTCTTGGGCGCGGGCTCGCCGGCGGCGCGCCACAGGAAGGTCACGACATGGCCTCTGGTGCAGGCGTTGTCGGGGCCGAAGTGGGTATCGTCGGTGCCCTTGGTGATCTGCGGATCGGCATTGAAGGCCCAGTAAACGGGATCGAAGTAGAACTTGCCGGGATCCTTCACGTCCTCGAAGAGGAAGTCGTCGGGCTTCTCCTTCAGGGCCTCCACAGCGTCCTTGACCGCCTTTTCTGCCTCGGCAATGGCTTCGGCGGTCGCGTTCTCATCCGCCAGCACCGCCTTGGCGTCCTCGATGGCCTTCTCCAGGGCAGCCACGGACGCTTCGGTGTACGGCGCGGTGTCGAGCTTCTCAGCCTCTTCCACAGCCTTTTGGAGCTCCTCCTTGGGATTCTCGACGGGCTTGGGCACCAGGGCGTCCACGGCATCCTTGACCGCCTTTTCTGCTTCGTTGACAGCGGCCTGGGTGGCGTTCTTGTCAGCCTGCACAGTCTTGGCAGCGGCCACAGCCGCTTCCAGTGCGGCCACGGACTCTTCGGTGTAGGCGGTCTTGTCGATGGCCTCGGCGTCGGAAATCGCCTTGTCAAGCTTGGACTTGTCGACATCAGGCGGCACAACGGGCTCCAGCGCGGCAATGGCGTCGGTCACAGCCTTGGCGGCAGCATCGACGGCATCCTGCGTGGCGTTCTCGTCGGCCTGTATGGTCCTGGCAGCGGCCACAGCCGCTTCCAGCACGGCCACGGACGCGTCGGTGAATTCGGCCTTGTTGACGGCCTCCGCCTCGGCGATGGCCCGGCGCAGCGCCGTCTTGTCCGGCCGGACCGGCACGCTGCCGCCCAGGGTGTACAGGCGGATGGAGCTGCCGTAGGTCTCGCCGTCCCAGCTGCCCTGGGCGACGCCGGGAGCATCAAATCCGTTCGCGTTGCCGCTCAGGGTAAAGTTGTAGTCATTGGACTGGTGCGAGTTGGTATAGACAGCGTAGCTGCCGTCCTGGCGCTGATAGAAGGAGATCATGGCGTACTGCGGGCTGGCGGGATTCATCTCGCCCACGCTCAGCGGGGCGGTGGCGGTCCTGCCGGAGCGGCGGATGAGCTGCTTGCCCTCCTGATCGAAGATGTAGTAGGTGGCCGCGCCGTCTCTGGCCGCGGGGGCGTCGGAGGCAGCCTCGATGGTCCAGAGCATGCTGTCGTCCACATCGCTGACGATCTCGCCGTCCTCGACGGTGACTTCGCAGGCGCCCAGAGAGTCGCCGCCGTCGGAGTAGTTGCCGCCGGTGGCTGTGGCCGCATTGGTCATGGCATATTTGCCGTCGGCAACGATCACATAGGTGCCGCCGGGCACGATTTCCTCCGCCAGGGTCCAGGCGCTGCCGCCGGCGCCGCCCTCGAAGGCCAGGGACTTCAGGGTGAACCTGTAGCCGGCGGTCAAGCCGGTGTAGGCGTCGATGAGGAGCTCGTCGGCCTCGATGCCGGTGCCCTCGAAGGCGAACATCTCGGTGAATGCTTCGCCGTCGTCGCTGCGGGAGCAGGTGTAGGCGTCGCCTTCTTTATCAATGCGCAGGAAGTAGGTCTTGCCGGAGGTGTCGAAGCCGGGCGTGCTGGAGTTCTGCTCTTCGGTGATGGCGCCGTCTTTGCGGAGGAAGTCCTGCATGGCGCCGTCGCCGCCGCGGATACCGACCATGTTCCGGTTGTCGCCGCCTTCAGAGGCAAGGAATCCGAAGAACTGATAGTAGCCGTTGGCCGCACCGTTGGCGTCGAACTCCACCTCCAGGGTGGCGGTCCAGTCGCCGGAGACGGGCACCTTGACCACGTCGATGTCCTGCTCGGCAATATTCTGCTTGGCGGGCTCGACGCCGCCCTGGCTGGTGACCAGCGCCAGGCCCACGCCCTCTTCCACGGCGCTCTGGCTCTGGCCGGCGATCTCATACTTGCCCGCGTCTGCCTCGGCGGTGAAGTCGATGTCCGCCAGGCCGCCGCCGGGCAAGCGGGGGATCTTCTCGGTCCTGGTCTCGCCGCAGCGCCGGCAGGTATAGGTCATCACGCCGGATTTTTCCGCGGTGGGGGGCGTGGTTTCTACGCCCTCGTCCCAGTCGTGGCCCAGGGCGTCGACGGGATTGGCGGTGCGGGTGCGCTCGCAGAATTTGCACTGCTCGACGGTATAGCCGCCCTCGGTGCAGGTGGGCTCCACCACTTCCTTGACCTCGAACTCATGCTCGTGGTCGGTGGTCACGCGGTCCACCACCACGGTGGCGGGATGCTCGTGGATGGTGCCGCGGATGTCGATGTTGGCGTCGTGGGAGTAGGTCCACACGCCGTTTACTTCCTTGATCCGGTTGTAGGTGAAGGTGATGGTATCGGCGTCCACCGCCACGGACAGGCAGGCGGCGGGACCGCGCCAGTTGTTGGCGGCGGAGGTATTGTTAGAGCCGGTGTGGCGGTACCACATGTCGTTCATGCAGCCGGCGTTGACGTAGGTGAATTTCAGGGTCTTGAGCTTCGGATCCACGGGATTGCCGAAGCTGGAGCGGCTGGTGTCGGCGGAGTACATGATCTCGTCGCCGGGCTGCTTGACCTCATAGCGCATCACGTCCTCATAGTGGTTGTGGCCCCAGACGAAGACGATGTCCAGATCCTCGGCGTACTTGTTCATGGTGTCGATCAGCTTGTCGGCGTTGCCGACGGTGCGCTGCTTGAAGTTGTAGCCGCTGTGGGCGGGCCAGTGGGTCTGCAGGAAGATGACCTTGCCGCTGCCCACCCTGGAGGCCAGATAGGCGTCGAAGGCTTCGATCTCGGATTCGATGAAGCTCTCGCCGCCGCCGCCGGCGCCGGTCTCGTTCTGGGCGCCGATCAGGTAGATCTCCAGTTCGTCGTCCGCGTAGGCCAGGCCAGCGCGGTCATAACCGAAGATCCGCTTGAAGGCGGCCTCCTTCTCGTCTCTGCCCACGCCCATGGTCTCCTGGCCGCCGCCGTTACGGGCGCTCTCCCAGTCGTGGTTGCCCATGGTGTAGACCGTGTCAGCGGAGGGATAGGTATCCACCTCGGTGCCGTGGATGACGCCGTAGACCTGGCTCTCCCAGTTCACGGTGCCGCCCTTGCCGTCCTCCACGTAGTCGCCGCCGTGGGACAGGACTCTGGGGCTGACGCCTTCGGCCTTCAGCTCGGCCATCATCTGCTTGAGGCCGTTGTAGCCGCCCACGCCGTTGTGCAGGTCGGACAGGAAGATGGCGTCATAGCTGACGGAAGACGGATCCACCGCGGGGGTGTCCGGGCCGGGATCCTCGCCGGGCTTTTCGATGTCGTCCAGCTTGTCGGTGACGTCATAGAGCACGATGGAGCTGCCGTTGGCGGCAAAATCATAGCCGCTCTGGGCCTTGCCGGGGGCGTTGAAGCCGCCCTCGGCGCCGGTGAGGGCGAAATAGTAGTCGCTGTCGCGGTAGGAGTTCACATACATGGTGAAGCTGCCGTCGTCCCGGGCATGGAGCGACCAGGTGCTGTACTGGGGTTTGGAAGCGTCATACTCGCCCACCTGGATGGGGGCGGTGCCGGTGGAGCCGGACAGACGGTTCAGCTGTTTGCCGTCGCCGTCGAAGATGAAGTACTGGGGCTCGCCGTTCAGCGCGGCCTGCACGTCCTCAGCATCCCGGAAGGTCCAGAGCATGGCGTAGGTCACATCGCTGGTGACGGCGCCGTCGGACACCGTCACGGGAACGGAGCCCAGGGTGTTCTGTTCGCTGTAACGAATCGGATTGTTGGTCAGGGCGTATTTGCCGTCGGCCACGACCACATAGGTTCTGCCGGCCTCGACGCCTGCGGCGGGGGAGACGGGCGCTTCGGGCTCGGTGCTGCCGCCCTCCGCATCGCCCAGCGCATAGAATTTGACGGCGCTGCCGTAGGTTTTGTAATCATTCGTCCACTGGCTGCGCTGTTCGCCGGGGGCATTGAAGCCGCCCGCCGCGCCGCGGAGCGTAAAGGGGTAGTCGCTGTCGCGGTAGGAGTTGACGTACATGGTCCAGGCGCTGCCGGCTTCGCGGTCGGCGAAGGACCAGGTGCTGTACTGGGGCTTTTCGGCATCGTAAGCGCCCGCCGCCAGGGGGGCGGTGCCGGTGGAACCGGATTTGCGGGAAAGCTGCATGCCTGCCTGATCGTAAATAAAGTACTGCTCGCGGCCGTCGATGGCGGCCTCCACGCCGGAGGCGGCCCTGACCGTCCAGAGCATATCCTCGGTGACCTCGCTGGTGATCACGCCGTCGGAGATCGCCACGGCGGTGGCGCCGAGGGTATCCTGGTTATTGTAGCTGACGCCCTTGTTATTCAGCGCGTAGGTGTCGTCAGCGACAATGACATAGGTTTTTCCTGCTTCGACCTTGTCCACAAGCCGGTAGGCCTGCACGGTGTCGGCGGAAGCGGCAGGGAACGCGACAAACAGCTGCATCAAAAGCGCCAGCATGCAGGAGATCGCGATCCCTTTTCTGATGTGTTTCATTCGTTTTCCTCCCTATCCTTCTCGAATGTTTTGGATCCGTATGGGCTTGCAAAGGAGGCATATGATGTGTCAGTGCTGTGGGAAAACGGCCTTCAAATCACAACAACCCATAGCTAACCTCAAATTATAATAAGCCACAGGTAACTGTTTGTCAAGAAAGAATCCGATTTTACCGCATAAAAAAGCAGCCTGCTTGGAGCAGGCTGCTGCAGATCGGATTCAGTTCACGAACCAGGCGTCTTTCAGCTCGTAAGCGGTGGATTCTCCCTCGTCGTCGGAGTATGGGGCGAAGGTGCCGGCGACGGTGATCAGCTCGTCGGACTTGGGATAATCGTCGGGGAATTTGTGCTCCCCGGCCAGACGGAATTCCAGGCCTGCAGTGCAGCAAGCGGTGGAATCCGGCACCAAACACACGTAAACATTGCGGATATCGCCCTCATAGATATAAAAATAGCCCTCTACTTTGACGGTTTTGCCGATGTATTCCTCGGGTTCCGCCTGCATCAGAAGGACCTGGGCATAGCGCATCGTGTCGTTGAGTTCCGTCAGATCCAGGTCGAATTCCGCCGCCGGGGCCGCGTCCGGCGCGGTCTCGACCGTATCGGCTTGGGAAGGGGCCGCCGGGGCGGGCGTCTGCGCCGGCGCGGTGCAGCCGCACAGCAAACTCAGCAGCATCAGCAGGAAAAATACTCGTATTTTGATATTGAACCCTCCCACAATTTAGTCGAAGCTAACTTGATTATAAGTCCGGCGCCGCGCTTTGTCAACCATCCGCCCCGAATCCAATGAAAAAGGGACCAGGCGGCATACCTGACCCCTTCTGCTGTACTCCGTTAGAAAACAAAAGCTCAAATACTGCGGCCTGTCATCACTTTGACATGCTGCTTCATGGCGGCAAAGGTCTCGTCGCTGATGTCATGCTCAAACTTGCAGGCGTCGGACGCTGCCGTTTCCTGTGAAACGCCCAGCATCATAAACATGTCCGTCAGGACCTGATGGCGCTCATAGATCTTTTCGGCGATCGTCCGCCCTTTTTCCGTCAGCGCGATATGTCCTTCCGTGCCCACGATGATGCAGGACTCATCCTTCAGCCGGGAAAGGGCCCGGCTGACCGAGGGCTTGGACAGATTCATTTCCTCCGCCACATCCACGGCGCGGATCAGATTGCGTTTGCGACTAAGGAGCAGGATCGTTTCAAGATACATTTCTCCGGATTCGCGCATAAAATTACCCTCCGCTAAGAATCTAAAATCATCATACCGGACGGGGGGATAAAAGTCAAGAAATCAAAGAAGGAAAAAACTTCCAGTCCATTTTTTGGCAGTTAGCTATTGACAACTGCTAAAAAATGTGGTATGATACATTTGCCGACGGGGCAGATGGGAGCCGCGACGGCAAACACCGGCGCCAGCCACGCCGGAGAACGAATCTTCTCTCCTGTAAGATCGACCATAGATCGTACCCAACCCCCGCAGGGGCCGCTGTATCGTGCAGCGGCCCCTGTCAGCTTGTCAAAAAAGTCCTTTGTGAACTTTTTTGACTGCGCTTGCGAGCGCGTATTTTGCCGCAAAGCAAAATACAAAGCCCGAAAAACCCGTTGTCACGGCTTTTTCGGACGCTCGCCGATCCAATTCGAGGCGGGCCTTGCCCCTCGAGCTCCCCTGCTGCCCTATCCCGGCAGCTTGGGCATTATTTTTTGACAGCCTCGCATTGGCCGCTGCATCGTGCAGCGGCCAATGTCATTTTTTCTGTAAAAATCTTTTCTGTAAAAACACCCCGTGCAGTACCTGACGAACAGCACGGGGTGTTGTTTATTTCAGCTTGGATGCCTGCTTTTTGAGCGCCTTTTCGGCAAGCCGGATCGCCAGCACCGCCACCGGGACGGTCAGCGCAAGCATGAGGATCAGCACCGGGATATTCTCGATGATGGGCCGGACTTTATCGGCATAGCCTGCCGACATTTCCTCCACAGCCGCCGTCAGAGTACCCTCGGGATCCGTCCACCAGTGGGCGCTGTAGGCGTAGAAGGAGAAGGCAAAGGGGATGAAGCTCCGGCGGACGCCCTTGCGGGTGTCATAGCCGCTGCGCATGCGGATGATCTCCGCAATGGCGGCAAACAGGAGCATGCCAATGATGAGGGGAGGATTTCCTTCGCCCATAATCAAAGCGACGATCAGAACGAATCCGTTCAGAAGCGCCGCGGCGCCGAAGCAGCGCATGTTTGCCGCTGTGTAATAATACGCGAAGGCAAACAGCAGCGGCAGGAAGGTTCCGGCGTAGCCAAAGCATGCCGGATGGATCAGGCCGGTGGTCGCACCGAGCAGGAACATGGCAAGATATACGATCACGGCGAGCATAATGCCAAACACAGGCGTCTTTTTCATTTCAGTACCTCTCTTTCTTGCGGTTAGCCATAGCTAACCAGTGACGCTAACAGAAGGTCTGATCTGTATCAGACCCGAAAAAACAGATTCATGCAATGGCGGAGCCCAGGGTCCGGCAGGCATTCAGGGCTTCCTCGTCCGGCGCATCGGCACAGATGACGCTTTCCGCGGCCAGTTCGATCCCGGCGGCGGCGCAATCGGCCTCCCAGGAGCGCATCCATTCGCCGTCGCCCCAGCCGTAGGAGCCGAACAAAGCCACCTTCTTGCCCGCAAGCTTTTCTTTCACGGCGTCGAAGAACGGTGCGAATTCGCTCTCCTCCAGCACTTCGCAGCCCATGGCGGGACAGCCCAGGACCACGGCGTCGAATTCGTCAACGGCGGACGCATCGAAGTCCGAAACCGCGAAGACGCTCGCGTCCGCGCCGGCGCCCTCCGCCACCGCCTGAGCCATGGCTTCGGTATTGCCTGTTCCGCTCCAGTAGATCACTGCTATTTTACTCATATTTATCATCCTTTCTCATGTTGCGACCGCAAGCTGGCGGAGCGAGACGCCCGCGTCCAGGGCTTTGCAGTAGCATTGCGTGCATATTTTATACTGTGTAAAGATCCGGCGGGCGCGGTCCGCGTCCCCGTAGACCTTCCAATCGCCGGCGAGCTTGTAATTCTGCGCCCGGTTTTCGATGAAACCGCGCACATCCTCCGGCGGATAGCCAAGGAACAGCCCGACCTCGTGGGGGAAGCCGCCGTCGGCGTGCAGGCGGCAGATGAGGCGGCGGATACAGGTGCCGCAGTCGGAATTTTCATAACCGGCCTCGGAAAGAATCGGCTGCGCCTGCCTGTGCCGCAGATCCCGGGCAAGCTTTTCCGGGCGGTACAGGTACAAAAGCGCCCGCTTCCGGAAAAAACGCAGCGGCAGGATGCGCAGTCCCCGCGGCCGCAGCTCCCGGTTGAGCTGCGTCAGCTCGTGCAGCAGCACGTCAAGCTGATCATACCGGCAGTTGAACAGGCTCCCGGTTTTCAGTCCCGCCAGTGTCGGTGCGCAATGCCGCACCAGCGTCGTTTCAGACATATGGCCCCCCTTCCCGTGTTTTATTTTCCGTGGCAGCGGCCCTGCATGGGGCAGCCGCTGCAGCTGCCCCCGCAGGAACCGCAGGAGCCGCCGCAGATGTGCTTGCCTGCCTTCTTGTCCAGGATCAACCGCCGTACAATCAAAGCAACCATACCCAGGAGGAATAAAACGACCACGATTGATCCGATATTCGTTTGCAGCCAGGATATCATTTGAGGCAACTCCTTTCCAATGGGATAATTGTCAATTGACCTTAACCTTCTTGGTCAGCATGGTGGCTTCCTTATAGGGCCGGACCAGCATATAGACGCCGAGGGCAACCACGGCAATGGCCGCGATCAGGCCGATGACGCTGACCGAGACATCAGCGGCAAAGATCGCGCCGATCTGGTAGATGGCCAAGGCAACCAGGTAGGCAAACAGGCACTCGTAACCGATGGCGAACCAGGTCCACTTGCGGCTGTTCATCTCGCGCTTGATGGCGCCCATGGCCGCGAAGCACGGCGCGCACAGCAGGTTGAAGGTCAGGAAGCTGAAGCCGGACAGATGGGTGAAGGCACGGGACAGGCTTGCCCAGGCGCCGCCTTCTCCGCCGCCGTAGAGGATGCCCATGGTGCCGACGATGTTCTCCTTGGCGACCAGGCCGGTGATAGAAGCCACGGTGGCCTGCCAGTTGCCCCAGCCAAGAGGTGCAAAGATCCATGCGATGGCGCTGCCCACCCGGGCCAGGATGGAGTACTCGATCTCATCCTCAGCCAGCATCCGGAAGGCGCCGTCCACCCAGCCGAAGAAGGCGAGGAACCAGACCAGGATGGTGGACAGCAGGATGATGGTGCCGGCCTTCTTGATGAAGGACCAGCCGCGCTCCCACATAGACCGCAGCACGTTGCCCAGGGTGGGCCAGTGGTAGGCGGGCAGCTCCATGACGAAGGGGGCGGGCTCGCCGGCAAACATCTTCGTCTTCTTCAGAATAATACCGGAGACGATGATGGCTGCCATGCCCAGG
Source organism: Oscillospiraceae bacterium (assembly GCA_015068455.1). Lineage (GTDB taxonomy): Bacteria > Bacillota > Clostridia > Oscillospirales > Oscillospiraceae > SVMC01. The sequence goes on along the minus strand of SVKO01000001.1, from coordinate 199,889 downwards.
AAGTAGGCGGAAACCGCGATCCAGGGGGAGCCCCCGAAGATGGCGCCCGCGATCATGGCGATGAAGGGGGTCTTGGCACCGCAGGGGATAAAGGTGGTAGTCATGATCGTCATGCGGCGGTCACGCTCGTTTTCGATGGTACGGGAGGCCATAATGCCCGGGACGCCGCAGCCGGTGCCGATCAGAATGGGAATAAAGGACTTGCCGGACAGACCGAAGCGGCGGAAGACCCGGTCCAGCACGAAGGCGATTCGGGCCATATAGCCGCAGGCTTCCACAAAGGCCAGCAGGAAGAACAGCACCAGCATCTGAGGCACGAAGCCCAGCACCGCGCCGACACCGGCTACGATGCCGTCGATGATCAGGCCGTGGACCCAGCCATCCTCCGGGACGTTCAGGGCATCCAACAGCTTTTCGATCAGAACGGGAATGCCGGGAACCCAGACGCCGTAATCCGCGGGATCGGGCTCCTCAAAATCGGAACGCTCGGTGAAATACGCCACCGCGTCTTTGAAGGTCATGGAATTGGTGGATTCCTCATCCGCGCCTTCGAGGATCGTATCGTAGTAAACGGTCAACTCGGACTCTTCCAGCGTCTCTTCGTCTTCCACAACGACAACAGCGGATTTCTCGGTGGAAGCGTCGGCTTTGACCTCAGCCAGGAATGCGTCTGCGTCGAATTCCTCATCCTCCAGGTCAAACTCGTAGCCGTAGGCGTTGATGGCGTTGACGGCAGCGGTGTAGTCGTCCGCTGCTTCCTCGGCCTTGCTTGAACCGATGCCGAACAGGTGCCAGCCGTCTCCGAAGAGGCCGTCGTTGGCCCAGTCGGTGGCGGGAGCGCCTACGCCCACCATGGCGATCCAGTAGATCAGAAACATGACCACGGCGAAGATCGGAAGGCCCAGCCAGCGGTTGGTGACGATGCGGTCAATCTTATCGGAGGTGGAGAGCTTTCCAGTACTCTTTTTCTTGTAAGAGGATTTGATGATGCTGCCGATCCAGATATAGCGCTCATTGGTAATGATGGACTCGGCATCGTCGTCCATTTCCTTCTCCACCTCGGCGATGTGGGCTTCCACGTCCTGCTTCACAGCGTCGCTGAGATTGAGCTGCTCGATGGCCTTGCTGTCGCGCTCGAAGAGCTTGACGGCGTACCAGCGCTGCTGCTCCTCGGGCATTTCGGAAACGGCGTGCTCCTCGATGTGGGCCAGCGCGTGCTCCACGGGGCCGGAGAAGCTGTGCATGGGAACGGTCTTTCCGTTCTTTGCGGCCTGGATCGCGGCCTCGGCGGCCTCCTGGACGCCGTTGCCCTTGAGAGCGGAGATCTCCACGATCCTGCACCCGAGCTGCTTGCTGAGCTGGGCCGTGTCGATCTTATCCCCGCTCTTCTTCACCACGTCCATCATGTTGATGGCGACGACGACGGGGATGCCCAGCTCGGTGAGCTGGGTCGTTAAGTACAGGTTGCGCTCCAGGTTGGAGCCGTCCACGATGTTCAGAATGGCGTCGGGCCGCTCGCCGATCAGGTAGTTCCGGGCCACGACCTCCTCCAGAGTGTAGGGGGAGAGGGAGTAGATGCCGGGCAGGTCCGTGATGACCACGTCGTCGTGCTTTTTCAGCTTGCCTTCCTTTTTCTCCACCGTGACGCCGGGCCAGTTGCCGACGAACTGGTTCGCGCCGGTCAGGGCGTTGAACAGGGTCGTTTTGCCGCTGTTCGGGTTGCCCGCAAGGGCGATTCTCAAAGACATGATACAAACTTCCTTTCTGCGCCGCAGCGCTTTGAACGGTCAGAAAATGACCGCATCTGAAAATTATTCCACTTCGATCATTTCGGCGTCGGCCTTGCGCAGGCTCAGCTCGTAGCCGCGCACGGTGAGCTCCACCGGATCGCCCAGCGGCGCGACCTTGCGGACATAGATCTCCACGTTCTTGGTGATGCCCATATCCATGATGCGGCGCTTGACGGCGCCTTCTCCCCGGATCTTGACCACTGTGACAGTTTCGCCGATTTTGGCGTCTCTGAGTGTTTTCATAACGCCTACCTCCTTAAATCATGATTTTATTCGCCAGCTCCCGGCTGACGGCGACACGGCAATCCTTGACGTTCACGATCAGGTTGCCGCCCAGCGTATTGAGCACGCAGATCTCGCCGCCGATATGGAAGCCGAGATCCTCCAGATGCTTTTTGACCTCCTGGCTGCCGCCGATCCTCTTGATAATCTGAGGCTGGCCGACTTCTGCATAAGCGAGAGGCATCATCTTTATCCCCCTTTATTAAGGTTAGTTTACACTAACCGTTGTCCGTAAAATTGGTTAGCTTTCACTAACCGCCCATATTATAGTTAGCTAAAACTAACTTGTCAAGCGTTTTTTTATTATTTTTTCCCGGAGCCGATCGACAGTGGATCCGGCGTCTCAAGGGGAATATCCCCACGGAAGGAGGGAGCCTGTGAAATACGCGATCGCCGCAGGCGCCGGAAAACGCCGCACAAGGATTCTTCTTGACTTTTTCTGAGGCATGTGATATATTTCGAGCGAAGGTTAGCGAAAGCTAACCAAGCGCCGAAAATGATTTATGGACGCCGCGGTTTTCGTCCGTTTCTTCGAAGTTTCGGATCAGCGGATGTGTTGTCATGCCCTATTTTGCCGAAAAAGGAGAATCGTCTATGCTGCTCAAGGAATCCGGAGAAATGTATCTGGAAACCGTTTATATTCTCTTGCAGGAGCGCGGCGCCGTGCGCAGCGTGGATGTTGCAAAGCGCATGGGGTTTTCCGGGGCGAGCGTGTGCAGGGCAATGCGTATCCTCCAGGACGGCGGCTATCTCCGTCAGGATAAGAACAAGCGTCTTCTTCTGACCGAAGCGGGCGAAGCACGGGCGCGGAAGCTCTACGAGCGCCACGAGCTGCTGATTTCTTTTTTGACGGCGATCGGTGTGAGCGAAGCCGCCGCATCCGCGGACGCCTGTAAGCTGGAGCACTATATGAGCGAGGAGACGTTTCGGGCGATCCGCCGGCAGATGGAAGCATTGAAAAAGAAAGATGCCGCCGGAGCCGCTGACCTGAGCAGATAAAGGACAGAAGGCGGATCCGTGGGGATCCGCCTTTCCGTCAAGCAAAAAACCGCCGTACGGCGGTTTTTTTGCTTGGTATCAGCGGTCGGACCCGGGCAGACAAAAGAATACCGATCGAATGATTCAAAAAATGATTTGACAAGTGACCGAACGGTCACTATAATAAGGTTACCGTTCGGTCACCTGCGCGCTGCGAAGAACCGGCGAACCTATTGGAATGAGGCGCTGAGATGAAAGAAAGCAGAAAGAAAAAGATTCTTATGACGGCATTGTGTATCTTGGGCGTCATCGTTTTGGCGCTGGCGATGGATTATTATAAAGTCAGGAAGACCGCCCTGGACAGATTTGCGTCCTATGAGGCCAGGGCCAGGTCCATAACGACCTCGTTTGGCAAGATGAGTTATATAGATGAAGGCAGGGGGGAGCCGTTTCTGATCTGCCACGGCATTACGGGCGGCTTCGACCAGGGCTTTGATGTGATGAGCGGTCAGACGGACAAATACAGAATTATAGCGCCCTCCAGATTCGGATACCCGGGAACCGATATGCCGGAGGACGCCACTGTGGATATGCAGGTGGAAGCCTGTGTGGAATTGCTGGATGCGCTGGACATAGACAAAGCGTTTATCACAGGCACCAGCGCAGGAGGAACCGTTGCCCAGAGATTTGCCTTGATGCATCCCGAAAGATGCAGGGGCCTGATCCTTTATTGCTCGGGCTATCCCGCGGCGGAGCGGCCTGCGGAACCTGCCTCCGGAATGACGGGGCCCCCGGCCTTCCTTTGCAGCGACTTTGCCATGTGGCTGATCAGTCCGCTGTTCAAACCGATCATGGGAATGGAGCGCGAGGTGATCGGGCAGATCATGCCCATGAAGCAGAGAAAGGCGGGGGTCGTTTTCGACGGGGACGTGGTGAACAAGGATCACACCAATCACTACGACAATTACGAATTGAGAAGCATACAGGTTCCGGTTCTTATCATCCATTCCATGGATGATAAGCTGGCCGACGCCGGGAAGGCCGAATACTGGAGCAAAGAGATCCCCGGCTGCACCTCCGTTTTTTTCTCGGGGGGAGGCCATCTGATGACGGGGAACAGTGAGAAGATCAATCATGCGCTTGACGAATTTACGGAGGGAGCAAATGAGCACGAAGGAATTGATTCTTGAGGAAGCCCTGAAACAGTTTTCGGAAAAGGGCTTCGCCGGCACGTCCATGCGCGATATAGCCAGGCCGCTGGGAATCACCAAGGCGGCGCTTTATAAGCATTTTGAAAGCAAACAGCAGATTTTTGACCGTATTGTTGCAGAATCCGAAGAGAAATTCCAGGGCTTTTTCGAGAAACTGTCCGTTCATTTTCCAAAGCCCGGAGAGGAAGCGGTAAACACGGAGGATGTGGATGTTTACGGCAATATTTCCGCGGAAGGGCTGAGTGAGCGCGTTTTGACCTTCGTCCGCTTTTCCATGCGCGACCCCTATTCCAGGCAGGTGCGCCGCATGCTGACCCTGTCGCAGTTTCAAAGCAGGGATCTGGCTGAAATGTATACGAAGCGATATGTGGAAACGATGCTGGAATATGATGAGAAACTGTTCGCAAAACTGATGGAAGCCGGCGCCATCGGGAAGGGCGACGCCGGGGCCCTGGCCCTGATGTTTTATTCCCCCGTGATCCTCTACATGGGCATATGGGACAGAGATCCCGACAGAGCCGAAGAATGCGAGGCGGCGATCAGGAATCATGTTGAGCAGTTCTTCCAACTGACAAAAGCGCCCCGGCTTTTCGGTACGGAACAGCGCAGCGTCAGCGCCGGTTTTTCATCAGAGCCTTCTCCGCCAGGAAGAAGCCGAAGCTGATCAGGGCGATGGCAGTCAGATAGATGACGATCTCCGCCGGGATGCCCACCGCCATCGCGATCTCGTGGAGCACCGGCTGGGTGGATTCGTAATAGGGCGTGATGTAGAACATGTTCGGCTCGCGGTGGATGTCGTGCAGGAGGGAATGGGCGGCCACGTTGATGAGCTCCGCCACCGCCGCCATCCCCAAAAACAGCCGCGCCGCCGGGGCAAACCGCACGCCCTCCCGCCGGTGGACCGTCAGCATGGCCGCCAGGGCCAGAACGATCATCAGCCCATGGTACAAAAAGCCGTGGACGGTCAGGAGGATATAAGGCCGCAGCATGTCGCTGGGGATCACCAGGGCGACGATCGCGGCGAAAAAGGAGAAGGTGCTCAGGAACACCAGAGCCGCGTTCTGCCGCTCCCCTTTGACGAACCGCACGGCAAAGGCACAGTACATGGCCATGGAGCAAAGCTGCCAGGGAAAAAACCACAGGTTGATCCGCCGGTCAAAAACATATACCCAGGAAAAGACCTGCTTCCAGACCTCCAAAAGGAGCATGACGGCGCCGAGGATCCAGATCAGCCGCAGAAGCCGGGCCTCGTTCATGCGGCGCAGTAAAAAGAACGCGCCGATACAGCCCAGGGCGATCACGGCCAGGGCGGCGATATGAAAGACGCCGAACATCTGCGGCGTTGAAGAAAACTGTATATCCATGGTGCATCCTGCCTGTTTGTTTCTGATTTTATTCCGCTCCCCGCCAACCCGTAGGGGCCGATGCCCACATCGGCCCGTTTACGCAAGGGCGAACATGCTATAGCGTAGGGCGGCCAGACCCCTGGCCGCCGCTTTTGCATTTTAACGGAAACGCACAATGATCGAAGGTTCCGCATTCTCCCTCCCCAGAAGGGACTAGGCGGCAAGCCGCCGTCGCAGTCGCCTTCGGCGACAACTCTCTCCCGGAGGGAGCCATTTCCCCGGCAGTTCGGGCTTACTGCAGTTCAAAGCTGCCGGTGTAGTACCAGGTGTCCCATGCGTAGTCCGTCTTCCAGTCGTCCATGAGGTGCAGGAGATTCGGCAGGTCGTCCTCGTCGGCGCCGGTATAGTAAAGCCCGAGCATGGTTTTCTCAGAACCGTCGTCATAGTTCTTCAGGATGGACAGGTTCATGGAATAGACGGTGGCGCTGCCGTCCTTTTCCACCACGAGCTGATTTTTGTCGTTGAAGGAGAGCTTGCCGCTCTCGCCGTCGCAGGTCAGAACGCCGTTTTCGATGGTGAAGCTGCCCTTTTCCGTGACCCAGGTCCCGTTGAGGCAGGAAAGGTCGATCGGGTTTTTCGCCATGGACCTGGCGGCGCTGCCGCTGCCGTCGGCCTTGAACATCGAGACCAGAGCGGTCTGGTTGGTGGTGTACATCGGATCGTGTTCTTCCACCATCGCCATATACAGAACGTCGTTTTCGATTTCGTAGGCTGTGTAGGACAGCGCGGTGGACTCCGTGGCATTGCCCTCTGCGTCGGTGCTCGTCATGGGCACCTCTTCGCAGAGGATCTTGTAATCGCCGCAGGTCATGCAGGTGTATTTCACGTCGAAATTGCCGTAATCCTCGGATTCGATCTTCTGCGTGCCGTCCGCGGCATAGGTGTAGGACGTCCTGCCGTCGGCGGAGACCCAACGGCCCACCAGGGCGTCGTCGATGCTGCCGCCTGTGATGTCGGAAAGGGCGGAGAATTGATCCTTGATGCCGAGATCTTCGTCGCTGACCGTCAGGGCGTCGAGCTTTACGCGCAGATCCACGCCCGGCTTCTTTGCGCTGCAGCCGACACACGACAGCAAAAGCACAAGGCACAGCGCTGCGAAGAGGAGCCTTTTTTTCATTTTGTTTCCCTCCAAAAGAGATGTTTTTTTCAGGATCTGCTCCCATTGTACACCCATCATGTACGCAGGTCAAATGCTTATCGAAGCAAATCATTCGGAAGCGCAAATCCGGGCCTTGAAAAAAATCCCAAATAAGGTATACTGATATTATGGGAGTTATTTGTTTACAGCAGCCCGGAACGGCCGTGGCTCCCGGGAGCGGAAAAAGCCCCGGCCGGATGACTTCCGTATTCAAAGAGGAAAGAACAGAAAGAAAAGGACACGATGAGAAAAGGAGGAAACCCCGTGAAACGCATTGTAACCCTGGCGCTGGTCATTGTGATGCTGGCCAGCTTATTTACCGGACTTTCCCTGCCCGCCGCGGCGGCGGACCCGATCACTGTCGAGAAGGACCTCACCCTGACCGCCTGCCAGGCGCTGCCGGGCGGAAGGGTCGATTTCTTCAGCGATCTGGAAAAATACAGCAGAGTATCCCCGATCGACAGCGTCGAGGAGGGCTGGTACCTTGAGCTGCCCCTCGGCATGAGCTGGAGCTTCAACGATGCCCGGGAGCTCTATATCAAAGGCACGCCCACGGAAACCGGCGATTTCTACGCCCGCTGGAACGTCACCCTGGAAAACGGCCAGCGCATCTACTTCGTCCTTTACCTGACGGTCAATCCCACGAAGACCATCGACTCCGAGCAGACTGTCACGACGAAGCTGGGCGACGACTTCCCGAGCACGTCGTTTACCGTCAGCCAGTACAATGACGGCACATGGTACGAGGCCTGCCGTTTCGATGATGGCGAGCTGCCTCCCGGCATGGACTGGATCTCCGGCGAGGTGGACGCGCCGCGGCTGCTCTCCAAGAAGCCCACTGCCGCCGGCACCTACGTCTCCTTCTGGAAAATCCTCCTGGGCGACGGCACCCTCATCAACCACACCCTGACCGTCAAGGTCACGCCTGCAAAGACCGTCGAATCCGCCCAGAATGTCAGCATCAACGTCAACGAGGACATCGGCTCCCTCTCCTTCGCCATCGACAAGGAGGGCATGTGGATCGAATACTGCCACCTGGTGGAAGGCGCGCTTCCCTGGGGCATGGACTGGACCTGGGGCGAGGTGGACGCACCCCGTCTGCTGGATACCCCGCGCGTGCCCGGCGATTTCCCCACCCTCTGGGAGATCACCCTGGGCAACGGCACCCTCATCCGCCACACCATCAATATCCACGTCATACCCACCAAGGTCTACAACTCCAGCCAGATGGCCAGTCTGACCGCCTTCGAGTACGAAACAGTCTATTTCGACGTGGAAAAGTATACGGAAACGTACGGCTACGTGGACTGCGAGCTCGTCGATGGCGAGCTGCCTCCCGGCATGGACTGGATATACGGCGAGGTCGATCCCCCGCGCATCTACGGCACGGTCGGCGAACAGATCCCCACCCGCGGCAAGGAACAGTTCGAGCGGAATGATCCCTCCGGCACCTACGTCTCCAAGTGGAAGATCTCCACGGGCGACGGCATCCAGATCAACCACACCCTCACCTGCGTCGTCACCAAGGACGGCAACCCCTTCTCGGACGTCAAGGACAGCGACTACTTCTTCAAGCCCGTGCTCTGGGCCGTGACCCACGATCCCCAGGTCACCAACGGCGTGAGCCTGACCAACTTCGGCCCCAATCAGACCTGCACGAGAGGCCAGGTGGTCACCTTCCTGTGGCGCGCCGTGGGCTGCCCCGAGCCCAAGGTCAGCTCCAACCCCTTCGTGGACGTGAAGCAGACCGACTACTTCTATGAGCCCGTGCTGTGGGCCTTGGGTGAGGGCATCACCAAAGGCATTGACGCCACCCATTTCGGCCCCGGCCGGGGCTGCACCCGCGGCCAGGTCGTCACCTTCCTGTGGCGCACCGAGGGCGAGCCTGCCCCCAGCGGCAAGAACCCCTTCAAGGATGTGACCGCTGAGGACTACTTCTACAAGCCCGTGCTGTGGGCCGTGGAGCAGGGCATCACCAACGGCACCAGCCCCAACACCTTCGCCCCCAATGCCACCTGCACGAGAGGCCAGATCGTTACCTTCCTCTACCGCGATCTGGCGCCCGCCAACATCCTGGCCAAGACCGATCTGCTCATGTACGTCGAGGACGTCATGACCGTCACAGGCCGCGGCGTAGTCATCACCGGCCGGATCGACAACGGCAAGGTGAAGACCGGCGACAAGATCCGCATCATCGGCAGCGCCGACGGCGATGTCAAGGACGAGACCTTCACCGTCGAGGGCATCGAGATGTTCCATAAGATCATGGATTCGGCAGAGGCCGGCGACAACGTGGGCATCCTGCTGGGCGACGTCGACAAGTCCCTGGTCGCCCGCGGCGACGCCATGGTCGGCGGCAAGTCCGATCTGGTGCCCGTGACCAAGCTCAATGGCACCCTCGAGCTCCTGACGAGATACGACGGCGGCCGTCACAATCCCATCTCCGACGGCTACAAGCCCCAGGTCTACGTCGCTACGAACGACGTCACCGGCACCGTTACCGGTCTGCCCAACGGCACGCTGGATCCCGGCGGCAAAGCCTACAACGTCAGCATCGAGCTGGCCGAGCCCACCTTCGTCCATATCGGCCAGGAGGTCGCGATCCGTGAGGGCGGCCGCACCGCCGGCACCTTCACCGTCACAGAGATCCAGAAGTAAGCAAACCGCCCGCTTTGCGGGTCAACGGAATCACGCACCCCGATGCGCTCGCGCATCGGGGTGTTTTTACAGTCCCTCTCCCCTGTGAGGGGCTGTCAGCAGCTTCGTGTCGCTGCCGGACCGTGCGCCCCGATCCGCATGCGTACAAACCATCGATTCACCGCCGTAGGGGCGCATGCCCACATGCGCCCGACTGCGTCTGTCCTGTTGGATTGCAGCGGGCCGATGTGGGCATACATTCGTGACTCTCCGAGTTCGGCCCCTACGCGGCATTGCCCCGCAAACAGCTCCCTCCCCGAGGTAATTTCGCCATCTTAGCGTCATTGCGAGGCTCCAACGGGGTCGTGGCAATCCGCGCCCCGGCACGTAGAGATACGGATCCCCACGCTTGTGCGCCCCGGCTCGGAATGACGGGCCCGCGCATTTTGCAAAGCGCCCAATTTCCCCGCCGGCGATTTTTGTGTTTTTCTTCGATGCTCCCGGAAGATTATGGAATTATTCAACAAATTTTTCGTTGAAACGCATGGATATTATAGTATAATTACACTATAGAATCCCTGCGCCGCGCTGTGTAATGCAGGCGGCGCGGCGGACACAGATCATCCACAGGAGAAAAGGAGAGCATTATGAAACACACCCTGACCCGCCTGTGCGCCGCACTGCTGGCGCTGATGCTTTGCCTGAGCTGCCTTGGCCCGGTGAGCTTTGCCGCCGACGAAGGGCCCTACTGGGGCTCCTCCAGCGACAACGGCGACGGCACCTTCGACAACGACGCCTGCGTCGATTCCGACACCCCCGACCCCGACATCATCCGCGTGGGCGACGCCTACTACATGACCAGCACCTCCATGCACTTCTGCCCGGGCGTGCCCATCATGAAGTCCTACGACCTGGTCAACTGGAAGGTGGTCAGCTACGTCTACAACGTCCTGGACGACTATGACCAGCTGGCCATGCGCGGCGGCCGCTACGACTACGGCAAGGGCTCCTGGGCCACCAGCCTGCGTTATCGCGAATACGACAAAAAATTCTACCTCTCCCACACCTGCAACACCACCAACAAGACCTATTTCTACCGCACCGACGACATTGAAAACGGCACCTGGGAGCAGTTCTCCGTCTGCAATACCTTCTATCACGACGGCTCCATGCTCTTCGAGGGGGAGGACGTCTATATGTTCTCCGGTTCGGGCACCATCTCCGTGGACAAATTAAAGCCCGACTTCTCCGGCTCGGAGTGGAAAAAAACCATCATCACCGGCCAGATGACCTCCGACGTCTGCGGTCGGAACAACACCTTCCTGGAGGCCACCCACGCCTACAAGGTGGGCGACACCTACTATGTGTTCATGTGCACCTGGCCCTCCGGCGCGGGCAAGCAGCAGCTGGTCTGGAAGTCCAGGACGGTGGACGGCCCCTACGAGGGCAAGGTCATCATCGACGATTCCTACGGCCGCAGCGAGGGCCTGGCCCAGGGCGGCATCGTGGACATGGTGGACGGCAGCACCCAGACAGAGGGCAAGTGGATGGGCTTTTTCATGCATCTGCGCGGCGCGGCCGGCCGCGGCCTGGCCCTGACCCCCTGCACCTTCGACGTAAGCGGCTGGCCCGTGGTGGCCAACGCCAGCGGCAAGGCCTCCCGGTCCGACCGGGTGACGGTGCCCGTGGAGGGGACCTTCGCGAAGGAGAGCATCGTGGAGTCCACGGAGTTCGACAACGGCGAGACCCGCCCGGCCTGGACCCTGCAGGCCCCGCCGAAGAACGCCGTCGAGCCCGAGCGCTACGCCTACAACGGCTCCAACCTGCCCCTGGGCTTCGAGTGGAACCACATGCCCGACAACCGCTACTGGTCCATGACCGAGCGGGCGGGCTACCTGCGCCTGACCAACGGGACCACCGCCACCTCCATGACCGACTGCCGCAATGTGCTCACCGCCCGCACCTTCGGTCCCCAGTGCTGGGGCCATGTGGCCATGGAGATCGACGGCATGCGCGACGGCGATATCGCCGGCTTCGGCGCCTTCCACCGCAGCTACGGCTACCTGGCCGTGCGCGTGGACGGCGATAAGAAATACATCGTCTACCGCCAGAGAAACGGCAACGACCAGAACGCGGACTTCTCCAACAACGACCCCTGGATCGAAGACGTGCTGGAGGAGCTGGACCCCGGCACCACCCGCGTCTATTTCAAGACCTGGTTCGACTACCGCTCCTATGGCAACGAGTTCGCCCACTTCTATTACAGCACAGACAGCGTCAACTGGATCGATCCCGGCAAGTCCCGCAAGGTGGAGTTCGGTTATCCGACCCATTTCGACGGCTGCCGCTTCGGCATCTTCAACTTCGCCACCAAGCAGGCCGGCGGCTATGTGGATGTGGACTATTTCGAGATCGGCGACACGCAGATGAAGGACGCCCCCAGCGACCACGAGCACAGCTATGTGGACGAGGTCACCGCACCCGGCTGCCTGGAGGGCGGCTACACCACGGCCACCTGCACCGTCTGCGGCCGGAGCTACAAGCACGACTATACCGACGCCCTGGGCCATGACTTCGACGAAGGAACCGTCACCCTGGCGCCCACCACCGGGTCCCCCGGCGTCATGACCTACACCTGCACCCGCTGCGGCGCGACCAAAACCAAGCGCATCCCCCGCGAGGGCGCCACCGTGCCCGACAACATCGACTTCACCGATCCCGCCTGCGCCGAACAGTTCAGCATCCTGAACAACGCGGGAGGCAACGGCATCAAGGAGGGCGCCGGCCTGACCCTGACCTGCACCCGTCCGGCCTTCGAGCCCTGCAAGGGCCAGAACGAGGGCGACCAGGCCACCGTGCCCGAGGAAGTGGTCATGGTTCCCGTTGAGGGCGACTGGGCCGCCACCCTGACCTTTGACTTCGATCCCTCCGGCGCGTCCAACGGCTATTACCAGTTCTTCGGCTTCTACGCCGCCCAGGGCGACGACTTCCGGAATCTCTGCGGCATCCGCGGCGGCGACGGCGCCCTGCAGAACTTCGAGCGTCACGACGGCGCCGTGACCCACGAGGACGAGGACGGCGTGAATTCCACGCCCGGCCTGGACACCGCCAAAACCTATTACCTGCGCATCGAGAAGGTGGGCGATAAATATACCTGCCTGCGCAGCAATGACGGCGAGGAATTCACCGAGATGTTCTCCTATGCCGATTCCGGCATCGACGCCGATTACATCGTGATCGACGCCTACACCGGCATGACCGAGGGCTACAAGGCGACTCTCAAGTCCCTGACCTTCGAGGATCTCGGCGCGCAGATGCCCGTCGTGAAGGACACTCTGGCGTGGGTCCTCGAGGGCCTCGAAGGAATGCCCGATGTCGGTTATACGGAAGACAGCATGGCCGCCTTCCGTCAGGCCCTGGCTGCGGCCAAGGCGGTGTATGCCGACGAAGACGCGACCCAGGAAGAGGTGGACGCTGCCGTCCTTGCGCTTGAGGCGGCATTCCACGGTTTGGTCATTGCGCCCGCAGACGACTTCCTGTTCGACGATGTGCGCGACGAGGGCAAGTTCTATTTTGATCCCGTCTACTGGGCCTACTATGCCGAGCCCCAGATCACCAACGGCGCCGACGCCACCCACTTCGGCCCCGATAACGCCTGCACCAGAGGCCATGTCGTGACCTTCCTGTGGCGTGCCGCCGGCGAGCCCGCGCCAAAGAGCACGCAGACCCCGTTCACCGACCTCAAGCCCGGCGCCTTCTATGAGAAGGCCGTGGCCTGGGCCGTGGAGGAAGGCATCACCAAGGGCCTGAGCGACACCGCCTTCGGCCCGGACGCCACCTGCACCAGAGGCCAGATCGTCACCTTCCTGTGGCGCTTCAAGGGCGAGCCCGCGCCAAAGAGCACGCAGACCCCGTTCATGGACGTGAATCCCGGCGGCTACTACATGAAGGCCGTGGCCTGGGCCGTGGAGGAAGGCGTCACCAAGGGCCTGAGCGACACCGCCTTCGGCCCGGACGCCACCTGCACCAGAGGCCAGGTCGTGACCTTCCTGTACCGCGCGACAGCGGAATGAGAGCACGACCCCCACAACCATATAAACAACCCCCGGCGGGGCTGCTTCGGCAGCCCCGCGTTCTTTGCCGCGGGCGGCGTTGCTTTTCAGATTTGGCAATGATATAATACAGATACGTTCCATATTTCCGCATTCCGATCGCATGAATCGAAAGGAGACGGCCATGAAATCTCTCGATACCTTCCCCCGGCTCTCTTTGGGCCTGTTCCCCACGCCGATCCACCGGCTGGACAACATCAGCGCGATGCTGGGCGCCAACGTCTATATCAAACGCGACGACCTCACCGGCCTTGGCCTGGGCGGCAACAAGACCCGGAAGCTGGAGTTCCTGCTGGCCGACGCAAAGCAGAAGGGCGCAGAGCTGGTCTTCACCACCGGCGGAGCCCAGTCCAACCATGCCATGCTCACCGCCGCGGCTGCGGGCAGGCTGGGCATGCGCTGTATTCTGATCCTCAAGAAGCGGGGCGTCACCGAATGTCTGGGCAATCAGCTCCTGGAGAAGCTCATGGGCACCGACGTGCGCTTCGTGGACACCGACGACTATGCCGACATCTATGAAGAGATGGACCGGGTGGGCAAGGCGTCCGGCGTGCCCTACTATAAGATCCCCTGCGGCGGGTCCAACGCCCTGGGCGCCCTGGGCTACGTGGACTGCGCCCGGGAGATCGCCGCGCAGGGCATGCGCTTCGATCATCTGATCTGCGCCGAGGGCTCCGGCGGCACCATGGCCGGCCTGGCCCTGGGGGCCAAGCTCTTCCTGCCGGGCACGAAGGTCTACGGCATGATGGTGGACACCGATCCCTTCGACGAGATCACCCCCGCCCTCATGCGGGAGGCGGCCGCCCTGCTGGACGCGGACGTGGAGATCACGAACGACGATTTTTCCCTGCGCGACATGTGCGGCCCCGGCTACGCCATCGCCTCTGAGGCCGGCAACGCGGCGGTCCGGCTGATGGCGGAGAAGGAAGGCATTTTCCTCGACCCGGTCTATACCGGCAAGGCCTTCGCTGGCCTCGTGGAAATGGCGCGGGAGGGCGCGTTCCGCCCGGAGGACAGGGTCTTGTTCCTCCATTCCGGCGGCGCCGGCGGCCTGTTCGCCATTGAATAACGAAAATCGGGGCCGCGGCGTTTTCTGCGGCCCCGCTTCTTTATGTATTTTTCTGTTGAGAAGCGCCGCAGTGTTCGGTATAATGGGCTTAGAGAAAGAGAAAAGAGGCGATCGGCATGGCATACCGGCGGCTGCCCTTTGCGCAGTATTTCATCAACACCAGCGAGGACTTCAACGCCACCAGACGTTCGACGGTCCGGGTCAATTATACGGCGATCAGCTATACCTCCGGCGCCCTGGACAAGCTCCTGGGCCTGCAGCGGGAGGTCAATTACGAGATCCACTACGAGCCGGAGCGGGATGTGATCCAGATCAATTTTCAGCGGACCATCGGCTTTGCGGACTGGCTGGTAAATTTTGAGTTCGCCGGCAAGTACTATGACTCCATCGACTTTGAGGGCGAGCCCCTGCAGCTGCGGGTCCACCGGGGCTGGGGCAGGATGTACCGCACCGTCAAGAATGAGGTGCGCGAAAAATGGAGCGAGCTGCATGAGGCGCATCCCACCGCCGAGACGGAGGTGGTGGGCTGGTCCCTGGGCTCCGGACAGGCGATCCTGTGCTGCCAGGACCTGAACTATAATTTCGGCGTGCGGCCCCATCTGTTCACCTTCGGGTCTGTCCGGCCCTTCCGCTCCACCCGGTCCAACCGGGAGCAGACGCACCGGTACCTGGATTCGCTGTGTGCCGAGTGCTGGAATTTCGCCAACATCAATGATATCGTCACCTATATGCCCCCCTTCCGGGGGTTCGATATGATCCACCGGGTGGACGTTGGGCAGGCAGAGCAGCGCACCGTCCGCCGGCTTTTCAATCCCGCCCGCTACCACACCGGCTACGACAGCGAAGCCCTCTATGCCGATCTCCCCGCCAGGGAGCCCGCGCCGCAGCCGGAGGGGGATTGACACAGGTTGGAAAAAGACTGTCCCGCAAACGGGACAGTCTTTTTTTGCTGCATCCTGTGCGTCAGTGCATCTGCTGCTCGTAGGCCTCGATCATCTTCTTGACCATCTGGCCGCCGACGGAGCCGGCCTCGCGGGAGGTCAGGTCGCCGTTGTAGCCGTCCTTGAGGTTGACGCCAACCTCGCTGGCAGCCTCCATCTTAAAGCGATCCATGGCGCCTCTGGCCTCGGGAACATTGATGGAATTGTTGCGGTTCGTCATTGTTTTCATCTCCTTCCGATGCGTTTTGTGCCGTCAAATGCGGAATCTGTACGTCACACTCGTATTGTTTCCGCTTTCCGCTGCGATATGTTGGTAATGTTTGAAACCGGAGGGGAAAACCGCAATATGCCGCCGAAGCCGATGAATCAGCCGATGACTGCCTGTTTACGGAACGACGCCATCATTAAATAATGAGATTCAGTATTATTTATGCAATAAAAGTATTGCCGCCGTTAAAGTTTTCTGATAAAATGAATATATAACACTATATATAATGGATGATTGTACCCTGTTGGTAAAAAATGAATGAGGGATACAGTCCGCCCGTTTTGAAAAAAGGATAAACGAGGGGAGAAAAATAATGAAAAAAAGACTGGTTTCTTTGGCCCTGGCATTTGCCTTGCTTGTGGGGCTTTTGCCGTCGGTCACGCTGCCCGCGGCGGCGGCGACCGCGCCGACGAAGCTGTGGATCGAGGCAACGGACACGAATGGCCTGCCGATCAGGATCGACGTCTTCGCGCATGACGTTCCTACCAGGGTAAACAGCTGGGGAAATGTCTCTGCAAGCACAAAGTGTTATGAGATTTACCTGCCTGGGAACGCGGTGGTGGAGAACTGCAAGCTTTCCTGGGACGGTGACACGCAGGCAAGGGTCGGCAATACCGACTATACCAGCGGCACCTGTCCCATTCCGGCGCCCACGACCAATTACAGCTCGGTCACCGGCACGAGCTATGCCTTCAGGAGTGGACCATCGACCCTGGCGACCCTCAATCTCGTGACCTATCAAGGTTCCGCGGATATCCAGCCCATCTTCATCAACATCGACGAGACCCAGGGCACCATCGCGGCTATGGACGGCGACAGCGCACACGAGACCTCCTGCGTCGGCCAGATCTGGATCAACGGGTCCTGGATCGAAATGCCTTCGATCAAGGGCCGCGGCAACTACACCTGGTCCCAGGCCCAGGACAAAAAGGCATACAACATCAAGCTGGACAGCAAGATCCAATTCCCGGGGATCGACTCCGCAAAGACCAAAAAATGGTCCATCCTCGCCGAGATCAGCGACCACAGCCTGATGTGCAACCGGTCGGGTTTTGCGCTCGCCCATGAGCTCGGCGTCGGCCAGGATACCGCCTCCGCGGACGTCTGGATGAACGGCGAGTACCAGGGCTGCTACACGGTCACGCCCAAATACGATTCCTTCGTGACCGATGACGGATACCTCATCGAGGAGGACAACTATCTGGAAACCGTTTCCGTCGCGGATGGCGGCGATCCGCAGTTCGAGCTTACGGGCATGCACGGCGGCGGCAATGACTCGTCGCATTATAACCTGATTACCGTAAAAGGGATCGGCGATAATCTGCTCGGCGAGGGCGGCGAAACGCCGGAGAACATCCAGGCGGCCGCCGACAATATCCATTCCTGGCTCCAGGATGCCTGGGACGCGATGCGTTCGGGGACCGGATACAACACCAAGGGCAAGCACTACAGCGACTACATCGACATGGAGAGCTTTGCCAAGATGTATCTCATGCAGGAGTACGTCAAGAGTTATGACGTCTGCGCAGGAAGCATCCTGTTCCATCGGGACGGTCAGACCGAAGCCGACAAGCTGATCGCCGGTCCGCTGTGGGATCTGGACAACGCCATGGGTTCTACCCAGTCGAATTCGGGTCTGGGGACCGTTGCTGACCGCAAATCCGGCAAAGGCGCATTCATCTCGGAAATCAATGAGGACAGCTACAAGACCTCTCTGTACAAGACCCTCTATCAGCACGAGGATTTCCAGCTGGAGGTCGCCCGTCAGTACAACAAGAACTACGAGCTGTTCAACGGTCTTTCCAGTGTGATCCAGACGATGACTGACGAGATAGACGCCTCGGCAAAGATGAACCACAGAAAGGTCAACCGGATCGGCTACAATCTCCACCAGTACGCGAATGCCACGACCCTGGAGAACGGTACCGAATATGCGCAAAGCATGCTGAAGACCGCGGGAGACGCTGTGAGCTCCCTGTCTGACTGGGCCAACTACGCCGCCAACCTGAAGACCTACGCTGCCGCCCGCTCCCTGTGGTTCTACAATACATATTATGATCCTGACAACCCCGCGCTCTGTGAGCATGAATTTGTGACTGAAATAACAGAGCCCACCTGCACTGCACAAGGCAACATCACGAGAACCTGTCCCAAGTGCCACACGGTCGAGACCGAAATCATCCCCGCCCTGGGCCATGACCTCGACGACGGGACCGGCGTCTGCTCCCGCTGCGGCTATGAGGCCTACAAGGCCAGCTTCGTCTGCAGCGAGGGCTGCTCCGTCACTGTCTACCGCACCAAGGATCTGACCACCGGCGGCACCCCCGACGCGACTGCCTCCTTCCCGCGGTCCGGCGATGACGGCAGCATCGACGTCTCCGGCGACGGTCAGGTAAACTTCGTGATCAACCTGGAGGAGGGCTACCGCATCAAGAGCGTCGTGGCCGCCCCCGCTGCCAGTTTTAAGAATCTGAAGCTGCCCGCTGAAACCGGCGTGGAGAACGGCTACCGCCTGACCAAGGTGAAGAATGCCGTTACCATTACCGTCGTTGCCACAGACGAGCCCTGCGATCATGAATTCGACGAGAACGGCGTTTGCATCCACTGCGGCATTGAGGCCCCGAAGGTCGTCTTTGCCTGCGGAGAAGGAGCCTCCGTCACCGCCTATCCCACCCAGGATCTGACCACCGGCGGCACGCCCGACACCACCGTCGCTCTGGCCCGCGACAGTGCCACCGGCGAGGTGGATCTCAGCGGCAGCGGCCAGGTCAACTTCGTGGTCAACCTGGAGGATGGATATGAAGTGGTCGACGTTTCCGCCGCCGGCGCTTTTAAGAACCTGAAGGGACCTGCGGATACCGGTGTGAAAAACGGCTACCGCGCCACCAAGGTCAGCGGCGCCGCCACCGTCACCATTACCACCAACTTTGTCGGCTACACGGTCAGCCTTGCCGCATCCGGCAGGCCTCAGGGCAGCCTGATGGGCATGCCGGGCGATACCGTCACCCTGCCCGAAATGATCGACTTTAACCCCGTCGGCTGGACCTTCATCGGCTGGATGGATCATCAGATCGACGAGACCACCACGGCCCCGACCTTCTACGCCCCCGGCGCATCCTACACCGTCGGCACCGGCAGCACCACCCTCTACGCTCTCTATTCCCGTGAGGAAGCGGGCCCCGTTGTTTACGAGCTGCTCACCGCCGCACCCGCCGACTGGGCCGGCAATTACGTCATCACCAACAACACCACCAACACCGGCAGCATGTACGTCCTCAAGGGTGTGGCCGGCAGCGCCAACGGAACCAACGTCGAGAACTCCAACAACTGCTCCACATTCGCCGCTTCCGGCATCACCTTGAACGGCAATACCATGAGCAGCGTCGCCAACGACTACGTCATTACCCTGGCTGCCAACGGCAGCGACTACACCGTAAAGAGTGCCGCTGCCGGCTGCTATTATGGCATGAACAGCAGCTCCTATCTGTGCGCCTACTCCAGCATCAATTCCACCTACTGCAACTGGACCCCCGGCATCAACCGCAACGGCCTCGCTCAGCTGAAGAACACGGCCAACGGCAGCTACCCCTATTTCAGCTGGAACTCCAGCAACCACTACTTTTGGTCCGGCAGAGCTAACAACGCCAACGTCCTGAAGCTGTACAAGGAGAAGAACACCTCCGTCACCTACTACCGGACCAATCCCGTCGATCCTCCCGATCCCGTTGACGTGTACTTCGTCGACCAGGACGGCAACACGGCCGCCTACGTCCTCGCCTCCGGCAGCGTCATTGAAAACGCTTCCTTCCCCGGCGAGGTCATGACCGCTGTGGGCGTAGATGAGAACGGTCACAACTACTATAAGGTTACCCTGGACCGCAGCATCTACACCAACGTAGTTTTCTCCGGCGGCTCCGACGCTACCTCGACCGGCGACCTGGGCCTTGGCACTGGCGCGCAGATCATCTATTGCGTCAACAACAACACCGGCAGTGTCGGCGATGACATCTGGCCTGCCCCGGCGACCGTCGTGGAGCCCACCTGCACCGCAGTCGGCACCACCACTTACAAAGGTATGTTCACCGGCGTGACCCACGTCACCGAGACTGATGCCCTTGGGCACGATTTTGGCGAGTGGACCATGACGACAGAACCGACCTGCACGGCAGCCGGCGAGGAAACGAGATACTGTTCCCGCTGCGACGCGACGGAGACGCAGCTTGTTGAAGTGTT
>SVKO01000001.1:0-179814 GCA_015068455.1 Oscillospiraceae bacterium | reverse complement strand
ACCTGCACGGCAGCCGGCGAGGAAACGAGATACTGTTCCCGCTGCGACGCGACGGAGACGCAGCTTGTTGAAGTGTTGGGCCATGCCTACGATGCGGTCGTAACCGCGCCCACCTGCACCGAGGACGGCTATACGACCCATACCTGCTCGCGTTGCGGGGACGCCTATACAGACGCGCCGATGGAAGCCCTTGGCCACGAGTGGGGCGAATGGGCTATAACGACGGTGCCTACCTGCACGGCAGCCGGCGAGGAAACGAGATACTGTTCCCGCTGCGACGCGACGGAGACGCAGCTTGTTGAAGTGTTGGGCCATGCCTACGATGCGGTCGTAACCGCGCCCACCTGCACCGAGGACGGCTATACGACCCATACCTGCAGCCGATGCGGGGACGCCTATACAGACGCGCCGGTGGAAGCCCTTGGCCACGAGTGGGGCGAATGGGCTGTAACGATGGCGCCGACTTGTACCGCAACCGGCGTCGAGACGCGGATTTGCAGGCGTTGCGATGCAGAAGAGACTCGCGAAGTTGCCGCCAACGGGCATACGGCTGGCGAAGCGGTGGAAGAGAACCGCATTGAGCCGACCTGTACAAAGACCGGCAGCTATGACGAAGTTGTGTATTGCACGGTCTGCAATGCAGAATTGAGCAGAGAGCCCAAAGAGATCGCAGCTCTCGGCCATGATCTGGTCTATCACGAGGCCAAGGCCCCGACCTGTACTGAAATCGGTTGGGAAGCCTACGATACCTGCAGCCGGTGCGACTACACGACCTATGAGGAGCTTGCAGCACTGGGTCATGACTACGTGGCAGTTGTAACGGAACCGACCTGCACAGCAGGAGGCTTCACGACGCATACCTGCTCGCGCTGCGCAGACGCCTACACGGATACTCCGGTGGATGCCCTTGGGCACGAGTGGGGCGAATGGGCTGTAACGACGGTGCCTACCTGCACGGCAACCGGCGTCGAGACGCGGATTTGCGAGCGTTGCGATGCAGAAGAGACTCGCGAGCTTGCCGCCAACGGGCATACGGCTGGCGAAGCGGTGGAAGAGAACCGCATCGAGCCGACTTGTACAAAGACCGGCAGCTATGACGAAGTTGTGTACTGCACGGTCTGCCGTGCAGAGCTGAGCCGTGAAACGAAAGAGATCGCGGCGCTCGGTCATGACCTGGTGAATCACGAGGCCCAGGCTCCGACCTGCACCGAAATCGGATGGAATGCTTATGATACTTGCAGCCGATGCGACTACACAACTTATGTAGAGAAGGCCGCCCTCGGCCACGATCTTGAGCATCACGAGGCCCAGGCTCCGACTTGCACCGAAATCGGTTGGGAAGCCTACGATACCTGCAGCCGCTGCGACTACACAACCTATGTAGAGAAGGCCGCCCTCGGCCATAATCTTGAGCATCACGAGGCCAAAGCTCCGACCTGCACGGAAATCGGTTGGAACGCATACGACACTTGCTCTCGCTGTGACTACACGACCTACGAGGAGCTTGCAGCACTGGGCCATGCCTACGATGCGGTCGTAACCGCGCCCACCTGCACCGAGGACGGCTATACGACCCATACCTGCAGCCGATGCGGGGACGCCTATACAGACGCGCCGGTGGAAGCCCTTGGCCACGAGTGGGGCGAATGGGCTGTAACGATGGCGCCGACTTGTACCGCAACCGGCGTCGAGACGCGGATTTGCAGGCGTTGCGATGCAGAAGAGACTCGCGAAGTTGCCGCCAACGGGCATACGGCTGGCGAAGCGGTGGAAGAGAACCGCATTGAGCCGACCTGCACCGAGAAGGGCAGCTACGACAGCGTCGTTTACTGCTCCGTTTGCGACGCAGAGCTGAGCCGTGAAGCGAAGGAAATCGATGCCCTCGGTCATAATCTGGTCAACCATGAAGCAAAAGCTCCGACCTGCACAGAAAAAGGCTGGAACGCTTACCAGACTTGCTCTCGCTGCGACTACACGACCTATGCAGAACTGCCCGCCACCGGTCATACGGCAGCGGCAGCGGTCGTTGAAAATCGCATTGAGCCGACCTGTACAAAGACCGGCAGCTATGACGAGGTTGTATATTGTTCCGTTTGTGAAGCAGAACTGAGTCGCGAAGCGAAAGAAATTAATGCGCTGGGTCATGATCTGATCGATCACGAGGCCAAGGCTCCGACCTGCACTGAAATCGGTTGGGATGCCTACGATACCTGCAGCCGCTGCGACTACACGACCTATGCAGAACTGCCCGCCACCGGACATACGCCGGGTGCGGCTGTGAAGGAAAACGAAGTTGCTCCGACCTGTACGGAAAAGGGCAGCTATGACGAAGTCGTGTACTGCTCCGTTTGCGATGCAGAACTGAGCCGCGAGACGAAGGAGATCGCGGCGCTTGGCCATGACATAATCAACCACGCTGCCAAGATCCCGACCTGCACCGAGATAGGCTGGAATGCCTACGACACTTGCTCTCGTTGCGACTACACGACCTATGCAGAACTGCCTGCCACCGGACATACGCCGGGTGCGGCTGTGAAGGAAAACGAAAATGCTCCGACCTGTACAGAGACTGGCAGTTATGACGAAGTCGTGTATTGCACGGTCTGCCATGCAGAGCTGAGCAGAGAGACCAAAGAAATCGCTGAGCTCGGCCACGCCCTGGTGAATCACGAGGCACAGGCACCGACTTGTACCGAAAAAGGCTGGAATGCTTATGATACTTGCAGCCGGTGCGACTACACGACCTATGTGGAACTGCCCGCCACCGGACATACGCCGGGTGCGGCTGTGAAGGAAAACGAAGTAGCTCCGACCTGCACAGAAAAGGGCGGCTATGACGAGGTCGTGTACTGCACGGTCTGCAATGCAGAACTGAGCCGTGAGACGAAGGAAATCGCAGCTCTCGGCCATGATCTGGTCTATCACGAGGCCAAGGCTTCGACATGCACGGAAATCGGCTGGGACGCCTACGATACCTGCAGCCGGTGCGACTACACAACTTATGTAGAGAAGGCCGCGCTCGGCCATGACCTGGTGAATCACGAGGCCAAGGCCCCGACCTGCACCGAGATCGGTTGGGATGAATACCAGACTTGCCGCCGGTGCGATTACACCACCTATGTAGAGAAAGCCGCGCTCGGCCATGACTTGGTCAACCATGTTGCCAAAGCTCCGACATGCACGGAAATCGGTTGGGACGCCTACGATACCTGTAAACGGTGCGACTACACGACCTATGCGGAGAAAGCCGCGCTCGGCCACGATCTGGTCAACCACGAAGCAAAAGCCCCGACCTGCACCGCAATCGGCTGGGACGCCTACGATACCTGCAGCCGGTGCGACTACACCACCTATGCGGAGAAAGCCGCGCTCGGTCATGACTTGGTCAACCATGTTGCCAAAGCTCCGACCTGCACTGAAATCGGTTGGGACGCCTACGATACCTGCAGCCGGTGCGACTACACCACCTATGTAGAGAAGGCCGCGCTCGGCCACGATCTGGTCAACCACGAAGCAAAAGCCCCAACCTGCACGGAAATCGGTTGGGAAGCCTACGATACCTGCAGCCGGTGCGACTACACCACCTATGTAGAGAAGGCCGCCCTGGGTCATGACCTGGTCAACCACGAAGCAAAAGCCCCGACCTGCACCGAGATCGGCTGGAACGCTTACCAGACGTGCTCTCGCTGTGACTACACGACCTATGTGGAACTGCCCGCCAACGGGCATACGGCAGCAACGGCGGTCATTGAAAATCGCATTGAGCCGACCTGTACAAAGACCGGCAGCTATGACGAGGTCGTGTACTGCACGATCTGCAATGCAGAACTGAGCCGTGAGTCCAAGGAGATCGCGGCCCTCGGTCATGATCTGGTCTATCACGAGGCTCAGGCCCCGACCTGTACGGAAAAAGGCTGGAACGCATACGACACTTGCTCTCGCTGCGACTACACGACCTATGCGGAGAAAGCCGCGCTCGGCCACGATCTTGAGCATCATGAGGCCCAGGCTCCGACATGCACGGAAATCGGTTGGGACGCCTACGATACCTGCAGCCGGTGCGACTACACAACTTATGTAGAGAAGGCTGCGCTCGGCCATGATCTGGTCAACCACGAAGCAAAAACCCCGACCTGCACCGAGATCGGTTGGGACGCATACGACACTTGCTCTCGCTGCGACTACACGACCTATGCGGAACTGCCCGCCACCGGGCATACGGCTGGCGAAGCGGTGGAAGAGAACCGCATTGAGCCGACCTGCACCGAGAAGGGCAGCTATGATGAGGTTGCGTACTGCACAGTCTGCAATGCAGAACTGAGCCGTGAGTCCAAGGAAATCGATGCCCTCGGCCATGATCTGGTCAATCACGAGGCCCAGGCTCCGACCTGCACAGAAAAAGGCTGGAACGCATACGACACTTGCTCTCGCTGCGGCTACACGACCTATGCAGAACTGCCCGCCACCGGGCATACGCCGGGTGCGGCTGTGAAGGAAAACGAAGTTGCTCCGACCTGCACCGAGAAGGGCAGCTACGACAGCGTCGTTTACTGCTCCGTTTGCGATGCAGAACTGAGCCGCGAGACGAAGGAGATCGCGGCCCTCGGCCACGCCCTGGTCAACCACGAGGCCCAGGCTCCGACCTGCACCGAAAAAGGCTGGAACGCTTATGATACTTGCAGCCGGTGCGACTACACGACCTATGTAGAGAAGGCCGCGCTCGGCCACGCCCTGGTGAATCACGAGGCCAAAGCCCCGACCTGCACGGAAATCGGTTGGGATGCCTACGATACCTGCAGCCGGTGCGACTACACCACCTATGCGGAGAAAGCCGCGCTCGGCCATAATCTTGAGCATCACGAGGCCAAGGCTCCGACCTGCACTGAAATCGGTTGGGACGCCTACGATACCTGCAGCCGGTGCGACTACACAACCTATGCGGAACTGCCCGCCACCGGACATACGCCGGGTGCGGCTGTGAAGGAAAACGAAGTTGCTCCGACCTGCACCGAGAAGGGCAGCTACGACAGCGTCGTTTACTGCTCCGTTTGCGACGCAGAACTGAGCCGTGAGCCCAAGGAGATCGCGGCCCTGGGCCACGCCCTTGTTAATCATGCGGCCAAGGCCCCAACCTGCACCGAGATCGGTTGGGATGAATACCAGACTTGTAGCCGCTGCGACTACACCACCTATGCGGAGAAAGCCGCGCTCGGCCACGATCTGGTCAACCACGAAGCAAAAGCCCCGACCTGCACGGAAATCGGTTGGGAAGCCTACGATACCTGTAAACGGTGCGACTACACGACCTATGTGGAACTGCCTGCCACCGGTCATACAGCTGGCGACGCAGTGGAAGAGAACCGCATAGAGCCGACCTGCACCGAGAAGGGCAGCTATGACGAAGTTGTGTACTGCACGGTCTGCCATGCGGAGCTGAGCAGAGAGACCAAAGAAATCGCTGAGCTCGGCCACGCCCTGGTGAATCACGAGGCCAAGGCCCCGACCTGCACCGAAATCGGTTGGGATGAATACCAGACTTGCCGCCGGTGCGATTACACAACCTATGCAGAGAAAGCCGCGCTCGGTCATGATCTGGTTCACCATGGAGCCAAGGCTCCGACCTGTACTGAAATCGGTTGGGATGCCTATGATACCTGCAGCCGCTGCGACTACACAACCTATGTAGAGAAGGCCGCGCTCGGCCACGCCCTGGTCAACCACGAAGCAAAAGCCCCGACCTGTACTGAAATCGGCTGGAATACCTACGATACTTGCTCTCGTTGCGACTACACGACCTATGTGGAACTGCCCGCCACCGGACATACGTCGAGTGCGGCAGTGAAGGAAAACGAAGTGGCTCCGACCTGTACGGAAAAGGGCAGCTATGACGAAGTCGTGTACTGCACGGTCTGTAATGCAGAGCTGAGTAGAACAGCAAAGGAAATCGCAGCTCTGGGCCACGCCCTTGTTAACCATGCGGCCAAGGCTCCGACCTGCACCGAGATCGGTTGGGATGCCTACGAAACCTGCAGCCGGTGCGACTACACAACTTATGTAGAGAAGGCCGCCCTCGGCCATAATCTTGAGCATCACGAGGCCCAGGCCCCGACCTGCACTGAAATCGGTTGGGACGCCTACGATACCTGCAGCCGCTGCGACTACACGACCTATGCGGAGAAAGCCGCGCTCGGCCACGATCTTGAGCATCACGAGGCCCAGGCCCCGACCTGCACTGAAATCGGTTGGGACGCCTACGATACCTGCAGCCGGTGCGACTACACAACTTATGTAGAGAAGGCCGCCCTCGGTCATGACTTGGTGAGTCACGAGGCCAAAGCTCCGACCTGCACGGAAATCGGTTGGGACACCTACGATACCTGCAGCCGCTGCGACTACACCACCTATGTAGAGAAGACCGCCCTGGGTCATGACCAGGTCAACCACGAAGCAAAAGCCCCGACCTGCACGGAAATCGGTTGGGATGCCTACGATACCTGCAGCCGGTGCGATTATACCACCTATGTAGAGAAAGCCGCGCTCGGCCACGACTTGGTGAATCACGAGGCCAAGGCACCGACTTGTACCGAGATCGGTTGGGATGAATACCAGACTTGTAGCCGCTGCGACTACACAACTTATGTAGAGAAGACCGCCCTGGGTCATGACCTGGTCAACCACGAAGCAAAAGCTCCGACCTGCACTGAAATCGGTTGGGATGCCTACGATACCTGCAGCCGGTGCGATTATACGACCTATGTAGAGAAGGCCGCGCTCGGCCACGATCTGGTCAACCATGTTGCCAAAGCCCCGACCTGCACCGCAATCGGCTGGGACGCCTACGATACCTGCAGCCGGTGCGACTACACAACTTATGTAGAGAAGGCCGCCCTCGGTCATGACTTGGTGAGTCACGAGGCCAAAGCTCCGACCTGCACCGAAATCGGTTGGGATGCCTACGATACCTGCAGCCGGTGCGACTACACCACCTATGCGGAGAAAGCCGCGCTCGGTCATGACTTGGTCAACCATGTTGCCAAAGCTCCGACCTGCACTGAAATCGGTTGGGAAGCCTACGATACCTGCAGCCGCTGCGACTACACCACCTATGTAGAGAAGGCCGTGCTCGGCCACGCCCTGGTGAATCACGAGGCCAAAGCCCCGACCTGCACCGCAATCGGCTGGGACGCCTACGATACCTGTAGCCGCTGCGACTACACCACCTATGCGGAGAAAGCCGCGCTCGGCCACGATCTGGTCAACCACGAAGCAAAAGCCCCGACCTGCACCGAGATCGGTTGGGATGCATACGACACTTGCTCTCGCTGTGACTACACGACCTATGCGGAGAAAGCCGCCCTCGGTCATGACTTGGTCAACCATGTTGCCAAAGCTCCGACCTGCACGGAAAAAGGCTGGAACGCTTACCAGACTTGCTCTCGCTGCGACTACACGACCTACGAGGAGCTTGCAGCACTGGGTCATGACTACGCGGCAGCGGTCATTGAAAATCGCATTGAGCCGACCTGTACAAAGACCGGCAGCTATGACGAGGTCGTGTACTGCACGGTCTGCCATGCAGAGCTGAGTAGAACAGCAAAGGAAATCGCAGCTCTGGGCCACGCCCTTGTTAACCATGCGGCCAAGGCTCCGACCTGCACCGAGATCGGTTGGGATGCCTACGATACCTGCAGCCGGTGCGACTACACAACTTATGTAGAGAAGGCCACCCTCGGTCATGACTTGGTGAGTCACGAGGCCCAGGCTCCGACTTGCACCGAAATCGGTTGGGATGCCTACGATACCTGCAGCCGGTGCGACTACACCACCTATGTGGAATTGCCCGCCACCGGGCATACGCCGGGTACGGCTGTGAAGGAAAATGAAGTTGCTCCAACCTGCACCGAGAAGGGCAGCTATGACGAAGTCGTGTATTGCACGGTTTGCCATGCAGAACTGAGCAGAGAGCCCAAGGAAATTGCGGCGCTCGGCCATGATCTGGTCAACCACGAAGCAAAAGTCCCGACCTGCACGGAAAAGGGCTGGAATGCCTACGATACTTGCTCTCGTTGCGACTACACGACCTACGAGGAGCTTGCAGCACTGGGTCATGACTACGCGGCAGTTGTAACGGAACCGACCTGCACAGCAGGAGGCTTCACGACGCATACCTGCTCGCGCTGCGGGGATGCCTACACGGATACTCCGGTGGATGCCCTTGGGCACGAGTGGGGCGAATGGGCTGTAACGACGGCGCCGACCTGTACCGCAACCGGCGTCGAGACGCGGATTTGCGGGCGCTGCGATGCTGAAGAGACTCGTGAAGTTGCTGCATTGGGTCATGATCTGGTCAATCACGAGGCCAAGACCCCGACTTGTACCGAAATCGGCTGGAACGCATACGACACTTGCTCTCGCTGCGACTACACAACCTATGTAGAGAAGGCCGCCCTCGGCCATGATCTGGTCAATCACGAGGCCAAGGCTCCGACATGCACGGAAATCGGTTGGGATGAATACCAGACTTGTAGCCGCTGCGACTACACCACCTATGCGGAGAAAGCCGCGCTCGGCCACGATCTTGAGCATCACGAGGCCCAGGCTCCGACATGCACGGAAATCGGTTGGGACGCCTACGATACCTGCAGCCGGTGCGATTACACCACCTATGTAGAGAAGGCCGCGCTCGGTCATGACTTGGTCAACCATGTTGCCAAAGCTCCGACATGCACGGAAATCGGTTGGGACGCCTACGATACCTGCAGCCGGTGCGACTACACAACTTATGTAGAGAAGGCCGCCCTCGGTCATGACTTGGTGAGTAACGAGGCCAAAGCTCCGACCTGCACAGAAAAAGGCTGGAACGCTTATGATACTTGCAGTCGGTGCGGCTACACGACCTACGAGGAGCTTGCAGCACTGGGTCATGACTACGTGGCAGTTGTGACCGTACCGACCTGCACAGCAGGAGGCTTCACAACGCATACCTGCTCGCGCTGCGCAGACGCCTACACGGATTCCGTGGTGGAAGCCCTCGGCCACGAGTGGGGCGACTGGGCTGTAACGACGGCGCCGACTTGTACCGCAACCGGCGTCGAGACGCGGATTTGCGAGCGCTGCGATGCTGAAGAGACTCGTGAAGTTGCTGCATTGGGTCATGACCTGGTCAATCACGAGGCCAAGGCTCCGACCTGCACGGAAAAAGGCTGGAACGCTTATGATACTTGCAGCCGTTGCGACTACACGACCTATGCAGAACTGCCCGCCACCGGTCATACGGCGGGTGCGGCTGTGAAGGAAAACGAAGTTGCTCCGACCTGTACGGAAAAGGGCAGCTATGACGAGGTCGTGTACTGCACGGTTTGCCATGCAGAACTGAGCCGCGAGGCGAAGGAAATCGATGCCCTCGGCCATGATCTGGTCAATCACGAGGCCAAGGCTCCGACCTGCACAGAAAAAGGCTGGAACGCTTACCAGACGTGCTCTCGCTGCGACTACACGACCTATGCGGAACTGCCTGCCACCGGGCATACGGCTGGCGAAGCGGTGGAAGAGAACCGCATCGAGCCGACCTGCACCGAGAAGGGCAGTTATGACGAAGTCGTGTATTGCACGGTTTGCCATGCAGAACTGAGCAGAGAGCCCAAGGAAATTGCGGCGCTCGGCCATGATCTGGTCAACCACGAAGCAAAAGTCCCGACCTGCACGGAAAAGGGCTGGAATGCCTACGATACTTGCTCTCGTTGCGACTACACGACCTACGAGGAGCTTGCAGCACTGGGTCATGACTACGTGGCAGTTGTAACGGAACCGACCTGCACGACGGCAGGCTTCACAACGCATACCTGCTCGCGCTGCGGGGACGCCTACACGGATACTCCTGTGGAAGCCCTTGGGCACGAGTGGGGCGAATGGGCTGTAACGACGGCGCCGACTTGTACCGCAACCGGCGTCGAGACACGGATTTGCGAGCGCTGCGAGGCGGAAGAGACTCGCGAAGTTGCTGCACTGGGCCATGACTTGGTGAGTCACGAGGCCCAGGCTCCGACCTGCACCGCAATCGGCTGGAATGCCTACCAGACGTGCTCTCGCTGCGGCTACACGACCTATGCGGAACTGCCCGCCATCGGCCATACAGCAGCAACGGCGGTTATTGAGAATCGCATTGAGCCGACCTGTACGGAAAAGGGCGGCTATGACGAGGTCGTGTACTGCACGGTTTGCCATGCAGAACTGAGCCGTGAGGCCAAGGAAATCGCAGCTCTCGGCCACGCCCTGGTCAACCACGAAGCAAAAGCTCCGACCTGCACAGAAAAAGGCTGGAACGCTTACCAGACGTGCTCTCGCTGCGACTACACGACCTATGTGGAACTGCCCGCCACCGGGCATACGCCGGGTGCGGCAGTGAAGGAAAACGAAGTTGCTCCGACCTGCACCGAGAAGGGCAGCTATGATGAGGTTGCGTACTGCACAGTCTGCAATGCAGAGCTGAGCAGAGAGTCCAAGGAGATCGCGGCGCTCGGCCACGATCTGGTCAACCACGAAGCAAAAGCCCCGAGCTGTACTGAAATCGGTTGGGAAGCCTACGATACCTGTAAACGGTGCGACTACACGACCTATGCAGAACTGCCCGCCACCGGACATACGGCTGGCGACGCGGTGGAAGAGAACCGCATCGAGCCGACCTGTACAAAGATCGGCAGCTATGACGAAGTTGTGTACTGCACGGTCTGCAATACAGAGCTGAGCAGAGAGACGAAAGAAATCGCAGCGCTGGGTCATGACTACGTGGCAGTTGTAACGGAACCGACCTGCACGACGGCAGGCTTCACGACGCATACCTGCTCGCGCTGCGGGGACGCCTATACGGATACTCCTGTGGAAGCCCTCGGCCACGAGTGGGGCGAATGGGCTGTAACGACGGCGCCGACTTGTACCGCAACCGGCGTCGAGACGCGGATTTGCGAGCGTTGCGAAGCTGAAGAGACTCGCGAAGTTGCAGCACTGGGTCATGATCTGGTCAACCACGAAGCAAAAGCTCCGACCTGCACAGAAAAAGGCTGGAATGCTTATGATACTTGCAGCCGGTGCGGCTACACGACCTATGCGGAACTGCCTGCCACCGGGCATACGGCAGCGGCAGCGGTCATTGAAAATCGCATTGAGCCGACCTGTACAAAGACCGGCAGCTATGACGAAGTTGTGTACTGCACGGTCTGCAGTGCAGAACTGAGCAGAGAGTCCAAGGAAATCGCAGCCCTGGGCCACGCCCTTGTTAACCATGCGGCCAAGGCCCCGACCTGCACGGAAATCGGTTGGGACGCCTACGATACCTGCAGCCGTTGCGACTACACGACCTATGCAGAACTGCCCGCCAACGGGCATACGCCGGGTGCGGCTGTGAAGGAAAACGAAGTTGCTCCGACCTGTACGGAAAAGGGCAGCTATGACGAAGTCGTGTACTGCACGGTCTGCCATGCGGAGCTGAGCAGAGAGACCAAAGAAATCGCTGAGCTCGGCCACGCCCTGGTCAACCACGAGGCCAAGGCTCCGACCTGCACAGAAAAAGGCTGGAACGCTTACCAGACGTGCTCTCGTTGCGGCTACACAACCTATGTGGAACTGCCCGCCACCGGTCATACGGCGGGTGCTGCTGTGAAGGAAAACGAAGTTGCTCCGACCTGTACGGAAAAGGGCAAGTACGATGAAGTCATGTACTGCACGGTCTGTAATGCAGAACTGAGCCGTGAGCCCAAGGAGATCGCGGCCCTCGGCCACGCCCTTGTTAACCATGCGGCCAAGGCCCCAACCTGCACGGAAAAAGGCTGGAACGCTTACCAGACTTGCTCTCGCTGCGACTACACGACCTACGAGGAGCTTGCAGCACTGGGTCATGACTACGTGGCAGTTGTAACGGAACCGACCTGCACAGCAGGAGGCTTCACGACGCATACCTGCTCGCGCTGCGCAGACGCCTACACGGATACTCCTGTGGAAGCCCTCGGCCATGAATGGGGCGAATGGGCTGTAACGACGGTGCCTACCTGCACGGCAACCGGCGTCGAGACGCGGATTTGCGAGCGCTGCGATGCTGAAGAGACTCGCGAAGTTGCTGCACTGGGCCATGACTTGGTGAGTCACGAGGCCCAGGCTCCGACCTGCACCGCAATCGGCTGGAATGCCTACCAGACGTGCTCACGGTGCGACTACACGACCTATGCGGAACTGCCCGCCACCGGACATACGCCGGGTGAGGCTGTGAAGGAAAACGAAGTTGCTCCGACCTGTACGGAAAAGGGCAGCTATGACGAGGTTGTATATTGTTCCGTTTGTGAAGCAGAACTGAGTCGCGAAGCGAAAGAAATTAATGCGCTGGGTCATGACTACGTGGCAGTTGTAACGGAACCGACCTGTACGACGGCAGGTTTCACGACGCATACCTGCTCGCGCTGCGGGGACGCCTACACGGATACTCCTGTGGAAGCCCTTGGGCACGAGTGGGGTGACTGGGCTGTAACGATGGCGCCGACTTGTACCGCAACCGGCGTCGAGACGCGGATTTGCGGGCGCTGCGATGCTGAAGAGACTCGTGAAGTTGCTGCATTGGGTCATGACTTGGTCAACCATGTTGCCAAAGCTCCGACCTGCACTGAAATCGGTTGGGATGCCTACGATACCTGCAGCCGGTGCGACTACACCACTTATGTAGAGAAGGCCGCCCTCGGTCATGACTTGGTGAGTCACGAGGCCAAGGCTCCGACCTGCACAGAAAAAGGCTGGAATGCTTATGATACTTGCAGCCGGTGCGACTACACGACCTATGTGGAACTGCCCGCCACCGGACATACGCCGGGTGCGGCTGTGAAGGAAAACGAAGTTGCTCCGACCTGTACGGAAAAGGGCGACTATGACGAGGTCGTGTACTGCACGGTCTGTAATGCAGAACTTAACCGTGAGCCCAAGGAGATCGCGGCCCTCGGTCATGACCTGGTGAATCACGAGGCCAAGGCCCCGACCTGCACAGAAAAAGGCTGGAATGCTTATGATACTTGCAGCCGGTGCGACTACACGACCTATGTGGAACTGCCCGCCACCGGACATACGCCGGGTGCGGCTGTGAAGGAAAACGAAGTTGCTCCGACCTGTACGGAAAAGGGCGACTATGACGAGGTCGTGTACTGCACGGTCTGTAATGCAGAACTTAACCGTGAGCCCAAGGAGATCGCGGCCCTCGGTCATGACCTGGTGAATCACGAGGCCAAGGCCCCGACCTGCACGGAAAAAGGCTGGAACGCTTACCAGACGTGCTCTCGCTGTGACTACACGACCTATGTGGAACTGCCCGCCACCGGACATACGGCTGGCGACGCGGTGGAAGAGAACCGCATCGAGCCGACCTGCACCGAGAAGGGCAGCTATGACGAGGTCGTGTACTGCACGGTCTGCCATGCAGAGCTGAGCAGAGAGACCAAAGAAATCGCAGCGCTGGGTCATGACTACGTGGCAGTTGTAACGGAACCGACCTGCACGACGGCAGGCTTCACAACGCATACCTGCTCGCGCTGCGCAGACGCCTACACGGATTCCGTGGTGGATGCCCTTGGGCACGAGTGGGGCGAATGGGCTGTAACGACGGAACCCACCTGCACGGCAACGGGCGTCGAGACGCGGATTTGCGAGCGCTGCGAGGCTGAAGAGACTCGCGAAGGTGCAGCACTGGGCCATGATCTGGTCAATCACGAGGCCCAGGCTCCGACCTGCACGGAAATCGGTTGGGACGCCTACGATACCTGCAGCCGGTGCGACTACACGACCTATGCGGAGAAGGCCGCGCTCGGCCACGATCTGGTCAACCATGTTGCCAAAGCTCCGACCTGCACCGAAATCGGTTGGGACGCCTACGATACCTGCAGCCGGTGCGACTACACCACCTATGCGGAACTGCCCGCCACTGGGCATACGCCGGGTGCGGCTGTGAAGGAAAACGAAGTGGCTCCGACCTGCACCGAGAAGGGCAGCTATGACGAGGTCGTGTACTGCACGGTCTGCAATGCAGAGCTGAGCCGTGAAGCGAAGGAAATCGATGCCCTCGGCCATGATCTGGTCAATCACGAGGCCCAGGCTCCGACCTGCACAGAAAAAGGCTGGAACGCTTACCAGACTTGCTCTCGTTGCGGCTACACAACCTATGTGGAACTGCCCGCCACCGGTCATACGGCAGCGGCAGCGGTCATTGAAAATCGCATTGAGCCGACCTGTACAAAGACCGGCAGCTATGACGAAGTTGTGTACTGCACGGTCTGCAGTGCAGAACTGAGCAGAGAGTCCAAGGAAATCGCAGCCCTGGGCCACGCCCTTGTTAACCATGCGGCCAAGGCCCCGACCTGCACGGAAATCGGTTGGGACGCCTACGATACCTGCAGCCGGTGCGACTACACAACTTATGCGGAGATCGCGGCACTCGGCCATGACTTTGCGGAGGGTATCTGCAGCCGTTGTGGTGAAAAAGACCCGGACTACGTGCCGGCAGTGGACAGAAGCAAGCTTGAGGAAGCGCTTTCCAAAGCGGCGGCGATCCAAAAGGAAGACTATACAGCCGAGTCGGTCGCTGTGCTCGAAGCAGCTGTATCTGCGGCCGGGGATTTGGCTGACGACGCGGACCAGACAACTGTTGACGCGGCGGCACAGGCAATCAACGCTGCCATCGAAGCATTGGCGGCAAAGCCGGACGAAACACCGTTCCGGTTTGAAGATGTGAAGAATGAAGAAGCCTTCTTCTTCGATCCTGTTTACTGGGCCTATAATGCCGATCCGCAGATCACCAAAGGTATCAGCGTCACCCACTTCGGCCCGTATGAAGGCTGTACCCGCGCTCAGGTCGTGACATTCCTGTGGCGCGCGGCCGGTTGCCCGGAACCCGTGAACGAGACGACCGCATTCACCGATGTTGATTCCAGGGCGTTCTATGCCAGGGCGGTTGCCTGGGCGGTGGAACAGGGCATCACCAAAGGCACGACAGAAACTACTTTCGCGCCGGATGTTACCTGCACCCGCGGCCAGATCGTCACCTTCCTGTGGCGATTCAAGGGCAATCCTGCACCGGCAAGCGATGAGTCGGGCTTTGATGACGTAGAAGCGAATGCGTTCTATGCCAGGGCGGTTGCCTGGGCTGTGGAGGCCGGCGTCACGAAGGGTACGACAAGCACCACGTTTGCGCCCAAGGATACCTGCACCCGCGGGCAGGTTGTAACCTTCCTGTATCGCGCCGTGGCAGAAAAGGAAACGAACAAAGAAGCGTAAAAGGGAAAACGCCTCCGAACCGGGAACGGTCCGGAGGCGTTCTTCGTCTGCCGCCGGTGCTTTTTTGCCGCAGGCGGCCTGTGAACTGCGGCGACTGACGAGTTTTTTCTAAAAAAGCGAAATGTTGCACGTCGGGGGAATATGGTGTATGCTATAGAAAAGAACGGAAAGCATCGATGAAACGATCCGGTTGGAGCACCTGCACGGCACGGAAACAGCGCCGGCGTTCAGAAGACCGGGATCAGGATGATTCGGATCCAACAACATAAAAAGGAGCATTGATCATGGACTATACTTATCATCCCCAAAATGTCTGCCCGATGGAGATCCGTTTCCGGTTGGAGGACGACACAGTGCACGATATCCGCTTTGTCGGCGGCTGCAACGGCAATCTCAAGGCCATCTCGAAGCTGGTGGACGGCTGGACGGTGGAAAAGATCGAGTCGTATCTCAAGGGCAATACCTGCGGCCGGCGGCCAACCTCCTGCGCCGATCAGCTGGCCATCGCGGTCAGAGCGGCCTACGACGGGCAGGAATAAAAACGAAAGACAGCGCAGTACAGTGACGTTTCCATGAAGCCGAAAGTCTTTATGAAGAAGCCGGGCTGCCGCGAGTGATCGCGGCAGCCCGGCTTTTTCAAGGCTGCAAAATGTATTCCTGAATCAACTGATTGAGAAAATCACGGAGCGCTTCTGCCAATGTGTCCCTGTTCTCATCAGGATGAACGGCGCAGAGCTTGTCCAGCGTTTCCTCCGGGGTGTTCGACTCCTGGATCAGCTGCAGCATCTGTGCCGCATCCGCATTCAAGCGAAGCACGCAGCGGAATTTGTATGCGTCATCGCCCACGGGGACGGCCAAATACGCTTCCCCCATGTCTCTGATTTCAAATTGGCACAGCAGTTTCATCGGCGGCCTCCTGTCCTTTGACGACGGCTATTTCCGGTTCGCTTCGCGCTGGAGGCGGAATTCCACCGAGCGCTGGAGATAATCGAGATAGCTCTCGTCCCGGCACATGGCCTTGCCCGGCGTATCGGAGAGCTTGGCCACCGGCCGGCCGTTGACGTACTGGAGCTTGATGACGATGTTCAGGGCGTCCTCCTCCGTGTCGTTGGAGCAGAAGGTGCCGATGCCGAAGGAAACCTTGGTCTTATCCTTGAAGTAGTCATGCAGGGCCTGGGCACGGTCAAAATCCAGGCTGTCGCTGAACAGCAGGAGCTTCGTGCGGGGGTCCACGTCGTATTTCTGATAGTGGCGGATCATTTTCTCGCCCCATTCGTAGGGGTCGCCGCTGTCGTGGCGGACGCCGGTGTAGTTATTCACCATGGAGCGGTCGAAATCCAGCAGGAACAGATCCGTGGTGATGGTATCGGTCAGGGCGGTGCCGTTGTCGCCCTTGTATTCATTGTACCAGTCCTGCATGGCGTGGTGGTTGGTGAAGGCCAGGGGGATGGAGTCGATGCCCTGGTACATCTGCACGAATTCGTGGGCATAGGTGCCGATGGGGGAGAGGTTGTACTTCATGGCCAGGTAGACGTTGGAGGTGCCGACGCAGCAGTCGGTCTCCGTGGCCAGCCGGCGCACGACTTCGTCCTCCCAGTCCCGGGACAGGCGGCGGCGGCAGCCGAACTCGGCGAACTTGAAGGTGTATTTGCCGCTCTGGAAATCGGCGATCTTGCGGTCCAGCCGTTCCTTGGCGGAGGAGAGGAGGGCGTCATAGTCGTACTTCATGCGGAAGTAGACCTCGTTGACGATCTCCAGCAGATAGATCTCAAACTGCATGGCGGAGAACAGCGGGCCGCGCACCACCACGCTCAGCTCCCCGTCTTCATTCAGTCCGGTTTCCACGTATTCCCGGATGGGATGCCACAGGCGCAGGAACTCCACATAGTCGTTCTTGATGAAGCGGATGGAGCGCAGATAATCCAGCTCGTTCTTCCTGAAGCGCAGGCGGCACAGATGATCGATCTGAGCGTCGATCTCCTCCAGCATTTCGGGGGTGAAAACGACGTTTTTGTTGCGGCACTTGAAGTAGTATTCTCCCTCGAGATCCGTGTGCTTGTGGAAGATCACCTGATCCATATTGAATTTGTACAGATCGGTATCCAGCAGTGATTCGACGATGGGCGCGAGTTTCATGGCGATTCCTCTTTTCAGCGATATTATTGTTATTCTACTCCCTTTATTCGCCGAAAACAAGAAAAAAATTACAATTTGTGCCGAAACAGCTTGAAAAATGAATCAGAGGGGGAGAAGAAAACGGGCCGATCCTTCATTTTTTGCAGGCCGGATTTATAAACTTGCGTGCAGGAATGAATGCTCGGAAATTTCGGGCTTTTTGCCAAAAATGGCGTTTTTCCTGCAATTTTCAAACAAATGCGAGAATTCCTTCATTTTTGGCGAGATTTTTGAAGAACTGCGCCGCGAGAAAACGAATTATACATAGAAAAAATGAATAAACATTAAAAATGGTATTGCAATTTAATGAACGAAATGATAAGATATAAACACCATTTTCCTGCATCTGACAGGTGCGGGTTTTGCACAATTTACACAAGGAGGAACCCAACATGAAAAAGTCCTTTTGGCAGCGCCTGAAGGAAGTTGGCCCCGGCGCCATCGTTGCCGCGGCGTTTATCGGCCCCGGCACCGTAACTTCCTGCTTCACCTCCGGCGCCAGCTATGGCACCACGCTCCTGTGGGCCATCCTGTTCTCCACGCTGTCCGTCATCATTATGCAGTCCATGGCCTCCCGCCTGGGTATCGTTACCCAGAAGGGCCTCGGCGAAGCTCTGCGCGCCAAATTCACCGGTACCGGTTCGCGGATTCTCCTGGCCATCCTGGTCATCGCCGCCGTCTTCATCGGCAACGTGGCCTATGAGACCGGCAATATCTCCGGCTCCATCCTGGGCATCCAGGCCGTCAGCCCCGTGCTCGACACCAACACCTGGAAGTACATCCTCGCCGGCATCATCGGCGTCGTGGCCTTTATCCTGCTGTTCAGCGGCAGCTATAAGTACATCGAGAAGTTCCTCACCGGTCTGGTCGTGCTCATGGGCCTGATCTTCCTGGTTTGCGCCTTTGCCTATCCCCACGATTGGGGCCAGATCCTGCGCAACCTCTTCATCCCCTCCGTTCCCGATTCCGAGGGCGGCCGCAGCTGGATGACCGTCGCAGCCCTGATGGGCACCACCGTCGTCCCCTACAACATCTATCTGCACGCCTCCTCGTCGGCCAAGAAGTGGTCCGACCCCGAGGTGGACATCAAGACCTCCAACCTGGACTCCATCCTGGCCATCGGCCTGGGCGGCCTCATTTCCATGGCCATCATCATCTGCGCCTCCATCCTGTTCGGCAACTATGATCCCACCGGCGCCAACGGCAAGACCATGGCGCAGTCCCTGAGCCCGCTGCTGGGCTCCTGGGCCACCGTCATCTTCGGCATCGGCCTGTTTGCCGCCGGCTTCTCCTCCGCCATCACCGCGCCTCTGTCCGCGGCCTTCGCCTCCTCCGGCATCCTTGGCTGGGGCGAGGACATGAAGAAGTTCCGCTTCAAGATCATCTGGATGATCGTCCTGATCTTCGGCATCGTCGCCGTGTGCACCATCGGCAAGTCCCCCACCGAGATCATCCTCTTCGCCCAGGCGGCCAACGCCTTCCTGCTGCCGATCACCGGCATCCTGCTGCTGATCGCCTGCAACGACAAGAACCTCATGGGCAAGTACAAGAACGGCGTCATCATCAACATCCTGGCCATCATCGTCATCGGCGTGTTCCTGTTCATCGCCGCCCGCAACATGACTGCATTTGTGGACAGCGCAAAAGCGCTCTTCGCTGCCTGATTCCATATCCGTTCTGCGAAAGCCAGAGCTTTGGCTCTGGCTTTCGTGTATTATTCGAAAAGGAGGATTCCTTATGTATAAGGTGGATCTCAATGCCGACCTGGGCGAGAGCTTCGGCGCCTATACCATTGGCATGGATTCTGAAGTACTCTGCCATATCACCTCTGCCAATATCGCCTGCGGCTTCCATGCCGGCGATCCCGTGGTCATGGAGAAGACCGTCGCCCTGGCAAAGGAATGCGGCGTGGCCGTGGGCGCCCATCCGGGCTACCCCGATCTTATGGGCTTCGGCCGCCGCAATCTGAAAATCAAGCCCGCCGAGGCGAAGGCATACATCAAATATCAGGTCGGCGCGCTGCTGGCGTTTACGAAGGCTGCGGGCGTCAAAATGCAGCATGTCAAGCCCCACGGCGCCTTCTACAACATGGCCGCTGTGGACGACGCCCTGGCCGCGGCCATCTGCGAGGGCATCTATGAGACGGATCCCGAGCTGATCCTGCTGGGCCTGGCCGGCTCCGCCCACATCCGCGCGGCAAAGGCCGCGGGCCTGCGCGTGGCCAGCGAGGTGTTTGCCGACCGCGCCTACATGGACGACGGCACGCTGGTGCCCCGCAGCCAGCCCGGCGCCATGGTTCACGACCGCGATCTGGCCATCGCCCGCACCGTGCGCATGGTCAAGGAGGGCTGCGTGGAGACCATTACGGGAAAGACCATCCCCATCCAGGCCGACTCCATCTGCGTCCACGGCGACAATCCCGACGCCATCGGCTTCACCAGCCGGATCCGTGCCGCACTGGAGGCGGAGGGCGTCGCAATTGCCAACATCGAGCAGGTGCTGGCAGGAAAATAAACCATACGAAAGGGGAATTCCCATGACCTATCCCCAAATCAAAATCACCGGCGATACCTCCGTGGCCGTTGTCTTCGGCGATGAGATCAGCGCCGACATCAATCAGAAGATCCGGGCCTTTGACGAAGCGCTGAACGAGGAGCAGATCGAGGGCGTGTTCGAGACGGTGCCCACCTACTGCACCCTGATGATCCACTATGCCCCGGAGGTCATCCGCTTTCACGAGCTGCGGGACCGGCTCCAGGCAATCCTGGCCGTCAGCCACAAGGCCCAGAAGATGAACACCATCGTCATGGAGATCCCCGTCTGTTACGGCGGGGAATACGGGCCGGACCTGGAGTACGTGGCCCAGTACAACCATCTGAGCCCCAGGGAAGTGGTGCAGATCCACACCAGCGCGGAGTACCTCATCTACATGCTGGGATTCACCCCCGGCTTCTCCTACATGGGCGGCATGGATGAGCGCATCGCCACGCCCCGGCTCAAGACGCCGCGGCTCCTGATCCCCGCGGGGAGCGTGGGCATCGCCGGCAAGCAGACCGGCATTTACCCCATCGATTCGCCCGGCGGCTGGCAGCTCATCGGGCGCACCCCCGTGAAGCTCTACGACGCCCACCGGGACAATCCGATCCTCCTGGACGCCGGCCTGCACGTGAAGTTCATCCCCGTGGACGAGTCGGAGTACAAGCGCATCGAAAACCGCATTGAGCTCGGACGTTACCACTGCCACACCTATGTAAAGGAGGACGCCTGATGGGTATCATGTTTCTCAAGGGCGGCCTGATGACCACGGTGCAGGACGCGGGCCGGCGCGGCTATCAGCGCTTCGGCCTGGGTGTTTCCGGCGCGGTGGACGTCCACGCATACGTCTACGCCAATATCCTGGTTGGCAACACCCACAACGAGGCCGTTCTGGAGGTCACGCTGCTGGGGCCCACGATCGAATTTACGTCCCCCGCCGTCATTGCCGTCACCGGCGGCGATCTGAGCCCCCTGCTCAACAATGCGCCCCTGCCCATGTACCGGGCTCTGCAGGTGCAAAAGGGCGATATCCTCTCCTTCGGCGCGCCGAAGAGCGGATGCCGGGCCTACATCTCCTTTGCCGGCGGCCTGGCCATCACGCCCATCATGGGCAGCCGCTCCACCTACATCAAGGCGAATCTGGGCGGATACGAGGGCCGGAAGCTGGAAAAGGGCGACGAGATCGCCTTCCGCAAGCCCGGCACCTGCCCGCCGAACCTGCCCTGGCGGGTGATGGAGCCGGAGGACTTCCCGGGCAGCTACACCGTCCGCGTGCTCATGGGGCCCCAGGACGACCGGTTCACCGAGAAGGGCATCGCCACATTTTTGAGTGCAAGCTATTCGATCTCCAATGAATTCGACCGCATGGGCTATCGCCTGCAGGGGCCGAAAATCGAGCACGTCACTGACGGCAACATCATCACCGACGGCATCACCTTCGGCGCCATCCAGGTGCCCGACGGCGGCGAGCCCATCATCATGCTCTCCGACCGCCAGACCACCGGCGGCTACGCCAAGATCGCCAGCGTCATCAACGTGGACATGCCCATGGTGGCCCAGTGCAAGGCCGGCGACACCCTGCGCTTTGTCAAGACCGACATCGTCACCGCTCAGGACGCCTTCATCGCCCAGAAGCAGAAGTACAAGGCCCTGTGCGACCAGTTCGACCTGGGCATCCTGCCCCCGCCGCCGGAGCCCGAGCCCTTCGAGCCGGAGACGAGCGTCTACCGGCTGATGGAGGACGGAAAATTCCACGACGTGACCGTGACCCGTATCGAGTAAGGAGGAAACCATGCCTAATTTCGACATTACCCCCTACGTCCATATGCACCCCAAGCAGGTGCGCGAGCTGATCCGCAATCAGACCATCACCTTCCCCACCGCCGGCATGTGCGCCGGCTACGCCCAGGCGAACCTCGTGATCCTGCCCGGCCAGTGGGCCGCGGATTTTGAGGAATTCTGCAAAAAGAATCCCTTCCCCTGCCCGGTGCTGGAGATCATCCGCGGCGAGCCCCTGACCCACGCCATGGGCGAGGGCGGCAACATCGTCACCGACGTGCCGGAGTACTTCATCTACCGCGACGGCGTTCTGACCGAAAAGGTGCGCGACGCATCGAACTACTGGACGGAGGACTCCGTGGGCTTCCTGATCGGCTGCAGCTTCTCCTTCGAGGAGGCGCTCATCCGCGCGGGCATCGAGGTGCGCCACATCGCCACCGGCCGCAACGTGCCCATGTACAAGACGAACATCCAGACCGCCAAGGCCGGCCCCTTCTTCGGCCCCATGGTGTGCTCCATGCGGCCCATGACCCCGGAGAACGCGAAGCTGGCCTACGACATCACCGTGAAGATGCCCAACGTCCACGGCGCGCCCGTGCACATGGGCGATCCCGCCGAGATCGGCATCCGGGATATCATGCAGCCGGACTACGGCGAGGCGGTGGACATCTACCCCGGCGAGATCCCCGTGTTCTGGCCCTGCGGCGTGACGCCCCAGGCTGCCGTGGAGAACGCCAGGCCGCCCCTGGTGGTCACCCATTCCCCCGGCCACATGTTCATCACCGACATTGAAAACGCCGGCCTGAACGACTACCTGGAGGCCCTGAAAACGAAATAAATACCAAGGACCCGACGGAAGCTCCGCCAGGTCCTTGGTTTTTATGAAGCTTTTCAACCAACAGAGCGCCAAAGCCTGAATGGTTTCAGAGCACACGAAAAAAAGAAAAATCCGTAGGGGCGGATGCCCACATCCGCCCGCCTGTGCCGTGCCCGGGGCATGTCATGCCTCCGGCGGCCCCATTTCTTGTCCCGTCAAGAAATGGGGGAAAGAAACGGCCGGGGGGAAGATTCCGATTTCTTCCCCCCGGACCCCCTATTTGAAACGGGGCAAGGGGAGTGTCCCCTTGCCAATCCCCCCGGCTCAGAAAACTGCAACCCGCTGCCACAGAAAGAGCGCGCAGAACCGGAGCAGTAATACACAGTTGTCCCGGATATTATTCGCCGGTAGCTTTGGAAAGAACTTGAGATACTCTGCAAATATACGCATCCATGGGGCCGTCTCCGACTTCATGTGCAGTAAATGCCCGATTGTATTCCACAACAAAGCGTGCAATCTCTTCGTATGTGTCAAATAACCCATATGGATTGAGTTTAGGCCAGTACTTTGCGAAACCCCTGTACCAGTCCATGTCAGTAATGATTTGCTCGTCAATCGGAATGGGACAGTACTCATAACCCAAAACCTTTCGATTAGGCAAGGAGCCTTCCCATTTTTCGCCGGCGTAATCACTCTCTATCAGCAAAACGCGGCATGCAATCTGTAATTCTACACATTTATCAGTATACCGTCGGAATAAACCAGGATCCGTTATGAATTCGTTGACAATACGCGGTTCGTTCTCTGTTTTTATAAACAGCTGAAGGTCCGTCAATTTTCTGCTTTCTTCGTCCGTGCGCCCAATCAACGGGAAGCTGTGATAAGCATTGATTCCATAATAAGGGAAGTGTTTTATAAAACTTGTTTTTTCATTCAGTGCCTGAACCAGCATTCCGTTTGGATACATCGTTCTCTCTCCTATAATAATCACAGAACCGTCTCCTGTGGTGTAAACAATTCAGTGCTGCACCGAAGTGCTGCAGCAGGTTTCGATGATTCTTTGCAAAATCGACCCTGCCATTCGGAGACATCTGGGGATGCCTCCCTACGGCGCTCCTTACAATGCACAGCGCCCCTTGGCTCCCTCCGGGAGGCACCCGAAGGGCGTGCCTTTGGCGGAGCTGTCGCCGCAGGCGACTGAGGGGTTGGAACATATATCTTGTTGTTTTCAGTCCTGCACAGGCAATCCCGAGTCTAATAGGTCCCAG
This sequence comes from Oscillospiraceae bacterium, assembly GCA_015068455.1. GTDB lineage: Bacteria > Bacillota > Clostridia > Oscillospirales > Oscillospiraceae > SVMC01. Next base: position 155,943 of record SVKO01000001.1, on the reverse strand, counting down.
TCTTCTCGGTATTCCTGCAAGAAGTCCTGTTTTCCTTTTTCTGAAAAATCGTCGATAAATGTATATGAATCCAGCTTGACATATTTTTCAAAATGGAGGCCTTCCGTGTACACACCCGGTGAGGGGACGCCGAAAAACGCCTTTCTGTCGAAGGAAAGCGCTTCGTATTCTTCGTTTATTCGCTTTGCCGTCTGCCAGACCTGCGCAAGCTCATCATCATTCAGCATTCTGAAGTCGGGCAGCGTTAAAACAACTTGGATCCTTTTGGGTGTGCTGTTGTTAAGATATTTAATGTAGATCTCGTCTATGGGTTCAGGGTAATTTTGCTGCATTTCCCATTCAGGATAATGCTCCGAAAGGATTGACTGCATGATCGTGTAATCATAATCTGTATCGATCCGATAATACCTTCTGGGGGCCTCAACCAGGCCAATTCCCTCGTTCCACACCCAATCGGAGACGCTTGCAACGTGGCAGTCTACCCCGTTGATCGCGGCATCCCATTCTCGATATCGCCCGTTGTAACTGTCCTCAGAATCAGTATGTTCTTTTGACACTGTGGCATTGGAATCAATCGATTTTGCGAATGCGTTGACCTCGTTGAAGGTGTGATGCCTTCTCGTCCATCCCTCCGGGGGATGATAAGAACACGCGCAAAAGCACAAAAGGACAATCATACAGAAAAAGATAGAGGATCGTTTTTTCATTTCATTTACCTCTTTTGTTCTGTTTGCGATACAGTGTGATTCGCCGGAACCCAACGGGCGCATGTGGGACAGCAAGCCTACGGGCAGAGGGCATTGGCAGCGGCAAGAAGCGCTTCGCGCTCATTGGGCAGGCGGTCGGAGATGACGGCGTCCAGGAGCTCGTCCAGGATGCGGCCCATCTCCGGGCCGGGGGGAATGCCCAGGGCGCGGAGGTCGCCGCCGTTGATCGCCAGATCCTTCAGGGAGAAGGCCTGCTGCTCGGCTATAATCTGTGCCGCCAGGGCCTCGATTTCGTCGCAGGTGCGCTGGCGGTCCCGGAATTCGGGGGCCTGGGCCAGGTTGTCCGCCCGCTTGAGGGCGATCAGATCCCGGAGCCCCTCGGGGCCGAGCTTATTCAGCGCCCGCCGGACGACGGCGGCCGTGGGCTCCATGGGCCAGTCGTGATAGCGGATGAGCTGGTCGGCGGCCTCCCGGGTGGCGTTGTCCGTTTTCAGCCGCAGCAGGGCGGCGTCCGCCAGCTCCCGGCTCTTCTCGGCGTGGCCGTAGAAATGGCCGACGCCCTGCTCGTCCAGGGTGAAGCAGGCGGGCTTGCCCGCGTCGTGGAACAGGGCGGCCCAGCGCAGCCGCGGCGCCGGCGGCACGTTTTCCACCACCCGGGCGGTGTGCTCCAGCACGTCGTAGATGTGGTGAAAATTGCGCTGGTCAAAGCCCTTCATGGGCAAAAGCTCCGGCAGCACCGCGCCCAGCACGTCCGTGTGATCCATGAGTAAGCGCCGCACGTCCTGCCCGCACAGCAGCTTCGTCAGCTCTGTATAGATCCGCTCGGCGCTCACGTAGGCCAGAAGCTCCCGGCAGCGAACCATGGCCGCCGCCGTGGCAGGCTCGATGGCAAAGCCCAGCACGGAGGAAAAGCGCGCGCAGCGCAGGATGCGCAGGGCGTCCTCCCGGAAGCGGGCCTCGGGATCGCCCACGGCGCGCAGGATCTTTTTTTCCAGATCCGCCCGTCCGCCGAAGGGGTCGCAGAGGCGGCCGTCGGCGTCCATGGCGATGGCGTTCACGGTGAAATCCCGCCGGGCCAGATCCCCCCGCAGGCTCCGGGTGAAGCAGACGGCGTCGGGGCGGCGGTGGTCGGAGTAGGCGGCCTCGGTGCGGAAGGTGGTGATCTCCAGGGGCTCGCCGGACAGGAGCACCGTCACGGTGCCGTGGCGCAGGCCGGTTTCGATGATCCGCTCGCCGGCGAAGACGGCCTCGGTTTCCTCGGGGATGGCCGAGGTGGTGATATCGTAGTCGTGGGGCTCCGCGCCCATGAGGCGGTCGCGGACGCAGCCGCCCACCAGCCAGGCCTCAAAGCCGGCTTCATTCAGCCGCAAAAGCGCCTCGCGCACGGAATTCGGCAGCATCGGATCACCTCCTTGTTTTTGATTATTTTAGCCGATCCGGGGGATTTTTGCAAGGACTATGAAAAACGGCGAAATTTCCCTTGTCGAGCCGGGGAAAAGGTTGTATAATGTTTTTGGAAAATTCGAGACAAGGTCTCAAGGATATGGAGGATCATTATGTTTACAAAGCTTCTGGACGCATTGAAGGCCACGCGCCGCACCATCGTCTTCACCGAAGGCACCGATGCGCGCATTCTCGAGGCGGCGGACCGCCTCATCAAGGACGATCTCATGGACGTCATCCTCATCGGCGCCCCCGACGAGGTGGCCCAGGCTGCCCGCAACGGCGGCTTCAACGTGGACAAGGCCACGGTCATCGATCCGCTGACCTATGCCGACATGGAGAACATGGTGCAGACCATGGTGGAGCTGCGCAAGGGCAAGATGACCGAGGAGCAGTGCCGCGACCTGCTGAAGAAGGGCAACTATTTCGGCACCATGCTGGTCAAGATGGGCAAGGCCGACGCCCTGCTGGGCGGCGCCACCTACTCCACCGCCGATACCGTCCGTCCGGCCCTGCAGCTGGTCAAGACCCGCAAGGGCGCGCACCTCGTCAGCTCCTGCTTCATCCTCTTCCGCGAGACGGAGAAGGGCGTGGAGAAGTACTGCATGGGCGACTGCGCCATCAACCTCAGCTATGAGGACAGCGTAGACAAGGAAGGCAACGTGACCTTCACCGCGGCGGACAAGCTGGCCGAGGTGGCCATCGAGTCGGCCCGCACGGCGGAATTCTTCGGCATCGATCCGAAGGTCGCCATGCTTTCGTTCTCCACCAAGGGCTCCGGCAAGGGCGGCACCGTCCAGCTCAGCCACGACGCCTCCGTCCGCGCCAAGGAAATGGCCCCGGACCTCGCCATCGACGGCGAGATGCAGTTCGACGCCGCCGTGTCCCCGGTGGTGGGTCAGCTCAAGTTCCCCGGCAGCACCGTTGCCGGCTACGCCAACACCTTCATCTTCCCCTGCATCGAAGCGGGCAACATCGGCTACAAGATCGCCCAGCGCCTGGGCGGCTTCGAGGCCTACGGCCCCATCCTGCAGGGCCTGAACGCCCCCATCAACGACCTGTCCCGCGGCTGCAACGCCGAGGAGGTCTACAAGATGGCCATCATCACCGCCGGCATGGCCTGATCCGCAGAAACAACGCCCCTTTCCCGATTCCGGGAAAGGGGCGTTTGCTTTGATTGTCCGGGCTGCTTATTCCTCCGCTTCGGCAAGCTTCGCGGCGAAGTCGTCCAGATCGGTGTAGCGGGCGATATAGTAGCGGCTGACCAGGAAGGGGTCGTCGGAGGTGTTGTAGAGGTAGCCGTTCATCATGATGCCGAATTTGAAGTACTCTGGTCCGATCTCCAGGGTGAGGTCGCTGTAATTGCCCTCGGGATAGCAGATGACATAGGGTTCGCGCCCGGTAAGCTCCGCAAGGATGCGCTTGCTCTCGCTGAATTCATAGCGCAGGGTCTCTTCGTCCATTTCCCCGAGGTGGTGGTGGGTCAGGCCGTGGCTCTGGATGGATACCACGCCGGATTCGGCCGATTCGCGGACCATCTCCTCCGACATGAACATTTTTGTGCCCAGCACGCCGGCGATCACGAAGAAGGTCGCCTTGACGTTGTACTTCTCCAGCAGGGGCAGCAGCTCCAGATAGTTGTCGGCGTAGCCGTCGTCGAAGGTGAGGATCACGGGCTTGTCGTACTGCTCAATGTCGCGCAGATCCTCAAACCAGATGGGATCGTAGTCGTTGTCCACCAGGTACTGCAGCTGCTTCTCCATCTCGGCGGGATCGACGAACAGCTCTCCGATGCCCCAGATGTCGTTGCTGACCGCGTGGTACATCAGCACGGGGACGTTGTGATCCTCCGGGATCTCCCAATCGCCGCCGCCGGCGGTGAGCAGGGTCTTCTCCGTCTCGGGCAGGGTGTAGGTGGAAAGCAGGAAGGCCTGGGTCAGGTCGTCGGCGCCGATAAAGAAGCGCTCGTCGCGCACAAAGGGCTGCCGGGTGAGGGGGCAGTCGCTCCCGGCCCGGTCGCAGACGCTGCCGCCTTCGGTAAAGACCGTGGGGCGGACGCTGCCGAAGGATGCGCTGCCCGCATCCAGAGTCAGCTCTACGCCCAGGGCGTCGGCCAGCTGCTGCGCCTCCACATAGGCTGCGCCGTCCAGGAGGAATGTGGGCAGCTCCGCACCGTTCAGCGTGATCGCTTCTCCGGACTCCAGGGGCGGCTCAGGCTCCGGTTCCGGCTCGGGCTCCGGCGCCGGAGCGGGTTCCGGTTCCGGCGCGGGTTCGGGCGCCGGGTCGTTCTCCGGCACGCTTGCGGAAACGGCGGGCTCGGCGGGAACCTCGGCGCGGGTGGAAAGGAAATGCCGCACGCCCAGGAAGATCAGCATCAGCGCCAGGATGATGCTCAGAACGATGACCAGTTTTTTCATGAAGCGGCCTCCTTTGTTTTGTGTTTGGCTTCTTCTATTCTACGCCATTTCCGTCTGCATTTCAACGCACTTTTACCGAAAACCGGAAACATTTGAAAAAAAGCTTGCATTTTCCCCGCTGCTGTGCTATGATATCTGGGCGCGATAGTGCACATGCGCCGGTAGCTCAGTTGGATAGAGTGTCTGGCTACGAACCAGAAGGTCGGGGGTTCGAGTCCCTTCCGGCGTACCAAAATGCGGCATACAGCAAAAGCTGTATGCCGCATTTTGGCTTTTGTTAGGAAGGGACTCGAAAGATAAGTTCCGACAGTCCGGTGGACTGTCGGGCACCGCCGTCCCCGGCGGCGCAACCTTACATTTTTGCCAAAGGCAAAAATGCAGCGAGTCCCTTCCGGCGTATGTACGCAAGGACTGAAATAGAAGGCTCCGAAGGGCAGCGCGCTGTCCGTGCCGCAACCTTACATTTCTGCCGCAGGCAGAAATGCAGCGAGTCCCTTCCGGCGGATGTGCGCAAGGGCAGCAATAGAAGATTCCGAAGGGCTTTGAGCGCTGCCAGCCGCCGCGACCTTACATTTTTGCCAAAGGCAAAAATGCAGCGAGTCCCTTCCGGCGTATGCGCGCAAGGACTGAAATAGAAGGCTTCGAAGGGCAGCGCGCTGTCCGTGCCGCAACGATACATTTCTGCCGCAGGCAGAAATGCAGCGAGTCCCTTCCGGCGTATGCGCGCAAGGACTGAAATAGAAGGCTCCGAAGGGCAGCGCGCTGTCCGCGCCGCAACCTTACATTTTTTCCAAAGGAAAAAATGCAGCGAGTCCCTTCCGGCGGATGTGCGCAAGGGTAGCAATAGAAGATTCCGAAGGGCTTTGAGCGCTGCCAGCCGCCGCAACCTTACATTTCTGCCGCAGGCAGAAATGCAGCGAGTCCCTTCCGGCGGATGTGCGCAAGGGCAGCAATAGAAGATTCCGAAGGGCTTTGAGCGCTGCCAGCCGCCGCAACCTTACATTTCTGCCGCAGGCAAAAATGCAGCGAGTCCCTTCCGGCACGTCAGAACAACGCCAAGGGTCATCAGACGCCGCAGGCGCCGCAGAATCGACCGAAAGCGTCTGTTGTTTTTGCCGGCATCGTATAGTATAATCACCTCAATCCATCGTGCTTTGTTTATGAGGAGGGAGAGGCAATATGAAAAAGCTTGGATTGATCGGCGGAACCGGGCCGGAGTCTACGATTGAATATTATCGTCAGATTGAATACGGAGTTCAGGCAAAGACCGGACGCTTTCCCCATCTTGCGATCGAGAGCCTGAGTGTGTTTGACGTGCTTCGGTTCTGCGATGAGAAGGATTATGCGGGGCTGACAGCATATCTTCTCAAAGGCTTTCAAGCGCTTGCAGATGCTGGGGCGGATTTTGCCTGTTTGACGGGAATCACACCGCATATTGTCTTTGATGAAATCTCAGAGAAATCGCCCATTCCCATCATCAGCATCGTGGAAACAGCCTGTGAACGGGCAAAAATGCTCGGATACGGCAGGATCGCGCTGCTTGGCACGTATCCCACCATGAAGGGGTCCTTCTTCCAGAAAACGTTCCGTGCACAGGGAATTGAAGTCGTCACGCCGCTGGAATTCGAGATGCGGTATATCGGCGAAAAAATTGAGACGGAGCTTGAACTGGCGCGGGTTGTCCCGGAAACGCAGCAGCGTTTGCGCGCAATTTCCGACCGCCTGGTATCCGACGAGAATGCCCAGGCCATCGTCCTCGGCTGCACAGAGCTCCCGCTGATCCTGAATGACAGCCTGACCGCCGCTCCCTGTCTGGATGTTATGAAGATCCACATTGAGAAGCTCATCTCCATGATTCTTGCGGATGGAACGGTAAATTCCGATTGACAGAAGGGTGCGCCGGCATCTTTCCGGTGTTTTTCTGCAATCCCTTTACAAACGGTCGGTTTTTCCGTATAATCGGTGCATCAGGAACCAATTTGACACCTGCCCGCGGAAAGGAGTTTCCATGACCAAGCTGCTGCTGTTTCTTCTTGTGATGACCTTCGGCGTGTTCGTCCAGTCCACGGTGGGCTTCGGCGGGCCGCTGATCATTATGCCGCTGGGACTGATGCTGCTTCCTTTGGGCGTGGTCAAGCCGGTCACCACCTTCACCGCCTGGCTCGCCGGCCTCTCGGTGCTGATCACCGATTATAAGTACATCAACTGGCGTGAGCTTGCCAAAATGGCCGGCGTGATGCTCATCGGCGTGCTGGGGGGCATGTGGCTCACCGGCAAGCTGCCGTCAAACATCCTGCTGCCGATCTACGGCGCGGTGGTGGCCTTCATCGGCGTGCAGCGGCTCTTTTTCCCCACCGGGCGGCAGACGCCCAAGGCTGTGAAGAATACGGCCCTGGCCCTCTCGGGGCTGATGCAGGGACTGTTCGTCTCCGGCGGCAGCTTTCTGGCGATCTATGCGGTGGATCAGCTGCCCGAAAAACGGGAGTTCCGCGCCACGGTCAACGCCGTCTGGGGCATCCTGAACACCGTCATGCTCATCACATTCTGGACGAGCGGCGGCCTGACGCCCGAAGTGCTCAGGGCAGGCGGCCTGGCCATCGTTCCGACTGCCGTCGCCATCTGGCTCGGCGGACAGCTCACCAGGCGTGTCAAACAGGCCACCTTCCTCAAGATCATCTATGTGGTGCTGATCGCCTCCGGCGCGGTGCTGCTGATCACCAATCTGTAATGAATGCGGCGCGCTGCGGTTTCGCGGCGCGCCGTTGCTTGCAGGCCCGTCTGTTTCTCTGCAGGGAAACAGACGGGTTATTTATGTTGTTTTTCCTCCCGCGCCTTCCGGTGCTCGTTCATGATGCGCTGGGGGCTCCTGCGTCCGCTCCAGATCAGCGCTGCGATCAGAAGCAGCAGCAGAAGCGGTATCGCGATCGCGGGCATGACCACGACCGGCCGGATCTGGAAGGCCTCCGCCGTGATGGCAAGCGTGCCGGGCTTGGTATCCACCCGATGGCCGCGGACCAGCAGCCGGTGGGTGTTGACGCCGTAGGGGGTGCAGGTCACCAGGGTGCAGAGATCCTTGCCCGGCTCGACACACAGATCGCCCACCTCCCGGGGCAGCACGATGCGGATCTGATCCACCTCGTAGGTCAGCACCTCGTCCAGCGTCCGGATGAGGAAGGTATCGCCCTCCACGAGCTGGTCGATGTCGGTGAACAGGCGGGCCGAGGGCAGGCCGCGGTGGCCGGAGAGGACGCAGTGGGTGCTCTCGCCGCCCACGGGCAGGGAGCTGCCCTCGATGTGGCCGATGGCGATCTGCAGAACGCCGTCGTCGGTGCCGTGGTAGATGGGCAGGGTGCAGCGGATTTTCTGGATGTCGATATAGCCCATGATGCCGCTTCCGTCGACGTCCAGCTGACGGAGGTAATCCGCCCGCTGCTCGTCGGAGAGTGTCATCGCGCCGCCGCCGTAGGCTGCGACAGCCTCGTTATAGGCCCGGGCGTCATTTAAGATGCGCTGGTATTCCTCGTTGTCCAGATGGGATACGTTTTCGGCATAGTCCGATACGACCTTGGATTGCCGGTAACTGTTCCACCAGTTGCTGACGGGGGGATACAGCAACAGGGACAGCCCGACAATGAGAATCAAAATCAGAAAAATGTTGGATTTCCGTTTTCTCATGCCGAACTCTCCCTGTGGCTGTATCCGGGGAGGGGAGGCCCCTCCCCGGATCCGGTTGTTCATTTCATTGCCCGTTCGGGCAAATGCGCCGTGTTTTTACGCTTCGGCGTTCACGCGCTTGCGGGTGATCAGGATCACGCATGCGCTGAGAACCAGCATGCCGCCCAGGACATAGAAGAGGGTGGTGCCGATGCCGCCGGTGCTGGGCAGCTCGGAGCCCTGGTTGTTCTTCACGGTCAGCTTGATCACGTTGTTTTCGATCGCGGCGTTCTCGCCGTCGACCGTGGCGGACCAGTCGCAGGTCTTGGTGTCCTGATCGACCACGCTGTTAACGACCAGCTCGATGGGCTGCTTGAGCAGGTTGTAGCCCTCGGGGGCGGCCAGCTCGGTGATGGTGTAGGTGCCGGCGTTCAGGCCTTCGATGGTCAGGACGCCGTTTTCATTCACATAACCCTCGGCGGTGACCTGCTCCTTGGTGACGTCCTCGGTCACCTTGTCGACCAGCTTGTACTTCTTGGAAGTGGAGTCGTACAGATCTTCGTTGCCGTTGGGGGCTTCGGTGGTGTAGGTGCCGTCCTTGAGCATGTAGTAGGTGCCGTCGGCGGCGGGCTCAAAGACCTTCTCGTTGATGAGAGCGACATTCAGCTTTTCGCCGTCGATCAGGAACTTGGCGCCGGTCAGGGTCTTGGTGGGGATGTCGGCGTCGACCTTGGTCAGCTGCACGGCGGTGGAGAAGGTCTTGGTTTCGACCTTGGGAGTCACGCCGGTGGGCTCGTCGGGATCGTTGGGATCGGGCTCGTCGGTGCCCTGGTAGTCATAGTTGGGGTCGTTGGAGTAAGTCAGCTGGACTTCGTTGACGTTGCCGGCGGCGGTCAGGTCGGCCTGCTCGTTCAGGGTGGCGGTATAGTTGACGGCGATGGCGGCGTCCTTCTGATCCTTGTACTGGATGAAGTTCTTCAGGACGATCTTGACGGCGGTGGTGCCGTCGGCGGCGGTTTCATAGGAAACTTCGTAGTCGTCCGCGGCAAGGGCGGTCTCGCCGATGGTGACGGTCACGTCGTCGTTGAAGGTCAGACCCTTGGACATGGTGTCGTTCAGAACGAAGTAGTACTTGTCATAACCGGTCATATCGGGGACCTTGGAAGTGATCTCGTAGGGGATCTCGTCGCCGATGGAGGCGGAGTTGGCGCTGAGCTTGGTTTCACCCTCTTTGATCTTCTTGTCAACGCTGGGGACTTCGCTCTTGGCAGCGACGGTCACGTCGCTGACGACCTGCAGGATGAAGCGGGAATAGGCGGCGTCTTCCTTGCCGGACAGGGAGTTGTCCTGATCCTTGACCAGATAGTAGCCGGCGGGGGAAACATCGAGAGCGGCGCTGCCGGAGGCGGCGGGCGTACCCGTCAGGACCTTGCCGAACGCGTCGGCGACCTTCTGGGCGGTCTCGGTGTCATTGCCGGCGTTCAGCGCGGCGATGGCTTCGGCAAATTCGGCGGCGGAAGAGCTCGCGGTCAGAGCGGTGTAGTTTTCCGCGGTGGGATCGCGAAGGGCTTCGATGTCCGCGGCCAGCTGGCCCAGCTTGGTGTCGTCCACGTTGCTGCCCCAGGTGATGTTGGAGAGGATCTTCTTGTTGTTGCTTTCGGCGAGGTCGCCCTTGAAGATCTGATAGGCCTCATAGGTGTGGGCGGCGTTATCGTCGGCATTGGGTTCGATGGTAACGGTGTAGGCAAAGGCGTTCACCGTCAGAGCCAGAACCATGACCAGGGCCAGAAGAATGGCCGAAATACGTCTGATGTTTTTCATCTTTTGTGTTTCCTTTCTGTATATACTATTTTGTTTTTTTATTTTGCTGGATGCACTGCGGCGCTTCAGAGATTTCGCCGTGAGGGAAAAGAGGTTGTTCACCGGCCTCCTTTCCGTCTGCGCCTCAGATCGCATCCGTAAAATACCAGGGCTCCGGCAATCAGCAGGCTGCCGAGCAGTGTGAACGGGGCGGCGCCCATGCCGCCGGTGCGGGGAAGCTCTTCGCCGGGCTTGTTGGATACGGTCAACGTCTGCTCATGAAGCGCGACCGTGGCGGTTTCGGAGATCACCGGCCAGTATTTGGCCGCGGTGCCCTCGTCCTTCTGCAGCAGTTCCACCTTGTCCAGAGTGACTCTGATGTAGAATGCCGCGTCCGCGTTGAACACATATCCGTCCGGGGCGTTCGTTTCCCGGATCTCATAATACCCGGCGTCCAAATTCTCGAAGATGAGTGTCCCTTCGTACTGTCCGGGTCCGCCTGTGGTGCCCTCCTCCGATCTTCCGTTGGAAAGGAAGCGGGTATCGATGTTGCCGATCCGCTCCTGATCGAGCTGACGCAGGGTGAAGTCCGCGCCGTTCAGCCGGATCGAGGTGTCGTCCCGGTCGACCTTGAGGATCACCAGATCCACAGCCATCTTCCTGTTATAGGCTGTCAGGACGCCGGATTGGACGCCGCCGTTCACGTTGTTGTCGGAGTAGGAGACGGCGTAGCCCTCGGGAACGGAATCCTCTGCGATCGTGTAATAGCAGGCTCTGCCGTTATAGGACCGCGGGAGGGCGGCGCTGGATTCGGACAGCCGGCCGGAGCCGGATACGTTGAACGGCTGCGACCAGACGCCGCCGGATCCGAGCTGTACGGTTTTGGTCCCGCCGGTGGCAACCATGGGCGCCACGGCGGTGGAGGAATTAAACGACGGCTGATAGATCAGATTGTTGTTGGTTCCGTCGTAGCGGTTGTTGTTGATCGTGACGACGAGATTCAGATCCTTTGTGATGTTGTGGATCGTCAGCGTCTGCCGTCCGGCGCGTCCGTCCGTCCGGTTCGGATTCGCCCGCCAGGAGGTTTCGTAGGTGCTTCCTTCCAGCCCGGTGACGGTGAACGGCTGCTCCGTCGTCCATTCGTTCCAGTCCCATTGGATGGTCATGTCGCCGGTTCCGGAGCCGGACCTTGTCGCGATCTGTGTCGTCTGGGACTGCGAGCCGCCGCCGCTGCCGTTGCCGTAACACCGGAATGTGATGTTGACGCTGTGGCTTTGCGGCGAGCCCTGGGTCCACTGGACGAGCTTCAGATTCAGCGTTCCATCGTGGTCGATGGCGTCGCCGTTGAAGTCCTGCCATTGCTTGCGGACGACCAGATGCCCCGGGGTATCGTCCGGCTGGTTCTCCGCGGTCAGCGTGAACGTCCGGTTGTCGAAGGATACGCCGTCCGGAAGCTCGATGATCTGAAGATCGTAGCTGTCCGTGATCTCGAAAACGGTGGAATTCGGGATCATTTTGTATCCCTGGGGTGCGGCGGTTTCGCGGACCGTGTAGGTGCCGGGCTCCAGGGCGGTCCAGGTGTATCTGCCGTCGCCGGAGGTGATCTCGATTTCCTCGGGTATGCCGCCGTCCTTGCTGATGGAGAATATGGCGCCGACCATGGCGTTGCCGAGTTCGTCCACCTTTTGGATCGTGACGTCCGGAGGCTCGTTGGGGATCGTATTGGTGACGGTCAGGACGTTGTCGCCGTCGGAGGTCAGGATCTTTCCGTCGTTTGCCAAATCGACTGTCATGACCGTGCCCGCCGGGACGCCCGTCTCCTGGGCGGTCTTGATGAAGTAGAGGTACGGATTGCCTTGCTCGTCGGCGGCCTGGAGGCCCTCCAGGATCCTGCGCCAGGTCATTCCGCTCAGCTCCACCGTGACCGGTTTGTCGTCCGTGCTCCAGGTGGGATCCACTTCGTAGATCATGCCCGGGATCGGGGAATCCGGCCGCAGGCTTTCGTCGTCCGGGTCCGGCGCCGCGCTCTGGCTGACCGTGGCCGGCGCTTTGCGCGCGGGCGAGCTGAGCGCCCGGGCGTTTGCCGACTTGGTGGCCGCGCCGCGTCCGGCGAGCAGCGACACCGAGTTGACCCACAGGTCCTGGGTCCCCCAATCGTGGAAGATCGTGATGGGATAGGTGCCGCTCCAGTTCTCGTATTCCGGCAGCTGGAAGATCAGCGTCTGCGTGACTGCGGCGTAATCATCCTGCCCCGGCGTCGACTGCGGCGGCGTATAGCTGTAGGTGCGGTTGCCTTCCCGGATGTTGACGTGGAAGGAATTGTTATGACCCGGGCCCGGCCGGGAGATGTTCAGCACGATCTTTGATCCGGCGGGGAAGGTATAGGTCATATTCTGGTAATTGGAGGCGCCGTCGATGGAGTTCGTCACGCGGACCGTCAGGTTCTTGGCCTCCTGCTTCGGCGTGACCTGCGTTGTAAACGCAGCCACCGCAGGATTGCCGTTCTCCGCTGTGTGTCCGCTCACGATCGCCACTTCCTGCGATGCGGGGGTGTTCGCGACGTCATAGCCGTCCACGGCGCTGCTGATCTGGACGGTGTAGGTTCCCGCCGGCAGGTTGGTGATCAGCGCGCCGCCGATGGAGGGATCGTAGCTGCCGGTCCGGATCGTGATGCCGTCGCGCTTCACCGAGTAGTTCGCCTGGAAGGTCTTCCCGCCCGGCAGACCGTTGACCGTCTGATCGATCCTCAGATCGCCGTTGACCGGGTTGCTGTGATCCTCCGTCAGGCGGTAGCGCCCGAGGGTGAGGGTGACCTTCGCGCCCTCCGGCGGCGTGGCGACGGAGCCGTTCTGGTGCTCCCAGAGCTTCTCCACGGGGATATCCGTGGGCTCCTGCTCATAGACGTTATAGACGTAGAATTCCAGGAAGCCGTTGTAGCGGTCGATGCCGCCCACATCCCGGTAGGAGCCAAGCACATCGGGGATGCTGTTGTAGGCCTCGTCCTCGGAGGTGAATGTCTGCGAGACGTGGCGCTGGTTTTCGATGCCGTCGTTTCTCCAGACGTACTCGGTTTCGAGGTATGTGTGGGAATAGGACCAGCGCTTGCCGTCGGTGTCGGTGATTTTCTGCTGCAGGTTTTCTTCCGACTTGTCCTCCTGGACGTAGACCATGCCGGGCGGCACGTCGTAGTCGTACATGATGCCCATGCCGCCGTCGCCGATGCGCATGGTCTTGTCATGGGCGAGGGTGTAGCCGGTCTCGTAATCCGGCTGCGTCTGGGTTTCGTCGTATGCGCCGACGTCCAGATTTTTGACCTCGTCGATGGGGTTGGGCGCCGCGTTCTTGTCGATGGCCTTCCGGTAGATATGGAAGACGTGCTGCAGCTCGCGGTTCGGCGTGATCACGTGGCCGCTGGCGTCCACCAGATACTTGATGATCGAGATGGCCACCGTGCTGGTGCTGGATTCGCCGGAGATGCCCAGGGCGAAGTCCATGCCGCTGTTGGCGTTGTTGAGGTCGTCGCCCGTCGTGCTGTAGATGTATCCCTGCCGCCAGTTTCGCGTCGTCTGGTCACCCATCATCCGGATGGCGGGGCATTCGTTCCGGGGATCCCAGTAGTCGAAGCTGGCCGCCAGGGTGATGGTGGAGCGGACCTTCTGCGCGTTCGGGTCCTTTGTGACGTCGTACCCGCTTTGCAGGGAGGCCAGCGCATCGGCTTCGCTGCTGTAGAGCTGGTGCTGGTTGTACACCATGGGAAGCTCGATGTCCTTTGTGGTGGAAACGGTGTAATAGATCCGGTTGGCCAGGCGCTGCGATCGGATGGTCTGGCTGTTGTTGCCGGACTGGCCGTTCGCGACGGGGGGCAGGTTGGCCACCTTGAAGATGCCGCCGATACGGACCTGATCCGTGCTGGCGCCGTTCTCCGTGTTTGCCGAATAGCCGTTGATCACGTAGGCGTCGTCCAGGATCGTCTGGTTGCCGTCGGCGTCCTTCGTGTAGGCGATGATCTGCGCCTGCTTGATGTCGTCCTTGGTGACCTCGACTTTGTTGTTTGAGAGGGGAAGGGTGACGTGGTTTTCATTGCTGACGACCAGCGTCCGCACCTGCCCGTTTTCCACATAGTAGTAGGTGCCGTAGGCCAGGGGCACGTTGACGGCGGCCACGGCTTCGACGGAGATGTCGATATGGTTGACGGTGTGATAGGGCTCGCCGATCTGCAGGTCCGGGTTATGGACCTTTGCAAAGTAGACCTCGGCGGGCGTGCCCTCGCCGTCGCCGCCGGCGATCCGGTAGGTGCCGTGATCGTTGACGTATTTCAGGATCTTTGACGGATCGGATGCGGCGGCCAGCGTGTGGTTGGTTTGATCGTAGGAGATCGTCGCCTGCTGCATCAGATCGCGGCGGCTGACCGTCAGACCGTTCAGCGGCGCATTGGACGGGCTGTCCTGGATCAGGGCGTCGTCCTGGCGCGGATCGATGTAGCGGTAATAGTAGTCCGAGGCGACGTTCTGGTTGTTGTAGGCGGCGGCCTCCGCCGGATGGTAGAGGTTGCTGCCGGTGTAGGTCCAGAGCATGGGATCTTCCACCGCGATCTTGTTGACGTCGCCGTCGATCGGGGTTTCGACCTCCTCCAGACTGCCGTCGTTCCGGACGATGTAGTACAGCTCGCCGATCTTGACGAGCACCATGTACTTTCCGTTGCTCTCCAGCGACGGCTGATCAAAGGCGAACTCCAGGAAGGCGTTCTGATCGTTCTGGCTGTACCAGCCGGCAAAGCCGGTGCCGCCGCTGCCGTTGAATTCGTTGAGGCAGAATGTCCGGCCGTTGACTGTCCCGCGGATCTGGTAGGTGCCGTTGCCGGCCTGGGTGACCGTCAGGGCCTGCGGGCTGGATGACAGCTGGACGTGCGCCTGCTGGGTGCTGTTGTTATAGGCGCTGAAGCGCATGTACCGCTTCTGCCCGTTGACCATCGTATAGATGTTGTAGACGCCGGGCGTGCCCGTGCCCTCAAAGGTCCATGTTGCCGCCTGGGAGGCGCCGCCCTTCCGGAGCCGGGTGATATTATCCTGGGTTACGGTGCCGGCGTATACGTAGCGGTCGCCGATGTGGATCCTCACGCTGCGGCCGTCCAGGTTATTGACCGTGGGCGGCGGCGCTGTGATCACGCCGTAGGTGGAGAATCCGTCGGTCCGGAACTGCAGCTCGGCGGCGTTTTCCTCCGCCTCGGTCTGCACGGCCTCGAGGACGTCGGGGCCGCCGTCGGCAAAGTGGATGATCCGCATGGGCTCCGGCGAGCAGTCGGAGAGACGGATCTGAACGAAAACCTCGGCGGCCGGCTCGATCTTTTTGCCGCCGGAGAGGATCTCGATGTCGAAGAACCGCGCGAAGGGGATATCCTCCGCATTCGTTCCGAGCGTTTCCGCGGAATCGGCCAGGCAGGTCCGGTATTCGTCGGTGTCGGGCAGGATCTCCTCCGCCCGCAGCTCGGCGTCCGCGGGGATCTTCGCTTCATCGGTGTAGCTTACCGTGATGTCATACGTCTGCCCGTCCGCGCTCAGAACATTGTTGAGTTCCATGGTATAGACCAGCGCATAGACGGAGAAGGCGTCGGCCTCGAACAGCACGCCCGTCTCCCCGGCGGGGGTGGACATGGCGTCGACCTGCTCGGCCGAGCCGTCGTCCTGGACGTGAACGACCAGCGGATCGCTTTGCTGCCGGGTCTGCCTGGGCTGCATGGAGACGCGGATGGGCTTGGCGGGCTCGATCTCTTCGCCGTCAAAGGTGAAGATGATGTCCGCCGCGTCCATGTGGGCGACCCGGCCGTCCACGGCGTCGGTGACGGCGTCCAGCACCCGGGCGGCTGCCACGGGCTTGACCTCCATGACCGTGCCCTCGGGGAACGCGCCCTCGGGCGCCTCGACCCGCACGCGCAGGGTTTCGGTCTCGCCGGTGAATTCCTTATCGACGACCATATCCTCCAGGGAGGCGACCTTGCCGGGGTTGGGATTCTCGGGCAGCAGGCCGTAGCCCACCAGCCGTTCGTCGTCCCAGTCGTAGTGGCGATGGGCCACCTTGTCGTCGGAGTTGCCTTCGATGGTGTAGACGCCCCTTTGCTTGTCCGCCTCGGTCACGAGGCCCACGTGGTCGGGGCTGTCGTCGTGGTTGTTTTCAAAGAAAATCAGGTCGCCGGGGCGGGGCAGACCCTTGCCCGCGGGAAGGAACATCTTCCGCGCGGTCAGCTTGTTCACCCAGGTTTCGCAGTTGGCCTCGTAGGGGAAGGCCTCCCGGGGGATGCCGGCATAGTGCAGGCAGAAGGAGACGAACATGGCGCACCAGTCGCCGTAGGGGCTGCCGTACCAGGCGCCGTAGCGGGAGTAGCCCTTGGTGACGGTGGCGCAGACCTGGAAGTTCCGGCTGCTTTCGGCGTAGCCCAGCTGGCTTTCCGCCACGGCGAGCAGGTCGTCCGCCCAGACGCCGGTGAGCTTCTCGGGCAGGGTGGCTTCCCATATATCGCGGCTCTCCAGATCGGCGTCGGGGTTGGAGTAGCAGGCCGTGGTGTGCGTGTGCTCCTCCTTGCCGCAGGTAAGCGTGCGCTCATAGCAGGATTCCGTGTGGAAGTGTTTCTCGGATTCCTCGCATCCGCAGGTCAGCTCTGTGACCGGCGTGTAGCATTGCTCGGTGTGGGTGTGGCCCTCGCACTCCTCCAGGGGGCAGGTCAGGGTCGTTTCCGTCTCGTAGCATTCCTCGCCGTGGGTATGATTTTCATCCTCCTCCAAGGGGCAGGTCAGAGTCGTTTCCGTCTCGTAGCATTGCTCGGTGTGGGTGTGGCCCTCGCTTTCCTCCAGGGGACAGGTCAGCTCCATCGTGGTTTCATAGCAATCCTCGGTGTGGGTATGGCCTTCGCCTTCGGCCAGCGGGCAGGTCAGTTCCGTCGTATAGCAGCTGTCCGTATGGATGTGCTCTTCCATGCCGCAGTTGGCCTGTTTCTCCAGGGTGATGGCGGGGAGGATCAGAGCATAGGTCGTGCAGAACACAACAAGACACGCCAAAAAACGAACGAGAACACGTCGGCGTTTTTTTGGCGTGAATCGGTCTGGCTTGTTGCTTTGTCGGCGCTTGGATAGATCCATGCTTCTCCCCCTTTCCTTTGGATTTTTATGGAATACCGTTTATATTATTGGATCGGCCCCATTTCGGACAGGGGCCATACGCGGAACAGCAGCTTTCCCACGATCTGCTCCTCCGCAATGCAGCCGATCTCGGCGGTACGGGAGTCCACCGAGGTGGAACGGTGATCGCCCATGACGAACACGCGGTTCTCCGGCACCTGATAGGGCAGCTTGATGTTGCATTCGCCCAGCGCCGGGTCGGTCACATAGGGCTCGTCCAGGGCTTTCCCGTTGACGTAAACCGCGCCGTCCTGGTCAATGTCGATCCACTCTCCGGAGATCCCGACGACGCGCTTGATCAGGATTTTATTGTTATAGTAGAAGGCAATGATATCTCCGCGCTCCACGGAGGAGGCTTTGACGGAGAATACGATGTTGCCGTCGTCCAGCGTCGGGGTCATGGATTTGCCATAGGTGCGCAGCACCGGCAGCAGCAGCGTGGCCACAAGGATCGCCGCGGCGGCGACCACCACCAGGGTGTAGACCGTGCTGCGCATGGCGGCGCGGTAACGGCGGCCGTATTCTGTTCGGGTCAGCTCCTGGCGGACCTGCTCTGTCGTTGGCCGTTCCACGTCGATCTTCCTTTCCGCAAGCGGTCTTTTTAGAGAGAATTTGTTCGGTTCGCGCCCTTCCGCGCGTCAGCGGTCGTACTTCGATCGGACCTCGGAGAGGATCCGCCGGAATTTCTGTGCGGTTTCCTCCTCCATGGCGCGGCAGCGCTTTTCCGTCTCCTGCTCCATCCGGCGGCATTTTTCCGCGCTTTCGCGCTCCATCCGGCTGCATCTGGCTTCGATATCGGCGCTGCGGCTGCGGATGTTTTCCGTGTATTGCCGGCAGGCCTCTTCGGCGGCGGAAAAGACGCCGTTCAGCTCCAGGGCGGCGGCGGCAAGATCGCCGCAGTTTTCCATGCGCAGGCTGCGGTCGTCCAGCTGGGCGCGCAGTTCAGCCACCTGCTCCTTCAGGCGGTCGTTTTCCTCTTCCGCCTCCAGAAGCAGACGCAGCAGGTCTGTCCGGCCCAGTTTTTTCAAATCATTCTTTGCCATTGCGGTTCGCTCCTCCGTTCGATGCACGCGGATTTTCTGCGGCTTGACGCGGGTCAGGGGACGGCGACAATCGAAAACGGTTGTTTTTATATAGAAATTACTGAAAACGTCTGTTTTGAAACATTCGTTCTGCGATTTTTACCTAAAAATCCAAAAATCGGCTATATTATAGCACAATTTGACATAACTTGCAATAATCGTAGCATTCTAAAAGCCTATGGATCAAATCTTTGTAAAAACCTCATAAAAGCGTGAAAAAAATCGCACGAATCTTCGTGCGAATATGAGCCTTATTCATGGATAGTTATGTATAAACGGGTCATTTGTCGATATGATATGGACATTCACAGAAATTTGTGCGCAAAAAATAAATCATTTTATTGTTCGTTTTTGGTTATATCGGCAATGGACACAAGCAGAGGCGGAAAAAACCCATTTTTCAAAAGAAAAATCGGCGCGGCCGAAACCGGTCACGCCGAAAGAATATGGTTTGTTTGACGCCGGTCGGGCGCTCCGTCCGCAGGCCGTTCAAAGCGCGATTGTACGTCCGTTTAAAGGCGGTCCAGGTACGAGCAGGCAGCCAGGGCGGCGGTGGCGCCGTCGGCGGCGGCGGTGGTCAGCTGCCGGATGCGCTTGCTGCGGCAGTCGCCCGCCACGAAGATCCCCGGGGTTTTCGTCAGGCACTGCTCGTCGGAATCAAAGTAGCCGTAGTCGTTCAGATCCGCCAGGTCCCGGAAGGGCTCGTTCTCCGGGATCAGACCGATGGCCACGAACAGGCCGTCGCAGGGGATGGTCTGCTTTGCCCCGTCGCTGCGGCCCTCGATCTGTACGCCGGTGAGCGCGCCGTTTTCCGTCAGCAGCCGGGTGATCTTCACGTCGGTGAAGGATTTTACGTTCTCCCGGGCGAAGAGCACCTCCTGCAGCCTTGCCTCCCCGGTGAAGAAGGGCAGATCCTGGAGCATGACGACCTGTTTGCATTTGCCCGAGAGCAGGATGGCCTCCTGCAGGGCGGAGTTGCCGCCGCCGGCGACGCAGACGGTCTGACCGGTGTAGAAATCGCCGTCGCACACCGCGCAGAAGGAGATCCCCTCGCCCACCAGCTCGTTTTCGCCCGGAAGGCCCAGCATCCGGTGCTTGACGCCGGTGGCCAGGATCACGGCCCTGGCCTCGTATTCGCCGCCCTCGGCGGTGCGGACGAGCTTCCTGCCTGCCTCAGACACGACCTCGGTCACGGTTTCGATCTCGATCTCCGCGCCCTGGTGGAGGATCTGATCCAGGGTCCGCTCGGCGAATTCGTTGCCGCTCATGGATAGGGTGCCGGGGTAGTTCTCCACGTTGGGCGAGTGGGTGATCTGTCCGCCGAAGCCGGTCTTCTCGATCACCAGGACGGATTTGCCGTTCCGCAGGCCGTACAGGGCCGCCGTCATACCCGCGGGGCCGCCGCCCACCACGATGATGTCATACATAATCAGTACCTCTTTTCCGAAAAACCGGGGCAGGCGAATCGCCGGCCCCGATTTCGTTCTTCTTATTTGCGGCTCATCAGCCAGCCCTTGATGTCGGACACGCCGCGGTACTTCTCAAAGCTGTCGCCATGAATCAGTACCAGAGTGGGGGCCTGCTTGATCCCGTATTTTTGCACCAGGTCCTTTTCCTCGTTGGCGTTGAGGGAGTTGTAGGCGACGCCGGCCTTGTCCAGCAGGGCGCCGGCCGCCTTGCAGTTGGGGCAGGTCGGGGTCTTGAAGAGGATGGCGTCGGCCGCTGCGTCCGCCGGCGTTTCCGCCTGTACCGGCGCGGCGGGTTTTGTGTCGGCAGCGTCGGCTTTTTTCACCATGATCGAGTGATCGATATCGTAGACCTTGCGGTCCTTGAACTCCTGGGCCTTGCCGTCGTTCCAGTTCTGCACCGGGCGGTAGTAGCCGGTGATGCGGCTGTAGACCTCGGTCTTGGCGCCGCAGTGCGGGCAGACGTACTGCTCGCCGGTGAGGTAGCCGTGGTCCCGGCAGACGGAATAGGTGGGGGACATGGTGTAGTAGGGGAGCTTGTAGTTTTCCGCGATCTTCCGCACCAGGGTGGCCGCGGCCTTCCAGTCGGGCAGCTTCTCGCCCAGGAAAGCGTGGAACACGGTGCCGGAGGTGTAGCGGGTCTGCAGCTCATCCTGCACGTCCAGGGCCGAGAAGATGTCGTCGGTGTAGCCCACGGGCAGGTGGGAGGAGTTGGTGTAGTAGGGGGTGCCGTTCATGTTGGCGGTGATGATGTCGGGGAACTGCTCGGTGTCGTGCTTGGCGAAGCGGTAGGTGGTGGACTCGGCGGGGGTGGCCTCCAGGTTGTACAGGTCGCCGTACTTCTCCTGGTAGTCGCTCAGACGCTCGCGCATGTGGTCCAGGACCTCGATGGCGAACTTCTGCACCTTCGGGTCGGTCAGATCAGCCCGGAGCCACTTGGCGTTCAGGCCGACCTCGTTCATGCCGATCAGGCCGATGGTGGAGAAGTGGTTGGCGAAGGTGCCGAGATACCGCTTGGTGTAGGGATACAGGCCGGCGTCGAGCAGCTTCGTGATGACGGTGCGCTTGGTCTTGAGGGAGCGGGCGGAGATGTCCATCAGCTTGTCCAGGCGCTGGTAGAAGTCCTGCTCGTCCTTGGCGAGGTAGGCGATGCGGGGCAGGTTGATGGTGACGACGCCCACGCTGCCGGTGGATTCGCCGCTGCCGAAGAAGCCGCCGGTCTTGCGCCGCAGCTCGCGCAGATCCAGGCGCAGGCGGCAGCACATGGAGCGCACGTCGCTGGGCTCCATATCGGAATTGATATAGTTGGAGAAGTAGGGGGTGCCGTATTTGGCGGTCATCTCAAACAGGAGCTTGTTGTTCTCGGTCTCGCTCCAGTCGAAGTCCCGGGTGATGGAGTAGGTGGGGATGGGGTACTGGAAGCCGCGGCCGTTGGCGTCGCCCTCGATCATGATCTCGATGAAGGCCTTGTTGACCATGTCCATTTCCTTCTGGCAGTCGCCGTAGGTGAAGTCTTGCTCCTTGCCGCCGACAATGGCGGGCAGGTTTTCCAGGTCATGGGGCACGGTCCAGTCCAGGGTGATGTTGGAGAAGGGGGCCTGGGTGCCCCAGCGCGACGGCGTGTTGACGCCGTAGACGAAGGACTGCACGCACTGCTTGACCTCCTTCTGGGTCAGATTGTCCACCTTGACGAAGGGCGCCAGATAGGTGTCGAAGGAGGAGAAGGCCTGGGCGCCGGCCCATTCGTTCTGCATGATGCCCAGGAAGTTGACCATCTGGTTGCACAGGGTGGAAAGATGGCCCGCGGGGGAGGAGGTGATCTTGCCGGTGACGCCGCCGAGGCCCTCCTGGATGAGCTGCTTCAGGCTCCAGCCGGCGCAGTAGCCGGTGAGCATGCTCAGATCGTGCAGGTGGATCTCCGCATTGCGGTGGGCGTCGGCGATCTCGCGGTCGTAGACCTCGGAAAGCCAGTAGTTGGCGGTGATGGCGCCGGAGTTGGAAAGGATCAGGCCGCCCACGGAATAGGTGACGGTGGAGTTTTCCTTGACGCGCCAGTCGTTGATTTTGAGGTAGTTGTCGACGATATCCTTGTAGTTGAGCAGGGTGGAGTTGACGTTGCGGATCTTCTCACGCTGCTTGCGGTAGAGGATATAAGCCTTGGCCACGTCGGCGTAGCCCGCCTCGGACAGGACCTTTTCCACGCTGTCCTGGATATCTTCGACGGCAATGAAACCGTCGTGGATCTTGGCTTCGAAATCTGCCGTGACCCGCAGAGCCAGCAGGTCGATGACGGTGGGATGATACTGTTTATTTTCCGCGTCGAAGGCCTTGGTGATGGCGGCCGAAATCTTACCGATCTCG
Source organism: Oscillospiraceae bacterium (assembly GCA_015068455.1). Taxonomy (GTDB): domain Bacteria; phylum Bacillota; class Clostridia; order Oscillospirales; family Oscillospiraceae; genus SVMC01. The sequence goes on along the minus strand of SVKO01000001.1, from coordinate 133,844 downwards.
AAGTTCGCCACGGAGCCGTCGCGCTTGGTGACCTGATACATATTTCTCTCTCCTTTTCTCCTTGGCTTTGGGCACAGTGCACCCGTTCGCGTGTGATCAATATAGCACACTTGCTTGATGATGTCAATATATTGTGGTTAAGATTTTTTTAAAAACACAATATATGGTTTCACCCCGCCGGATTCGACCGGCGGGGCGATATATTGCATTTTGTTGCGTTCAAGCGCCCCGAAGCTGCGTTTCGGGAACAAATTCACGGGCAATGGCCAGGAATCGGTCCAGCTGCGCCTGCGTGGGGGCGGAAAGACCGGCCAGGGGAACGGTTTCGCGGTCGGTGAAGGGCTGGAGAAAATAGCGCCTTGCTCCGGCGATCCAGCGTCCGATGGCGCGGATGTCTTCCTCCCCGTGGAGCTCCGCCACCACGGTGGTGCGGAACTCATAGTCCGTATCCCCCGCCATGAGCAGGCGGACGCTCTCGCGGATGGGCGCGACGTCGAACTGCGCCCGGCCGATGGTCTCGGCGTAGCGTTCCGGGCTGTTCTTGATATCCATGGCGACGTAGTCCGCCAGGCCCGCGTCCAGGATCCTGCGCAGCTGCGCCGGGTGGGCGCCGTTGGTGTCCAGCTTGATTTTATAGCCCAGGGCGCGGATCTCTCCGAGCAGCGTCGGCAGCTCCTGCCGCAGCAGGGGCTCGCCGCCGGTGATGCACACGCCGTCAAGCAGGCCCTGGCGTTTTTTCAAAAAGGCCAGCAGCTCGGTCTCGTCCATCAGGGGCGGGAAGTTTGGATCCAGCAGCTCGGCGTTGTGGCAGTAGGGGCAGCGGAAATCGCAGCCGCCCAGAAAGACCGTGCAGGCCACCGCGCCGGGAAAGTCCAGCAGGGTCATTTTTTGCAGACCGTGGATGTTCAATGCATTCGCCTCCTGTGGAATTGTTTTACAATATAAATAAAATAGTATATCCTGTGGGTCGGCCGGTGCGGCGGGAGCGGGCCGAGTCCGGCGCTGTTTTATTCCGCCAGGGCCAGGATGGCCAGGCGGATCAGGTCGAAATTCTGCTGCAGACGGTCCAGGCGGATATATTCGTCCGGCTGATGCTCCGTGACCTCGTCGCCCGGGAAGCAGGGGCCGAAGGCCAGGATGTTGGGCATGGATTTGGCATAGGTGCCGCCGCCGATGCACAGGGGCTTCGCCTGCTGGCCGGTGTAGGCGTTATAGACGCCCATGAGTTTGCGCACCAGGGGCGCGTCCTCCGGCACGAACAGGCATTCGTCGTGCATGGCGGAGGCGAGCTCGAAGCCGGCCTCTGCGAAGGCTGCACGCACCTGAGGCGCGCAGTCGTCAAATCTGCAGGTGACGGGGTAACGGTAGTTGACCGTGACGCGCAGCTCCGTCTCGCCGGCCCGGAGCATGCCGAGGTTGAAGCTCAGGGGGCCGGAGAGCGCGTCGCGCAGACCGACGCCCAGGCTTTCGCCGCGGGTTTCCATGCCGATGCGCTCATGCAGGAAGGAGATCGCCGTGCCGAGCGGCCCTTCCAGAGTGAGCGCGTCCAGCGCTGCCAGCAGCTTGCCGACAGCGTTTTCGCCCTTCCAGGGCTCGGCGCCGTGGGCGCTGACGCCGCGGCATTCGATCACCGAGCCGTCGGCGAGTTCCGCCCGGGCGAAATCCGGCACGATGTTGGCCGCGGTGCCGCCCCAGGCGGATTTCAGCGCGCCGGGTTCAAAACGGCAGACGTATTCCTCGATCAGCAGGCCCTTTTCCCCGTGGATCAGGGGAAAGGCGCCGTCCGGGGTGAAGCCCAGGGCGGGCAGCTCGCCGCCGCGGTTGACATAATATTTCATATCATCGCAGCCCGTCTCCTCCTCGGTGCCGAAGAGGATGCGCACCCGCTTTCCCAGGGGCGCGCCGCTGCGCTTGATGTCGTACAGGGCGAAGAGGGCGGCCAGGATGGGGCCCTTGTCGTCGGTGGCGCCGCGTCCGTAGAGGCGGCCGTCTTCGATCACACCGCCGAAGGGGGGCTTCGTCCAGCCGCTGCCGATGGGGACCACGTCCAGGTGGCCCAGCACGGCCACCAGCTCGTCCCCCTCGCCGTATTCGGCCCAGCCCACCATGTCGTCCATATTTCCGGTGCGCAGGCCCATGCTTTGGGCCAGCTTCAGCACCCAGTGCAGGGCGCGGACGGCGCCGGTCTTGGTGGAGCTGTCGATGGACAGGAGTGTTTGCAGAGCAGGGATCAGATCGGTCATGTTCGTTTCTCCAATGCGTTCATTCCGGGACATGATCAGTGTACCACAGATCGCGCCTTTTTGCACGGGATTTTTGTTGACGAACGGGGCGGCATATGGTATCTTCTGTGGTGAGAATGATCACGGAGGTGGATGCATGAGCTGGAGTTTCTTTTTGGAAAGCGCGATCCTGGGGGCCGGACTGGCCATGGACGCGTTCTCTGCCTCCATTGCCAACGCTCTCAAGGAGCCGAAAATGGGCTTCGTCCGGGGGAGCGCCATCGCAGGCGTCTTTGCGCTGTTCCAGATCGCCATGCCTCTGATCGGCTGGCTGTGCGTCCACACTCTGGCCAGCCGGGTGACGGCCCTGTTCGCCGTGACGCCCTGGATCGCGCTGGCGCTGCTTGTGTGGATCGGCGGGAAAATGCTCTGGGAGGGCGTCCGCCACACCGGCGGGGAGCAGCCCGCCGTGGGCACGCTGGCCCTGCTGGGCCAGGGCGTGGCCACCTCCATCGACGCGCTGAGCGTGGGCTTTGTCATCGCGGATCACCAGTGGCCCATGGCGCTTTTGAAGTCCGTCATCATCGGCGCGGTGACCTTTGTCATCTGCTGGGGCGGCCTGTACGCAGGCAAGCGGGGCAGCCGCGCCCTGTCGGGCAAGGCGGCCATTCTGGGCGGCGTGATCCTCATTGCCATCGGAATCAGGATCGTTGTCAGCGGAATCGCATAGAAAGGAGCGACCCATGGAAAAATTCATCCCCTATGAGAAGCTCTCCAAGAAAAAGCGCCGGGAACTGGATCGGCGCAGGCGCAGCGACTGGGGCGATTGCAAGCCCGTCAGCCGCAAAATCGAGAGCGGAAAAATCTACAAACGCAAAAAGGCGAAGCCGGAGGAGGACCTCGACGCTTCGCCTTTTTCTTATTTCTTTTTGCGCCTGCCGCCGATCTGGAACAGGCCGGTGACGATCAGCATATAGGGGATCAGGATCCCAAGGCATGGGATCGAGAAAACGAAGGGATAGGGCAGGATGCGGTGGAAGATCTCCAGGATCGGATTGCCTTCGGTCTCCACGTTGTAAAAGTAATTGGAGAAGGGATTGAGGCCGAGCCTGCGGAACGCCATGTTGATCAGGAAGATCACAAAGCTCAGCACGACCGTGCTGATCAGCGCCGGCAGGATGTCCCGGAAGGTGGGCCGGTAGATGCCGAAGCCCCACAGGGCCAGGGCACCGAAGAAGACCATGAAGTGGGTGAAGTAATAGCCGATCATCCGGGGCAGGAGGACGCTGCAGTTCTCAAAGCCCACGCCGGGCATCATCAGCGCCATGGCGGCGCCCAGGGGCCCGAGGAAGAAGCTGAAGCTCATGAGGGGGCGCTTTTTGGTCAGCACGCCCACGGGGATGAGGATCATATTGATGTTGCACAGCTGCAGGGGCAGTTCCCCCCACCAGTTGAAGCCGCCCTTGCCCGCCGCCGTGCACAGGGCGGAATAGGGCGCGTCCAGCGAAAGCATGATTTTATACCAGACGAACACCGCCAGGGTGAAGAGCATCAGTCCGGCCAGGGTGCCGCGGCGGGTTTTGTCGGAGCAGCGGCGCATGATCAGGCTCAGGATCAGAAAAACAGCCGCAAACGCGGCAAAAAGCGCAAAAAACAGCCCGTTGAAGGGCGACAGGATCAGTTTGTCCATCATTGATCTCTCTTTTCGTACAGTTTGGCTTTTGTGTCGTATATTGTAGCATATACCCCCGGCGTTTGCAAGCGGTTGAACACAGCGAATCTGCACCCCCGTCCGGGGGACGGGGGTGTTTTTTTGCGGATCAGAATACGAACTGCGTCAGCAGCATGCACACGGCGGTGCCGCCGAAGATGCTGAGGAAGGAATTGCGCCGCCACAGGTGCAGGACGACGGTAACGGCGCAGGCGATGAGCTGGGGGATGATTGCGGCAGAGGCCGCGTAGGAGCGCAGGCAGTAGACGATCAGGGTGGTGATGATGGCCGCCGGCAGGGCTGCGCCAAGATTTTTGACGACCTTCGGCACCTCCCGGCCCCGGAAAATGAGGAAGGGCAGGGCCCGCTCCAGGAGGGTGCAGACGGCGCAGACGGCAATGACGGCAAGGGTTCGGGGAACATTCACGCCCATGTTACGCCTCCTTTCTGCGCTGCTGCAGGACCAGCAAAAGCGCGACGGTGACCATCAGCGACGGCAGAATGAAGCGGTCCGGCCCCAGCAGGACCAGACAGGTGAGTGAAGAGCACAGCGCGATCAGCGCGGGGATGCGGGCATCCCGGCCCCGGAGCTGCTCGAGCAGGATGACGATGAACAGGGCGGTCAGCGCGAAGTCGATGCCTTCGGTGTTGAAGCGGATGAGCCGGCCGATCAGAGCGCCCGCAACACTGGAAATCGTCCAGTACAGGAACACCAGGGCGGCGCTGAACACGTAGGTGTATTTTTTGTGGCGTTCGTTGCCGTCGTCAAAATCATTGGCGATGTGCAGGGAGAAGGTCTCGTCCGGCAGAGCATGGATCAGGAAATATTTCCAGGGGCCGTAGCCGCGCCATTTTTCAATGAAGGGGATGCCGTAGAAGATGTGGCGGCTGTTGAGCAGCAGGGCCATGGCTGCCACGGTCAGCAGGGAGACGCCGCCGGCGAAAAACGACACCATCAAAAACTGGAGCGACCCGGCAAACACGGAAACGCACGTGCCGGCCGTCCAGATCCAGTTGTAGCCGGAGGTCTGCATGAGGATGCCGTAGGCCAGGCCCACCGGAATGAACGAAACGAGCACGGGGAGACTTTTTTTCAGAGAATAGAGAAAGGCTTGCTTCATAAGGAGAGAGGGGGTTCCCGGCTGCATGGGAGGGAGCGTCAAACGGATTCGGTCTTTTTGTCCATTTTATCACAGACTACGGGTTTGTCAAATTGCGAAACCAGAGGACGGCCCTGTGACCGGACCGCCGTTCAAACGCCGTTCCCGGCATCAATCCGCAACTTTGCGGCATGAAGAATTATTGCGCTCCCGTAGGGGCGGATGCCCACATCCGCCCGCGTGACAAAACAACAAAGAAAGAATAATGTCAGGCGAATTCGCAGCTTTTTACGAATTCGCTTTCATTTTTTATATTCGGTCTGTTCGTGTGCCGGGCGGATGTGGGCATCCGCCCCTACGGCGTGAAGACGGGGGACGGTTCTGTGTCTTTATCCGTCAAGACAGAGATCCGTCCCCTGTCCTCCTGGATTGTTCGGAGCTGCGGACGAAAGCTATCCTTCAAAGCAGCGTTTGTATGCCGTCGATCCAGTAGCCTCATTCCATGCCTCTTGCTCTGTTCCGAATAAGGAATTGCCGGGGTTCCCAAAACTCATCCACACACCGGGAAGCGCGTCCGGTTGATCTGAAACGTACGCCCACTCGTCTTCGACAAACGAATAAATGTACTCAAACTGGTATTTATAGAACCCATGGTTTTTGCTCTTTAACAGGACCAGTCTCTTTTTCTTATCCGGGCTGTAAACGACTTTGACCACATCATACACTGGAAATGACAAGCCCTTGTCATACATGAGCTCCACGATTTCTGGCCAGGAGGGTTTTGGCCGCACAGGTACGCGCTGCGGGGCTTGGCGCTGAAAAAAGGAGCGAATGCGTTGAAACAGTTTGCACATGGACATCTCACCTCAGTGCGTCAGAGTGGAACACAGGGGACGGTTCTCTGTGTTATATCATATGTTCGTCGCAACACACGGAACCGTTCCCTGTGTTACAGATAGTCCACGCGTAACCCGGGGGACGGTTCTGTGTGTTGCCGGGTTCGGGGTGTTTTTTCCATTGTATCACGGGGAAAGAAAATGTCAATCCGGGCGAAAAAACACCCCCTGCGAGGCGTCGCAGGGGGTGCGGTTTATGGCTTTAAGCGGGCGCAGATTTCGTCGTAGTGCGCCGGCTCGTGGGGGTACAGGCAGGCGGAGCAGTCCTTCACGCCGTCGTGATAAGTGCAGTTTCCTCCGCAGTCCGTGTGGTACAGCGGACAGAAGCAGAACAGGCAGTTGAACTTCTCCGGATCGTCCGTGCGATGGCAGGGGAAGAACTCGCACTCCCGGTTCTGGAAAAAGGCGTAGTGCCGCATCTCAGTAGGCGACGCCCCAGTAGATCATCTTCCTGGCGGGTTTGCCGCAGATGGCGCAGACGTCTCCCAGGTGCTCCTGGGCAAAGGGCATGCAGCGCGAGGACATGCCGGCCTCGTCCTTCATGCGCTTCTCGCATTCGGGATCCTCGCACCACATGGTCTTGATGAAGCCGCCGTGCTCGTCCTGCAGGGCCTTGGCCTCTTCCAGGGAGTGGGCCACGTAGGTGTTCTCCTCGCGGTTTTTCAGGGCGCGCTCGTACAGGCTCTTGTGCACCTGCTCCAGCAGCGCCTTGGCGCTCTCGGCGGCGTCGGCGACGGCCACGAAGCTCTTCTCGCGGTTGTCGCGGCGCACCATGCAGCACTGGCCGTTTTCGATGTCGCGGGGGCCGATCTCCACGCGCAGGGGCACGCCCTTCATCTCCCACTGGGCGCATTTCCAGCCGAGGCTGTTGTCGGAGTCGTCCAGCTTCACCCGCAGGCCGGCTTCGGCCAGCGCGTCGCGCAGCTGCGCGGCCGCCTCGGTGACGCCGGGCTTGTGGGCCGCCACGGGCACCACGATGACCTGGATGGGAGCGATCTTCGGGGGCAGCACCAGGCCGTTGTTGTCGCCGTGGGTCATGATGATGCCGCCGATCAGACGGGTGGACACGCCCCAGGAGGTCTGGTGCGGATAGACCCGCTGGTTGTTGGAGTCGGTGAAGGTGATGTCGAAGGCGCGGGCGAAGCCGTCGCCGAAGTAGTGGGAGGTGCCGGCCTGCAGGGCCTTGCGGTCATGCATCATGCACTCGATGGTGTAGGTGGCCTCGGCGCCGTTGAACTTCTCCTTCTCGGTCTTCTGGCCCCGGGTCACGGGCATGGCCAGCACGTCTTCGCAGAAGTCGGCGTAGACGTTCAGCATGCGCTGGGTCTCCTCCATGGCCTCCTCGGCGGTGGCGTGCATGGTGTGGCCCTCCTGCCAGAGGAATTCGCGGTGGCGCAGGAAGGGGCGGGAGGTCTTCTCCCAGCGCAGCACGCTGCACCACTGGTTGTACATCTTGGGCAGGTCCCGGTGGGACTGGATGATATTTTTATAGTGCTCGCAGAACAGGGTCTCGGAGGTGGGACGGATGCAGTAGCGCTCCTCGAGCTTGTCGCTGCCGCCCATGGTGACCCAGGCGCACTCCGGGGCAAAGCCCTCCACGTGGTCCTTTTCCTTCTGCAGCAGGCTTTCGGGGATGAGCATGGGCATGTAGACGTTTTCAGCGCCGGTCTTTTTGAACTCAATGTCCATCAGCCGCTGGATGTTTTCCCAGATGGCGTAGCCGTAGGGGCGATAGATGAACATGCCCTTGATGGAGGAATAGTCGATGAGCTCCGCCTTGGTGCACACGTCGGTGTACCACTGGGCAAAATCCTTCTCCATGTCGGTGATTCGTTCGACTTTCATCTCTTTTGCCATGATTTTCTTCATCCTTTCGGAAAATTCATATCCTATTTATTCTATCACATTTGTCAAGCGTCTGCATAGGATAATGCAGCGTTTTGTAGCGCGGAAAAACGATGGGAGGCGCTTGCATGGAGGCCATTACGCTGATTCTCGATCCGGCGACGGCGGCATTTTATCGGGAGCTTGCCCGACGGGCGGGCGTGAGCCTGGAGCAGGCGCTTGCGGACGCTCTGTTCAAGCTGGCGGGGGAGCTGTCGCTGCACGCGCTGCACCGGGCGGGCGGGACAGATCCGGTTCCCGGATGAGGTCCTCGCTGCCGTGCACGGGCTTCCGCCCGGAGTGCGGAAGAGCATTCCCGGGCGCTTCGGGCGGAATGAGACCGGACGGAATATTTTTAGTGCAGCATCGAAAAGTGCTTAAAGTGCTTATTGAATACTTTATTACATGTCCCACCATGATTCAGAAACCCTGTTTACGGGGATTGGCAAATGGATTGGGGTATGCTACAATATAACATACAAACGCCATAACAGGGAGAAATACGATGGCAACGAATTCTTGTTCCTATTTTAATCTTTCCGGCCGCGGATGCAGCAGTCTGTCATATCCTGCCCGGGCGGGCGCGGCAGCGTCTGCCCGTTGTGCTGCGCCCGCCGTGCTGCCGGGTCAAGGCGGCCTGGTTCCAAGGAGGTCGCGCCAATGAAAAAACGGGTCAAAGCATGGATCTCTGTTGTTCTGGCGCTGGCGGTGCTGCTCCTTTCGCTTGAATGGGCCAACCGGATCTTCACACCGAAGCAGCATCGATCCGGCTCCACCTGGGGAAACTTTCTGCAGGAACCGCGCGACAGCATTGACGTGATGTTTTTCGGATCCTCCGTGGTCTACTGCGGCGTGGCTCCGGCCGCATTCTGGGAGACCAGCGGACTGACGGCCTATGTCAACGCCGGCCCGGAGCAGACCCTGGCGATCACCCTTGCCTACATTCAGCAGAGCCTCAAGACCCAGTCACCCGGCGTGATCTTTGTGGAGTGCTCCGGCCTGGGCTTCGAGAGATACCAGAAATTCACGAAAACCAACATCGGTCAGATGCCCTGGGGCAAGGCCCGCATACAGGCGACCTTCCATGCGGCGGAGCCGGAGGCGGTGAAGGGTCTGCTTTTTCCGCTGTTCTTTTATCACGACCGCTGGCCGGAGCTGACGGAGGAGGACTTCCGGGGCTATAACGCGGACGCCCTGGCGGGCTTCACCTGGATGGGCGAATATACGAGCGGCGATCTCACCTGCGAGAGCCTGAACGTCACCGAGGAAAAATGGCAGATGAATATCGAGTCCCTGACGCAGATTTACGAACTGTGCCGCAGGGAGGGGATCGAACTGGTGCTGTTCCGAACGCCCGTAGAACGGCTGAGCACCCCGGATTGGGAGCGGCTGTGCCGGATCATGGGCGGCCTTGACGGGGTGACGATGCTCGACTGCCTGGCCGACGCCGACAAAATCGGCGCCGACGTCTCCACGGAGAAGTATGATGCCCTGCACTTCAACGGCGCCGGGGCGAAGAAGTTTTCCAACTACCTCGGCCGATGGACCGTGGAGCATCTGCAGATCCAGCCTCAGCCGGGACAGGACGCGGCCTTGTGGCTCAATCGCCTGAACTTTCTGAATGAGCTGCTGCGGACGCCCATGAGAGAGCGCAAACAAGCATCATAACAAACAGATAACAAAAAAAACCTCCGGCCTCAGCCGGAGGTTTTTTGTCAGGTGTCAGGCTTGGCCTCCACCACGGTGAGCACGTCCCCCTCCACCCGGAAGCGGATCTCCCAGCCGCCGAAGGCCATGCCGTAGACACGGTCGGGATCATCCTGGTAGCGGGGCCGGGGATCGCGGGAGAGCACGCCCAGCAGGCCGGGCCGCAGATCCTTGTCGATGGGCTCCAGCAGCGCAGGCGGGAAGTCCACCCGCAGCAGGGGCATATCCCGGGCGCCGGTAAACCCGGCGGACGCCTCGGGATGGCTGTCGCAGTAGGGAAGATAGGGCTTGATATCCAGGATCGGCGTGCCGTCCATCAAGTCCGCGCCCAGCACGTCCAGCACCGTCCCCAGTTCCGGGTCAGTCCGGATCGCCTCGAGCCGCACGCAGCTCAGACCGATGGGGTTGGGCCGAAAGGGAGCGCGGGTGGCGAAGACGCCCATGCGCGTGTTGCCGCCCAGCCTGGGCGGCCGCACCGTGGGCGACCAGGCATCCCGCGCGGCCTCGGAGAATTCCCAGATCAGCCAGATGTGGGAGAAGCCTTCCAGCCCGCGCAAAGCGTCCGGATTGCGGTAGGCGGGGGCGAAGACCACGCTTGCGCGCAGCTCCGGCACCAGGCCCGCCTGCCGCGGGATGCCGAATTTCGTCTTGAAAGCCGAGCGGATGTGGGCAATGGCCTCCATATCAGCCGATCACCAGCAGGGCGTAATAGTAATGGCCTTCCTCGCCCTCCTCCTCGGGAGGCAGCTTGTACACGCCGACGGCCGCCTGGGAATAAACCAGGGCGTTGATGACCGGGCTGGTGGCGTTGGAGGAAGCCCATTTGTCCACCAGAGCCTGGGACGTGGAGTAGCCGTGGGCGATGATCTCGTTGCGGATCGATGCATTGACGCCGGATTCCGTCAGCACCGTGGCATAATTGGAGCCGTCGGGCCGGGTGTGCGTGAAAGCGGCCTGACCGGAGATCTCTTCGGCGCGGGTCTGGGCGGCCAGATAGACGCGGTCGCTCCAGATGAAGGGTTTGAGGCCCGTCTCGCCGCGCACGGCGTTGATGGCGTCAAAGATTTCTCTGGCATAGAGGTATTCGGGGTCCTCCCGGTCGATATCGGGGATGACCTCGGGGATGAGGTAGTCCTGCTCCCAGTTCTCGTGGGCGGTCAGTCCCTCACGGGCCACATGGCCTGCAAAGGCCGTCAAAACCTTGGCAACCTCTGCGCGGGTGGCGTTGCCGGCGGGATCCAGCAGGCTGCCGTTCTTGCCGTTGATCAGGCCGGTGGCGACGCACCAGCTCACCGCATCCTTGGCATAGTCGGCGATCTTGTCCGCATCGGAGAACCCTGTGAGGGGATCGCGCTGGGTCATCGTCAGATCGCGCGAGGCGGCATAGCGGAACAGGACGGTGCACAGCTGCTGGCGGGAGATTCTGTCGTCGGGGGCGAAGCGGGTGGGGCTCACGCCGTTGATCACGCCCGTCGAATTGGCCCAGCGGACAGCTTTGTAATAATAGGCGGTTTCCGCCACGTCGGTAAAGGGGATGTCCTTCTCCACCTCGATCTGGCCGGCCATGCGATAGAGAACCGTCACGAGCTGGCCGCGGGAAACCAGGCCGTCCGGGGAGAACACGTCTTCTTTGACGCCGTTCATGAGGCCGGTATAGTAGACGTGCTGCACGCTGGGGATGTACCATGCGTCCTTTTTCAGATCGTTAAAGACGTTATCGAGGGCGGGATATACGATTTTGGTTTCATAGCCCTTGCAGACAGGCCAGGTCCAACCGTCAGACTCGAAGGGGAAGCACAGGACGGCGTCCGGTGCAAAGCTGGCCGAGACGTCCTTGGCAGGGGCGAAGTCGGGCATGTCGCCGGTGAAGGTGAAGGTGCTCTCCGCGCAGCCGTGGAAGGCGTAGCGATCCACGGAGACCAGCGAATCGGGGAAGGTGAGGTCGGGCAGCGCCTCGCAGCCGCGGAAGCAGCTCTTGCCGATGGATTCCAATTCTTCCGGCACGTTCAGCTTGGAAAGGGCGGCGCAGCCCAGGAAGGTCTCAGGCTCCAGCGTGAACATGACCTTGGGCAGGGCCGCTTCCGTCAGGGCGGTGCAGCCGGAGAACGCGCCTGCGCCGACGGCGCCCTCGTCGGCGCCCAGGTCGACGGTCTTCAAAGCGGCGCAGCCGAAGAACGCATCGGCGCCCACATCCAGATTGGAAGCGGGCTTGAATTTGAAGGTCTCCAGCTGAACGCAGTTGCTCATCGCGCCTGCGCCGATGACGCCGAGGGTGGCCTCGGCGGCGTCCACCTCTGTCAGGCGGGCGCACTCGTTGAAAGCATAGGCGCCGATGGAGGTGATTTTATCGCCCAGCACGACGCGGAAAATACGGCTGCGGTAGAGGTACCAGGGGGCGCCCTCGCTGTAGCTCCAGTCGGGCATGGCGCCCTCGCCCTCGATGGTCAGCACACCTTCGATGGGCTCGAAGGTCCAGGTGATCTTCTCGCCGGCCTCGCCGGTGATGATTTGCGGGTCGTCGGCCAGGATATGCGCCGGCAGGAGAGCCAACAGAAGGGCAAGAATCATTGCGGCACAAATCAGACGTTTCTTCATAAAAAAACCTCCATTCAAAAGGTTACAAATAGGTAACAATATCATAACACGAATGTATCTATATTGCAAGCCCGGAAGTGAATTTTCTGCAAAAAAATACATCGGCGCCGGCGGATATCCGCCGGAGAGTGAAAAATCATCCGCTGACCGCGGTAAAATCCGTGTCCGCTGTGCTTGACGCTCCGGTAAAACGATGCTAAAATAATCGGTAGATTTGCCGCTGTGGCGGAACTGGTAGACGCAAAGGACTTAAAATCCTTCGCCTTTCCGGGCGTGCGGGTTCGATTCCCGCCAGCGGCACCAAAAAGGAAGGGACGCTCTGCGCCCCTTCCTTTTTGGTATCCGTGTTTGTGCTGCGGGACTTGAACAGGGCGGCGGCGCTTTTTTGCACCGCTGACCCCAATCGGGAAACGGCCCCGGCGACGGCGGCGAAGCCGCCCAGTGCCGCGGCGTCAGAACAGCACTAAGGGTCATTTGGCGGCGCAGGCACCGCCAAATCGACCGAAGGAGCTGTTCTTTCTCTCATAATTGGACCCGCGATATTGGGCCCTGAGACTTTTTTGAGGTTGTTGTCTGATTTGGTACAAGGATTATGCCATTTTCCGCTATGGGTAGAGGGACTTGTGTTCCTACTACTTGAAGCGGAGCGGATATTATTGTACTATAAAACCATGAAAGGAACGATTCTTGCGGGGAAATCGACAGGTTTTCCCCAATGGATCCAGTGGATACATCACGACGAAGGAAAAACACATTGTGAAATATGCTTGAAGCTTGACGGATGCTATTTCACAGAAGACAGGCATCCGCCGTGTCCGCATCACCCATTTTGCCATTGCACTCTGGAGCCGATCGACTTTGCCATCGTCCGAATGAACGCAGTCGCAAAGCGACAGGGGCTTGAGAAATACGTTTCCGGGGACTATCAATTGGGCAAGCTGAATGATCAAGGTCAACGCATCAGCATCGTAGTAACGATTATTCGAAGAGACAATGGAAACGCTGTGTCTTTTACTACAGGATGGATGGTCCATCCAAATGGATGGCTGCAATTATCAACACCGTATGGAGGGAAATAATAATGCAATATATGGATTGTGTGGAAGTAACGGTAGAAAAAGAGAAATACGCGAAGGACGGCGTACACAAGGGAATGCAGGGCTGGATCTGCCTGGATGATTTCGTTAACGGCACCTGGCTCGTAAACTTTCCTCAATGCGGAGAAAAAGCGGATATCGCTGAAATCTCAGTGAAAGAAGAAGATTTGAAGGTGATCCCCGTGATGTACGCCGCGGTGAACGAGGAGATCAAGGCGAGGTTCGATCAAATGGATGAGGATCAAAAGGCGATTTCCGTCGTCCCGGATGATTTGTCAAAATACCTTGTCTGAGCCGGGAGCAACACTGTACGGAGGGAAATAATAATGCAATATATGGATTGTGTGGAAGTAACGGTAGAAAAGGAAAGATACGCAAAGCACGGTGTGCACAAAGGAATGCATGGCTGGATTTGCCTGGATGATTTCGTAAATGGGACATGGCTCGTAAACTTTCCGCAATGCGGAGAAAAAGACGACATTGCCATGATCTCTGTAAAGGAAGAAGATTTGAAGGTGATCCCTGTGATGTACGCCGCGGTGAACGAGGAAATCAAAGCACGATTTGAAGAAGCTGAAAAGAGTGCAAAAGGATTTGCCGACAATCCGGATGCGCTATCTGAATATATGATCTGAATGGAATGACCCACGAAACACCTCCTTCGGCTGCGATGGAGCCGAAGGAGGTGTTTTTTATTGTGTGATCGGGCTTTCGATTTTTCAGGGAACATGCTGCCCACCTGCGGTTTACCAAGTCCGTTATGAACAATCGCACCACAACGTCAGAACAGCACCAAGGGTCATTTGGCGGCGCAAGCACCGCCAAATCGACCGAAGGTGCTGTTCTTCCTTTTCCGGGACAAACCCGCATGCGCTGGGCTTTGCCCCGGGCGGGGACGCAGAACTGGAGTGCGTCTTGTAAAACGGACGTCAAAACGAGAACAAGGATCATTTGACGCCGCAAAGCGGCGCCAAATCGACCGAAGGTGCTGTTCTTCCTTTTCCGGGGCAAATCCGCATGCGCTGGGCTTTGCCCCGGGCGGGGACGCAGAACTGGAGTGCGTCTTGTAAAACGGACGTCAAAACGAGAACAAGGATCATTTGACGCCGCAAAGCGGCGCCAAATCGACCGAAGGTGCTGTTCTTCCTTTTCCGGGGCAAATCCGCATGCGCTGGGCTTTGCCCCGGGCGGGGGCGCGGGACTCGAGCGCATCCGGCGAACGGACGCCCGAACAGAGAACAAGGATCATTTTGCGGTGCAAGCACCGCCAAATCGACCGAAGGTGCTGTTCTTCCTTTTCCGGGGCAAACCCGGTTATTTTAATTGCAGGCCGTCGCTGAATGCTTCGCCCACGCGTTCAGTCACTCTGTAATACCCGTGCGTGTACGGATCAAAAGCGATGGCGTCGACCAGGGAGATGTCAAGTTTGCCGTCAACCATCACACCCTCGTCGGCAGTGATATTGACGACCTTTCCGATGACGCCGACGCCGAATTCATTGTTTTGATATTCAATGAATTCACATTCGAGGCACAGCGGGAATTCATTGACGACAGGGGCGTCAACTTTTTCCGCTTTATCGGCCGTCAAGCCGCTTTTTTCAAATTTCTTTGTTTCTTTGTTTCCGGAGACGACGCCGAAATAGTCGGCTTCCACGACATGCGCAGCGTCGGCGATGCTGACGGTGAAAGCCTTTCTTGCCTTGATATTTTTCACGGTCTTGTGAGATTCGGTCAAATTCAGAGCAACAGTGCCCCGCTCCTGCATGGTACCCCAGGCGGCATTCATGACGTTCACGCTGCCGTCATCATTGTAGGTTGCGATCATCAGAACCGGCATCGGGAAGATCCCTTCGGTATGATTGAGCTTCACTCTCATGGAATGAACCCCTTTCTTTGTGATTGACACAATCGTGCGCTTGTGTATAATTATAGCCGAAGCAGAACATAAATCAAGTACTATCCCAATGGATGGGTACTATCAAAAAGGAAAGTACAGCCATGATAACAAACTATATTGAAAACGCCAATTTTGAAGACACCGGATTCAGTTATACGCTCTCTCTGATTTCCGGGAAGCACAAAATGGTGATCCTGTACTGCCTGATGGAATTTGAGCCGGTTCGCTTTAATGAGCTGCGCCGCTATGTAAAAAACATATCGGATAAAACGCTGAGCAGCAATCTGAAGGAGCTTGAATCTGACGGGCTGATTTCAAGAAAAGAATATCCGCAGATTCCCCCGAAGGTTGAATACAGCCTGACCGGCAGAGGAAAATCCCTGATGGAAGTCCTGGATCAGCTTTGCATCTGGGGAGAAAACAACAGGAAATGAGAAAAACAGGAGGCGTTCCTGCAGCGAAGCGCCCCAAAGCTTTGGGCTTTGGGGCGCTGTTTTACAGGGTACCGTTGACGCTGGGGTGGGTCAGGCGGAAAAGGTAGAAATATTTCAGAGCGTTGAAGGCGGGCACGCCGGTGATTTCCAGGTGACCGTTGTTTCCGGCGGGGTAGATCAGCAGCCGGTTGCGCTGGACGATGGACATGGCCTCGATCTGATCCAAAGGCTCCCCGGCCTCAAAGCGGTCCCGGAATGCCTTCAGTGTGACGGCTGTTTCGGAGATCACCGCGTGGTCTTTTCCGATCCGCCGGAGGGTGACCTCATCGGAGAAAATGCATCCGTCGTCCGGCAGCGCCGCCAGGGCTTCGCGCTGGGCGCCGTCCAGCTCCGTGAGCGTGAACTTTGCGCCGTCCGCGCTCTCCAGGAAGCCTGTCTCGGTGAAGGCGGCGTCGAAGCCGCAGCCGCAGGACAGGCGGTGCCTGCTGGAGCGAAGGGTGCCGAAGCGGCTGCAGCGCGGGCAGCGGAACAGCATGGATTCCAGGAATTCCGCCCGGGCCCTTCCGCGGAAGCGAACGGGCGCGTGCTCCTGCTCTTCATAAGCGTCGGTCCAGAGGTCGCGCTCGATGATGGCCTGCACTTCCGCTGCGGACATGGCCTTGAGAGTTTCCGGGGGATAGACGCCCACGACCGTGCCGGACAGTTTGCCGCGGCGGATGCCCCGGCCCCAGCGGGGGGAGGTCAGATAGCCGCCGGTGAGCCGGTAGGTGATCAGGGTCGCCCCGCACATGCGGGCCAGCTTGCCCGTGGCGGGGGGAATGGGGCAGGTCTGCCCGTTGAAGGAGCGGTTCCCCTCGGGGAAGAGGGCGACGGAAAAGCCCGCGCGGATGCGCTCCAAAATGGCACGGACGGTGGCGGCGCCCTGGACGCCCTTGCGGTGGAGGATGGGATCAAAATACCGCTTGACGAGCTTGCCCAGCAGCCCCATCCGCACAATGGTCTCCGTGGCGACGAAATAGATCTGCCGCCGGGCGCTCAGTCCCACGAGGATGCAGTCCAGATCCGTGTTGTGGTTGCACAGGACGAACACCGGGCCGCCGGGATCCGGGATCCTCTCGCCCCGGAAGCGCAGCAGCAGCCGCATGGCCGGCCGCAGCAGGGCCGAAAAGAAGGCGAAGGCGCGCACATGGCGGCGCTGATCCCTTGTCATTTCTTTGCCGCGCCGCGGCGGAAGATCCGGTCGCGGTACTGGATCAGCAGGATCATCCCGAACAGCGCGATCAAGATGCCGAAGCAGACGAACAGATGGGTCATGCTGCGGGGGACGAAGCCCAGCATCAGGAGCATCGGCGCGCCCAGGACGATGGCCCAGAGGTTCTGATAGATGAGGTTGTGGGACGCGGGGGTGGAGAACTGGGGATCGATCTCCCGCAGGAGGATGACGCCCGTGGAGGCGGTGCCGGTGAGCATGCCGTACATGGACAGGAACATCTCGTCGCGGTAGTCCGGGAAGAGGTGGTCGCAGACCCGGCGGGTATAGAAGAAGGTCACCACGGCGCCCGCGGCGCACAGCAGCACGATGGGGATCCAGAATTCCCGGTGCCGGAAGGCGCTCAGGTCGATGGAGGCGATGGAGGCCACCACCATGAGGTCGAACATCAGGCCGCTGATGCGGTTGAGCATGAAGTTGTTGGTGTACTCCCGATGAATGATGCCCTTGGCGCGCAGGGTGTTGCCGATGTTTTTGAACAAGATGGCCCACACCGTGCCGATCAGGAAGTTGAAACCCCAGATCAGGGGATTGACGGTGTTCATAGCGAAGCCGCCGGCGGGGGCCAGGACGAATTTGTACAGAGCCCACATGGAGACGAAGGCGACGGCATAGGTGAGGAAGACCAGACCGAACTGCACCGTCAGCTTGTCCATGGACTCGGAGACGGGGATCTCGTTCTCGCGGATATAATCCCTGATCGTAAGATTGTCCCGGACCTCCGCGCCGATGTGGGCGTATTTTTTGCGGGACTCGGGGCGGTTGAGGAAGAACACACCGCCGACGCAGGCGCTGACGAAGCCCATGGCCGCCACGGTCAGGCCGTAGCTCGAGCCGTTCAGGAAGCCGTAGGTATTCTCATAGGTGGAGCCCCAGTTGAAAGCCTGGCCGGGGCCCTGGCCGTAGCCCATGGGCAGCAGGATGCCGCCCGCGGCGAAGCTGCCGATGAGATAAAACAGGACCGTGGTGATGGCCAGGCCGACGATGGCCTGGATCAGATAGCCGCCCACGGTGACGGTGGCGGTGTGGAATACGTCGCGGCGGGCCTTCCTGCCCTTGACGCCCTCCAGATGCCGCCATGCCAGGGCGATGAAGCCCAGGCCGAGGCCGTGGTAGGTCAGCGATTCCAGCACGAACAGCTCGAACATGGACCGGCCGAAGATCCGCTTGTAGATGAGATCCGCGATCAATACCAGAAAACCGCCGAGGACGGAGCTCGGGAGCAGGGAATAGCGCAGGATCTTGATTTTCCTGCGCAGCAGGTTTGCGAGCAGCATCGCTCCGAACAAAATGGATAACGTGACGACGAAGGACCACGTCTGCGTGTCCCAGAAGGTAAAGCCACCGGTCATAATCTGCTCCTTTTCCCCGACGGATCGGGCGGTTGTTTGTCATTTTACGAAATTATTATACAGAATCGGTCTCAAAAACACAAGTGGGCCGTTTCTGTGTTCGGCGGGTTTTCAAAAGTTTTTTGAGAATTTCAGATCTTTTTCAGAACGGGGCTGTATGATGCAGTCAAATCAAAAATAATTGGAGGGCTCCTTATGAAAAAGGTTCTCAGTTTCCTGCTCGTGTTTGCGCTCCTGCTCGGAGCGCTGAGCGGATGCACACAGAAAACAACGGAAACCCCGGTACAATCTCAACAGACCCAGGTCGACGAAACAAATGAAGCCCAGCAGACTGACGATCCGTCTGCACCCCCCGACGGCGAGGCCCCCGGGGATCCTCCCGACGGCGCGCCCGGCGGCAATCCCCCGGGCGATCCTCCCGATGGCGGCCCCGGCGGCGGTTCCGGTGGACCCGGGGGCGGCCCCGGCGGCAGCAGCGCCGACATTGACTACAAAGGCGCAGTGGAAATCACCGGCTCGGAGTCGCAGAGCGGCAAGACCTATGCCAGCACCACCGCCGACGAAAGCGCACTGCTCATCGCCACGGCGGACGCGGTGACAGTTGAGGACCCCACAGTCACGAAAACCGGCGACTCCGACGGAGGTGACAGCTGCAACTTTTACGGTCTCAATGCCGCGGTGCTGGTGAAGGACGGGGCAACGGCCACCATCACCGGCGGCACGATCACCTCCGACGCCGACGGCGCCAACGGCGTATTCTGCTACGGCGGCAATGGTGGAAGCAACGGCGCCGACGGCGACGGCACCACCCTCATCATTCGTGACACCGAAATCACCACCACCGGCGACGGCTCCGGCGGCATCATGACCACCGGCGGCGGAGTCACCCGGGCTTACGACCTGACCGTTACCACTTCTGGCCGATCCTCGGCGCCGATCCGCACCGACCGGGGCGGCGGCACCGTAAGCGTGGAGGGCGGGACCTACACTTCAAACGGCCTCGGCTCTCCTGCCATCTACTCCACGGCGGACATTTCCGTTACCGGGGCGACGCTGATTTCCAACCTCTCCGAGGGCGTGTGCATCGAGGGTAAGAATTCCATTGCTCTGACAGATTGCGATCTGACCGCCAGCAACACCAAATGCAACGGCAACGCCACTTTCCTGGATACCATCATGATCTATCAGTCCATGTCCGGCGACGCCGACAGCGGCACATCGAGCTTCACCATGACCGGCGGCTCGCTCACCAGCAAGAACGGCCACGTCTTCCACGTGACCAACACCAACGCCGTCATCACCCTGTCCGGGGTGAACATCGTCAACGAGGACAAGGAAAACGTACTGCTGTCCGTCTGCGACGACGGATGGAGCGGCGCGGGGAATGTCGCCACGCTGAAAGCCTCCGGCCAGATCCTGTCCGGCGCCATCCTGGTGGGTGACAACTCCAATCTGACGCTGGAACTGGCAAACGGCTCGACCTTCGAGGGCTTCGTCGACGGCAGCATCGTCAACGCCTCCGGCCAGACCGTCTCCACCGAGGTGGGCGAGGTCAATGTCACCCTGGACGGCTCCAGCACCTGGACTCTGACGGCGGACAGCTATGTGAACTCCTTCTCCGGCAGCGCCGCGAACGTCGTTTCCAACGGCCATACCCTCTATGTCGGCGGCGTCGCCCTGACCGGCACCAACTGATTTCAAGAAAACGCCGCCTCCGGGCGGCGTTTTTTTATTCCGGAGCGGGATCGAACCCTCTTTACGCGGGACGGAAAAATCGCTATAATATTTTTGAAAAAACGCGGATTTTTTTGCTGCAAACCGGGAAAACGCCCGGATGCAACCGCCGGTTGCGAAGGTTCCAGGCCGCCTTTCTGGCACGCAACGGCAAAAAAGGATATACTTGGACCATCCGAACGGGGCGCGCCCCGCGGAAATGAGAACAATAAGGAGTATATGAAAAAATGATTCTTGCAGATAAGATCATCGACCTCAGAAAGAAAAACGGCTGGTCCCAGGAAGAACTGGCCGAGCTGCTGGACGTCAGCCGCCAGTCCGTATCCAAATGGGAGAGCGCCCAGTCCGTCCCCGATATGCAGCGCATCATCCGCATGTCCGAGATCTTCGGCGTCACCACCGATTATTTATTGAAGGACGACGCAGAGCTGGCTGTTGTATCCGAGCCGATCTCGGACAGCCCCGTGCGCACCGTGGGCATGGAGGAGGCCAACACCTTCCTGGCGGTGAAGGAGCTCAACTCCCGCCGCATCGCCCTGGGCGTGCTGCTGTGCATCCTCTCGCCCATCGTGCTGATCGTCCTCGGCGGGGCGCAGGATCTCGGCCTGGTCCCCATCACCGACATGCAGGCCGGCGGCATCGGCCTGGTGACGCTGATGCTCCTGGTGGGCTGCGCGGTGGCCCTGTTCGTCACCAGCGGTCTGCGCACCAGCCCCTTTGAGTACCTGGAAAAAGAGCCCATCGACACTCTCTACGGCGTGGACGGCATGGTCCGCGGCCGCAGGGACCGGTTCCGGAGCACCTTCAACCGCCAGCTGACCCTGGGCATCGTGCTGTGCGTGGTGGGCGTGCTGCCCCTGTTCATCGCCATGATCTTCTGCAAAGAGGATTCCTTCGCCCTGGTGGCCAGCATCGGCGCCATGCTGGCGCTGATCGCCATCGGCGCGATGCTGATCGTCCGCGTGGGCGTCATCTGGGGCAGCTACCAGATGCTCCTGCAGGAGGGCGATTACACCCGCGCGGCCAAGGAAGACCTCAAGCGTCACAGCAGCTTCAGCGGCATCTACTGGGGCCTGGTGACGGCGGGCTATCTGGGCTGGAGCTTCATCACCATGCGCTGGGACCGCACCTGGATCGTCTGGCCCATCGCCGCGGTGAGCTATGCCGCGATCTTCAGCATCATCAAGGCCCTGCAGAAGCGGGAAGGATAAACCGAAAAAAAGAGCCGCTCTTCGGGAGCGGCTCTTTTTTTGCGTTCGGGATCAGTTCATTTTGAGCTTCCGGCCGACGATCTCGCCGTCCTGAAGATAGACGCGCAGCACGCGGCGGGAGACGGCGCAGGTCAGCTCGTAGGGGATGGTGGAGGCCATCTCGGCCATGGCGTCGATGTCGGCGCGTTCGCCGAAGAGCTCCACCTCGTCGCCCACGCCCACGCCGGGAAGATCCGTCAGGTCGATCATGCACATGTCCATGCAGATGCGGCCGCGGATGGGGGCGGGACCGTCCTTGGTCACGACGCTGTAGCGGTTGGACAGAACGCGGAACAGGCCGTCGGCGTAGCCGATGGGGATCACGCCGATGCGCACGTCCCGCTCGGCCTCATAGAGCCGGCCGTAGCTGACGGTGGTGCCCGCGGCATAGTGCTTCACGGCGCCCACCACGCTCTTGAGCCGCATGACGGGCTTCAGTCCCAGCTCCTTGGCATAGGGACCGTAACCGTAGAGCAGCAGGCCGGGGCGGACCATGTCCATCCAGGCGCTGCGCCAGCGGGCCACGGCGCCGGTGTTGGAGCAGTGGCGCAGGCGGAAGCGGTGGCCGCCGGATTCCACCGCCACGATGGCTTTGCGGAAGCGGCGCAGCTGCAGCTCGGTATACTCGCGGGAGGCCTCGTCCTCCTCGTCGGAGACGGCAAAGTGGGTGAATACGCCCTCGGCGTCCAGGTGGGGCATGGCGCACACCCGGCGCACCGCCGCCACGGTCTCGTCGAAGGCGTCGTCGGCGCACACGAAGCCCAGGCGGGACATGCCGGTATCCAGCTTGATATGGACCTTCAGGGTCGCGCCGAGACGGGCGGCTTGCTGCTCATAATCCCGGGCGGCCTGCTCGCTGGACACGGCCTGGGTGATGTTGTTGGCGATCAGCATGGGCACCTGATTGGCGGGGGTGTGGCCCAGGATCAGGATGGGGCAGTAAATGCCGTTGTAGCGGAGCTCCCGGGCCTCGTCCAGACTGGAGACCGCCAGGTAGTCCACCCCCAGCTCCTGCAGGCGGCGGGAGACCTCCACGGCGCCGTGGCCGTAGGCGTCGGCCTTGACCACGCCCAGGAACCGGGTCTGCACCCGTTTTTTCAGGGTTTTATAGTTGTGCTCCAGGGCGGACAGGTCGATCTCCGCCCAGGTGCGCTTCAAATCGGTATACATAGTCTTTCCTCCCAAAGATGATCAGAACGCCGCAGGCTTTGGTCAGTCGATGTCGCGGATCACGTTCTCAGGCGGAGTATCCAGGCGGCTGGGGTCGCGCAGCAGCCGGTGGAAGTATTTCAGAGCTTCCGCGTAGTAGAAGCCGTCGACGATGCGCTCGTCGATGTTGAAGGTATAGTCGAGGTATTTTGCCGCCCGGACCTGGCCGTCGGCGGTGATTTCCGGCTCGCGGTACTTGGTGCCGAAGGCGCAGAACACGGGCATATTGCCGAAATCGTACAGGTGATGGGTGATGGCAGGGATGCCCAGACTGGCCATGGAGGTGAAGAAGACCGAGGCGTGGAAGGGGCTGACCTCCAGCAGGAAGGCCGGCAGCAGATCGAAGTAATCCATGGTCTTGAGCAGCCAGATGAGGAACTTCAGCAGCAGCCCCGGCACATAGTTGATGTAGCGGGCCACGTTGTCAAGGGTGGAGTTGAGGGGCGTATTGTGCACCTCTTGCACGGCGGCGTGGAACTTTTTATATACGTCGTCCGCGGTGTCGCGGGGGTTCAGATGGAGCTTGATGATGGTATCGGGCGCTTCCTTGGTCATCTCCTTTTTGATCACCATGCAGAACTGGATGTCCTCGTCGCGGGAGTAGATCGTCTGTCCGGACAGGAAGCGGTTGGCGGCGGGATAGCGGGCGAGGATGCGCACGTAGGCGGCCAGGAAGACCTCGGTCATGCCGAAGCCCGTCAGCCCCTCCTTGCGCTTGGCGCGGATATAGCGCTCGATCTCGCTGACCTCCACCCGGTCGCGCAGGGAGTTGGACGCGCCGTTGCGGTTGGGCATGATGTAGTTGGCGACCCGGGTGATGGGGTTGAGCTCCCGCACGCGGCGGCCGTCCTTGCGGTCGCCGAAGGTGGGGTGGTACTTCCCGTCGTTGTGCTCGCGCATGGCCAGTACGGCGAAGAAGACGCCCAGGATCATCAACGCGTCGCGCAGGGTGCAGAAGCTGTGCCAGGCGTCGGCGCCGCGCAGGGTTTGGCGGGCGTCATAGACCAAAAAGCCCACGAAGACCGCCAGCACGGCCCACATGGCAAAGTGCAGCCGCGGGTGGCGTCCGCCCGCCACGAGGCGGTACAGCAGCCATCCGACCAGCAGCAGCACGCAGTACATCAGCGCATAGCGCAGGCGCATGGGCGAGCATACGGCGCAGATGCCGAAATAAGCCGCCATCAGGAATACCGGGCGGGCTGTTTTATAAAAATGTTCCTGCCCGTCGAGCAGCATGCGCAGGCAGAAGAGGATCGCAGCAAATGCCGGCAGCACGATCCGGAGCCACACCGTCAGGCAATCCGCGCCTTTCTCGCGGAAAAAAGCAATGCGGGCGATGACCGAGCCGATCAGAAGCAGTGCCGCGAGCCATGCCAGCCAGGATTTTCGGCTGACATAATAGCTGACTCGTTTACTCATGCGCCCATTATAGCAATTCCCGGCCGCTTGTGCAATAAGAAAACCGCCCGAAGGGGCGATTTTGTCGAACAAAAAACGAAAAAGCCGGGGCGGCTGCCCCGGCGGTTTGTTTTGATTATTCGGTTACGAGGGCTTCGCCCGCCTTGTAGATGTCGCCTGCGCCGACGGTGACGATCAGGTCGCCGGGCTGGGCGATGGAGCGCAGATAATCCGTCACCTCCGGCAGGGTCTCGAAGAAGACCGAGCCGCGGATCTGCCGGGACAGGTCCTCCGAGGAGATGCCGATGGTGTTGCTCTCGCGGGCGGCGTAGATCTCCGCCAGCACCGCGTGATCCACCCGGCGCAGTTCCCGGACGAAGTCGTCGAACAGGGCTTTGGTGCGGGAATAGGTATGGGGCTGGAAGGCGACGATGACGCGCTTGTAGCCCAGGGCGTTGATGGCGTCGATGAGGGCGTGCAGCTCGCCGGGATGGTGGGCGTAGTCGTCGTAGACGTCGGCGCCGTTGCACTTGCCCTTGAATTCCATGCGGCGGCCGGCGCCGGTGAAGCTCTCCAGGCCCGCCTGGATATCCGCCGGATCCACGCCCATGCGCAGGGCTGCCGCACAGGCGGCGATGGCGTTGAGGGCGTTGTGGCGGCCGAAGACGTTCAGATGGATATGGCAGACGGCCTGGCCGTCGGCGATCAGATCGAAATCGCGCCAGTCGTCGGAATAGTTTGCGCCGTGGTAGAAGTTGGTATCCTCGATGCCGAAGGTGACGTAATCCAGGCCCTCCAGAGCGACTCTGGCGCCGGGATCGTCGCCGTTGGCCAGCACAGCGCCGGTGGACGGCACGAGCTCGGCAAAGGTGCGGAAGGAATGCTGAATATCAGCCAGATCCTTGAAGAAATCCAGATGATCCGCCTCCACGTTCATGATGACGGCCATGGTGGGGAAGAAATTCAGGAAAGAATTGCAGTATTCGCAGCTTTCCATGATGATGGTGTCGCCGCCGCCCACGCGGTGGCCGGCCTTGAGCAGGGGCAGGTAGCCGCCGATCATCACGGTGGGGTCCCGCTGCGCCTGCATGAAGATATGGGTGATCATGGAAGTGGTGGTGGTTTTGCCGTGGGTGCCGGCGACGCAGATGGCGTGCCGGTAGGCGCGCATGATGACGCCCCATGCCTGGGCCCGTTCGAACACGGGGATGCCCTTGGCTCTGGCCGCGGCGATCTCGGGATTGTCATTGTGGACTGCGGCGGTGCGGATCAGGCAGTCGGCGTCGGCAATGTTTTTCGCGGAATGGCCGATATAGACCCGGATGTTCTTTTCAATCAGCTCGTCGGTGGATACCGAGGCGTTCATATCCGAGCCGGAGATCTGCAGACCCATACCCGCCAGCACCAGCGCCAGCGGCCGCATGGAAACGCCGCCGATGCCCACGAGATGCACCCGTTTGCCCGGGACGAGATAGGATTCGATTTTTTTGAGCTTCGCGTTAGCCATGGGATGCCTCCAAAATGCGAAATGACGCGATCCGGGCGGAAGAATGACAGAAAAGCCCGCAAACACGCCCACTATTATAATCTATTCTATCACAAAATACAAGGACAAATTCCGCAGGACGGGCCGAAATCCGAAAAAAGGGCCCCTTTTTGCGACGCGGGAGAAAAATGGCGTATATTTCAAATCGCAATAGCAAAGACTACCAGCGATCACTTCAAGGAGGTACCGATCATGAAATTGAGAATTCCCTTTCTTTTCCGCCTGATGCTGTCGTGCCTGGTCGTGTGCGCCATGGCGGTCCCCGCGCTGGCTGCCGAAATCCAGTGCAGCGCCCTGGAGCCCTGCGCGCTGGGCCCCGAGGACTTCCTCACCTCGCCCACGCCCGGCAGCGGCATTTACCTGTGCGAGGTGCCGGATGCGTCCGTCGGCGTGCTGCGCTGCGGCGAGAGGGTCCTGCATACCGGCGATGTGCTGACCGCGGACATGCTGTCCCGGGTGGTTTTCCAGAGCGCCGAAGCCTGTGATTCCGTCGCCTGTGTCAGCTACTATACCATCTGGGATGACAAGCTCAGCGACGAATCCGTGCTCACCATCCGTCTGCGCTCCGGCGAGAACCATCCGCCCCGGGCCTCGGACGTGCACCTGGAGACCTACAAGAATCTGGAGCGCTCCGGTAAATTCGACGCTTCCGACCCCGACGGGGAGCGGCTGACCTATGCCGTCGTCAGGACGCCGAAGCGCGGAAGCCTGCGCATTGAGGACGACGGCACCTTCGTCTATACCCCGAAGGAAAACAAGGTGGGCTCGGACAGCTTCACCTATACCGCCGCGGACGAGCAGGGCGCGGTTTCCGAAGAGGCCACCGTCTCTATTGAGATCCTCAAGCCCATGGACAGGGCGACCTACGCCGACATGGATGGCGACGGAGCGCAGTTTGAGGCCATGTGGCTGCGCTCCACCGGCCTGCTGCAGGGCGACCGGGTGGCGGGCAAGTTCTGTTTCCGGCCGGAAGAACCGGTCAGCCGGGGAGAATTTTTGGCGATGACCATGGAATTGGCTGGCGTCCGGCCGACGGAGGATGACGCCGAATGCACCTTTGCCGACGCCGGCAGCGCGCCGGAATGGATGCGGCCCTATCTGGCCTGCGCCCTGCGCCGGGGCATCGTCCGGGGCATCCGCTGCGGCAGCCGCCTGTGCTTCTGCCCCGATGCGCCCGTTACCCAGGCCCAGGCGGCGGTGATCGCGCAGAGGCTGCTGGGCCTGGAGGGAGGCGGGGAGCACGCCGTCTTCGCCGCCGGTGACACCGTGCCTGCCTGGGCAAGGGAGGCCGTCGATGCGCTCAGTCAGGCGGGGATTCCCCTGCAGGAGGCCGACGCCCCCATGACCCGCCGGGACACGGCATGTATGCTCTACCGGATCAGCAAACTGATTTAATGAACCGGCAGCCGCTGTGCGGCTGCCGGTCTGCTATGCCACGATGGGGATGAGGAGGATCGTGCCCGCCGGCGCCGTTTCGGCATCCAGGTCGTTGGCGGTCTGGATGGCGCTGACGGTGGTGCGCAGCTCCTTGGCGATCTCCCAGAGGGAGCTTTCGGCCTCCAGCATACGGAGGATGACGGAGGGACGCACCTCCCGGGGCCCCTCGGTGAGCTGTGCGGATACGATGCCCTCGTGCGTCTGCTCGTCATACCACCGGACGGACACCGCCGCCGGGATGCGCATCTCGATCCGGCCGGCGCCGGGGGCGGCAAAGATCTGCCCTTCGATCCGGGCCTCCGCCCGGCACAGCGACGGCGCGGCCGGCAGCTCCTGCGCCAGCTCCGCGCGGCCCTCCGCCTGGCGGCAAAGGCCCTGGTGATCGCGGTAGAGCGCCCGCACCAGCACCGGGACCCGGATCCGGCAGGTTTCGCCCTGCCATTCGATCTGCGGCGCGTCGGCCGCCGCCTCCGCCCGGACGATCTCCCCGGCCTGGGCCGGAAGCTCCAAGGCGCAGTCCTGCCGCAGGACGCGGCTGTCCAGCAGCGGAAGCATCTGCAGGGTCTGCGTGTCGGCATGCAGGGTCCCGCGCAGGGCGTAGGCATCCTCCACGATCGGGACCTGCGCCGTCTGCGTCACGATGCACTGCAGGCAGATGCCCGCCTCCACGCTCACGCCGCCGTCCTCTGCCATGGCCTCCGCCGAGGTGAGAGCGGGCACGATCTCAAGGCCCTGTTCGTCGTAGCTGCCCTCGAGATCAATGAGCTGGGAGAAGGGGATCGGCAGGTCCGTGCCGCAGAGCCTGCCATCCGCGGTCCGGTACAGCAGGCTGAGCCGGAGCACGCCCTTGCACACCGCCTGGCTCCCGCTGATCTTTTCATCCGTCAGCTCGCAGCGGGCGCCGGTGTGCACGATCCGCGCCGGCGCCGGCGCGCCCGCCTCCAGGGGCAGGGTGTCGCGCAGCAGCACGTTCTTTTCCGTGCATTCGCACACCAGACGCATGGGGTATTCGCGCAGCCGCAGCTGTACGCGGCGGTCCGGCGTCTCCGGGCGAAAGCACAGCTGCTCCCGGCGCGACCATACCCGCAGCGAGAAAAGCAGCGTCACCCGCACGCCCACCCTGCGGGATCCCAGCATCTGCGCCTCTGCGCGGCTCACCCGGCACGAAACGGTGCAGCCGCAGCTCTCCGCCGGAACTGTGCGGCGCAGGGAAAAGGGCAGATACATGCGCAGCTCCTGCGGCTCGTCCCCGCCGGCGGCCTGGTACAGCACGCACACCTGTACGTCTCCGCTTATGCTGGGGATCTCGTCCTGGCACTGCCTGCTGCGCATGAGCGCGTCCGCGCAGCAGCCGACGATGCGCTCCATATCGCCCGTGCCGTCCGGAACGATGGCTTCTCCGCGCTCCTCCTGCCGGATCGTCTCATACAAAACGCAATGCAGATACGGGATCTGCACCTGCCGGAATTCCATTTCCATCGTATCACTCCTTGTCGGTTCTAACGTAACGATATGCGCCGGGCACCGGAAATATGCTATTTTTTCCCCGCGATCACCGCCCCCGCCGCCAGCAGACCAAGGGATACGATCACTGTCAGCGCCCCGCTGCCCAGCAGCAGACCCAGCAGCATCCCGAGGCCCGCCGTAATCAGGCAGGCGCCGGCCGTTTGATACTTTCTGCACATAAAGCATGCCCCCCGCACAGCTTATGCGGAGGGCATGGCGGATATTTCAGCGGATCCGGCCGGATCGGACCAGATAGCAGGGACCTTCGTGGATCTGCACACGGGCTGGCCCGTCGAGGAAGGCGTTGCTCACGCCCAGGGAATCGCCCCGGCGCAGGATGCTCCGCGCCGCCTCGTATTCCGCGCCGCGGATGGATACGACGGCCCGGCTGTCCGCGGGGAGCAGGGAGAAAAAGCGGAACGCGTCCGGCGTCAGACGGTACTCGCCCGGCGGAAGCCAGGTGATCTCGTTGTCCGGGTCGAGGATCGCGCCGGTGCAGCCGCGGGCAGAAATGACCTCCAGAAGCTGCACCGCGGCGAGGAAATGATCCTGCCGTCCGCCGGTGCAGCCGGTGAGAAGGATTTTTCGGAAGCCCAGGGAAAAAGCCTGCTCCCAGGCGGCCTGCAGATCGGTCAGATCCTTGTGCACCGGCAGCTGCACGGCGGGGATGCCGGCGGGCGGAACGCCGCCGCTGTCGCCGTCGCCGATGTAATAGTCCGGCGAAAACCCGGCGGCCTGGACGTGGTTGACGCCGCCGTCGGCGCAGAACACCGCGGCGGCGGCGCGCAGGGGCGCCAGGAACGACCAGTCGGGATAGCCGACGGCGCCGAAAATCAGGGCTGTTTGATTTCCCACTGCTTGTACTCCTTTGCCTGTTCATACAGCCGCTCGTAGCTGCGGTAGCGGGTGGGCTCGATCTCGCCCCGGGCCAGGGCTGCCGTCACGGCGCAGTCCGGCTCGCGCAGATGGGCGCAGTCCTGGAAGCGGCAGCTGCCCAAAAACGGCGCAAAGTCGGGGAAGGCATACTGCAGATCCTCCTTGCCGATGGCGTCCATCTGCTCCAGATCGAAGGACGAGAAGCCCGGCGTATCGCCCAGATAGGTATCCGGAGCGATGCGATAGAGCTCCACATGGCGGGTGGTGTGGCGGCCGCGGCCCAGCTTTTCCGACACCTCGGCGGTGGGCACGCCGAAATCCGGCGCCAGGGCGTTTAAAAGGCTTGACTTGCCCACGCCGGAATTGCCGGTGAAGACGGCGGTTTTGCCCGAAATGTGCTGCCGCAGATCCTCCACGCCCCGGCCCGTCACCGCGCTGGTGCGCAGCACGTCGAAGCCGGCGCGCTCATAGATCCCCGCCAGTTCGTCGCCGGGGTCGATGTCGCATTTGTTGACGCAGATGAGGCACGGCACGTCGCGGGCAGCGGCGATGGCCAGCACCCGGTCCAGCAGGAACGGGTCCGTCACCGGGTTGCAGGCGGCGGCCAGGAGCACCAGCAGGTCCACGTTGCTCACAGCGGGGCGCACAAAGCGGTTGCGCCGCGGACCGATGGCTTCGACGGTGCCCCGTTTGCCGGACAGGGAGAATTCCACCAGGTCTCCCACCAGGGGCGTTTGTCCCTGCTTGCGGAAGATGCCCCGGGCGCGGCATTCATGGATACCGTCAGCGGCTTCTACATAGTAGAAGCCGCTGAGTGCTTTCACGATTCTTCCGTTCATATCAGTCGAAATTCATGGTGAACGAGGTGACGTACGAGCTGTTGACGTAGACGTTGTACGTCACGGTGCCGGAACCGGTCAGAGCGATGTTGATGGAGTTTTCACCGGGCTCCAGGTACTGGGTCTCGCCGCAGACCTCGCCGGTGGGGGCGCAGATCACGTCCACGGACACGGGCTCGGAATGCTCCGGCACGTTGACGGAATAGATCTTCGTCTTCATCTGATCGCCTGCGCTGGGCTCGTTGTCCGGCTGGGGCGGGGTCGGTTCGGGATTTTGTTCGGGCTTTTCTTCCGGCTTTTCCTCGGGCTTTTCTTCCGGATTCTCCTCGGGCTTTTCTTCTTCCTTCGGCCCGCGGGAGATTTCCAGGACGACGACCGTGCCCTCGGCGACCTTTTCGCCGGCTTTGACGCTCTGGGATACGACGGTATCCTTCTCCTGGTCGCTGTCGACATAGCTGCGCTTGTAGTCCAGCTTGGCTTCGGTAAGCATGGCGATGGCCTTGGCCAGCTTTACGCCCTCCACTCTGGGCACCGTGACCTTCTTCGTTTCCGGTCCGCGGCTGACAAAGAGGGTGACGGTCTGGCCCTGGGTCAGCGTCACGTCTTCGCCGGGATCGGTGCGGATGACGCGGTTTTCCTCCACGTTATTGTCATAGGTGGTTTCAATGCGGATGGTCAGATCCAGATCCAGTTTTTTGAGCAGCTTTTCCGCTTCGCTGGATTTCATCTCCCGCAGATCCGGCATTTTGGTGCTCACGCGGCCGAGACTCACCGTCAGCAGCACCTTGGTGCCCTCCTCCACCTCGGTATTGGGCTTGGGAGACTGGGTGATGATGTGACCGGCTTCAAATTCGTCGGAGTATTCCTTGCTGTTCTCCACCAGCTGCAGGCCGGGATAGTCCGAAGCGGACAGATCGGCGAAGACCTTGTCGGTGAAGTCCGGGACGGTGATGTATTTCACGTCCTTCTTGCTGCAGGCGCTGGCGACCAGGATGATGATCAGCGCCAGCAGGGCGATGGAGCCGGCGATGAAGGCGATGGAGCGGATGCGCTTGCGCCGGGCGGCGCGGCGCTGCTCCTCCAGCTTGCGCAGCCGGGCCCGCTCCTCGCTGCGGCGCTCCGCGGGGGTCTTTTCCTGGATGCGGTTCGCGTTCGGACGGATCGCCGCCGCGGGCGCGGCCGGGATGCCGCTGGACTGGAACAGGATGGTGGGGTCCTTGCGGAATTCCTCCAGATCATAGAGCATTTCCGTGGCGGAGGCGTAGCGGTCGTCCAGATTGGCGCACATGGCGTGCATGGTGATCTGCTCCAGACCGCCGGGGATGTTGGGGTTCAGTTCGCTGGGCATGGGCGCGCCGGCGTTGATGTGCTTGATGGCCACAGCCACGGGGCTCTCGCCGTCATAGGGGGGCCGGCCCGTGAGCATCTCGTACATCACGACGCCCAGGGAGTAGATGTCCGAGCGGTTGTCCACCCGGCTGCCCTTGGCCTGCTCGGGGGAGATGTAGTGCACCGAGCCCAGGGCCTCCCGGGTCAGCGTGTTCTGGGCGGAGATGACCCGGGCGATGCCGAAGTCAGCCACCTTGACGCTGCCGTTCTTGAGGATCATGATGTTGTGGGGCTTGATGTCCCGGTGGATGATGCCGCGGCTGTGGGCATGCTCCAAAGCCTTGGCGATCTGGATGGAGAAATGCAGGGTCTCGCGCCAGTTGAGCACGCCCTTTTTCTCCATGTACTGCTTGAGGGTGATGCCGTCGATCAGCTCCATGACGATGTAATCCGTGTCGCCGGACTGGGACACGTCGTACACCGACACGATATTGGGATGCGACAGCATGGCGACGGCCTGGGATTCCGCCCGGAAACGACGGCGGAACTCCTCGTCGCGGGAATACTCATCCTTGAGGATTTTGATGGCCACCAGCCGGTTGAGACGGTGGCACTTCGCTTTGTAGACGACGGCCATTCCGCCCGTTCCGATCACGTCCAGGATTTCATAGCGGTCGTCCAGCATTTTACCTATGTAGTTATCCATATCCAACTCCTTTGCCGCCAAGCGGCTCCGCCCATTTCGGCCGGCGGATCACCAAAGATCGGTTGTATTCCATTCAGATCGAGATCAGCACAGCGGTCACGTTGTCCGGTGCGCCGCGGTCCTTCGCCATGGCGATGAGCCGCTCGCAGCAGGCGGAGCGGTCCGCGCTGTGGGCGATCTCAAACAGCAGCTCCGGGTCTGTGACCGGATTGGTCAGCCCGTCCGAGCACATCAGCACGTGATCCCCGTGCTCCACGCTCAGGGTGAAAATATCGCAGACCACCCGGGGCTCGGTGCCGACGGCCCGGGTGATGAGATTGCGCACAGGATGGTTGCGGGCCTCTTCCCGGGAGATCTCGCCCCGCCGCAGCATCATCTGCACCACGGAATGATCCACCGTGATTTGCCGGATGCTGCCGTCGGAGACAAGGTAGGCGCGGCTGTCGCCCACATTGGCGACCACCAGCGTTTTCCCGCACACGAAGGCGGCCACCAGAGTGGTGCCCATGCCGGTGTAGTCGTCGCTGAGCTGTGCATGCTCATAAACGGCCCGGTTGGCCAGCTCCAGCGCGCCGGTCATGATGCCCTTGACGTCGTCCACCAGAAGGTCGGGCCGGATGTTCCGGCGCACTTCCGCGCAGAAGGCGTCCGCGGCCAGATGGCTTGCCACATTGCCGGACTTGGCGCCGCCCATGCCGTCGCAGATGATGGCGAGCAGGCACTCAGGTCCGAACTGTATGATGTTGTAGTAGTCCTGATTCTGTTTCCGAACGTTGCCGGTGTCCGACAGTCCCCATGCTTCCATGGCGGCCTCCTTTCTCAGGTCTGTTCGTATTTCTTTCGCAGCTGACCGCAGGAGGCGTCGATGTCGCTGCCCAGGGTCCTGCGCACCGTGGCGGTGATCCCCGCATCGTCCAGGGCCTTCTGAAAGGCCGCCACCGCCTGCCGCGTGCTGGGCTGCAGGGGGCTCTCCTCGATGCGGTTGAGGGGAATGAGATTCACATGGGCGGGAAGACCCCGCAGGCGCCGGATCAGCAGCTGCGCCATCTCCGGCGTATCGTTTCGGCCGTCGATCATGGCATACTCGAAGGAGATGCGCCGGCCGGTTTTTTCAAAGTATCGCTTGCAGGCGGCAAGCAGTTCGTCGATGGGATAGCGGCGGTTGACGGGCATCAGGCTGCTGCGCAGCGCATCGTCCGGCGCGTGCAGCGACACCGACAGGGTCAGCTGCAGGTCCTCCTCGGCCAGCCGGTCGATGCCGGGCACCAGGCCGCAGGTGGACAGACTGATGTGGCGCATGCCGATGTTCATGCCCTCCGGATCGTTGACGAGGGCCAGAAACCGGCGGACATTGTCGTAATTGTCCAGGGGCTCGCCGATGCCCATAAGCACGATGTTGGAGACCGGCGCGCCGGAATCGAGCCCGGTGAACAGCACCTGGTCGAGCATCTCCGAGGGCCGCAGCCTGCGTACCAGGCCGCCTTTGGTGGAGGCGCAGAAGGCGCAGCCCATGGCGCAGCCCACCTCGGAGGAGATGCACACGGTGTTGCCGTGGTGATAGCGCATCAGCACGGACTCCACGCAGTGGCCGTCGCCCAGGCGCCAGAGGTATTTGATGGTGCCGTCCTTTGCCGAGACCTGTTTTCGGGCAACGGCGGGAGCGGTCAGCTCGTATTGTCCCGCCAGCTGCTCCCGCAGGGCCTTGGGGAGGTTCGTCATCTCGTCGAAGCTCCGCACGCCCCGGTGCAGCCAGGCGAAGACCTGCCCTGCCCGGAACCGGGGCTGACCCATGGCGGCAAAGGCGGCGCCGAGCTCCTCCCGGGTCATGGACTTGATGTCGGTCATGGTTGTTTCCTCAGTTTTGCAATAAAGAATCCGTCGGTGCCGTGCAGACAGGGCAGCAGGGTGACCGCCGCGCCGGAGACCGGGCAGTCCGGCGGAGCGCAGATGCTCTCCGGGGAGAATTCCGGGTGATCGGTCAGGAAGGCGCGGATCACGTCCTCGTTTTCCCGGCGCAGGATCGTGCAGGTGCTGTAGAGCAGCACGCCGCCTGGCCGGACATATTCCGCCTGCTGCCGGAGGATCGCCAGCTGCAGCGCGGGCAGGGCCTCGGTGGGGCCGAGATCCTTGTAGCGGATGTCGGGCTTTTTGCGGATGACGCCGAGGCCCGAGCAGGGCACGTCGGCGATGACGGCGTCGAAGTATTCGCGCCACCGGGGCATTGGCGCTTTCGCGTCATGCTCCATGGCCTGAATACATGTCAGGCCCAGCCGTTCGGCGCCTTTCTCAATGATGGTGATCTTGTGCCTGTGGATATCGCAGGAAACGAGTTCTCCCCGGTCCTCCATGGCAACGGCGGCGGAGAAGCTCTTGCCGCCGGGGGCGGCGCAGCAGTCGAGCACCCGCATCCCGGGGGCCAGGCCCGCGGCGTACACCGCCAGACGGGCGGCGGCGTCCTGGACGTACACCAGGCCGTCGCGCCAGGCGTCCAGGGCTTCCAGGCTGCCGGTGCCGGTGAGCTCGTAGCAGCCGGGCAGCCAGGGATGTTTTTCCACGCCCAGGCCCTGCTTTTCCATCTGTACGGCGGCCTCGGCGGGGGAGATTTTCAGAGTGTTCACCTGCACGCAGGTGCGGGGGGCTTCATTGTGGCTGGCCAGAAGCCGCGGCAGCAGATCGTCGCCCACGCTGTTCCGCAGCAGCTCCACCAGCTCCGCCGGATGGCTGAAGCGGGTGGCGAGATCCGGGGGCTCCGGCAGGCATTCTGCCCTGGAAACGGCGCGCAGCACGCCGTTGATGAGGCCGGCTGCCCGGGCGTTGGCGTATTTCTTGCCCTGCTCCACCGCCTCGTTGACGCAGGCGGCGGGCGGGATCTTGTCGGTCATGGCGAGCTGGTAGACGCCCAGGCGAAGAATGTCCAGCACCACGGGCTGCAGATCCCGGAGCTTCCCTTTGAGGAAAGCGCCGATGTAGAAATCCAGCAGCATCCGGTTCTGCAGCACCCCGTAGCACAGGCGGCTGGCCAGGGCGGCGTCCCGGCGGTCCAGGCCGTCGCGGGCGATGTATTCCTTCAGGATGCCGTCGGACCAGGCGTTGCGCCGGCGGCAGGCGATCAGCGCCGCCAGGGCGGTGGTGCGGGCGCTCATGGGGTTTCCGGCAGGGGATGGCCGCGGAAATAGTCGGGCGCGGCCATGCGCTTGCCGCCCTCGGCCTGCAGCCGGGTGATCTCCAGCACATTTCCGTCCCCGCAGGCGATCTGCAGGCCGGTTTTGGTCAGGCCCAGGATCGTGCCGGGGGCTTTGCCGGTGTGTGCGTCCGTCCTGCGGGCGGTATAGATCTTAAACCGCTTGCCGCCCAGCTCCGCGGTGGCCACGGGCCAGGGGTCGAGGCCGCGGATCTGGTCGTAAATCGCCGCCATGGGGCGGGTCCAGTCGATGGGGCACAGGGCCTTCGAGAGCATGGGCGCCAGGGTGGCTTTTTCGTGATCCTGGGGCGTGCGGGGCAGCTGCTCGCCCCGGGCCAGGCGGGCCATGAGCTCCGCCAGCAGACCGCCGCCGAGATCGGCGAGGCGGTCCAGAAGGCTCTGGGCGTTCTCGTCCGGGTCGATGGGGGTGCGGCGGATCTCGATGATGTCGCCGGTGTCCATGCCCGCGTCCATATACATGCCGGTGACGCCGGTCTCGGGAAGGCCGTTCAGGATGGCCCACTGCACGGGGCCGGCCCCGCGCAGCTCGGGCAGGATGCTGGCGTGGATATTGATGCAGCCCAGGGGCGGGATGTCCAGCACCCGCTGGGGCAGGATCTTGCCGTAGGCCACCACGGCGATGACGTCGGGGGCGAGGGCGCGCAGCTCCTCCACCACGGCGTCATCCTTGAAGGTCGTGGGCTGAAAGACGGGCAGACCATGCGCCAGGGCCGCCTCCTTGACCTCGGACATGCTGAGCTTCATGCCCCGGTTCTTGGGCATGTCGGGCTTGGTATACACGC
Source organism: Oscillospiraceae bacterium (assembly GCA_015068455.1). Classification (GTDB taxonomy): domain Bacteria; phylum Bacillota; class Clostridia; order Oscillospirales; family Oscillospiraceae; genus SVMC01. The sequence goes on along the minus strand of SVKO01000001.1, from coordinate 97,863 downwards.
CCACGGGCGCGAATCCAGCCGCGCACAGACGCTCCAGGCAGGTTGCGGCGATGTCGGGGGTGCCCATAAATACGATTCTCATTCGGCCTCCTCCGCTTCCTCCGCCGCTTCGAACATGGCGCTGACCTCTTCCTCGCTGAGCCATTTGTAGACCTTTTCGGAATAGAGGTGGCCCTCCAGGTGGTCGTATTCGTGGAGGATGCAGCGGGCGGCCAGCTCGTCGCCCTCCAGTTCGAACCAGGCGCCGTCGCGGTCCTGGGCGCGGATCTTTACGTGATTCGGCCGCTTGACCATGCCCCACTGACCGGGCAGGCTCAGGCAGCCTTCGACGCCGTCCTGCTCGCCGGAGGTCTCCAGGATCTCGGGGTTGATGAATTCGATCAGGCCGCGGTCGTCCACATCGATGAGGAAGATCCGGCGCAGGATGCCCACTTGGGGGGCGGCCAGACCGGCGCCGTTGGCGTCCGCCAGGGTTTCGGCCATGTCGTCGAGCAGGTCGTGGAGGCGCTGGTCAAAGTTTGTCACAGGGCGGGCGGCCTTATGCAGGGTCGGCTGCTCCTGGGTCATGATGGTGCGAAGTGCCATAGAAATAATGCTCCTTAATCGTAGGCGTTCACGTCGGCAAAGGCGAATACGCCCTTGTTGCGCTTGTCCTTCGAGAATTGTCTGAGATAGTGCGCCACCAGGGCGCGCAGGGGGCGGCTGTTTTTGGCGCAGAGGGTGAGCCGGTAGCGCCAGGTGTTGTTGACCCGCGGCACCGGCGCGCCGGCGGGGCCAAGCAGGCGCACGTCCAGGCCGCGGCAGGCCTCTGTGCGCAGGGCGTCCTCAAAGGCGGCGCGCAGCGTGTGGATGCTTTCGAGCACCCGGGCCTCCTCCTGCCCGGCCACGGTGATTGTGATGAGGTCGCGGAAGGGCGGGCATTGGCGCAGCCGCCGCAGCGCCAGCTCCGATTCGTAAAAGGCGTCGTAGTCCTGCCTTGCCGCGAGCTGAATGACGGGGTTTTCCGGCGTCATGGTCTGGATGACGGCGGTGCCCGGGTCGCGGAAGCGGCCGGACCGGCCGATGACCTGGGTCATCATGGAGAAGGCCGTCTCCGAGGCGCGGAAATGGTCCACATAGAGCGCGCTGTCCGCGTCCAGCACGCCCACCAGGGTCACGGCTTCAAAGTTGAGGCCCTTGGTGACCATTTGGGTGCCGATCAGCACGGATGCCTCGCCCGTTTCAAAATCGGAGAGGATCTTTTCGTGGGGATTGGCGGCGGAGACGCTGTCCGCGTCCATGCGCATACAGCCCAGTTCCGGCGCCTTGCGCGCCAGCTCCTCCGCCACCCACTGGGTGCCGTAGCCGATATATTTCATCCGGCCGCCGCATGCCGGGCAGCGCCCCGAGGCGGGCTCGGAGTAGCCGCAGTAGTGGCACATGCGGCGCTCGTTGGCGGCGTGGTAGGTCAGATGGACGCTGCAGCGGGGGCACTGGGGCACATGGCCGCATTCCACGCACACCGCCATGCGGTTGGTGCCGCGGCGGTTGAGGAACAAAATCGTCTTTTTGCCCCGGCTGTGGGCGTCGAGCATCCGCTCCAGCAGGGGGCGGCTGACGGCGCCGCCGTTGCCGTCGCGGATCTCTTTTTTCATGTCCGCCACCAGCACCTCCGGCAGGGCTGCGCCGGAATAGCGGCGGGAGAGCGTATAGAGGGAGAAAACCCCGGTTTTGGCCCGGTACATGGATTCGATCGAGGGCGTCGCCGAGCCGAGCACCACCAGGGCGCCGCCGGCATTGCCGCGGTAGATCGCCACCTCCCGGGCATGGTAATAGGGGGTGTTTTCGGATTTGTAGGTGTGCTCGTGCTCCTCGTCCACGATGATGAGACCGAGCTCCGGCACCGGCGCGAATACCGCGGAGCGGGTGCCCACCACCAGACGGGCTTCGCCGGAGCGCACGCGCTTCCATTCGTCATAGCGCTCGGCAATGGGCAGGCTGGAATGCAGCACCGCCACGCCGCGGCCGAAGCGGGCCGCCACCGTGCCCAGAAGCTGGGGGGTGAGGGCGATTTCCGGGACGAGGAAGATGGCCTGCCTGCCGCGGGCGAGGCAGCGGGCGATCAGCTCGAGATAGACCGCGGTCTTGCCGCTGCCGGTGACCCCGTGGAGCAGTGCCACGCCGGGGGCCGTCCGGTCCATCTGGGCGCACAGGCCATCGTAGGCCGCGCGCTGCTCGGCGCTGAGCTCTGTGGGGACGCCGTCCGCCGCGGGAACGAGCTTCGGCCGGCGCATCACCTCGCAGGTGAAGAAGCTTACCAGGCCCAGCTTTTCCAGCCGGCGCAGGGTGGCCATGGAGGCCCCGGTGAAATAGCACACGTCCTTGGCGCAGGCGCTGCCCATGGCGGAGAGCAGCTCCAGCACCGCCTTCTGCAGCGGCGCCGACTTGCCGCGGCGGGCGCAGTGGTCGGCGGCCTCGGCGGCTGTGACCTCCAGGCGCACGAACAGATCCATGCGGTCGTTCACCCGCCGCTTGAGACTGTAGTCCACGGCAATGAGCTTTTTGCCGGTCAGATAGCGGATGCACTCGGGCAGGGGAGCGTCCGGCAGCATCTCGCGCAGCTGCTGCTCCCGCGCCGCGCCGCCCAGGTCGAGGAGGGCGCGGATCAGGCTTTGGGCCTCGGGCTTGCGGCGGGTCTGCGCCTCCCAGTCCTCCGGCAGGGGATCGGACAGATGCACCGTCCCGCTCTCGGAGAACCAGAGCCCCGCGGGCAGGATGGCGCGAACGGCGTCGTAGAGGGTGCAGAAATATCGCTCACGCAGGAAGCCCGCCAGATGCAGCATGCCCTCGGACAGGACGGGCGATTCGTCCAGGGGGACGTCGATGGCTTTGAGGCCGGTCTCGTCGCCCTGCTCCAGGGCAAGGACCACACCCTCGGTGCGGCGGTTGCCGGCCCCGAAGGGCAGGCGCACCCGCATGCCGGGACGCACGTCCATTCCCTCCGGGACGCGATAGCTGTAGGGCTTGTCGATGGCATAGACTGCCGCTGCCACAGCGATCCGGGCGATCAAGTGACGGCCTCCTCTCGGCGTTTTATTTGAAGTAAGATTCCTTGACGTCGGCGGTCAGCTCGCCGTTGGCCACCTCGTTGATGGCCATGGTGACGGGCTTGTCGGGCAGAGTTTCGTGGAACTCCTCCGCCTCCAGGGCGATCTGCCGGGCGCGGCGCGCCACCAGATTCACCAGCAGATAACGGCTGTCCACATGCTCCAGGAGCTCAGACATCGGGGGGTAAAGCATATCAATCGTCCTCCTTCAGAAGATCTAAACGGTATTTGGCCCTGCATTTATCCGCCGTGAGGATGGCCATGACCTCATCGGCGCAGCGTTCCACGCGGTCGTTGACCACGATGTAATCGTATTTGGGGGCGAGCGCATATTCGGTCCGGGCGGTCCGGAGCCGGCGCTCCAGATCTGCGCCGGTGGTGTCGCCCCGGCCGCGCAGGCGGCGCTCCAGCTCTGCAAAGCTGGGGGCCGTTACGAAGACCGAAACGGCGTCGGGCCGGCGCTCCATCACCTGCAGGGCGCCCTGCACCTCGATCTCCAGCACCACGTCGCATCCCGCGTCGAGCAGCTCGTCCACGGGGCCGGCGGGGGTGCCGTAGCGGTTGCCGCTGTAGACGGCGTGCTCCAGGAATTCGTCCCGGCCGATCATGGCCTCGAATTCTTCCATGGTTTTGAAGTAATAGGTGACGCCCTCCACGTCCTCGGGACGGGGCTTGCGCGTGGTGGCGGAGACGGACAGGCGGATGCGGTCGCTCCTTCTGCGCAGCTCCTTCACCACCGTCCCCTTGCCCACGCCGGAGGGGCCGGAAAAAATCAAAAGCGTACCTCTCATGGGGCCTCCTTTTCCTCTAAGCGCAGCGCCAGAGCCTCCGGCGTGACGGCGCAGAGGATCACATGATCGGTATCCATCAGCAGCACGGCCTTGGTCTTTCGGCCGAAGGAGGCGTCGATCAGCATGCCGCGGTCTTTGGCCTCCTGGCACAGGCGCTTGATGGGGGCGGATTCGGGACTGACCACCGCCAGGATTCTGCCGGCGGAGACCAGATTGCCGAAGCCGATGTTGAGAAATTTCATAAGCTTGCCTCTATTCGATGTTCTGCATCTGTTCGCGGATCTTTTCCAGCTCCGCCTTGACCTCCACCACGGTGCGGGCCAGGTCCAGGTCGCTGCATTTCGAGCCGACGGTGTTGATTTCCCGGTTCATCTCCTGCATGAGGAAGTCCAGCTTGCGGCCGATGGGCCCGCCGTTTTCCAGCATGGTCTCCAGCTGGCCAAGGTGGGAGCGCAGGCGTACCGTCTCCTCGTCCACGGCGATCTTATCTGCATAGATGGCCGCTTCGGTGAGGATGCGGCTCTCGTCGAGCTGGGTGTTTTCCAGCACCTCGGTCATGCGGTCGGTCAGACGCTGGCGGTACTCCGCCAGGGTCTCGGGGCTGCGCTGCTCGATGTGCGCCACATAGCCCAGGATGGTCTCGGCGCGGGAGCGCAGGTCGGCGGCCAGGGCCTCGCCCTCGCGTTCGCGCATGGCGTTGAAGGCGGCCAGGGCCTCGTCGGTGACGGTGAGCAGGTCGCGCACGGCGGCTTCCTCGTCGAGATCCGCCTTCTCCACGGTGAACACGTCCGGCAGACGGCTCAGGGCGCACACGCTGATGTCGTCGCGGACCTCATAATCCGCGGCAATGGAGCGCATGGCGGCCAGATAGCCCTCCAGCACCGGGCGGTTGACGCGGATGTCCACGTCGTCCGAGGCTTCCATATTGACGGTGACGAACACGTCCACCTTGCCCCGGGCCACGGCCTGCTTGACGCGCTGGCGGATGGCGTCCTCGGCAAAGCTGAAGATCCGCGGCAGGCGCACGGAGCAGTCGAGGTAGCGGTTGTTGACCGCCTTCAGCTCCACGGTGATCTCACGGCCGCCCAGCGCAAGCACGCTGCGGCCGTAACCGGTCATACTTCTGATCAAGTCGATACGTCCTTTCTTATTTGACCGCCCGGTGGATCCGCCGCATGTACAGGCCGATCAGGCGGGAAAATGCGATGTCGTAGGCGATGAATACCGCGCACAGCGCCGGCAGCAGGGCATACCAGGGGAGCTGCGGCAGCGCGCCGGTGAAGGCCGCGGTGAAGGCAAAGTACAGCGCCGCGGCGCAGGCGGCAAAGACGGCCAGCTTCACAAGCCAGCGCGCAGCGGGGCTGCGCAGCCGCTCGATGAGGTGCTTGAGCACCGGCCAGGGCCCGAACACGAAAACATACCACAGGGCGGGGAGCTTGTCCGGGCTCAGCAGAAGGGCCAGAATGGCCGCCGCGGCGAAATGGCCGATCGCCCAGCCGAGGCCGCACTCGATGAGCACCGCCGCCCCCGCCAGGGCTGCCAGCGCCGCCAGGGCCAGGCCGCCCCGCGGCACCCAGGCGCCGAGGCATACGGCTGCCGCGGCCAGGGCCGTCAGAAGCGCCGCGCGGGTGAGCTTTTTCGTCATATCAGCGGCCGCACAGGCAGTTCAGGCACATGAGGGCGGTGCAGATGTCGCAGCCGTCACAGCCCTGCTGATAGCCGGTCTGGCGGTAGATCCCGCCGCCGCCGTAGCGCACCAGCTGCATGGCCTGCCGGTATTCGGCGTTGCCCGGCTCCATGGAGGCCGCCATCTGATAGTTGCGCTGGGCCTCGTCCATCCACCCCCGCCGATAGGCCACGGCGCCGGAGAGGAAGTACCATTCCGCGTCGCGGGTGGGGATGGAGGAAAGGAGCTGGTCGGCCAGGGTCAGGTTGCCGGTGTTGATGGCCTGGCGGATCTGCTGGTAGATTTCGCCGGAGGCGGCGTCATAGCTCTGGTAGCCGCTCTGGCCGCCATAGCTTTGATAGCTGCTCTGGCCGCTGCCGGCGCCGGTCCGGGCGCGGGTGATGGCGTCGTAGGCCTCGTTGATGGCCTTCATCTTTTCCTGGGCCAGGTCGGCCAGGGGGTTGTCCTGATAGTTATCCGGATGGTATTTTCTGGCCAGGTCGCGGTAGGCTTTCTTGATTTCGTCGTCGCTCGCAGAGGGCGAGACGCCAAGCACGGAATAAGGATCGTTCATAGTGCACCTGTATCTTTCATTTTGCGTTTGGACTGGAACGTACCCCGGTCTACGGCGTCCAGCACGGCTGGCATTCCAAGGGATACGATGTTTTCTAATATTTCCCGGTTGCTCCTGAGCTCGCACAGCGCCAGGGCCGCCCCGGCCATGGAGACCGAGGCGAGGATGCTCTCCCGGACGTAGGCCCGGTCATCTTCGCTGAGCGCGCCGTCAGGGCAGGAGAAGCGGCACAAAAGGGGGTTGTAGTCGCCGGAGGCGGCGTCTTTGTGCAGGTCGTCCAGGGCGTCGGTGAGGTAAATGAATCTGCCCACGTGGTACAGAAGCTGCTGCACGGGCCGCAGCTCCCCCTCGAGGGCGCCGTCGGCACAGTGGCTGAGAAGGACAGCAAAGGCGTCGGCGGCCCGGTCCATGCTGTCGCATTTGTCCGCTTCCAGCGCTGCCAGCTTATCCAGCTGGGAGCGGGTCAGCTCCGCCAGCGCCGGGCGCTGTGCGCAGGCGCGCCGGTTGGCTCTGCGCAGGGCCGCGCAGGCCAGGGCGGGCGGGAGCTTTTTGAGCCCCTTCTCGTCGCGCTGCCGGTCCCGCAGGGAGGCCGCGCAGAGGATCACGCACAGATCCGCGCAGTATTCCATGGCGGGGTCCATGGGCCGGCAGGCTTTCTTTTTCAACGGATTGGCCGGGCAGAACTGCCGGGAACAGGGGGAGAGCTCCCCGTGGCCGGCGATCAGGAGCCAGGCGAAGGTGATATCATAATTGACCAAAAACCGGGCGGTCAGACCGTGGCGCTTGCCGAGGCAGCGGCACAGGCCGCAGTAGGCGGCGCGGTATTCCGCCTCCCGGCGCACCTTGAGTTCGTCGACGCGCGGACGGATATATCCAAACATATCAGTTCTCCGCGAAGGACGTGACCACATAGGTCACGCCTCGCCGCCTGGCGATGAGACGGTCGTAGGCCACGATGGCGGCCACGCCCAGGGCAAAGCCCGCGCAGGCGAGGACGCCGGCGGACAGCTTCAGGGCCAGGCCAGCGAAATAGCCCAGGAGCATCAGAACCAGGGGCAGGATATAGACCACGAAGATCGCGGGGAGCACCTGGCGGGTCTGAGAAGTGACGATGACCTTGTCGCCGGGCTGCGCGCCGATGGCGTTTTCCGCGCGGACAAAAACCTGCTGTGCCTGCGCCCCGCAGCCGCTGCACTTGTGGCAGTCGCCGCTGCAGGCGCTCTCACGCCGCACAAAGACTTCGCAGTCGCCGTCGGGAAAGACCCGGGAGACCTGAACCTGCTGCTGCATATATATTCCTCCGAATCAGGAAAGGGTGACGGTGAGGGTGTTCGAACCGATGGGGCCCACCTGCAGACCGTCGGGGAGCTTGACCGTGACGGGAACGATGAAGGTGCCCGGTTGGGTGAAGCTGGACAGGTCCACCGTCACCGCTACATCCTCGGGCTTGAGGTTCGACAGGGCGGCGGGGGTGCCCCGCAGGGTGAGCTGGACGCTCTCGCCCAGGGATTCGGCGGTCAGGTTTTCGGGCACGTTGATGAGGGTGAAGTCGTCGATGGTCAGGTTGATGACGTTCAGCCCGGAGACCTCCGCCGTGAGCTCCACCTCCGTGACGCCGGAGGCGTTGTTGACGCCCTCGGGCAGGCTGACGGAATAGGTGCGGGTGGTGGGGCCGATGACCGAGGCGAAATCCAGGGTGCCGAGTTCGATCTGATGGATGCGGTCCACCAGAGACGGATCGCCGGAAATCTTGATGGAGTCGGCGGAAAGGGAATAGCTGACGTTGGCCGCGGTGGCGCCGCCGCCGTCGACGGTGCGGACGGTCAGGGGGACCTCCTTGAATTTGAGCACCGGGATGTTGATGGTGAACTTTTCCACATCCGCCACCAGCTCGTCGCGGTTGACGGGATCGCCGGATGCGTCCAGGAGCTCGTAGTCGTATTCGGCCACGGTGGTTTCGGAAATGCCCGAGCGGTCGATGGTGATCATGGCGCAGTCGATGGCCTCCACCTGCTCCGCCGGGCCGGTGACTGTCACCTCGCCGGGAGTGACCTTCATGGTGTCGGTGTCGATGACCAGGGATTCGCCCTCGGCGCCGGGGGAGACGTCGCCCTCAAAGACGGTGCGGACCTCGATGGTGCGGCGGATATAGTGCTCCACCGTCACCGAGACGGTCGCGGGGGAGCGGTTGTCGATGGACAGCTCGCCGGAGGACACGTTGGCGGGGAACTGGACCGTATAGGGCAGGTCGTGGTTGCCTTCTTCGGTGATCTGGCTCAGGTCCACGGTGACCTCGATGTTGTTCTTGGAGAGTTTTTTCAGCTCGGAACGCCGGCCGCTGATGCGCAGGGACACCGTGTCGCTGCTTCCTCCGGTGACCATCAGGTCCTGGGAGCGGATGACGTCTTCATTGGCAAAGGAAACGGGGATGCCGGAAATGGTGCTGGTATCGTTGGGGTTGACCACGGTGACGTCGTACAGCCACACCAGGATGGCGGCGCCGAGGGCCAGAAGGAACATGGGAAGCTTATTTTTCTTCATTGTTTCGTCCCTCCGATGTCAGGCGCTTGCGCAGCCAGCCCACGATACCCGGGCCGCCCGTGCTGTCCTGGTTGAGCAGCTCCTGGGTCAGGAGCTTTTTCAGCGTTTGTGGCGCCAGGTGGCGCTTGAGCATGCCCTGGTCCGCCACGGAGATGGTGCCCGTCTCCTCGGAGACGATGATCACCAGGGCGTCGGAGACTTCGCTCATGCCGATGCCGGCGCGATGACGGGTGCCGAGGTCGGTGCTCACCCGGGGATTCTCTGTCAGAGGCAGGACGCAGCCTGCGGCGGCCACCCGCTCATTGCGGATGATCATCGCACCGTCGTGCAGCGCGGCCTTGGGGAAGAAGATGTTGCAGATGAGCTGCTCGGAGACCTTGGCGTCCACAACGGTGCCGGAGGCGAAGTACTGCTCCAGCGGGATGGTGCGCTCAAAGACGATCAGTGCGCCCACGCGCTTGCGCGACATCTGTTCACAGGCGCGCACGACCTCGCCGATGACGTATTCGTTCTCCGTGGCCTGATGCTGGGGGGAGAACATGCCGAGGATCCGCTTGCCGCCGATGCGTTCGAGCCCGCGCCGAAGCTCCGGCTGGAAAATGATGATCAGGGCGAACGCGCCCAACTCCAGCACATAGCTCAGCACATAGTGCAGCGCGTGCATCTGCAGCAGCCGGGTCAGGCCGGCCACCAGCAGGATCAGCAGGATGCTGCGCGCGATCCGCGCCGCCGCCGTCTGCCGGATCAGCATAAAGATCCGGTAGAACAGGTAGGCAACGACCAGAATGTCGATGATATCCATGATTCCCGGCTGCGGGATCAGGCTCGCATATTCCCGCAGTGTGTTCAGCAGTAGCTTCATCAAACTCTCCCCGTAAATCCGTTTTCCTAAAAAAGGATATAATCCCAACTATACTTATATCTATATAATTATAGAGCAAATACGGCGCAATAGCAAGTGCGAAAGCAGTTTTTTTGTCACCGGCCGTTCATACGGAGCAGGCCGGACAGTGTTTCGGCAAAAATTTCCGTTTCCCGGCGGCTGTTGAAGGCGCTGAAGCTCAGGCGCACCGTGCCGCCGTCCAGGGTCCCGGCGCTCTCGTGGGCCAGGGGGGCGCAGTGCAGTCCGGCGCGCACGGCGACGCCGCTGTTGGCCAGCAGTTCCGCCGCCTCCTCGCCGTCGAGCCCGCGGATGCGCAGCGAGAGCACGCCGCTCTGGCATGCCGGCGGCCCGGAAAAGCAGGTGACCGCTTTCTCCGGCTGCAGCAGCCGGATCACGTGGCGGCAGAGGGCGCGCTCGTGGGCGGCCAGTTCGCCGGGCTCGCAGGTGTGCAGGAAGTCCAGTCCCGCCCGCAGACCGGCGATGCCGCAGACGTTGGGCGTGCCCGCCTCGTGGCGTTCGGGGAGCTCCCCGGGCATTTCCGCCAGGCGGGACTGGGTGCCCGTGCCGCCGGAGAGCAGGGGTTCGCCCGGCTCGGCGCACAGCAGCAGCCCCGTGCCCTGGGGGCCGTACAGGCCCTTGTGCCCCGGCATGGCGATGAACCGCGCGCCCAGACCGCGCAGGGAAACCGGCAGGATCCCCGCCGATTGGGAGGCGTCGACGATCAGGGGAACGCCCCGCGCCCGGCACAGCCCGGCAATTTCCTCCACCGGCAGGATGAAGCCGAAAACATTCGATACATGGGTGCAGATCACGGCGTCCGTGTCCCGGGTGATCGCCCGGTCGAAGGCGTCCAGAACAGCGTCGGGATCGAACAGGGCTCTGCCCGCCGCGACGGTCCGGGCGCCGGCGGCATGCAGAGGCCGGACCACGGCATTGTGCTCAAAGCCGGAGATCACCACCCGGCCGCCCCGGCGGACCAGGCTTTTTACGGCGATGTTCAGGCCGTGGGTGGCGTTCATGGTGAAGACGGCCTGCTCCGGCTCGCAGCCGAAGAGCGCGGCAGCCGCCAGACGGCAATCGTACATCATTTGCTCCGCCTCCCGCGCCTGCCGGTAGCCGCCCCGGCCGGGGCTGGCGAGGCGCTCCATGGCCCGGGCGACGGCCCGGCGCACCTGGGGCGGCTTCTGCCAGGTGGTGGCCGCGGCGTCAAAATAGATCATACGCCGCCTCCTCGAACCCGCCGCCGGTCCGCCGCCAGACGCCCTGTACGCCCGTGCCGCGCAGTATATGCGCCGTCTCCGGCGCCCGGGCTTCGCTGACGCGCAGACAGTAGCCGCAGCCCTTTTTGGCCAGGGCGCCGGGGGTGCGGCTGATCGCCGCCGGGATCCCGGCGGCCGTCAGCGCCCGCAGACCCCGCTGGGCGGCCGTGACGGAGCGAAAAGAAAAATAGCAGTCCTTCATGCGATTCCCTCCCGTTCTCATCATATGCGTCACGGGCCGCCGCAGTTCGACCGTTTTTGCGGATTTTTTGTTGATTCTGCCGGAATAATTGACAGACATCTGTTGACAAACGGCACTTTTATACTATAATGAATTACATAGTTATGATAGAGGAGCGAATGACATCAGTATGCGCCTTTTTCGGTCGGGCGACCGGACGCAGAAAGGGGAGTTCGCCGAGGTGCCGGCGCCGTGCCCGAGGCGCCAGCGCCGGGCTGCCGGAGAAGATCCGGCAGACTGTCACGAAAGTGGAGAGCTGTCATGATCTGATACATGTGATGTATTGAGTCATGATGCTGTCATGACTCAAATTTTTTTAGGAGAGAAAAGCAAATGAAACGCAAATCCATCCTGACCCTGGTCGCTGCGGTGGTCATCCTGGCGGTGGTCATCGCCGGCGCGTTCGCAACGGCGAACAATCCGGTATCCGAGGATTCGCCCAGCCGCATGTTCAGCACCTTCTGGGCCCTGATCCCGCCCATCGTGGCCATCGCCCTGGCCCTCATCACCAAGGAGGTCTATTCCTCCCTGTTTGTCGGCGTCGTTCTGGGCGGCCTGATGGCCAGCAACTTCTCGTTCGCCGGCACCGTGGACGCCGTGGTGAACGACGGCCTCATCGCCTCCGTTGCCGACAGCGCCGGCATCTTCGTCTTCCTGGTCATCCTGGGCATCATCGTCGCCCTGGTCAACCGGGCCGGCGGCTCCCAGGCCTTCGGCCGCTGGGCCTCCGCCCACATCCGCACCAAGGTCGGTGCCGCCCTGGCCACCTTCCTGCTGGGCGTGCTGATCTTCATCGACGACTATTTCAACTGCCTGACCGTGGGCTCGGTCATGCGTCCGCTGACCGATGAGAAGAAGATCTCCCGCGTGAAGCTGGCCTATCTCATCGACGCCACCGCCGCGCCGGTGTGCATGATCGCGCCGATCTCCTCCTGGGCGGCGGCGGTCTCCGGCTGCGTGGAGAGCGAGACCTATTCCGGCCTGCAGCTCTTCGTCAAGGCCATCCCCTTCAACTTCTACTCCCTGCTCACCTTCGTGTTTATCATCACCATCTCCATCATGGGCTTCGACTACGGCAAGATGGCCGGCTTCGAGATCAGAGCTCAGAGCGGCGATATCGTCGGCAACACCGAGGACATCGCCAGCAATGACGAAAAACCCCTCACCGACCGCGGCCGCGTGATCGACCTGGTGCTGCCGGTGGTCATCCTCATCGTCACCTGCGTGCTCGGCCTGCTCTATGTCGGCGGCTTCTTCGGCGGCGACTACGCCGGCGACTTCATCGGCGCCTTCGGCAACACCGACGCCTACGTCGGCCTGCCCTGGGGCGGCATCATCGCCCTGATCATCATCGTGGCCTATATGCTCCTGCGCCGCGTGCTGAGCTTCAAGGAAGCCATGCAGTGCGTGCCCCAGGGCTTCATCGCCATGGTGCCGCCGATCCTGATCCTGACCCTCGCCACCAGCCTGAAGAACATGACCGGCCTGCTGGGCGCCAAGTACTTCGTGGCTGGCGTCATGGAGCAAGCCGCCGCCGGCCTGTTCGCCTTCCTGCCCGCCGTCATCTTCCTGGTTGCCTGCGCCCTGAGCTTTGCCACCGGCACCTCCTGGGGCACATTCGGCATCCTGATCCCCATCGTCACCAATATCTTCCCCGAGACGAGCCCCCTGCTGTTCGTGGGCGTGTCCGCCTGCCTGGCCGGCGCCGTCTGCGGCGACCACTGCTCGCCCATTTCCGATACCACCATCATGTCCTCCGCCGGCGCCCAGTGCAACCATGTGGACCATGTGGCCACCCAGCTGCCCTATGCGCTGACCGTGGCGGCGCTGAGCTTCGTGTGCTTCATCATTGCCGGCTTCCTGCCCAATGCCTGGGTGGTGCTGCCCATCGGCGCGGTGCTGACCATCGGCACGCTGTTCCTGCTGAAGCTGATCCAGAACTCGAAGCTGGAGCAGCTCGACAAAGAATAATCCGGTTTTATGAAATCCGCCTCTGCCCACGGCAGAGGCGGATTTTTTACGAAAAGGCGAAACGTTGTTCAAAAAACCGCGTCTTTTCAGATGAAAGGCCTTTTCAAACAGAGGAACGGAGGTGGACGCTTGGACGACAGTGAGATCATCCGGCTGTTTTTTGACAGATCCGAGCAAGCCATCGCGCTGACGAGGGAAAAATACGGCCCCTACTGCGCCGCCATCGCCTATCGGATCCTCTCGTCCATCGAGGATACGGAGGAGTGCGTCAGCGATACCTGGCAGCGCGCCTGGGAGGCCATACCTCCGGCGCAGCCGGCGGATCTGCGGGCATATCTGGGCAGAATCACCCGAAATCTGTCGCTGACGCGGCTGCGGGAGACCCGGGCGGTCAAGCGCGGCGGCACGAGCGTGCAGCTGGCGCTGGAGGAGCTGGGCGAGTGCGTCAGCGCCGGAGGTACGCCGGAGGATGAGATGCTCCGCCGCCAGCTCGCCGAGGCGGTCAACCGCTTTCTGCAGACGCTGCCCCGGGAAAAACGGGCGGTGTTCGTGCTGCGCTACTGGTACCTGTACACCGGCGCGGAGATCGCCAGAAGAACCGGCATCCGCGAGACCACGGTGCGCACCATGCTGTTCCGCCTTCGCAGGCAATTGAAGACCCATCTGGAGAAGGAGGAGGTTTTATGAAACACGAGGAGCTGCTCCTCTCCGCCATGGATGGCGTGAAGGAGGAATTTTTGATGGAAGCATATGAATACAAAAGGGAAAAGGCCGTCATCCGCAAACGGGGCATTCTGATCGCCGCGGCCGCGGCGGCGGTGCTGGCCGTCACCGCGGGGGCCGTGACCCTGAGCATGCGGGATTCGGCCCGGGCGGACCTGGGCATCGACGACCCGGAAAAGATCGAGGAGTATACGGAATATGAGCCCGGACAGGCCGCGCAGGCCGAAGATGCGCCGGTGGCCGACTATACCCCCGGCGGGCAAGTGGAGCTGGTGTCCACCCTGTGCTCCGGCGGCGACCTGGTGGCCTACCTCAGCGTGCCCGACTGCGCGGAGGTCGAAAAAGAGGCGCTGGGCCTCTGGGATATCGGCGAGGTGGACGTTTACGAGGCAGGCGCATCGGAGCCCCTGCGCTCCAACATCAGCATCAACATCGGCGAGACGGGCTATGATCCGGAGGCGGGCACGACCTTGGTGCGGCTGCGGGTGATGGACCTGCCGGAGAGCGCGGATCACGTCTGCGCCCGGGTGATCCGCCGCGTGGAGAAGGAGGAGCGGGGCATCGCCTACGATATGGCGCAGATCCCGGTGACGGAATCCGCCGGCCTGCGCGCAATCATCGGCAAAACCGTGCCCCACCCCAATCTGCCGGAGTTCCAGGCGCAGATCCAGGCCGTGGAGGTCTACGCGGACTACGTCAGCGTCAAGGTGAAGACGCCGACCTATGATGAGACGATGGCCATGCTGGGCGATAACGCCCGGGAGAAGCTGGAGACGACGGTCTTCGGCGAGCGTGTGGACAGTGCGCCGGACGCGGCGCATGCCTATATCGCGCTGATCGACATGATGATCAACCCCTACGAGCAGATGACCGCCGATCCGGACAGCCCCAGGAGCCCCCATTACATCCTGGAGGGCGCGGCGCTGGATCTCGAAGACGGAACGCAGCTTGTGCTGGCCGAGCAGGAGCGGGAGCTCGCCGGGGTCTGGAGCATCGCCGACAGCCACCTCGACGATCCCATGCAGACCGGGCAGTGGACTTTTAACTGCGTGCTGACGAACGCCCTCGACCTGAGCGAGATCAAGTCTGTGACCCTCGGCGGCGAGACCTACCCGCTGACGGCGGAATAAGATACGAAAAACCGGGCCTGCCCCACTGCGGGGCAGGCCCGGTTTGACGTTTTTCGGTCACTTTTTCTTGAAAATAACGAACTTGCTGAAAACGTAATTCATAATGGAAGAGACGCCCAGCAGAAATACCTTGGCGATCAGGATGCCGCCGAAGCCGAACAGGGTATAGCGTTCGGCATGCAGAACATCCTTGGCGATCCATAAGCCCGCCTCCTCCACGCCGAAGGAGGCGATCCGGGCGGCGAAGAACATGGCCAGCTCGCGCAGCGCGGCCTTCAGGCCGGCGCCGCCGGTGCGGAACACCAGATGCTTGTTGGTGAAGAAGGCAAAGGTGGTGGCCACCACAAATGCGATGACGTTGACAAAAAGCACCCGGCTTTCTCCGAGGAGGCGCAGGGCGAGCCAGAACACGATATAATTGACCAGGATTGCCAGCAGACCGCACAGAAAATAGATAAGCAGCTCGCGGTTGAAGATCCTTCGCATCTCAGCGCCTCCTTCCCGGGAAAGTATTAATAATCATAAAGGAATTGCCGCGCAATTGCAAGGGCAAAAATCCGGCCCGCCAAAGCCGGCGGGCCGGATTCGATGCGAATCAGATATGTTTGATTGGCTTGAGCCGGTCGCGGATAAAGCCAAGGTACATCATCATGGCGGCGATCGACCAGAAGCACACGCCCATATAGGGCTCCTCGAAAATGTTTTCGTAATAACAGTGCATCAGAACGCCGCACAGGCTGGCGAGCATGCCGGCGCACAGGGGCGCGTGCGCCTCGGTGCGCTGACGGAACCAGCCGCGCAGGCCCGTCCATACGACGCCCGCCATCATGAGGATGAAGCTGATCAGACCGACATAGCCGTTCTCCGTCAGGATCTTGACGTAATAGTTGTCGGTATAGAAATATTCCATCCAGTCCGATACGGGATTCTGCATGGCCACCGCGCCGCCGAACATGCCGAAGCCGATGCCGAACAGGGGGCTGTTGGCCCGCAGATAGCGCAGGGCCTTCGCCCAGCGCACGGGACGGCCCGCCCGGGCGATGGATTCAGCGTACTCGGGGGTGAACATATAGCCCAGGCGGTGCTGCACAAAGGGGACAAACAGGGCCAGCACGAAGGCGCAGACCATGAGAACAATGAGCCGGCGATCCACCAGCAGGGAGAACACCACGATGGACACCACCATGGAGATCCATGCGCCGCGGGACATGGTGAACAGGCACGACAGGCACATCACGCCCGTGATGCCCAGACAGATGAGCTTCGCCAGAGGCTTTTTGAGGTAATAGACCAGGGCCGCCGACAGCGGCGCAAACATCACCATAAAATCGCCCATGATGTTCGGGCTGCCGAAGATGGAGTAGACGCGGGTGCGCACCGCCTCCTCGGCGTGGTCGACCCAGTGCTCGGGAATGGGCGCGGCGACGATGAACTGGTAGATCCCGTGCAGGGCGATGACCGCCGCCACCGCCACCATAACGCCGTAAAGGATACGGAGCTGGCGATCGCTGCGCAGCAGACGGGTGGCGAGGAAGAACCAGAGGATATACTGGGCCGTCGCCCGAAGGCCGGCGATGTTGATGTGCACCAGACGGAGCCGGATGACGAACAGGGCGATGCAGATCGCCAGGAAGGAAGCCACCGGCAGATCCAGCGGCGAGTCCGCCGGCTCCAGAGCCGTGCGGTCCTTGACGCGGGTGAAGAAGACCCAGATCAGCCCCAGCAGCAGCAGGCCCTCATCCCAGCCGGAGGAAACGACGGGGATGGAGAAGACGTCGCGCAGCAGGTAGTCGATGGGCGTGTAGAGGGCCAGCAGCAGGATCAGCACGCCGGTGAAGCCCTCGGAAAAGACGGCGCCCAGCAGGCGGCTGTTCCGGGCTGTCCGGCAGACCGAGGCCCAGATGCGTTTGAGCCGGCTGGTTTCGATGGCGGCCTGCAGCCGCTCGCTCCCGGCCAGACGCAGATTGAGGCGCTGCAGGGCCAGATGCGCTTTGGAGCTCAGGTACGGATATGGGCGTGTCAGCAGCCATACAAACAGCGCCCGGAGCAGGGACGTCTGCCAGCTCCGCTGGAACGCGGCGGAGATCCGTCCGGGAACACTGTCGGGCCAGGCTGTGCGCGCCAGGGCCGGCAGATCACGCATCGGCGGGCTCCTCCTCTGCCGGAGGCGGATCCATGGAGTAGACCCAGCCGGAGGTTTCGATATAATAGGTCTTCACGATGTGCGCCTTGCCGAGACGCACCTCCTGGGTGCCGATGGAATAGATTCCTTCCTTCTCCACCGGGACGCATTCGATGGTGAACAAAACCGTGCACGTGCTGTTTTCGTCCTCCGGATCATCGGGGGTGAAAGAACAGCCGGTGACGTAACCCTCCAGCGGGGCGCCCATGCTCATGAGCTGACGCTCGGACTTGGGACGGTCCATCTGCTCCATAAACGACTCGGCGACCATTTTGGGCACGTCGGGGCAGATCACATCAAAGACCAGATGCGGATTGTTTTCATAGTCACTGGCGAGGTCTTCCGCGGTCTTTTCCTGTTTGGCGGTGATGACGCTGCTGACCACTTTCCAGCCGATGGCGATGACGATGGCGGCCAGCAGCAGCGCGACAATGGCGTCCACCAGATTGATTTTTTTGAACAGTTTTCCGTTTTCGTCCACGATTTTCATGGGTTCCTCCTTATTTTCAGATCCGCATGCAAAAGGAATTGCTTCTGCGCGGACAATGGGATATAATGGGACTGTGTCCTTGCGCTGTATTGTATTGTAGCCGATTTTTCGACAACACGCAAGGAAAAAGTGTCAAATGTCAGGAGCGAAGCCCATGAAAGTCATTCATCTCATCTCCGGCGGCGACGTCGGCGGCGCAAAGACCCACGTTCTGTCCCTGCTGCAGGGTCTCTCCCGCAGCCATACGGTGCTTCTGGTTTGCTTTATGGAGGGGGAGTTTGCCCGGGATGCCCGCGCCATGGGCATCAACACGCGGATCATCAAATCGCGCAATGTGCTTGCCGACTGCCGGACGATCGCCGACACGGTCCGCAAAGAAGGCTACCAGATCATCCACTGCCACGGCTCCCGCGCCAATATGATGGGTGCGCTGATCAAGCGCAGGGTCAATGTTCCCGTTGTGACCACCGTGCACAGCGACTATCGCCTCGATTATCTGGGCAGGCCCCTGCACCGGGTGACCTACGGCACCATCAATGCCGTGGCGCTGCGCTTCCTCGACTACTATATCGGCGTGTCCGAGGCGATCTCCGGGCTGCTGATTCGCCGCGGATTTGACGCCCAGCGCATGTTCACCATCTATAACGGCGTCGATTTCTCCTCGCCCCGGCAGATCGTGCCCCGGGAGCAGTACCTGGATTCCCTCGGCCTGAGCTATACGCCGGAGAGCGTGATCTTCGGCATTGCCGCGCGCATCTCGCCCGTCAAGGACATGGGCACATTGGTGCGGGCCTTTGCCGAGACCGTCAGGGCGTTCCCCACGGTGCGGCTGATCATCGCCGGCGACGGCGAACAGCGCCAGGAGATCGAGGCGCTGGCGAAGGAGCTGTGCCCGCCGGGCACGGTGTGCTTTGCCGGCTGGGTGGACGACACCGACAGCTTCTACAATGCCATCGACGTGAATATGCTCACCTCCGTATCCGAGGGCTTCCCCTATGCGCTGCCGGAGGGCGCGCGGATGCACTGCGCCACCATTGCCTCCCGCGTGGGCGGCATTCCGTATCTGATCGACGATGAAGTGAACGGCCTGCTGTTCCAGCCCCAGGATGTGGACGCCCTGGCCGAGCGAATGCAGCGGCTGGCCTCCGACGGGGAGCTGCGCGAGCGGCTCAGCCGGAAGCTCTTTGAAAAGACAAGGGATCAGTTTTCCCTGGAGGCCACCCTGCGCCACCAGGAGGAGATCTATGCCTCTGTGCTGCGCCGTACCGCACGCAAGGACCGCAGGCGCGACGGCGTGCTCATCTGCGGCGCCTACGGCAAGCGCAACGCCGGCGACGACGCCATCCTGCGTTCCATCGTCAGCCAGCTGCGCGGGATCGATCCGGATCTTCCGATCTATGCCCTGTCCCGCCATCCAAGGGAGACCCAGCTGTCCTTCCGCATCGGCTCCTGCCACAGCTTCAATGTCCCGCGCTACCGCCGCATCATGCGCCGCACGAAGCTCTATATTTCCGGCGGCGGCACCCTGATCCAGAATTCCACCAGCGTCCGTTCGCTGCTGTACTATCTGAGCAATATTTCCAGCGCCCATGCCGCGGGCGAGCATGTGATGATGTACGGCTGCGGCGTCGGCCCGGTGAACGGCCGCTTCAGCCGCGCTCTTGCGGCGCGCACCATCAACCGCTGCGTCGATACCATCACCCTGCGCGACCAGGAATCCGCCGACGAGCTGCGCCGCATGGGCGTGACCCGCAGCGACATCCATCTGACGGCGGACCCGGCCCTGCTGCTGCGCGCGCCCGATCCCGAGACCGTGACCGCGGCTCTGTACCGCTACGGCATCGTGCCCGGGCAGCGCTATGTGATGTTCGCCCTGCGGCCGTGGCACGGACTCGACGCCCATATGGCCGATTTCGCCGCCGCGGCGAATTACGTCCTGTCCAAGGGCTGCACGCCGGTGCTGTTCGCCCTGGAGCCCAAGCGCGACGCACCCGTGGGCGCGGCCCTGGCGGCCATGCTGGACGGGCCGTGCCTGCAGATCAGCGCGGATATGGACGCCGGGACCGTCGTGGCCCTGACCGCCCGGATGGAGGCGGTGGTGTCTGTCCGGCTGCACGCGCTGATCTTCGCCGCGGGGCAGGAGGTGCCCCTGGCGGGCGTGGTGTACGACCCCAAGGTCAGCGGCTTCCTGGACTACATCGGCCAGAAGAATTATGTCAACCTTGAAGACCTCACCGCCGAGGGCCTGATCTCCATGCTGGACGTGGCCCTTTCCGGCGCCAGCGTGGACCCCCGAACCATCGGGCGCATGCGCGCACTGGCGGAGAAGAACACTGAATATGCGCGCAAAGCGCTGGAGGAATAACATGAAACAAGTCGTTTGCCTTTCCACTTCCCCCTGGCATCCCTTTCCGACCCGGAAACAGCAGGTAATGAGCCGGCTGTCGGATGCCGAGATCCTGTACTTCGACCCCCCGGTGACGTATCTGGCGCCGCTGAAGGATCCCGCGGCGCGGGAAAAGATCCGGGCATGGAGGGCGCCCGGGGAGCGGGTGAAGGACAATCTTACCGTTTTTTCCCTGCCGCCGATCTGGCCGCTGTTCAACAAATTCCGCTGGATCAATCGGCTGAATCAGAAAAAGATAGCGCGTTATGTCAACCGCAAATGCCGCGAGCACGGCTTTGAAGCCCCGCTCGTTTGGGTTTATTCGCCCACGGCGGTGGACTGCGTCGACCGGATCGACCGCAGCGGCCTGGTCTATGACTGCGTGGACCGGCACTCGGCCTACGGCGGGCTGATGGATCCGGCGGTGGTGGACGCCATGGAGCTGGAGCTGGCCGCGAAGGCCGACATGGTTTTCGCCACGGCCAAGGCCCTGCACGCCCGGCTGGCGAAGGCCAATCCCCGGGCGAAGTTCATTCCCAACGGGGCGAACTTCGAGCGGTTCGTCCAGGCGGCAGAGCCCCAGGCCGCCCCCGCGGATTTCCCGGCGGGAGACGGTCCGGTGTTCGTCTTCGTGGGCGCGCTGCAGAGCTGCATCGAATACGGCTTCGTCGCCCACGCGGCCAAGGCCCGGCCGGACTGGCGGTTCGTATTCATCGGCCGGAAGGTGGCGGGCGTGGATCTGTCCGCCCTGGAGGCCCTGCCGAACTGCATTTTCCTGGGTCTGCGGCCAAACGAGCAGCTGCCGGCCTATCTGGCCCAGTGCGACGTTTGCCTGAACCTGTTTGACAACAGCGATCTGAGCCGCGACGTCAGCCCGCTCAAGTTCTTTGAGTACCTGGCCACGGGCAAGCCCATCGTCTCCACGGCGCAGCCGGAGCAGGTGCTGCAGTATGCCGGCGACATCCATATCGCCGACACGCCGGAGGAATTCCTGGCCGCCTGCGGGCAGGCCCTGTCCGACACCGCGCCCGAGCGCGTCGCCCGGCGCATCGAGCTGGGGCGGCAGTGCTCCTGGGACAGCCGCGTGGCGCAGATGGAACGGGAGCTTCACGCACTGGATATCCTTTGAGCGGTCAAATATGAAATGCAAAGCGCATGCAGATGCATGCGCTTTGCTTTTTTGGGGCAACGAAAACGCGATTTCTCCCTGATTGTGAAGGGGTTCAATTTTCAAGGAGGGATCAAATGAAAAAACGCAATTGGAAGGCGGCGAGGGCATGACCGAAGCCGCCGTAAGCATCATTTCCGGCCTGCTGACTCTGATCGGCGTATGCGTCACCGCCTGGTTCGGCAACCGGCGCACCGCCATGGAGGTCAGCTCAAAGCTGGACGTGGCCCAGGCGGTCACCGACGCCCGCCTGGCCGATCTGACCCGGGAAGTCCGCGAGCACAACAGCTTCGCCCGGCGCATGCCCGTGGTGGAGGAGCAGATCAAGGTCATCAATCACCGGCTGGCGGATCTGGAGGGGGAAAGATGAGCATGGAACTGACTGTGCCCGCCATCACCGCGGTGTGCTGCCTGATCGGCGCGCTCGTGAAGCTCTCCCCGATCCCTGACCGGTGGATCCCCTGCATCGTCGGCGCGGCGGGCGGTTTGCTGGGATTGGCGGGACGGATGCTTGTGCCGTCGTTTCCCGTGTCCGATCCGCTGAGCGCCCTGGCGGTGGGGATCGTCTCCGGCCTGGCCTCCACCGGCGCCCATCAGCTCAAAAAGCAGTTGGAGGCGGCGGAATGAAGATCATATCCCGGTTCTCCGAAAAAAACGACTGCTATCAGCGGAATCTGACGAAGGCCGACAGCCGCTATACCCGATTTCAGGAGCGGGGCCCGCTGGGCCTGATGCTCCACAGCGTGGGCACGCCCCAGCCCGACGCTTCGGTGTTTGCCGGGCGCTGGAACCGTGCGGGGACCGAGGTGGCGGTGCACGCGGTGCTGCAGGCTGACGGCACTGTGTATCAGTGCCTGCCCTGGAATTACCGGGGCTGGCATGCCGGCGGCGCCGCCAACGATACCCACGTCGGGGTGGAGATGACCGAGCCGGCATGCATCCGCTACACCGGCGGCTCCACGTTCACCTGTTCGGACCCGGCCTCAGCGCAGGATTTCTGCCGCGGCACCTGGGCCGCGGCGGTGGAGCTGTTTGCCAAGCTGTGCCGCGCCTATGACCTCGACCCCATGACGGCCATCATCAGCCATGCCGAAGGGGCGAAGCAGGGGATCGCATCGAATCACGGCGATCCGGAGCATCTTTGGAAGGGCCTGGGCATGGACTATACCATGGACAAGTTCCGCCGGGCGGTTCAGGCGAAGCTCCGGCCGCTGTACCGGGTCCGGAAGCGCTGGGACGACGCCGGGAGTCAGCTCGGCGCCTACAGTACGCGCGAAGCCGCCGTACAGGCATGTCCGCCGGGATATGCGGTCTTCGACAGCGAAGGGAACGAGGTGTACCGCAGTCCGGCGCAGGCGCCGAACCGGGAGCAGGTCCTGGCGGCCCTGGGCGACCGGTTCATCCGCAGCTGGGCGGAGCTGCCGGACTGGGCCAAGCCGGAGGTCCGCGCCATCCTGGATCTCGGCCTCATCGACGGCGGCAGCGACGATCCGGAGGCGATCAACATGCTGCTCAGCGACATCCGCGTGGCCATCGTGGCCTATCGGGCCTATCGCCTGATGCAGAAATAAACACTTCGGGCTGCTGCAAAACCACTTGCAGCAGCCCTTTTTTATAATTCCAGGCGTTCGGGGAAGGCTTCCGTGCGGAGCGTTCCCCACATTTTATCAATGTAGGCGAGGGTATAGAAATTCTCATAGTAATGGTAGTAAAAGGCGCCCTTTTTCGTCATGCGCAGGCGCCCGTTTTCCTCCGTCATGAAGCCGAGCAGCTTTGCCAGCCGCAGCTCCGCGCCGTAGGCTTTTTTCAGCGGCACGCCGAAGAACCGCTCGAAGGCGGCGCCGTCCACTTCCGTGCTGTAGGCCGCCCAGAACAGGTAGTATACCATGCGCTGGCGGGCGGTGAAGCGGGTGGTCAGACAGGTGGGGAGCCGCTGCTCGCCGATGCGCCGGCAGTACTCCTCCACGGAGAAGGTGTTGATCTTGAACTGATCGTGCAGCAGGGTGGTGGCGGAGCAGCCGAAGCCCAGGAAGGTCTCCCGGGTCATGGAGGAATAGCGCGCCTGCGGCTGGCTGGAGAAGGTCCAGATGGAGCTGCGGGTATAGCCCCGGGCCGCGCAGTGGTCGGTGACCGCGTCCAGCAGGGCGCGTTTTTGTTTTTTGGGCATGGCCCGCACCGGGCTGTCGGTGAAGGTGAAGTCGATGAAGGGATAGATCGCCACATGGTTGGCGCCGTGGGAAAAAGCGGTCTCCACATCGTCGCGCAGATCCTCGAAGGTCTGACCCGGCAGGGCAAAGATGAAATCCATGCTGACGGTCTCGAAGGGCACCGCGGCCAGGGCGTCTGCCAGGGCGTCGGGGTCCACGTCGGACCGGCCGAGGACGGCGCGGTATTTTTCCCCGAAGGACTGCACGCCGATGCTGAGCTTGGTCACGCCGGCGCCGCGCAGGACGGAAAGCACGGCGGGCGTCACGTTGTCCGGGTGCAGCTCCACGCCGATGCCCTCGGTGATGTCAAAGTGTGCGCGCAGGGCTTCGATGATCTGTCCGAGGCGGTCTGCCGCCAGGGCCGGGGTGCCGCCGCCGAAATAGAGGCTGGTGACCCGTTTTTTCCCGGGATACTGCCCGCCCACAAGTTCGATTTCCCGCAGCAGGGCGTCGATGTAGCGATTACAGAGATCGGGATCGTAGGGCACCTTGCAGTAGGGGCAGAAATTGCAGATCGAGGCGCAGAAGGGAATGTGGACGTACAGCCCCAGGTTTTCGCAGTCGGCGTAGGGCAGGATCTGGTCGTATTCGTTCAGAAAGGTGAAGGGCCGGGCCGAGCGGGTCAGCCAGGTCCTGGTCATGCTGGTGAGGATGCTCATGGTCAGATATATTTCAGGTAGGTGCGCAGCATTTCAAGCAGGATCTTGAAATTGCCGCGGAACAGGAGGGTGTACTCGGCCACGAAAAAGTAGCCGCATTCTTCACAAAGCCCCGGCACGTCGATGCAGCGGCCGCAGGTGGACAGCTTCCCGTTCTCCATGACCACGCACTGGCGGCAGGGGGTGGGGAAGGAGTTGTCGATCAGGTAGGGGAAGGCGCTTTTCAGGTTGAACACCGGCGCGCCCTGCCGCATCATGTCGGCGATATCGGCGCAGCACCGCGCCTTTTCCGCCCGGCTCAGGGCCAGGGCCCGGGTGTCGGGATAGGGCGTGTGGAAATTGAAGGAGACGGCCCGCACGTTTTTCGTGTCCCTGGCCAGGGCGCAGACCTGACGCACCGCGTCCTTGTTGATCTGATTGATCGCCATGTAAAAGCAGATGTTGTCGGAAGATGCCCGCGCCACGTTCTCCATGATCGTGTCGTAGGTGTCGCCCCGTACGGCGTTGTGCCGCTCCCGGTCTCCGTCCAGACTGAGCAGGATCAGATCCGCCTCCGGCAGCTCCAGGGGGAAGGTGCCGTTGGTGACGACGTTGACGATCAGAAAGCCCATGGCCTTCGCCTCGATCACCAGATCCCGCAGGGTGCGGCCGGCGTCTGCCCAGAGGAAGGTCTCGCCGCCGCAGAAGAACAGGATGCGCACGCCCATGGCATAGAGCGTCTCCATCTCTGCGCGGATCTGCTTGTAGGGGTGGATGACGGAGGTGATGTTGTTGACCGAGCAGTGCCTGCAGTGCAGGTTGCACCGGTCCGTCACGATCACCGTGCCGAGGATGGGGTCGGTTTTTCGGAAAAGAATGGTTTTCAGGCCGAAGCGCGCGAAATATGCAAATGAGGACAGTTTCATCAAAGACTCCTATGGCCGGCTTAACGCCAGAGATGCGGGCGGAAGCGACAGCGGTAGAGCAGCTCCAGCCGGGGCAGAACGAAATCGAACAGGATAAAGATGCCGTTGCCCAGCACGAGCGTCACGAGCAGCATGATTTTTCCCATGTCAGAGAATTCCGCGCGCAGGCTCTCCAGGCCCAGCACGAACAGCAGCAGGCTGTACACGGCGAACACGGCGCAGTTGAAAATCAGCAGCTTCAGCAAAAACCGGAGCGGCTGACGGAGCTTCTCCAGCTTCGGCCGCAGCACCGGATACCAGCCGAGAAAGAGGTAGATCGC
This sequence comes from Oscillospiraceae bacterium, assembly GCA_015068455.1. GTDB lineage: Bacteria > Bacillota > Clostridia > Oscillospirales > Oscillospiraceae > SVMC01. The sequence goes on along the minus strand of SVKO01000001.1, from coordinate 72,681 downwards.
GGCGGCCTCTTTGTCCGGCCCCAGCAGGCACGACAGGATCGAGATCGCCGCCCAGGCGCACAGGGCCATGCCCGCGCCGCATTCGCACAGGATCGGGATCGTCAGAAAGCCCGCCAGCATGGGGCAGCAGAAGGTGGCCGCGGGGATCAGCCCGCCCAGCATCATGACCGTCACAGCCAGCGCGCACAGCACCGCGGCCAGGGCAAGCTGGGCCGTCCGTTTCCTTCGCATGAGATCGCCTCCTTCGCTTTTGGTATTATAGCGCCTCGGCGCCGGCTTGACAAGTCCGGCCGGGTTTCGTATCATGGAGAAAACGACGGAAGGAGCGATGAATATGGAACTGCATCCCGGATTGGAGGGCCGCGCGGAAACGAGCGTGGAGCTGGCCGATACCGCCCTGGAGGTGGGCTCCGGCAGCCTGCGGGTGTACGCCACGCCATGCATGGCGGCATTGATGGAGGGCGCTGCCTGCGCCTGCCTGGAGGGGGCGCTGCCGGAGGGGCAGACCTCCGTGGGCACCGCCCTGGATCTGAAGCACATCGCCGCCACCCCTGTGGGCATGGATGTCCGGGCGGTGGCAAAGCTGACCGCGGTGGACGGCAAGAAGCTGACCTTTGAGATCGAGGCCTTCGATGAAGCCGGACAGATCGGCTCCGCGGTGCATGAGCGCTTCCTTGTCAACGAGGAGCGGTTTTTGCAAAAGGCCTATGACAAGCTGTGATACGGCAAAATCAAAAACACGGCGTTCCGGTTCGGAACGCCGTGTTTTTCAGTCTTCCGGATAGAGGATCTGACGCAGACGCTTCAGGGTCTTGACGTCGTGCTCGTTCAGGCGCATGTTGGCCTTCGTGGCGGCGCCGTCCGGCTGGCGCAGAACGATCTCCACCACCGTGCCCTCGCGCAGACCGCGGTCGGCACAGTAGCGCACGAAGGCGGGGAACTTCGGATGGTCGGTTTCAAAGGTTTTCAGGTCGGACTTCAGCCGCAAAAATTCCGCAGGGTTCATTTTTTATCCTCCTCACACCATTGGGCCCAGATCTCCGGGCAGTAGCCCGCCGTGGCCCGTTTTCCGTTTCGCACCACCGGGGTCTTTACGAGCCGGGGGTCGTCAAATACATAGTCTTCCTTGGTCCGGACGTCGTCGGTATGGCGCAGCAGATCCAGGGCAGGAGAACGGCTGTCCCAGTTGATGAGCCGGTCGACGCCGCCCACCGCCCGCAGGACGCTGTCGAACTCGCCGCCGGAGAATCCGTAGCGGTTCAGGTCGATGCGCTGGAAGGGGATCCGGCGCTCCTTGAAGAAGCGTTCGGCCTTTTTTGTGTCGAAGCACTTGGACGTGCCGAAGATCTGAATGTTCACAGATAGGTTACCTCCATCAGACACAGCCCCTGGGGCGGCGCGGTGAAGCCCGCCTCGGCGCGCGCCGCGCCGGAGAGCAGCCGGGGGATGTCGTCCGCCGGGCGCTCTCCCCAGCCGATCTCCAGAAGGGTGCCGGCCATGATGCGGACCATGTTGTAAAGAAAGCCGTCGCCGGTGACGGTGAAGTGCAGCTCCGGTCCGACCCGCGCCACCTGCGCGCGGTCGATCGTGCGGACGGTGGATTTGTTTGTCCGGCCCGTATGGAAGGCGGCAAAATCGTGGGTCCCGGGGAATGCGCCGGCCGCCGCCGACATGGCGTCGGCGTCGGGAATGCGCTCCGGGCAATAGCAGAACCGGCGCTCGAAGATGCAGGGCGCGTCCGAGGCCCAGATGCGGTAACGGTAGGTTTTCCGGCTGGGGGTCAGGCGGGCGTGGAAGCGCGGTTCGGCGGGCTCCACGGACAAAAGACCGATATCGTTCGGCAAATGCCGGTTGACATAATCCAAAATTTCCCGGGGGCTTCGGTCGCCGGAGAGCTGCACCGAGGCCACCTGCCCCAGGGCATGGACGCCGGCGTCGGTGCGGCCGCTGCCATGGATCTGCACGCTCGTGCCCTCCATACGGCTGAGCACGGCTTCGATCCTGCCCTGGATGCTCTGTTTATCGCCGGGCAGGCGCTGCCAGCCCCGGTAGCGGGTGCCGTCGTAAGCCAGGGTCAGCTTATAGTTCATATTCCATTGCCTCCTGCATTGCCTCCCGCCGGGTGTCGGCGGAAAACAGGAATTTGCCGTTTTCGTCAAAAACCTCCACATGACCGCGGATAAAGAGAAAGCTCATGGCGCGCCTCCTGCAAAGAAATGTGCAAGGCCTCGGCGAAGGCCGAAGCCCTGCACATGAACATCGCTGTCCTAATGCAAGAATAACGATTTTACTGTCCCATAAAACGGTCAGGCGACGCCTTTGCGCACGAGGCTGCTCAGACGCACCAGGATCGTGGCGGCCTGGGCGCGGGTGGCGACGGCCTTCGGTGAGAGCTGCTGGCCGCCGGTGCCCTTGATGAGGTTGGTGCCCACCGCCCACTGCATCGGATCGTGAGCATAGTCTGAGACGACCGCGGCGTCGGTAAAGCTGTCCAGCGAGCCGAAGAGCGAGGAATCCGCCGCGCCGCGCAAATCGCTGTAGTTGTAGAGCATGGTGGCCATCTGTTCCCGGGTGATGGGCGCGTTCGGCTGGAACTCGAGCTCCGTGACGCCGTTGACGATTCCGGAGGCATAAGCCCAGCATACGGCGTCATAGTACCATGCGTTCGGCGCAACGTCCATGAAGGGGATATCCCCTTCCCCCCAGGGCTCCCCCTCCAGGCGATAGAGCACCTGTGCAAACATCGCGCGGGACATCTGGGCGTTGGGGCGGAAGCTGCCGTCACTGTAGCCGGCGAAGATGCCCTCGTCCGTGGCGGTTTTCACGTCGGAGAAGAACCAGTCGGATTTGTAGACGTCGGTGAACAGATCCGGCGTCCGCGGCGGGACAGCGGCCCCCTGTTCCCATCGGGCCTTGGCCCTGGTCAGGGAGCGGGTGCAGATGGTGCTGTCGGTGATGCGGTTGCCCGATTCGTCGTACCAGCCCGCGAAGCGGTAGCCGCTGCGCGTGGGGGTGGGCAGGGGCTTGAAGGCGCTGAAGGGCTTGCCGCGGAAGGTGTAAACCCGGCGGTAGGCCATCGTGCCGCCGTTGGCGTCGAGCCAGATCGCGCCGTAAGGGACGTCATTTTCTATGTAGGTTCTGTCGTACTTCCCATAGAAGAACATGTAGGTATCGCGCATGCGGCGATTCATCGTGCCCTCCCAGGGCTCTCCGCCGACGTTGATCCAGTCGCCCATGGTATTGAGCAGCTCCAGCTCGGAGCACTGGCCCTTGCAGGCCCGGATGATGAGCTTGGGCAGATCATAGCCGCTGTCCATCCAGCAGCCGCCGAGGCAGTAGGTCAGAGAGACCATGCAGTCGAACTGACTCTGCTTGGGCTGGACGCCGTTGACACGGCAGAAGCGGTTGACCTCGTCCTCCGCCTGTCCAAGGAAGCGGCGGAGCAGGGCGTCAGCCTCCGCCTCGGTGATGCCGTTGGGATATTCGCTTTCACCGCAGGTGCTGCCGTAGCCGATGGAATAGTGGCCGAAGTCCCAATATTTTTTCGACTCGAAACCCTCACACTGTTTAATGAATTGAATCAGCGGTTCGCTGCTTTTCATCGCTTTATAGTCGGCCTGTGCGATCAGTGGAACGGCCGTGAGCAAGAGGCAGAGCGTCAGAATGAGGGCTGAAAATTTTCGTATGTTCATCTTGACACCTCCTGACATCAATTTGTTACTAATTGTAATGAAATTATAACAAAAAATCGGAAAATGTCAAGAAAAATTTTACGTATGCCCGAAAAGAATAGAATAACCCAATATTTTGGGCACAATTACTGTAAACAACGCCAAATAACAGAATATATTGTGGTCGATCAGAAAAAATGCACAATAAACGATTAAAACGGCATTTCCCAGAAAAACCCGGGAATCTCCAATTTTTCGGGAGAGAAATTCAATAAAATCCAAAAAATGGCTAAAAATCCAAGAATCCCGGCGCAGAGCTGTGCGCCGGGATTTTTTGTTGGAAAATCGGCCGAAAATCAGTAAAGCTGCTCCAGCATCCAGGCCAGGATGTCCTTCTGCACGGTCTCGCGGCCCTCCTCAAAGAGGATCTCATGGCCCATACCCGGATAAAGCCGCAGCGTAAGGTTGAGCATGCCGGCCTTTTCAAAGGCTTCCATGGTCTGGCGGACGCCCTCGCCCATATTGCCCACGGGGTCGTCCTGGCCGGAGGCGAAGAGCACCGGCAGGGTCTTGATCATTTTGTCAAGGTTGCGGCTGCTCTGGATCATGCGCAGGCCGTCGATCATGTCCCGGGCAAGACCGTTGGTCAGCGGGAAACCGTCCAGCGGGTCCTCGGGATCGCCGCTCAGGGGCGCGGCGCCTTCCGGGGTGAAATACTTACTGTAGGCGTCGAGGAGCAGAGACTGGATCTTTTCGCTGACGGCCTTCTCGCCCTGGATCCGCACCAGGGTCTCCGTCAGCGCCTTGCCCGCCTCCAGCATCGCCCGGTTCTGCCAGGCGGTACCCAGGGCGACGGCCCCGCGGATCCCGCTGTTGGGATAGCGGAACAGGAAGGTCCGGACCATGAACGAGCCCATGGAGTGGCCGATCAGATAGTAAGGCGTCCTGGGGAATTCTTCCCGGGTGTTCTCAAAGAGGGTATGGGTGTCGGCCACCGCCGTCTCCCAGCCGCCGGCGAAATAGCCCCGGGCGCCCTTGTCGCCGACGGATTTGCCGTGGCCCATGTGATCCTCGCCGACGACCGCCAGGCCGCGTTCGTTCAGAAATTCGGCAAAGGGCGCATAGCGCTCGACGGATTCCGCCAGGCCGTGGACGATCTGCACCACCGCGCGGATGGGACCCTCGGGGACCCAGCGGCAGGCGCGGATCTGACCCTCGCCCCTGGAGGGATAGTAGAATTCTTCCATGGTTTTCACCTCGTCGTATGGTTCAGCTGTTCGATCAGGGCCTCCGCGCTGCGCATTCCGTCCACGGCGGCGGAGATGATGCCGCCGGCATAGCCGGCGCCCTCGCCGCAGGGGTACAGGCCCCGCAGGGGACTCTGGCGGTCGTCGCCCCGCACGATGCGCACGGGGCTGGAGCTGCGGGTCTCCGGGGCGGTGAGCACGGCGTCGGGATCGTCGAAGCCGGGCATCTGCGAGCCCAGGAGGGGCAGGGCCTCGGCAAGCGCGTCCGTAATGCGCTCCGGCAGGACGGCGTGCAGATCGCAGAGGGTCACGCCGGGGCGGTAACTCGGGGTAACTTTGCCGAATCGCGCCGTGGGTCTGCCGGCGAGAAAATCGCCCACAGTCTGGGCAGGCGCATGGTAATGATTGCCCCCGGCTTCAAAGCACCGGCGCTCGATCTCCCGCTGCCAGCGAATGCCGCCCAGGGGGGATGGATCGGGGAAGTCCCGGACCGGCAGGGAGACCAGCAGGGCGCTGTTGGCGTTCTCGCCGTCCCGGGCGTGGAGGCTCATGCCGTTGGTCACCACGCCGCCTTCCTCCGAGGCGGCGGCGACCACCTGGCCGCCGGGGCACATGCAGAAGGTATAGACGCCGGTGCCGCCGGGCAGATGACAGGATAATTTATACGATGCAGCGGGCAGATTGGCACGCGCGCGCCCGTACTGGGCTTGATCCACGGCGTTCTGCGCGTGCTCGATGCGCACACCCATGGCGAAGGGCTTGGGTTCCAGGGCCACGCCCGTATCCAGGAGCATGGCGAAGGTGTCCCGGGCGCTGTGGCCGGGGGCCAGGAGCAGAGCCTCGCAGTCGATGCGCCCGTTTCCGCCGGGGGTGTGCACCTCGACGGCGCGGAGCGTGCCGTCGGCACAGATCAGCCCGGTAAGCTGATGACGTAGCCGCACCTCGCCGCCCTTCTTTTCAATGCGTTTGCGCAGGTTCTGCACCACAGTGACAAGGTAATCGGTGCCCACGTGGGGCTTGGCGTCATACAGGATCTCCTCCGGCGCGCCGAATTTGACCATCTGGCGCAGGACCCAGGCGATGCGCTCGTCCCGGATGCCGGTGTTCAGCTTGCCGTCGGAGAAGGTGCCCGCGCCGCCCTCGCCGAACTGGACGTTGCTCTCGGGATCGAGCTGCCCGGCGGTCCAGAAGGCCTCCACCTTCTCCCGGCGGGTGACGGCGTCGTCGCCCCGCTCCAGCACGATGGGGCGCAGGCCAGCCTCGGCCAGCACCAGGGCGGCGAACATGCCCGCCGGGCCGAAGCCCACCACGACGGGGCGGGTTTCCGGGATCCCGGCGGCCTTCGGCGGCTTGTAGTACCGCTCGTTCACGGGCTCTGCCTTCCGGCAGCGGCGCAGCACCTGGCGCTCGCCGGAATGCAGGGTCACGTCCAGGGTGTAGAGGATGCGGATGTCCGGCTTTTTGCGGGCGTCGATGGATTTTTTGCGGATCTGCATGGAGGCGATCCGGTTTGCCGGGATGCCCAGGGCCGTGGCGGCCAGATACAGCAGCTGGCTCTCATCCTGCTCCGGGGTGAGGACGATATCTCGAATGCGGATCATGATTCTGCCTCCCCGCAGGCGCTTTCGCCCGCCAGCGCGCCGGATGCCCAGGCCCACTGCAGGTTGAACCCGCCGCAGTCGCCGTCGACGTCCAGCACCTCGCCGGTGGCGTAGAGGCCGGGCGCCAGACGGCTTTCCAGCGTGTTCGGGTCAAACTCCGAGGTCGCGATGCCGCCGGCGGTGACCTGGGCCTGGCTCAGATCCATGGCCCCCAGCACCGGCAGGCGGAACTGCTTGATCCCAGCGGCGATGCGCCCGTAATCCTTTTCTGTAAGGCTGCCGCAGGACTGCGTCAGCGTGAAGCCCCGCTCCCGCAGGACGGTGCGGCCCAGACGGTTGTGCAGAAGACCGGTGAGAAGGTCCTCCAGCGGAAGCCCGGGGAAGCGGACGCAGCGCGACCGCAGGTGTTCTTTGATTGCTTCCCCGCCGAGGCAGGGGCACAGATCCAGCATTGCGGTCAGGCCGTTTTGCCCGGCGCAGGCCCGGGACAGGTCGAAGACGCAGGGGCCGCTGATGCCGAAATCGGTGAACTGCACCTCGCCGGTCTGGACGGCCAGAACGGCGTCGCCCCGCAGCAGGGTGACCTTTGCCCGGGCGCGGACGCCCTTGCAGGACCGCACCCAGGTGTTGTCCGTGCGCAGCTGCACCAGGGCGGGGTAGAGCTTCGTGCAGCGGTGGCCCAGGGATTTGAGCAGGTCGTAGCCCGCGCCGGTGCCGCCGAGCTTGCCGCCGGCCAGACCGCCGGCGGCCACGATCACCCGGTCGAGCCGGTCCGCGCCGCCGTCATAGCGGACGGTGAAGCCGGATTTTTCCCACCGGAGTTCGCGGATCTCGCAGCCCAGGCGCAGTTCCACGGCGCTTTGCTCCAGGGCCAGACGGAGCACGTCGGACACGCTGTTGGCCTGGTCGGAGAAGGGATAGATCCGCCCGTCGGGCTCCTGTACAGTGACCAGGCCCAGACCGCGGAAGAAGGCCAGGGTCTCGTCCACGCCGAAGCGCGCCAGGGCGGGGCCGACGAAGCCGGGATCGCCGCCGTGGTAGTGTTCGCTTGCCGCGGCGCGGTTGGAGAGGTTGCACCGGCCGTTGCCGGTGGCCATGAGCTTGCGGCCCAGCCTGGCCTGGCGCTCATAGAGAATCACCCGCGCGCCCCGGCAGGCGTGCAGCGCCGCCATCATGCCCGAGGCGCCGCCGCCGATGACGCCGATGACCATAACCGTCCCTCCCATCAGTAAGATTTTCTCTATTATACCCAATCTGATCCATCGAAGCAAGCCGGGATTGACAATTCTGCCGCCGCCGGATAGAATAAGCCCAAGCAGCCGCAGGGCCCGCGGCTCCCGCCCGGAGGGAGCCGGGAGGCCCGGCGCGTATATGGAATGAACACCCAAAGCGAGGGATGCGCCATGGAAAAAACCATCAAGAGGATCAACGAGCTGGCCGCCAAGGCCAAGGCCGGGGGCCTGAGCCCGGAGGAGATCGTGGAGCGCGATCAGCTCCGCCGGGAGTACATCGCCGCCTTCCGCCGGAATCTGACCGCCCAGCTGGACAACACCTACATTGTCGACGAGTACGGCAACAAGCGCTCGCTGCGCAAAAAGGAGCCGTGAGCGCCGGATCGCCCGCCGCAAAAGATACCAAAAAGCGCCGCGTTTGCGGCGCTTTTTTTTCTGTATGGAATGAAAAAATATGCTGAAATGATGCGACAGTTGTGCTATAATTCATTGGATAGGCAATAAAGGAGACTGTGCCCTATGTATCTTCTGCTGTATTTTTTTTGGCTGATCCTGAACGGCCGTTTGACCTGGGAGGTCGCGCTGCTGGGACTGGCCGTAGTGGCGGCCGTCGGCGCGCTGGCGTATGTGCTGTTCGGCTATACGCCCCGGCGGGAATGGCGGATCGTGAAAAAGATCCCCCTGTTCATGCTCTATGTGTTCGTCCTGCTCTGGGAGATCCTCAAGGCCAACTGGGCGGTGCTGGGCTTCATCGTCAACGAGCACCGCGCCATCGAGCCCACCCTGGTGCGCTTCACCACCTCCCTCAAGACCCGGTTCGGCCGATTCATGCTGGCCAACTCCATCACCCTGACGCCGGGTACCATCACCGTGCGCATGGACGGCGACCGGCTGACGGTGCACTGCCTCAAGCGCAGTATGCTCGATACCTCTCCGGACAGCGTATTTGAGCGCTGGATCTCCCGACTGGAGGCGTGATATGAACGCTTATGATTATCTGTTCGCCGCGGCGGCCCTGTGCCTGGCGGCGGGCCTGTTCTTTGCCCTGCTGCGCGCCATCCGCGGACCCCGCGTGGCCGACCGCATCATGGGCATCAATATGATCGGCACCATCGTCTCCCTGACCCTGGCGATCCTTTCGGTTTGGCTGCGGCAGAGCTGGCTGCTGGACGTGTGCATCCTCTATGCCCTCATCAGCTTTCTGGCGGTGGTGGTGCTGGCCAAGGTCTGCATCGCGGCGAAGAAACAGGAGGTGGACGACGATGTGTGAGACGGTCCGCTTCATACTCAGCGCGGCGCTCATCGGCGTTGGCATCGGGTGCATTTTCTTCGCCATCCTGGGCGTGTTCAAGTTCCGCTTCGTCATGAACCGGATGCACTGTGCCGCCATCATCGACACCCTGGGCGTTTTATTTGTCTCGGCGGGACTGATCGTCGCCGCCGGCAGCATGGAATACATCCCGAAGCTGCTGTGCATCCCCCTGATCCTCTGGGTGGGCAGCCCCATCGCCTCCCATCTGGTGGGGCGGCTGGAGATCTCCACCGACGCCGATCTCGGGCAGCATATGGAAATGGAAGGAGGGGCGGAGCATGATGCCGATGGAATATCTTGAGGTGATCCTGCTGGGATTGCTGGTCATCTGCGGCGTCTGCACCTGCCTGAGCCGCAACCTGCTGGTTTCCCTCGTCATTTTCATGGCCTACAGCCTCATCATGTCCGTGGTCTGGGCCCTGCTGATGGCCCCGGATCTGGCGGTCACCGAGGCCGCCGTGGGGGCGGGGATCTCCAGCGTGCTGCTGTTCCTCACCCTGAAAAAAATCCGTGATATCCGGGAGGCGGCGAAGCATGAAAAAACCGAATAACCTGCGCGACTGGCTCTCGCAGTGGGACGCGGGGGCGTTCAACTTCACCGACATGTCCTTCCGCCTGCCCCGGGCGCAGAAGCCTGAGGCCTATACCGACAGAGCCTGGGAGCGGGAGCTGCTCCCGGAGATCGAGCAGAAGGAGCTGCGGGCCTACCAGCGCCTGTATCCCGTGCTGGCTGCCCTGCTGTGTACGGTCATCATCGTCTTTCTGCTTTTGACGGTGGCCGCCCTGCCCGCCTTCGGCAGCGACAGCGTACCCACCATCAACGAGGTCACCAGGCGCTATCTGGAGCACGGCCTGTCCGAGACCGGCGCGGTCAACGCCGTGGCGGGCATGATCCTGGATTACCGCGCGTTCGACACCCTGGGCGAATCGCACGTCCTGTTCACTGCTGTGGCGGCGGTGCTGGTCCTGCTGCTGAGCGCGAAGGAGCGGCCGGAGCCCCGGGCCCTGGCCGATATCACCCGGGCGGACCCCATCCTGCGCGCCACCGCCCGCGTCATCGTACCCGCGGCGATCCTCTATGGGATCTATGTGATCTTCAACGGCCATCTGGGGCCGGGCGGCGGCTTTTCCGGCGGCGCGGTCATCGGCGGCGCGCTGATCCTCTACGCCATTGCCTTCGGCTTTGAAAAGCTGGAAAAGGTACTGAACCTCCGGATATACCGCATCGTGGTGGCCTGCGCCCTGTGCTTCTACAGCGCCGCGAAGTGCTATTCCTTCTACTGCGGCGCCAACCATCTGGAGACGATCTTCCGTACCGGCACCCCCGGCGCCATTTTCTCCGCCGGCCTCATCCTGCCGCTGAACATCGCGGTGGGCATCGTGGTGGCCTGCACCATGTACGGGTTCTATTCCCTGTTTCAAAGGGGGCGGATCTGATGCTGCAAAGTCTTTGGAACAACCGGATCCAGTGCGCGGCGGTGATCCTCTTCGCCATCGGGTTTTCGACCCTGCTTCTGAATCGGAATCTCATCAAGAAGATCATCGGCCTGAACATCATGGACACGGCGGTGTTTCTGTTCCTGACCTCCATCGGCTATATCCGGGGCAGGCTTGCCCCGATCGTTTCGGAGGGCGCCGCGACCTATTCGGCCTACGTCAATCCCATCCCCGCCGGCCTGGTGCTCACGGGCATCGTGGTATCCGTGTCGGTCACGGCGGTGATGCTGGCGCTGACCATCCGGCTTTATCAGCGCTACCACACCCTGAACCTGGATGAGATCTATATGCAGGCCCTGCGGGAACAGGAGGAGCACGAATGAACTTCAGCGTGAATTTCCCCCTGTTTTCGGTCGTGCTCTGCCTGATGAGCGCGGTGATTTCCTGCGTCCTGCCCGGCAGGGCGGCGCGGAGGCTGAGCCTTGTGCTGAGCCTGGCGGTCAGCATCACCTCGGGCATGTTGTTTGCCCATATCCTGCGGACGGATCAGGCGGTGACCTATCTGATGGGCCACTACCCCCATCCCTGGGGCAACGAGCTGCGCATCAGCCTTCTGGAGCCCCTGTTCGCCATGGCGTTCTCGGCGGTGCTGTTCCTGTGCCTTCTGGGCGGACGCAAGCACCTGGCCGAGGATCTGGAACCGGCGAAAAGCAACCTCTACTACGTCATGGCGGATCTGGTGCTTTCTGCCCTGCTCGTGCTGGTCTATACCAACGACATCTTCACCGGCTACGTTTTCATCGAGATCTGCACCCTGTCCTCCTGCGGCCTTTTAATGATCCGTCAGTGGGGCAGGACGACCCTGGCCTCGGTGCGGTACCTGATCTTTTCCCTGCTGGGCTCGGGCCTGTTTCTGCTGGGCGTGGTGCTGCTGTACAACGTCACGGGCCATCTGCTGATGCCGGATCTGCGTCTGAGCGTTTCCGAACTCTGGGCGAACGGCCGGTACACCCTGCCCATCACGGCGGCCATCTGCCTGATCACCGTGGGCATTGCCGTCAAGAGCGGCCTGTTTCCCTTCCATTTCTGGATGCCGGATACCTACGGCTATGCGACGCCCAGCTCTTCGGGCATCCTTTCCGGCCTCATCTCCAAGGGTTACATTTTCTTCCTCATCAAGATCATTTTCGACGTATTCGGCACAAACGTATTCTATGAGAGCGGCGTGCACAACGTCCTGTTCGCCTTCGGCGCCATGGGTATTGTGGTGGGCTCGGTCAGCGCCATGCGGGAAAACGATATCTTCCGCATGATCGCCTATTCCTCCGCCGCCCAGATCGGCTATATCTACCTGGGCATCGGCATCTCGCCCGAAGCGGGCATTCTGGCGGCGCTGTTCCATATCCTGACCCACGCCGTGACGAAGCCGCCGCTGTTCCTGGCGGCCGCCCGGCTGTGCGACGTGGCCGGAGGGAAGAAGCGCTTTGCCGACCTGCAGGGCGCGGCCTGGTCCAACCATCTGGCCGGCGCCGCCTTCACGGCGGGGGCCTTCAGCATGATCGGCCTGCCGCTGACCATGGGCTTCATCTCCAAATACCTGTTCGCCCTTTCGGCCTTCCGGGCCAATATCAAGATGGTTCCCACCCTGATCATCCTGGCGCTGAGCACGGTGCTCAACACCCTGTACTTCGCCCGCACCGTGCTGCGGATTTACGGCCATCCTTCCGGGACGCCCGCGGGCGTCATGCCGGTGCGGAAACAGCGCTCCTATGCCGCGGCGGCGATCCTGTTCGCCGTGTTCAACTTTGCCGCCGGCGTGGCGGCTTCCCCCCTGATCGACATTCTGGAACGTGGGCTTGCCATGTTCTGAGCAACGAAGGTGACTGCTATGGAACAATTTCTCCTGTTATTCGTGATCTTTTTCCCGGCCCTGTGCGCCCTTTTGATGCTTGCGCTGCCCACTGAACGCGCCAAGGGGACGCTTTTCGTCGTGGCCCTGGCCGCGGAGGCGATCGCGGTGTGCGCTCTGCTGCCCCGCAGGGGAGCGGAGCTGGCTCTGTTCTCCATGACGCCCGCCCTGACGGCGCGGCTGCGCATGGATGCGGTCTCGCGGGTGTTCATGGTCATCGCGGCCTTTGGCTTCCTGTTTTCGGGGATCTATGCCCTGCGCTACATGAGCCACAGCGAGCGGCGGGGCAGCTTCTACAGCTTCTATCTGCTGAGCCTGGGCGCGCTGATGGGCATGGACCTTTCGGCGAACCTCATCACCATGTATCTGTTCTTTGAGATGATCACCCTCCTGTCCATGCCGCTGGTGCTCCATGACCGGACCCCTGCGGCGGTGCGGGCGGCGCTCAAATATCTGTTCTATTCCATCGCCGGCGCCTTCCTGGCCCTGTGCGCCATCTTCTTCCTGTCCCGCTATGCCGGCACCCTGGACTTCGTCCCCGGCGGCAGCCTGACGGCGCAGCGGGCGGCGGGGCACGAGACCCTGCTGCGCGTCGTGATCTTCCTGGGCGTGGTGGGCTTCGGCGCCAAGGCGGGCATGTACCCCCTGCACGGCTGGCTGCCCGACGCCCATCCCGCCGCCCCGGCCCCGGCCTCGGCGGTGCTCTCGGGCATCATTGCCAAGGCCGGCGTGCTGGCCATCATCCGGGTGGTGTTTTTCAGCGTGGGCGCGGATTTCGTCCGCGGCACCTGGGTGCAGACCGCCTGGCTGTCCCTGGCCCTTCTGACGGTGCTCATGGGCTCCATGATGGCCTTCCGGGAGCAGCAGTTCAAAAAGCGCCTGGCCTATTCCTCCATCAGTCAGATCTCCTATATTCTGGTGGGTCTGTTCTTCCTGACCCCGGAGGCGGCCTACGGCGGACTGCTGCATCTGCTGTTCCACGCCGTCATCAAGATCTGCCTGTTCCTGGTGGCAGGCTCGTTCATCTTCAATACGGGCAAGCACAACGTCGACGACTTCCTGGCCTACGGGCGCTCCATGCCCGTCACCCTCTGGTCCTTCACCCTGGCGTCCCTGGCCCTGGTGGGCATCCCGCCCGCCTCGGGCTTCGTGAGCAAGTGGTACCTGGCCGCGGGGGCTCTGGAGTCGGAGATGCACGTGTTCAACTGGCTGGCGCCGGTGATCCTGCTGATTTCGGCCCTGCTGACGGCGGGCTACCTGCTGCCCATCACCATCCGCGGCTTTTTCCCCGGCAAGGACGCCGTCATCCCCGAGCGCAACGACGAGGGCGGACCCGTCATGTGGCTGCCCATCGTGATCCTGGCGGCGCTGACGATCCTGCTGGGTGTGTTCTCGGGCGCCCTGGCCGGGCCCTTCACCGCCATGGCGCAGTCCCTGTTCGGGTAATCGGAGGACGGTATGAATCAGATCCTAATGCTTGCGGCGATCGGCCTGCCGATCCTCGCGGGCGCGTGCCAGAGCCTGATCGTCGGAAAAGGAGAGCGGAGCGGGCGGATCTATACCTCCGCGGTGATGCTGCTGACCTCGGCCATCACCTGGGCGCTGATCCTTACGGCGCCGGAGGAACGCTTCGCCCTGCTGAGCTTCACCGACGTGCTGACGCTGGTGCTGCGCTTCGACCGGCTGGGCCGTTTCTTCGCCGGGATTATCGCGACCCTCTGGCCGCTGACCACCCTTTATGCCTTCGAGTACATGAAGGAGGACCCCCGCAAAACGCCGTTTTTCGCCTTCTTTACCATGGCCTTCGGCGTGACGCTGGGCGTGGCCATGGCGGGCAACCTCTTCACCATGTACTGCTTCTATGAGCTCCTGACTCTGTCCACGGCGCCCCTGGTGCTGCATCCCAACACAAAGGAGGCCGTTCGGGCCGCCAGGACGTACTTTGCCTATTCCCTGGGCGGGGCTGCATTCGCTTTCGCCGCAATGATCTTCCTGATTTCCAACGGCGAGACGGCCGACTTCGTTCTCGGCGGCGTGCTGCACACCTATCCCTATGCCCGGCCCCAGTTCACCCTGATTTTCTATACTCTGGGCTTCTTCGGCTTCGGCGTCAAGGCGGCCATGCTGCCGTCGTGCCGCTGGCTGCCCATCGCCTCGGCGGCGCCCACGCCGGTCACAGCCCTGCTGCACGCGGTGGCCGTGGTCAAATCCGGTGTGTTCGCCATCATCCGGCTGACCTGGTTCGCCTACGGGACCCGCCTGCTCATCGGCACCTGGGCCCAGACCGTCGCCCTGTGCGCCGCCATCGCCACGATCTTCTACGGCGCGTCCCGGGCGGTGAAAGAGACCCACTGGAAGCGCCGCCTGGCCTGGTCCACGGTGGCAAATCTGTCGTATATCATTTTCGGCGCGGTGCTGATGACCCCGGCAGGGCTGTCGGCCGGCCTGCTGCATATGGCCTTCCACGCCGAAATCAAGATCCTGGCCTTCTTCTGCTGCGGCGCGGTGCTGCACCAGACGGGCAGGGAGTATATTTCCGAGCTCGACGGGCTGGGCAGACGCATGCCCGTCACCTTTGTGTGCTTCACCGTCTCCGCGCTGGCCCTGGTGGGCATCCCGCCCCTGTCCGGCTTTGTGAGCAAGTGGAGCCTTCTGACCGCGGCCGCGGACAGCGGCACACCCCTGGCCTATGCGGGCGCGGGGATACTGCTGGCGGCTGCACTGCTGACGGCGGTGTACATGCTGACCACCGTGGCCAGGGCATGGTTCCCCGTGGGCGGCGGAACGCTGGACAATTCCGGCGTGCGCGAGGCTTCCTGGCGGATGACCGTGCCCATGGTCATCCTGGCCGCCGCGATCGTGCTGACAGGCGTGTTTGCCTCGCCCGTCATCCGGGCGGCGCAGGCCATCGCCGGCCTGGGATGAGGAGGATACAATGCTGCTTCTTTTGATTTTCTGCCCCATGGCCCTGGGGTTTGTGTGCTATCTCTTGGGCAGACGCTCGGCGGCGCTGCGCAGCCTGTGCGGCGTGGCCGCGACCGGCCTGGAGCTGGCGCTGTCGCTCGTCCTGGCGCTCGGGCCGATGCGCGCCGAGTCCCTGCCGGGGATCTGCTCGCTGGGCCTGAGCGTGGAGCTCGACGGCTTCCGCAAGGTCTACATTGTGATCGTCGCCCTGATGTGGTTTATGACCATGCTTCTGTCCGACGAGTATTTTGCCCGCTATCATCACCGCGGCCGCTACTATTTCTTTAATCTCATGACCCTTGGCGCCACCATGGGCGTGTTCCTGGCCGCAGATCTGTTCACGGCTTTCATATTCTTCGAGGTCATGTCCTTCACCTCCTATACCTGGGTCATCCAGGAGGAGACCCCCGGGGCGATCCGGGCCGCCAACACCTATCTGGCGGTGGCGGTCATCGGCGGCCTGGTGGCGCTGATGGGCCTGTTCCTGCTCCAGAACCGCCTGGGCACCACCGAGGTCGCCCGTCTGTATGATCTGGCCCTGGCCTGTCCGGACAAAACGGCCCTGTGGATCGCCGGCGGCTGCATCCTCTTCGGCTTCGGGGCCAAGGCGGGCATGTTCCCCCTGCACATCTGGCTGCCCAAGGCCCATCCCGTGGCCCCGGCCCCGGCGTCGGCGCTGCTCTCGGGCGTGCTGACCAAGTCCGGCGTCTGGGGGATCCTGGCCATCAGCTGCAATATCTTCCGCCATGATCCCGCCTGGGGGACCCTGATCCTGACCCTGGGCACCGTGACCATGGTGCTGGGCGCGGTGCTGGCGACCTTCAGCATCGACCTCAAGCGCACCCTGGCCTGCTCGTCCATGTCCCAGATCGGCTTCGTGCTGGTGGGCGTGGGCATGATGGGCATCCTGGGTGAGGAAAACGCCCTGGCGGCCCGGGGCGCGCTGCTGCACATGATGAACCACAGCCTGTTCAAGCTTGTGCTGTTCGAGTGCGCCGGCGTGGTGTATATGAATCTGCACAAGCTGGACCTCAACGAGATCCGGGGCTTCGGCCGCAAAAAGCCGCTGCTGAAAATCGCCTTCCTTCTGGGGGCCATGGGCATCGGCGGCGTGCCGCTTCTGAACGGATATGTCAGCAAAACGCTGCTTCACGAGGCCATCGTGGAGGGCGGGAGCTACCGGCTGGCGGAGTGGCTGTTCCTGTTCTCCGGCGGCCTGACCGTGGCCTATATGACCAAATTGTACGTCTGTATTTTTGCGGAAAAACATCCGGAAAAACAGGCGGAATTCGACGAAAACAGGCATTATATGAACCTTCGGAGTGCAATTGCCGTTTGCGTTCCCGCGCTGATCCTGCCGATCCTTGGCCTCACCGCTTCGCGCTCCATGGACGCCATTGCAAGCCTCGGAACCGACTTTTTCCGCGCCGGGCCGATGGAGCACGCAGTGCATTACCTGTCGCTTGAAAATCTCAAAGGGGCGGCCGTTTCCCTGGCCATCGGCGCGCTGGTATACCTGCTCGTGGTGCGCAAGCTCCTGATGCGGGATGGGCGTTATGTCAACCTTTGGCCGTCGAAGCTGGATCTGGAGGATCTGGTCTACCGGCCCCTGCTGCTTTCCTGGCTGCCGGGAATCCTCGGCCCCGTCTGCGCCCTGTTCGGCGAAAACCGGATCAGCGGCCCCGTTTTCCGCTGGATTTTGGATGTGCCCCTGGGGCAGGGGAGCCGGCTCTTCGGCGAGAACCGGATCACCGGACCTGCTTACCGCCTGGGCGTCGACGCCCTGGGCACGGCCAGCGATCTGACGGGCAACAACCGGGTGAGCGGACCTCTGGCGAAGAAACTGATGCGGGCGGGTTCGATCCTGATGCACGCGCTGCTCGATCTGCCGGACGCGGCCGTGTATGTGCTGCACCGCACCTTTTACCGGGAGAGCCGCATTCCCACCGGGGAGCGGGCGCTGGAATCGCTGCCCTACCGCGCCGGCGACCGGATCGACCGGTGGAAGGTCCGTCACGGGACGGAGAACGCCGGCGAGCACCGCTACGCTCGCCTGAATTACCGTGTCTGGCGCACCCTGCGCGCCACCACGCACCGCATCACGGGAAACCTCTCTTTTGCCCTTTTGATGCTCTGTGTGGCCCTGACCGTCGTGCTGATTTACGTGATCGGTTATCATATGTAAATTATCAAACAGAAAACACGCGCTCATAGGCAAAAACGCCTGTGAGCGCGGTCTATTTTTATAGAAATTTACTATAGTAAACCAACAATTTTGACTTGATTTTTTGCGGTTTTATGGTATAGTGTTAGTATCTATACTTCTGTGAACTTTCAGGCGTGAAAACGCCGGTTTACTCGAGCGTATATAAGGAAGAAGGAGGATCCGTACATGAAAACCAGACTGAGAAAACTGGTCGCGTTGGCGCTGGTTCTGACCATGCTGCTGACCGTCATGCCGGCTTCCGCGTTTGCCGCCCCGGGAGGCGCAGACGAGGAAGAAACCGTGCCCAGCACGCCGGCCGTGACCCAGGAAGAACCCGCTCCCGTCGAGGAGCCCGCTCCCGCTGAGGAGCCCGCCCCCGTCGAAGAGCCCGCTCCCGTCGAGGAGCCCGCTCCCGCTGAGGAGCCCGCCCCCGTCGAAGAGCCCGCTCCCGTCGAGGAGGAGCCCGCTGAGGAGCCCGAGCCTGCCCCCGTGGAGATCACGGTGCAGCCTGAGGACGTCACTGCCGCCTACGGCACCAAGGCCGTATTTACGGTCGAAGCCGTCGGCGACGGCCTGAGCTACAAGTGGCAGTATGCGACCAAAAAGGGCGTGAGCTGGTATAATGCCACCTCTGCCACCACCGGCTACAATACCGCCGAGCTGAAGGTCGCCGTCAATGCCTCCCGCGACGGATATCAGTACCGCTGCGTCGTCACCGACCAGTACGGCAACACCGCCGTCTCCGACGCCGCCAGACTGACCGTGGAGCAGGCTGCGATCGCTGCCCAGCCCGAGGATGTCACCGCCGATGTGAGCACCATGGCGTCCTTCTCCGTCGCCGTAAGCGGCGCCGCGGTCAAGGGCTATCTGTGGCAGTATAAGAGCGCGGTTGGCTCGAAGTGGTACAACCTCAACTCTGCCACCCAGGGCTACAACAAGGATACGCTGAAGGTCAAGGCCACCATCGGCCGCAAGGGCTATTCTTATCGCTGCGTTGTCACCCTGGCCGACGGCACCAAGCTCACCTCCGATGCTGCGACGCTCACGGTGGTGACCTATCCCGTCATCAGAAAAGAACTGAAGGTCGATGAAAAGTTGACCGTTTCCGTCGATGCCGAGAACGGCGCCTTCCCCGAGGGCACTGTCGTGGAAGCAAAGAAGGTCGAGCTGGTCGACGTGCAGAAGGCCGTGGACGACGCTGAGGAAGTCAACGGCAAGGTTCTCTATGCCGTGGACATCACCTTCTCCAAGGACGGCCAGGAGCTGCAGCCCGCCGAGGGCAAGGCCGTTAAGGTCAGCTTCAGCGCGCCTGAGCTGAAGGACAAGGCGGAGAACGCCACCGTTGTCCATATCGACGACGTGACCAAGAAGGCCGAGCCCGTTGAGACCGTCGAGACCGATAAGGACGACGAGGTCGCCTTCAAGGCGGAGAAGTTCTCCATTTACGCCGTGGTCGAGCCCGGCGAAGGCGGCGAGGACGCCCGTGTCGCAGTCAGATTCTGGGGTCTGGAGAAAGCCACAGAAGGCGAGAATGCGGGCAAATACGTGCCGAAGCTGGTCACCACCTATTATGTAAAGAACGCCGATACCGCTGCGGATCTGGAGAAGATCGTCACCGATCCCGGCGCCGGCTCCATCGGCCCGGAGCTGGTGTTCAAGGGCTGGTCCCTGGACGACCTCCAGAAAACCGTCCTGGGCGCGGATAAGAAGCCGGTCCTGGATGCAGATGGAAATCCGACGTACGCTTACTATACGGATACCGAGGAGCTTGTGGGCGCGGATTATACCACCGAGACCGCCCTTCTCACCGTCGAGGGTCTCCGCGAGTATATCCTGAAGACCATCATCGGCAATGATCACGCTGGCTTTGATCCGGAGACCGAGGGCAAGATCAAAGAAGGCGACGTCCTCGACGTCTATGCCGGCGTGTTCAAATTCTTTAACATCACTTACTTCGGCTCGACTGTCGAGGGCGAACCCGCCTGGGACGTCTCCCTGGGTTCGGACACCGTCCTGATCAAGCCGAACGAAACGGAAGCGGAATATCAGATCAATTTGGACTTCACGGCTGCCACGGAGGACCAGAACTTCTTTGGCTGGCTCCCCACTGACGAAGAAGTGGTCGTGAGAGAAGATGAAGAAGATGAAACCTCTCCTGTCCGTTTGAGTATCCCTGCCACGAAGGATAATATTAAGACGCCGGTCAAGGAAGTCTATGATTATAAGGAAACGATCACCATCACGGGCGAAGTAGTCTTCTACCCCAAGGCGCCCAAGGGCTTCTGGCTGGTCTACAACGGCAACGGCAAGGGCGCCACCTTCAACGCGCCTCAGTTCTACCTGCCGGGCGAAAACACGTTCCCCGCCACGAATGCGGATCCGGACGCGGATCCTCCTGTCATGAAGCGCAACGGCTATGAGTTCAAGGGCTGGTATACCGATGAGGCATGTACCGATGGAAAAGAGTTCGAGTTTGGTTCTCCTCTGACTGAGACGACGAACATCTTCGCCAAGTGGGAAGCCAATCCGACGGCTCCTTATACGGTCGTTTTCTGGACGCAGAATTCGGACAGAAGCGCCTATGACGTGGCCGGCTCCTATGTTGGCTCCGGCACTGTGGGTCAGGACATTCCCTTGACAATCGTTGACAATGACGACGAGGACTATGTCACCGGCTTCGGCACGGACAACGGCCATTATACGGGCTTCTGTCTGAACCATGATGACGATGGCAAGCTCTTTAAGGTGAAATCGTATGACGCCAACGGGAACCCGGTTTTGGAAAGCATTGAAGTTCCCAAGATTCGTGCCGAAGGCGACTCGGTCCTGAACCTGTACTTCGACCGCATCAAGTATGAGCTTCGATTCTACGTCTACTGGGATGCGGGCGGAGCTGGCAACCGCTATTCCTATGCCCACTATCCTCTGAGCCCAGGCTCCAGGACGGATCCGCGCGGCAACGTGAATGCGTTTTATGATGATAATGACCATCCCGGTGTGGTTAATGGCAGCGGACTTACCCTTCAGTCTGTATCTGCAGGAACTCGTACAGCCTACTATTTTGCGCTGGAAGCTTATTACGGCGACGACATCAGTTCGAAATGGCCTGCCTACAGCAGCTTGACTGCTGTGACAGAGGGCAACCAGACGCGCTCTCCGGTCAGCTTCATTATGATGAACGGCGCACAGCTGAAGGAAGGCGCTACCGGCCAGTCCGGTCAGGGTACCGTCAAGGGCCTCATCACCCGTATGGATGAAAAGATTCTCGGTGCGACGGAGGATGCGGACGGTAACTTCCTGATTTGCCGTTATGATACGAGCTATAACAACTGGCGCTATCATATTTTCTATGAGCAGCTTGACGGAGTGGATTATACCGGGAAAACGCCCGTTACCTATAACGGCAAAAAATATTACCAGGAAGACGTCGTCCCCAGTAGATCGAGCAACCAGAATGTTGCAGAGCAGAACCCGCCGCAGTATGACGGATTTGTGCAGGTCGGCAACTCGAACGAGAGTGGTGAAACCGGCGGCAACAACGGCAATAATGCCAGATGGACATCCACAGAGGGCGGTACAACCCTGTATCACGTTCGGTATTATTACGATCGTAAGGTCTACAATATTAACTACTACGACGGCACCTATTTTGACGGCCGCAATAACATCATTCAGAGCAGAGGATCGGATCCGCTGGAGACGGTTGAAGAAAAAATCCAGCAGGGTGCGATGATTGCCGAGTCCTATCAGAATTGGGTACCCTCGCTTCCGGCCGGTGAGGAAGGATATGTGTTCGAAGGCTGGTATCTGGACGAGGCCTGCACCACGCCTTATACCTGGACCACCATGCCGGTCGGCGGCATCACGGTCCACGCCAAGTGGCGGCAGATCCAGTACCGTGTGTTCCTGCACCCCAGAGCGTTCCTGGAAGACGCAAACGGGAATCTGACGACAGAAAGAGACCTGACGCTGAGCTGGGGCGATGAAACCGCCAGCGCTGACGACAAACAGCAGATGAACTTCCGCGTCTCCTGGGGCGACAAGGTCAGCGTTCCCTTTGGCACGAGGAAGGGATACGAATTCGTCGGCTGGTACCATGAGGACGGCTCCGGCTATATGGCGGGAACCGAACTGAACGATTCCACCGTTCCCGCAGAGCCTGCTTACAACAAGGAAACGGATCTGACGGACGTCATGGATAAGTTCGGCGAGATCGTTCAGGAAGGCGAGGACTACTGGATCAGCAATGAGAAGACGGAGAACTTCCATTACGAGGCCGGAGAAGGCCCGTCCAACTCTGACGCAGACCGCGGATGGGTCACCCGCAAGCTGGATCTGTACGGCAAGTGGCGTAAGATCACCGAAGGCGCTCCCGGCGTCCAGGTGATTTATGACCCGGGCGAGTACGGCCTTGCAAGCTCCGTGCCCGAGGATTCGCTCTACTACAAGGACGATACCAAGGCCGTTGCCCAGGAGGGCTGCCAGGTCGATCCGGCGAAAGAGGGTTCGGATAAGTATCAGTTCGTGTACTGGGTCCTGCAGAAGTGGGTCGGCGATGCTGCGAGCGGCGAGTTTGTGGACGTTCTGGATGAGAACAATGAGCCGGTCATCTGCTACCCCGGCGACAGCTTCCCGATCGACCTCGAGAATGCCAAGGCGGTCATCAGCGCTACCCACGAGGATCCCAATACTCATGAAACCATCATCGACAAGGCGGAATACACGCTGCAGCTCCGCGCCGAGTTTGCGCTGAAGGAGACCCCGAAGGATACCTACTTCAGATGGTACCGCAACTATGAGGGCGATACTGTAACGGTCGATGCGCAGGGCGAACCTGAGGGAGCCGCCATCCTGCATAAGGACGTTGACCTGCAGATCAACGAGCCCCGGAAGATTTATACGCTGACAGAGGGACTTCCTACTCCCCCGGAGGAGGGTTATATCTTCCTCGGCTGGGCCAGAGAGTCGGAATATGAAGGCAATGACACCTCGCTCACTCCGACGGCCTATCACGATGTCGGTTACGACGATCTGTACATCAAATGGATCCCCGAGGCCGGAACGGCAGCGGGAGGAACCAGAGCCGGTGGAGCGGAAGGCCATTATGAGGCGCAGAAGAAGGACGGTACCTGGACAGAAGTGACGGAAGTCGCTGCTGACGAGGCCGATCCCTACCAGGCCTACTATGCAGTCTGGGCTCCGTACTTCAACGTCGTTTACTCTTCCGACTACTACGCGAATCCCGACAGCTACACGATCTATCAGATCCCCATCATTGAAACCAAGAGCGGCGAATCGGGCACGGGCTACAATCTTGTCGATCCCGATAATACCATGAAGGGCTATGAGCTGCCCGGCGTCAGCGAGGATTGCCTCTATGGCGGCTACTACAAGGAGTCTCCGCCGCCCACGGAAGAAGGTGTGGACTGGGATATCACCGCAGCCCAGACGGAAAGCGGCAGAGCCATGAAGAGCCCGGAAGCCAAGGCTACCTACTACGTCAAGGAAGTTCCCAAGTCGGAGAAGTACCTGAGATCCATCATCCGCTACACGTATAAGCTTGACACCAACAAGGTGACCTGGCTTTGCGCCCTTGCAACGATCGATGATCCGAACTATTCCGGCGCAGGCTTTGTGATCAACGGTGAAGCGAAGCCGGGCAAGGCCAAGAAGACCTCCGTCAAGATCCAGAACGGTTACAACACGCAGAGCGTGACGGTCAACCGCAATAACTTTGGCGGAGATACCACAAAGGATCTGTTCGCCCTCGTGAGCTATTATGTTGATTTCGATGTTTCCGCGGGTCAGAGCTATACGATCACCCCGTATTGGACCACGATCGACGGCATCGAAGTCGTCGGCCCCAAGACGAGACTCGTTGAGATCGACGAGAACCAGCATATCACAACTTCCGAGCAGTGATGCGCCGACGCGTATCCCGTAAAGGGATACGCAGACGCGGCCGCCAAACTGTAAGTCAGGGGGATAATACGTGAGGGCTTGACCCTCACGTATTATCCGCCTCGATTGAAAAACTGTGAAAAAACATGCAAAAAAAATGCAATGGCCTTGCATTTTTGTGATTGTGTGTTATACTATAAAAGTAATATTGTGCTTTGCTGCTTTGATCGCGGCGATTTTCCAATCGCACGGAGCTGCTGATGAAGCGCCCCGACCCGGCAGCAGCATGACATGCACTTTATTTTGACGTCATTTTTTACCTTTCTGTTGGCGTGTAAACGAAAGAGAGGAATACGATATGGGAAAAAAGTACTTTAAGCCGATTGTTCTGAGTGGCTGGATTTCTGATGATGATATTATCGGCGGAAACACGGGAATCGGCGGCGGCGACCTGGAGGATAACAGCAGAAGTATCCTTTTCAGCAACGTCGAAACTCCCGTAGTTGAAGCGAACAATGATCTTCTGGCCGACGCGGTTATCGATCTTGTGGAGGATACCGTTGCCGCGGAAGAGATCATTGAGACGCCCGAGGTCATCAGCCCCGTTGAGACTCTGATTCCTTAATCTCTTTCTGCAAAGAGAGAGGGAATCGGCAGGCAGGGCCGGTGTGCGCAGCAGGAGGAGTCTGCATTCTTCCGTCCTGTGCATGCCTGAAATGAATCCTGAAAAGAATTGCGTGGAGAAGGAGTTATCTTCACGCTTTTCTTTGATGCTATGATCAAAAACATGAAACATATGATTTACCAGATGAATGTGGCGGGTCATATTCTGCGGTATCGACTGCGAGAGCCGGACACGCTGCGTTTTTTTTCGCATTACATGTTTCCGGCGGAGGGCGACCAATTTGATATTGCCGTGAGCGACCGGGATATGGCCTTTATCCAAAAGTGCTTCCCGGAGCATACGGCGGCATATTGTGAGAGCAAATATCTGATCGAAATGACGGCCGTATATCTGCTGCGCTTTGATGCGTGCATTTTCCATTCGGCCGCCTTCATCTGGCAGGGCTTTGCCTGGCTTTTGGCCGGGCCGAGCGGCGTCGGGAAAACGACGCAGATGATCCGTTGGAAGCGCCGCTTCGGCGATGATGTGCAGATAATCAGCGGGGATATGCCGGTCCTGGCGGCGCAGCCGGACGGCTCGATCCGCGTCTGGCCGTCTGCGTGGAATGGAAAGGAGCGTTGGGCGGGCACAACGGCAGCTCCGCTCGGCGGCGTCATTTATCTGGAGCAGGCACAGGAGAATACCATTGCCCGGATCGGCCCGGAACAGTCTGTTTACCGCATTTTTCATCAGTATGGCTGCAGACCGGAGACAAAAGAGCAGATCATCCGGCTTGCCGCGCTGGTTGAGCGCACGGTGTCACAGTATCCCACATGGCTGCTGCAGAACCGGGGCGACGATGCGTCGATGCTGCTGACTGCGAAAACGATCTGTGCGTATTTATCCGAAGGGAGTACGGAAAATGAAGCGTTATAACACCAGGCCGGGTGTGGTTCTTACCACGGTCGCGGGGCAGTATGTGCTGGTCGCGGCGAAACAGCTTCGCGAAATATGTCCGCACGTGACGCAGATCAATGATACGGCGGCGTTTTGCTGGCGTATTCTGGAGCAGGGCAGCGACCTCGACGAGCTGATGGAAAAGGTATCCGCAGAGTATGAAATTGAGGATCCGGAGGAACTTCGGCAGGATCTTTTGTCGCTTCTGGATCAGCTTCTGGAAAAAAATTATCTGATTGACTAAACCCTGAATGGAGAGATCACTATGAAAAAGTTTATTATTTGCCTGCTCGCGATCGCAATGATCGTCCTTTGCTTTACCGGCTGCCGGGATGATAAGAACGGAACGAATTCGGAAAACGTTTCAGAAACAGGCGCAGAATCCTCTGCCGAGACGGTGGAAGGGGAGACGCCGGCCGACGGCGAGGAGGAAAAGCAGGAAGAAGAAAAACCTGCGCCGCAGCCCATGCTGGTGGAAGAAGAGGATGAGCCGCTGGTGATTGTTCCGGAGGGTGAAACGATTGGCGGCGATGATCTCAGCCGATGATTTAAAGACGTGACGTGAATGCTCAAACAGATCTATAGGCTTGTGCTCAGCACGCTGCGGCACGTGCTGAGCGGGACAGTTGCCGACGAGACGGTAAAGCCGGATGCGGAGCAGTGGAAGGCGTTCTTCCATGTGTGCTGCAGCCACAGTATCCTCGCTCTGGCGGCTGACGCGCTGCCTCCGGAAAGGATCGCACAGTGGACTGCGCCGCCGGCTGAACGGCTGCTGGCCGCGTATGCCGACCGTGCCCGCGCTGAGATTCTCAGCCAGGCGAACCGGACAGGCGAGCTCTGCCTGCTTTATCGATATCTGCGCTCCAAGGGCCTGCATCCGCTGGTGATGAAGGGGATCGTGTGCCGCGCGCTTTATCCCGACCCGGAGCACCGTCCTTCCACAGACGAGGATCTGCTGGTGAAGCCCGCGGAATTTCAGCAATTGCATTAGGCGCTGCTGAACTACGGCTTTGTCCTCTCGGATCCGGGCAAGGACGCGGCGACGCAGTTTGAAGTGGCTTATCAGGATAAGGATAAACGCCTGTATATTGAGGTGCACAAAACGCCGTTTACCCCCGATTCCCCTTATTTGGACCGGCTGAACGACTGTTTCCTGGGCGCCCATGACCGGGCGGTAACGCAGCAGATCTGCGGCACGGAATTCCTGACCCTGGGTCCGGAGGATCATCTTCTGTATCTGCTGCTGCACGCGCTGAAGCATTTCCTCTACAGCGGCTTCGGCATCCGTCAGATCTGCGATATCGGGCTGTATGCCGAGGCATACCGCACGGAGATCAACTGGGATAGCCTGCGCGCGCGGCTTGAGAACATCGGTGCCATGGACTTCGTCCGGGCGATATTCCGGATTGCAGGGGAGCAACTGCTGCCGGAGAGCCGCGCGGCAAAGTATCTGGCGGACTGGGATCTGACCGGCGTCGATCCGGAGCCCCTGCTGGCGGACGTGATGGAGGGCGGCATCTACGGCTCGGCCACCATGAGTCGGCTGCACAGCAGCAATATGACCCTGCGGGCGGCGTCCACGCAGAGCGGCCACGGCCCCAGCGCCGTGCTCTATTCGCTGTTCCCGCCGCTGGAGTCCATGCAGGGGAAATATCCCTGTCTGAAAAAGATCCCCGTGCTGCTGCCGGCGGCCTGGCTGCATCGGCAGTTGGGTTATCTCTGGGAATTGATTCGGCATCGGGGAAGGTCCAATTCGGCACTGACCAGCATACGGGTGGGCAACGAGCGCATCCGCCTGCTGGAGCAATACAATATTATAAAAAGCTGAGTTTCGGCGGCGGCGCGGATGCGCCGCCGCTTCGTTTTGCAAAAAGGACTTGTTTTTTGCCGCAGGCATGCTATACTGTCATTGATAGTCGAACTATGAAAGGTTCAATCAAAATAAGGAGTGTATCATTATGGCAGATATCAACACAACCCCCGATTACACCGCGTCCTTCGACCAGAACGACATCCAGCAGAACCGCGTGATGGGCGTGCTGTCCTATCTGGGCATCCTGGTGCTCATCCCGCTGTTTGCCGCCAGGGAGTCTCCCTTCGCCCGGTTCCACTGCAACCAGGGCATTGTGCTTGCCCTCGCAGAGGTGATCCTCAGCTTCGCTGTCCGCATTTTCGGCAGACTGCCCCTCGTCGGCTGGATCATCCGGCTCGTCGGCGGTCTCGGCGGCCTGGCGCTGTTTGTGTTTGCCATTATGGGCATCGTTAATGCCATCAACGGCAAGGCCAAGGAGCTGCCCCTGGTCGGCGGCTTCCAGATCCTGAAGTAAGGAGGCCCGCCGTGTATTCCGAAAAAGTCAGAGCTGAGCTGCTGGGCGGCGCGCTGGCCGATCATAAGACCCACTATGCCGGCTACTGCCAGGGCTACTATATGACCTTCGTGCCCCAGGCGGACGGCTACCGCGTCACCGTGAACGCGTCCCTGCCCGCCGATCCCGGCAACGCCGCCCTCTATTCCTTCCTGGAGCGCGCCAGGGGGGAGAATAAAAAGATCGCCTCCGTGGGCGTCACCCCGTTCCGCTTCTATGTGGTGATCAAGGCTGTGATGTCCCAGAAGAAGATCCCCGAGCAGGTGGGCGGCGTCATGGAGCCCATCCTGCGCTACATCGCCGGCCAGGGCTATACCACCGGCTGCGGCTGCTGCGGCACCACCGGCGCCACCCTGAACTGCTATCAGGCCAACAACGAGATCCTGCAGATGTGCGAGCCCTGCGCCGCTCAGATGGAGCAGGAGCTCAAGGGCAACCAGAAGGCGGTGCGGGAGAAGAAGAGCAATCTCATCGGCGGTATCGCGGGCGCCCTGCTGGGCGCGCTCATCGGCAGCATTGTGTGGATCCTGGTGCATCGGGCGGGCTACATCGCCGGCATCGCCGGTCTGATCATGGTGGTCTGCGCCATGAAGGGCTACAGCCTGCTCGGCGGCACCCTGGACCGCAAGGGCGTCATCATCTCTGTGATCATCTCTCTGATCATGGTCTATCTGGCCAACAAGATCGCCTGGACCTGGGAGGTCCACAGTCAGATCAAGGATTACGGCTACTCCTTCTTCGAAATTTTCCGCAATCTGATCGCCATGGTCAAGGAAGCGGACGTCATGGGCGAGTACATCAAGGATCTGGGCATCGGCTATCTGCTCACCGCGGTGGCCAGCGTGTTCTACATCCGCAACGCCCTGCGCGAGAGCACCGGCGGCTTCACCTTCAAAAAGGTGCAGTAAACCAATTGACAAAAAAGAGCTGTCTCCCCGGAGACGGCTCTTTTTTATTCTGCAAAAAAACAAAAAAAGCGCTTGACAAATACAATACCTCGTGATACGATGTATACCACGAAGGGAGGTATTATATGGACGGACAATTGAAGCGTGGCCTGCTGGACGTTTGCGTGCTGGCCGCCATAAAGAATGAAGACTCCTACGGGTATCGGATCATCAAGGATATGAAGCCCTATCTGGAGATGTCCGAATCCACCCTGTATACCATATTGAAGCGCCTGGAGGCCGCGAGCATGCTCACGGTCCGGACCGCGGAGCACGGGGGAAGACTTCGAAAGTATTACCGTATCACGCCCCTCGGGCTCGCGCGCATTGAGGAATTCAGGGACGAATGGAAGCAAATCGAATCGATCTATCGATTCATCACCAGGGAGGATACAAACTGTGGGTAAAGCAGAATTTATGGAAACGCTCCGCAAAAGACTGGCCGGCCTGCCGCAGGCGGAGATCGAAGAGCGGCTGGCCTTTTACAATGAAATGATCGACGACCGGATCGAGGACGGACTGACGGAGGAGGAAGCCGTTGCCGAGGTGGGTCCGGTGGAGGATGTGGTCAATCAGATCATGTCAGAGATCCCCCTGACGGCCCTCGTCCGGGAGAAGGTCCGCCCGAAGCGGACCCTGCGTGTGTGGGAGATCATATTGCTGGTGCTGGGCTCGCCCATCTGGCTGTCGCTGCTGATCGCGGTGTTCGCCGTCGGCCTGTCCCTGTATATCGTCCTGTGGTCGGTGGTCGTCTGCCTTTGGACTGTGACGCTGTCCCTCGCGGCGGGGGTGTTCGCCTGCTTGTTTGAGGTCTTCGTCTATCAAAAAGCGGGCAATCTGGGCGGCGCGATCTTTGCCGGCGGCACAGCGCTGGCCTGTGCGGGCCTTGCGATTCTGATGTTCTTTGCCAGCGTGGCGGCAACAAAGGGCATCGCCCGGCTGACGAAAAAAATGATCCTGGGGATCAAATCCTGGTTTGTTGGAAAGGAGGCCGCATAATATGAAAAAAGGATGGCTGTTTGCGGCGGCTGCACTGCTGCTGGCGGGGATCGCGATCTGCGTCGCGTCCATGGCGACCCTGGGATTCCGTTTTTCCGCCCTCAGCACGGAGGCCTATGAAACCAATACTTATTCGGTGGAGGGGAAGATCAAACGGATTTCGATCGACGCGGAGACGGATAAAATCACCCTGCTCCCCGCGAAGGACGGCAAATGCAAGGTCGTCTGCAGCGAGACGAAGAAAATCACCCACGAGGTGACGGAAAAAAACGGCGAGCTTTCCATCCGCACGGAGGACAAGCGGACCTGGGTCGATCAGATCGGCCTGCACCTGGGCACCCCGAAGATCGCGGTTTATCTGCCCGCAGGGGCGTATGACCAGATCGTCATCGAAACAGATACGGGCGATATCGACATCCCCGCGGAGTTCTCCTTCGCAGCCCTTCAGATCCATGGCGACACGTCGGATGTGGACTGCCGGGCAGACGTTTCCGGCGCCATGGAGATCGCCCTGAGCACCGGCGACATCACCCTCGCCGAGCTGGACGCCGGGAGCCTGAGCCTCTCCGTTTCCACCGGGATCGTCACGGTCGATTCCGTGAATTGCAAGGGCGGCGTGGATATCCATGTCAGCACCGGCAAGACCCGGCTGAACGGCCTGCAGTGCGCGAGCCTGCGCACCGACGGCAGCACCGGGGACATCACCCTGCAGGATGTGGTTGCCTCGGGCACGTTCACCATCGAGCGGAGCACCGGCGACGTCCGGTTTGAGAATTCGGACGCATCCGAGATTTATGTGACCACCAGCACCGGCGAGGTCACCGGCAGCCTGCGCAGCGAGAAGGTGTTCATCACCCGGTCGGACACCGGCAGGCAGGACGTGCCGAAGTCCGTCACCGGCGGCCGCTGCGAAATCACCACCGACACCGGCGACATTGAAATCACGGTGCCGTAAAGAAAAAAGAACGGAGCACTGATGTGCTCCGTTCTTTTTCTCAATCCATGATCTCTACGGTCACCTTTTCGCCGGTGCGCTGTGCGACCGACTTGATGATCGTGCGGATTTCCTTGGCAATTCGGCCCTGGCGGCCGATCACCTTGCCCATGTCCTCCGGTGCAACCCGCAGCTCCAGCACCGTGACGTCGCCGGGGATCTCCGTGACGGTGACAGCGTCGGGGTGTTCGACAAGGTTCCTTGCCATATAGAGCAGGAGTTCCTTCATCATACGGCCCCCGGCTTACAGGACGTTGGCCTTTTTCAGCAGACCTCTGACGGTATCGGTGGGCTGTGCGCCGTTCTTGATCCACGCAAGGGCCTTCTCGCCGTCGACCTGGATGGTGGCGGGATTGGTCAGGGGATTGTAGGTGCCGATTTCTTCGATGCAGCGGCCGTCGCGGGGGGAGCGGGAGTCTGCAACAACGATGCGGTAGAAGGGGGCCTTCTTCGCGCCCATTCTTCTGAGTCTGATCTTAACCATGAGATAACCTCCAAATAATAATAGTTTGTTTCTATATCGACAAGCCGTATGCTTGCAGCGATCGGTTAAAAGCGGAAGCCGCCGGGCATGCCGCCCAGGCCGCCCATGCCGGGCATGCCGCCGAACTGGCGGGCTTTTTTCTTCATCTTTTTCGACGCGCCGGGACCGGTCATCTGGCGCATCAGGTTCTGCATCATCTCAAACTGCTTGAGCAGCTTGTTGACGTCCTCCACCTTGGTGCCGGAGCCCGCGGCGATGCGGCGCTTGCGGTTGTGGTTGAGGCAGGCGGGATTGTCGCGCTCGGCGGGCGTCATGGACTGGATGATGGCCTCGGTGCGAACCAGGGCCTTTTCGTCGAGCTGGACGTTCTTCATGCTGCCCATGCCGGGCATCATGGCCAGCATATCCTGCATGGAGCCCATGCTCTTGAGCTGCAGGAGCTGATCGTAGTAGTCCGCCAGGGTGAATTTGGACGAACGGAGCTTTTTTTCCAGCTCCATGGCCTTTTTCTCATCCATGGCCGCCTCGGCCTTTTCGATGAGGGTGAGTACGTCGCCCATACCCAGGATGCGCGAAGCCATTCGCTCGGGGTGGAAGGGCTCGATCTGATCGAGCTTTTCGCCCTGGCCGGCGAATTTGATGGGCTTGCCGGTGACCGCGCGGACGGAAAGCGCCGCGCCGCCTCTGGCGTCGCCGTCGAGCTTGGTGAGGATGACGCCGGTGATATCCAGCCATTCGTTGAAGCTCTGGGCGGCGTTCACCGCGTCCTGGCCGGTCATGGCGTCCACCACCAGCAGGATCTCGCTGGGCGCAACGGCTGCCTTGATATTCTTGAGCTCGTCCATGAGCTGCTCGTCGATGTGCAGACGGCCCGCGGTGTCCAGCAGAACGACGTCATTGCCGTGGGTCTCGGCGTGGCGCACGCCGGCCTTGGCAATGTCCACGGGGTTTGTTTTCCCCATCTGGAACACGGGGATGTCCAGCTTTTTGCCCACGACGCACAGCTGCTCGATGGCGGCGGGGCGATAGATGTCGCAGGCCACCAGCAGAGGGCGCTTGCCCTGCTTTTTCAAAAGGCCGGCCAGCTTGCCGCCGTTGGTGGTTTTGCCGGCGCCCTGCAGGCCCACCAGCATGATGACCGTGGGGCCCTTGGGGTTGGTGGTGAGCTTCTGATTCTCCGAGCCCATGAGCCGGGTCAGCTCCTCGTTGACGATCTTCACGATCATCTGGGCCGGGGTCAGGCTCTCAAGCACGTCGGCGCCGACACAGCGGTCGGTGGTGGTGCGGATGAAGTCCTTGACGACCTTATAGCTGACGTCCGCCTCCAGCAGGGCCAGACGGATCTCGCGCATGGCGGTCTTGACGTCGGCCTCGGTGACGCGGCCTTTGCCGCGCAGCTTTTTGAACGCCGCGGACAGTTTTTCGGTTAAGCCTTCAAATGCCATATCGATTCTCCCGGGGCTTCCTCACTCGGCGGAGCCCTCCATGGTGGTGATGATTTCGGTTGCCTGCCGGGCGCGCTCGCGCACCTCGGGGTCCGGGCTCTCCAGCAGGGGAGACAGTGCACGCTTTCCGTCCTGGGCCAGGGCACGCAGGGCGCTGTCCCGGGCGGCGCAGCCCAGGATGCGCTCAAATTCCATCAGGGCTGCTTCGGCGTGGAGCAGGGAATCGTGCACGCCCTGGCGGGAGATGCCGGTTTCCTCCGCGATTTCGGCAAGGGAATAGTCCTGGTTGTAGTACAGGTCGCAGTAGAGGCGCTGCTTTTGCGTCAAAAGTTCGCCGTAGTAGTCCAGCAGGAGCCCCTGCTTCAGGCTGTCGCGGCGCATACCCTCGCCCCCTTGCGTCGATGTCAAGTGCTTTTCCTTGCCAGCTGATATATGATACCCCAAAAGCGCCGGTTTGTCAAGTGTTTTTATTTGACACCCAGTCGCTGCCCTGGATCACGTCGTGCTGTTCAAAATAGCGGTTCATGTCGTTCAGGACGCGCTTTTTGTCGGCGCTCCACAGCGGCGCGATCAGATGGCGCTTGTCCCCGTCGCCGGTGAGCCGGTGGATCACCATGTTCGGCGGCAGCACCCGCAGGCAGGCGCCCAGGACGGAGAAGTAGTCCTGCTTTTCCATCACCGGTACCCGGCCCGCAAGATAGTCTTCATACATGTCGGCGTCATCGAGGATGTGCAGCAGGTGGAGCTTGATCCCCTCGGCCCCGCTGTCGGCGATATAGCGGGCGGTTTCGACCATTTGCGCCGGCGTCTCCCCGGGCAGACCCAGGATCTGATGGACGATCACCTCCGCGCCGGCGGCGTGCAGATTCCGAACTGCTTCGTCAAACACCGGCAGGCTGCAGCCCCGGCGGATGGCCCGGGCGGTTTCGGGGTGGATGGTTTGCAGGCCCAGCTCCACCCACAGGGGCTTTCGCTGCGCCAGCTCCGCGAGCACCTCCAGCACCTCCGGCCCCAGGCAGTCCGGCCTTGTGGCCACGTCCAGGGCGACGATGTCTTCCGGGGCCGCGGCGGCGGAGAAGAGGCTGCGCAGCCGTTCCGGCGGCGCGTAGGTGTTGGTATAACTCTGAAAATAGGCGATGTATTTGCCGCCGGGATTCTTATGCGCGACCCTTGCCCGGGCGCAGGCAAGCTGCTCCTCGATGGGAAGCCAGGCACTGGCGGCGAATTCCCCGCTGCCCCGGGCGGAGCAGAAGCTGCAGCCCCGGGCGCCGACGGTTCCGTCCCGGTTGGGGCAACCAAAGCCGCCGTCCAGCGAGAGCTTGTAGACCTTGCAGCCGAAACGTCCGCGCATGGCCCGGTCGAAGGAATGATAACGCATGGCACCTCCGAAAAAACGAAGCGGCGCCGGCCGCTTCGTTTTATTCATTCACATAATTTGTAATGACGAACACCTGCTCCAGAGCGTTGAAATTCGCGGCCGGCTCGATGACGGCGTATTTTGCCACGCCGGTGCCGTCCAGGCCGGCGTCCACCACGTAGCCCAGGATCAGGCCGCGGGGATAGAGGGTGGAGCCGGTGGTGACCACCTGGTCATTGTTGCGGATGACGGCTTCGGTGGACAGATAATCCATGCGAAGCTGGTTTTCCTTGTCGGTCTTGTGGGCGCCCTGAACGATGCCGTTGTAGCCCGAGGACGAGAGGGTGGCGGAGATCTGCAGGGAGGAGTCCAGGATGGTGGTGACGGTGGCCCAGTTGCTGCCGCAATCGGTCACGATGCCCACGACCTGGCCCTGCTCCGTCACGGCGCACATGCCCTCGCTGACGCCGGAGTTGGTGCCCTTGCCGATGGTGAAGGTGTTTCGCCAGTTGCTTGAATCCCAGCTGATGATGTAGGCCGAGACCGGGTCGTAGTCCTCGTGCTCCTTCAGAAGATTTGCCAGAGCGCGCAGACGCTCGTTCTCGCGCTGCAGGGTATCAATGGAGCGGATCTCGTCCTCCAGGGTGGCGACGCGTTTTTTAAGGTAAGCGTTTTCCGCCTCCAGGGATTCAAATTGGAATACATAGTTATAGAATCGCTCCGCCGTCCGCGTCAGAGCGGACAGGGCGCTGTCAAACGGCGCAAGGAGCGACTGAGTGACGTTCTTCCCCGCCTTGTGGCCGCGGATCAGCGCGGAGCTGAGCGCCACGATGATGGCCAGGGCGACGGCGAGCAAAACGATGATCCGCCGTCGGGTCAGTTTGCCTGTTCTCAATCGATCACCTCATTCTCAGTTACAGTATGTCCACGCCGAAGCCGCGCAGCATGGCGGCCAGCGTGCACAGAGGCAGACCCATTACATTATAATAGTCTCCGTCCAATCTGTCCACAAAAATCGACGCCAGTCCCTGAATTCCATAGGCCCCGGCCTTGTCCATGGGCTCTCCGGTGGCGATATAGGCGTCGATCTCCCGGTCGGACAGGGGCCGGAAGTGCAGCGCCGTGGTGACGGATGCGGTTTCGCAGCGATCGCCGCGCAGCAGGCACAGACCGCTGACCACGGTGTGCTCCCGGCCGCTGAGCAGACGGAGCATGGCCCGGGCTTCCGCCGCGTCGGCGGGCTTGCCCAGGCGGCGGCCGTCGGCGCAGACCACGGTGTCGGCGCTGATGATGAGATCCTCCGGCCCGGCCAGGCTTTGCACGGCCCGGGCCTTGCGCTCGCTGACGCGCTGAATCTCGGTTTCCAGGACGCGGGCGGGGTCCATGGTCTCGTCCACGTCCTCGGTCATGACGGTGAAATCGAGCCCCAGTTTTTCCAGCAGCTCGCGCCGCCGGGGAGATTTGGATGCAAGAATGATCATATTATCCTCTATTCCACGCCGCGGGTGTACAGGCCGCGGGTGCAGGTGCCCGGATCGAAGGCGGCGCCGGTGCGGTAGCTTTCCATGACCCGGGCGACCTCGGCAGGACTTTCGTTGGTGAAGGCAATGCGCAGCCAGCTCAGGCCCAGCTTGCGCAGCGAGGGCTGCTTATCGAGCCAGTAGAGCTTTTTCCCGTTGAGGATCACGCTGCGGCAGCTGTCGCCGTCGCGGATGATGGGGAATTCCGCTCCGGTGCGGTCGATGAGCTTGACGGCGGCGGAGGAGCGGCAGGTGCAGGCGCCGGTGCGGCCGCGAATGATGCAGTTTTCCGTGAGCATCAGCGGCAGGCGGCCATAAATGATGAGCTCGGTGGGGATGGCCTTGCTCAGATCGCGGATTTGAGGCAGCGTCATTTCAAAGGACGCGGTGGCGCTGATCAGGCCCAGGGAACGCAGCTCCAGCATGGAGCGGGAATTGAAGGCGTTGAAGCCAAAATCGCCCCGCAGGGAGAAGCCGCGGGAACGCGCCACGGACAGCTGGCCCAGATTGCCGATCAGCACCTTGCGCACGCCCCGCTCGTAGGCGGCGTCCAGTTGATCCACCAGCTTGCCGGCCTCGCTGTCGTGGAGTACCCGGGGCAGCACGGCCACCAGCTCCGTATCCTGGCTCAGGCGGGCAAAGGCACGGCGGTCGGAGACGATCAGATGCAGGGGGGCGTAGACGATATCCGCGGCGTTCAGGGCGGAGATCAACTGGTTTGCCCGGGTGACGGATACCGCCAGCTTCGGCGGCTCCGCGGGTCCGGAATAACGCAGGACTTCGGTGAACGTGCCCAGCCGGGGGGGATCCCGGCGGCCGCGCAGGGCGGTGAGATGATCCAGCACCTCCCGCCGCATGGCGTTGATGGCGCTGGCGGGCAGGGTCAGGCCCGGCTCCACCACGCTGCGCACCTTGGTGCAGGCGTAGGGCGTGCCGCCGGTGCGGCCGAGCCGCTGGGCAAGAAGCTCCTCGGTAATGGGATTGTTGATGGCCTCGGAGGGGGCGGGACCGGCCGTTTTGCAGATGTGGCCCTCGGCGTCCTGTACCGCCAGCATGGAGCCCTGGCGGCGGCTGATGATGGCATAGAACTGCACCGGGACCCGGGACGCCTCGCCTCGCTCGAAGCTTGCCCGCGCCTTGGCGAACAGGGCTTCGTTGGGGGCCTCATCGGTGCGCACGCCGAACATGTCCGGACCAAGCTTGCCGGTGAAATAGCCCTGGGTGAAGCCCTGGCGGGAGAAGGCGTCGCGCAGATCGCTCAGCTGCTTGCGTCCGATCCGGCCGCCGTCGAGGACACTGCGGTAGATTTTCGTGGCGGTGGCGACATATTCCGGCCGCTTCATGCGGCCTTCGATCTTGACGGACGCCACGCCCAGCTGCTCCAGCTCCCACAGGAATTCCACCAGGCAGTTGTCCCTGAGGCTCAGGGGATGCTTGTTTTCAAAGCGGCTGTAGCCGTAGGGCAGGCGGCAGGGCTGGGCGCACTGGCCCCGGTTGCCGCTGCGGCGGCCGATGACGGCGGACATATAGCACTGGCCGGAATAGCACATGCACAGCGCGCCGTGGACGAAAACCTCGATCTCAATGGGAGAGTTGCGGCAGATGTAGGCGATCTGATCCCGATCCAGTTCCCTGGCCAGCACCACGCGGCTCAGGCCCATGGCCGCCGCCTGACGGACGCCCTCCAGGTTATGGATGGACATCTGGGTGGAGGCATGCAGGGGGATGAGGGGGGCGATCTGTCGGCAGAGATTGACGATGCCCAGATCCTGCACGATGAACGCGTCCACGTCGCACAGGGCGGCGGAGCGGATCAGCTCGGCCACCCGGGGCATCTCTCGATCGGTGACGAGGGTATTGAGGGTCAGATGGACCTTCACGCCGCGGATATGGCAGTATTTGACCGCTTCGCGCAGCTCGTCATATGTGAAATTTTTGGCGCCCTGACGGGCATTGAAGTTCCCGAAACCGAGATAGACCGCATCCGCGCCGTTGTGCACGGCGGCGCGCAGCGACTCCATCGAGCCGGCCGGGGATAACAGTTCGAGCATATGAAAATACCTCTAAAAGGCAGATAATTTGGATGAAATCGCCGAATGGCGACAACTGGCCGATGATGATTATAGCACACAAATGCACCTGCGCAAAAGAGGAAAATCCGCGCCGAAAAAATTTTACGGAAACGGGTTCGTCGCTTTTCACAGAGGCCGTCTGTTCCGTGCCGCCGCCGTGGGGTGACCACAAGGTATGGGATCGAGGTAGACATAATTCTTCTATATGTGCGATTTTTTGCAAGCTGAATCAAAAGTTTTCCCCAACTTCAACATGGTTTTCCACAGGCAAAAACCCGGAAAATCCAAGTTTTTCACCCATAATTAATCAGTTGACGGAAAAGTTACAAAATAAATTTGTAACTTTTCACGGATACCGTTTTACGCTGAATTCTGGAAAATTCCGGAACAGCAAAGAAAAGTGCACAATTTCAGAGGGTGAAATTCTACAAACGGGAAGGGAAATGCGGGGGGGATTGTGTTGCATTTATTTTTCTGAACCAGTAAAATAAATTTATATAGTGGGCTCATGTGCAAATCGACGGTTCGGCCGGTTTGCGCTGCCCTCAAGATTAGAAGGAGGAACCGTATGAAAAGAAACGTAAGCAAGCTGCTGGCGATCGTGCTGTGCCTTGCCATGTGTCTGAGTCTGCTGCCCGCCGGCGTCTTCGCCGCGGACGCACCCATCAAGATCGCATGCATCGGCGACAGCATCACCTACGGCCACAATCCCGCTGACTGGGGCCGTACCCAGATCCAGAACAACTGGCCGACGGTCCTGGGGCAGACCCTGGGCGACGGCTATGAAGTCAAGAATTTCGGCCAGAACGGCATCACCCTGAGCAAGGGCGGCGGCACCCCGGTCTGGAACATCGAAAAATTCACCCAGAGCAAGGATTATCAGCCCGACATCGTTATCATCATGCTGGGCACCAACGACTCCCCCGGTTCTGACGCCGCGGAGAAGCAGGAGAGCCTGAAAGCCGACCTGCGGGAGCTCATCACCGTCTATCGCGATCTGGACTCCCATCCCACGGTCTACATCGCCACCTGTGCCACCGGTTTCGGCAACGGCGGTTTCGGCCTGCCCCCTGCCAACATCCACGACTATATTGTTCCTCTGCAGAAGGAAGTCGCCGCTGAGATGGGCTGCAAGATCATCGACGTGCACGATTTCACCAGCGATATGGCATCGGATTTCCCCGACAACATCCATCCCAACGAGGCCGGCCATGCCGCCATCGGCAAGTTCGTGGCGGACTTTATCCTGGCCGAAGCGGGCGGCACCGATCCCGGCGATGATCCTCCCCCCGAGCCCGGCATCCCCATCTATGAGGACACCAGCTATTCCTTCGCCGAGCGTGCCGCGGACCTGATCGCCCGCATGAGCCTGCAGCAGAAGGCCTCCCAGCTGGTCGAGCGCGCGGCGGCCATCCCCGCCTCCCAGCTCGGCGGCGGCGCCATGAACGTGCCCGCCACGAAGGACCTGAGCCATTACTCCTGGTGGGCCGAGGCCCTGCACGGCCTGCTCCGCGACAATGAGAATCCCCAGTCCGAGGGCACCAAGGACAACGTCAGCTATGCCCAGAGCCTGACCATGGGCTCCACCTGGAACCCCGACCTCTATTATGAGGGCGCGACCCTCATCGCCGATGAGATCCGCGAGCGATCCCGCAAAAATGAACTGGGCAACTGCATCAACCTGAACTTCTATTCCCCCACCATCAACATGCAGCGCGACCCCCGCTGGGGCCGCAACGAGGAAGCCTACTCCGAGGATCCCCTGCTCAACGCCACCATGGGCACCCAGTTCGTCCTGGGCATGGAGGGCAAGGACCAGGACGGCAATCCCCTGGACCCCAACGGCTATCTCAAGTCCCTGACCACCATCAAGCACTACACCGCCAACAACACCGAGGCCATCCGTACCAGCGGCGGTGCGGACAATGTGGACCTGCGCGCCCTGCGTGAGTACTATGTCGCCCCCTACCGCGACGTTATCCGCGCTTCCGACGTCCGCTCGGTCATGACGGCCTACAGCTACGTCAACAAGGAGCCCTGCTCCTACAGCTCCTATCTGATGGACACCCTGCTGCGTCAGACCTTCGGCTTCACGGGTCATATCACCTCCGACTGCGACTCCGCCAAGACCATCTCCAACCTGAACTACACCAACCCCCGCACCGGCGCCAAGCTCACTTCCGTGGAGCAGATGGCCGGCGCCCTGGCCCACGGCGAAGATCTGGAGTGCAACTCCGGCATCTCTGCAAATGTCGGTGACTACAACCAGCTGGCAACGCAGATGGTCAGCGCCGGCGTGCAGACCGATAAGGGCACCTTCACCGAGAATACCATCGACGTGTCCGTCCACCGTCTGATGACCGCCCGTATCGCCACCGGTGAGTTCGACGAGGAGAATCCCTGGACCGCCGCCGCCAACGAGCGCATGGCCGACCAGGCCGCCCGCGGCATCAACAACTATACGCCCGAGCGTATCGCAGTCGTTGACAGGGAAGTGGACGAGGGCGTCGTCATGCTCAAGAACAACGGCGTTCTGCCTCTGCAGATCCCCGCCACCGGCGACTACAAGGTCGTCATCATCGGCGAGCACCAGACCAACTCTTACCTCGGCCTGTACTCCTCCGAGCAGCGCCATGCCGAGGACGACAAGTGGCGCATCTGGATCGGCCCCGGCATCGAGCAGGCCATCAAGGACGTCAATCCCGACGCCACCGTCACCCGGATCAACTCCAACACCATCTCCAATGAGGACGCCATCCGTGCCGCGGACGCCGTCATCGTGGTCACCGGCACCGGCAGCGGCTACTCCTCCGAGGGCAGAGACCGCTCCAACACCGATCTGCCCAACAACCAGGCGCAGCTCATCTCCAACGTCGGCAAGATGAACCCCAATACCGTCTGCGTGATGGAGACCTGCGGCCCCATGACCGTCACCGCCTTTGAGAACGACGTCGCGGCCATCCTGTGGTCCAGCTTCGGCGGCATCCGCAAGGGCGTGGGCTTCGGCCATGTCATCACCGGCAAGGTCAACCCCTCCGGCCATCTGACCGCCACCTGGCATCAGAGCATGAACGACATCCCCGGCATCCGTGACTACAACCTCTATGCCACCAACGGCAGCCACGGCCGCACCTACATGTACTATGACGGCACCGTGCCCGTCTCCTATCCCTTCGGCTACGGCCTGAGCTATACCACCTTCGCCTACTCCAACCTGAAGATCGACAAGACCGCCTATGACGCCAACGATACCGTCAAGGTCACCTTCGACGTCAAGAACACCGGCACCGTGGCCGGCAAGGACGTGGCGCAGCTCTACGTTGCCCAGCCCGACGCCCCCGCCGAGCTCAACCGCCCGATCCGCCGCCTTGAGGGCTTCGACAAGTTCGAGCTCCAGCCCGGCCAGACCAAGACCGTCGCGCTCGAGGTCAAGATCCCCGATCTTGCCTACTACAATGAAGAGGCCGACAAGTTCGAGGTCGACACCGGCAAGTATCAGATCCAGGTAGGCGAGGACAGCGCCCACGCGAACCTCACCGCCGACTTCACCGTCTCCGGCGCCATGGATGAGTATCCCGTGGTTCTGTCGGCCAAGCCCAACCAGGAAGGCGATGAGGCCCTCGGCATCGAGCAGCGCATCATCTTCGACAAGGGCGCCACCATCAACCCGCAGCTGACCGTTGCCATGAACAACGAGAAGCTCTATGGCTACATCATCAAGGAGCAGACCTCCATCATCAAGTCCCTCAGCAGCACCCCGCTGCCCGAGGGCATGACCTTCACCTACGAGTCCAACCGTCCCGAGGTTGCCAAGGTCGAGGGCGACAAGATCACCGCCGCCGGTCCCGGCGTCGCCACCATCACCGTCACCGGTGAAAAAGACGGCCACACCGTCACCACCGACTTCGTCGTCTACGTCATGTCCAACGTCAAGCTCGACGGCATCACCATCGACGGCGAGCCCATTGCCAAGTTCAGCCCCGACAAGTACAAGTACAATGTGACCCTGGATTCCAAGGCCCACAAGCCCGTGGTTGCTGCCACCGCTTCCAACCCCGATCTCAAGATCAGGATCGATCAGGTCAAGACCCTGCCCGGCGTCTGCACCATCACCACCAAGGATCCCGATTCCGGCGTCACCGCCACCTATGAGATCAACTTCAAGGTCAAAGCCTCCGGCGGCGGCTATGTGCTGGCGTCCGAGGTCAAGCCCGGCGGCACCTATGTCATCGTGGCCGATGACACGTATGCGCTCAACGCGCAGGCATCCGGCGACACCCTCGGCGCCACGGAGGTCACCGTCAGCGGCGATACCGTCACCGGTGACATCGATGACACTGTGCTTTGGACCTTCCAGCCGGCGGAGGGCGTCGATCCCGCCGGAGACGGCAACGATCTGTACCTCATCTCCAACGGCGACGGCAACAGCGTGCGCCGCGGGTCCGGCGGCGGAGCCCTGCCGCTGTCGCTTGCGGAATACGACGCCGCAAATTCGCGCTACTTCACCTGGTCCCTGACCGGCCGCACGGAGGAAGACGGCGCCTACACCCTTTATCTGAACGGCTCCAGCTCCAGAGGCTATTATCCCATGGTCGGCGCGGAGACCGGCTTCAATGCCCAGTACATTGCCACCGGCTCCTGGGATCCCCAGACCTCCGGCAGCTCCATCAAGCTCTATGAGTATGTGCAGCAGTCCTCCGGCCTGCCCAGCATCGACTTCACCACCGAAGCCGACGCCGGCAAGTATGAGATCTCCGGCCAGAGTCAGAGTGAGGTCGAGGAAGGCGTCGGCCTGGCGCTGGTTTCCAGCCAGGGCGGCATCGAGCCGGCCAAGCAGAGTATTGCCGAGCAGGACATCGACGTTGTGCGCGTACCCGTCTCCGGCGACTGGACCGCGACCCTGGAGACCGAATTCGACACCAACGGCGCGGCCAACGGCTACTATCAGTTCTTCGGCTTCTTCGCCTCCATGGGCGGCGACAACCAGAACATGGTGGGTATCCGCGGCGGCGACGGCGCCATGCAGGACTTCATCCGCACCGACGGCGCCATCACCGAGGAGCAGAGATCCAGTTCGCCCGGCTTCGATACCACCGGCAAGACCTACTACCTGCGCATCGAGAAGGTGGGCGACAGCTACATCTGCTACCGCTCCGACGACGGTGAGGAATTCACCGAGATCTTTACCTACGAGTCCACCGGCATCGAGGCCGATGAGATCCTCATCGACGCCTACACCGGCATGACCACCGGCTACAAGTTCACCCTGAAGTCCCTGACCTTCGAGGGCGGCGGTGGCGGCGAGGTCGAGGATCCTGCCATCAACTCCATCACCGTTGACGGCGATTCCGTTGGCCTGATTGACGGCGTCTATGTCTACAACTTCGAGGTTGCCAAGGACAGCACGAAGGTTCCCGTTGTGGCCGCCAAGGCCGGCAACAGCTCCACCAAGGTCAAAGTCGAGCAGCTTACCGGGCCCTTCGGCACCGCCACTGTCACCGCCACCGCAGGCAGCAAGACCCTGACCTACAAGCTGAGCTTCAACCACACCGTGGAGGACGACTACTTCGCCGACGGCGATTATGCCGAGGATCTCTGGGAGATCGAGAACAAGTCCGGCTCCAAGGTCGAAAAGGGCAAGGGCATCGTGATGCCCGCCCAGAGCGGCGAAGGCGGCTTCAAGGATCTGTACCTCATGCCCGGCATGGGCAACTGGGCCGTCGTGGCCAAGGTGTTCTGCCCGACCGCGCCCGCCGAGGGACAGATGCCGATGCTGATCCTGAGCGAGAGCCCGGAGAACAACACCGCCGTGATCCCCGAGGCGCCTGTCGCCGCGGCCGACGGCAGCGTCACCCTTTACCTCAAGCTCGAGAGCAAGGACAACATCATCACCGAGTCCTGGTCGCAGGACGGCCTGGAGTACAAGACCGTCGGCACCGTGGATGACAAGCTCTTTGCCAATCCCAAGCTCGGCCTGCTTTCCACCGCGGAAGCTTACTACGAGTTCGTCTGCGTCACCTCCGCCGGCGGCGTGGAGCAGTACAACATGCCCGATATGCTCACCTGGGCGGCCCAGAACGTGGCCGACTATGTGGCCGCCGATCTGCCCGACGCCACGAAGGAAGATCTGCGCTTCTCGCCCATCCCCCACGGCTATGAGCTGACCGTCGTCTCCAGCGATCCCGCTGTGATCGCCGCCGACGGCAAGGTCACCGTGCCCGCAGAGGAGAAGGACGTCACCGTGACCGTCACCATCAAGGAGGGCGCTACCACCGCTTCCGCCACGAAGACCATCAAGGTTTCCGCCGACGCGCCCAACGTGGTGAACAAGGACGAGCTTGCCAAGGCCATTGAGGAAGCCAAGGCCCTTGATCTCAGCCAGTACACCGAGGAAAGTGCTGCTGCCATTCAGGCGGCCATTGATGCAGCCGAGGCCGTTATGGCTGATGAGGACGCCACGCAGGATGCCGTTGATGCGGCGATCGAGGCGCTGAAGGAAGCTATCGGCCCTGAGCCCTTCCTGTTCGAGGATGTGAAGGATCCCGGCAAGTTCTACTTCGATCCCGTCTACTGGGCCTTCAATGCCGATCCGCAGATCACCAAGGGCACCGACGATACCCACTTCGGCCCCGACAACGCCTGCACCAGAGGCCACGTGGTGACCTTCCTGTGGCGCGCCGCCGGTGAGCCGGAGCCCAAGAGCACGCAGACCCCGTTCACCGACCTCAAGCCGGGCGCCTTCTATGAGAAGGCCGTGGCCTGGGCCGTGGAGGAAGGCATCACCAAGGGCATGACGGACACCACCTTCGCACCCGACGGCAAGTGCAACCGCGGCCAGATCGTGACCTTCCTGTGGCGCTTCAAGGGTGAACCCGCACCCAAGAGCACGCAGACCCCGTTCACCGACCTCAAGGCCGGCGCCTTCTATGAGAAGGCTGTGGCCTGGGCCGTGGAGAACGAGGTCACCAACGGCATGACCGCCACCACCTTCGGCCCGGAAGCCACCTGCACGAGAGGCCAGGTCGTGACCTTCCTGTACAGAGCAACCGCCGAATAAGAGCGAACGCTTCTGAAGGATGAAACAACCGCATAAATGAAACCAGCCGGGGCTGCATCCGCAGCCCCGGCATTTCTTTTTTCTGCAGGAATCCGGATCCTGCGATACCCGGGATGAGTCATGCCTCCGGCGGGCCCTCACGCCTCTGTCGTGAACTGCCGACGCTCTGT
This sequence comes from Oscillospiraceae bacterium, assembly GCA_015068455.1. Taxonomy (GTDB): domain Bacteria; phylum Bacillota; class Clostridia; order Oscillospirales; family Oscillospiraceae; genus SVMC01. The sequence goes on along the minus strand of SVKO01000001.1, from coordinate 28,229 downwards.
CAGGTCAAGAAAATGCACTATATGCGTGTTGATTGGTGCCAAGCGGCATCAGACCATTCGCTATACTCCCTCAGTCTCCGCCTGCGGCGGAGCCAGCTCCCTCCCGGAGGGAGCGATTGCGCGCTGCGGCTTATGGGGAAAAAATCCGCCTGTGGACGATTCGTCCACAGGCGGTTTTTGTTATTGGATTTGGCTTACTTGCCGGCGTTCATCTGCGCAGCGACTTCGGCGGCGAAGTCTTCCTGCTTCTTCTCGATGCCCTCGCCCTTCTCAAAGCGGATGGCGTCGACGAACTTGATGGCGCCGCCCAGAGCCTTGGCGCTGGAGGCGATATACTTTTCCACGCTCAGGCTGCCGTCCTTGACGAAGGGCTGCTGGAGCAGGCAGTTCTCTTCAAAGAACTTGTTGATCTTGCCGGCCGCGATCTTCTCCTTGACCTGGGCGGGCTTGGAGGCCATCTTGGGATCGTTGTCCATCTGGGCCACGAGGATCTTCTTCTCCTCGTCCAGCACGTTCTGGGTCACGAGGCTCTTGTCCCAGAATCTGGGGTTCAGAGCGGCGATCTGCATGGCGACGTCCTTGCCGACGGTGGTGGCGTCGATGCCGTCGGAGACCTCCAGGTTGACCAGCACGCCGATCTTGCCGCCGGCATGGACATAGGACACGGAGGTGTTCTTGTCGAAGCGGGCGAAGCGGCGGATCTGCAGGTTCTCACCGATGACCATGACCTTCTCGGGGATCATTTCGGCGACGGTCAGCTCGCTGCCGGGGTACTTGCAGGCCTTGAGCGCCTCGACGTCGGCGGGATCATTGTCCTTGACGACCTTGGCGATATCCTTGACGAACTCAACGAAAACGGGAGTCTTGGAAGCGAAGTCGGTCTCGGCGTTGACTTCCACGACCACGCCGATGCCATCCTCGACGACGGCATAGGCCATGCCCTCGGCGGCGATGCGGCTGGACTTCTTGGCAGCCTTGGCCAGGCCCTTTTCACGGAGCCACTCGACGGCCTTATCCATGTCGCCGTCGTTCTCGGCGAGGGCCTTCTTGCAGTCCATCATGCCAACGTTGGTCATTTCACGCAGTTTCTTAACATCAGCAGCAGTAAATGCCATGGTAGTATCCTCCTAATTATGATCTTTGGTGGTGCGGATCATTCCGCGGCAGGAGCCTCGGCTTCGGGAGCTTCGGCGGCGGGAGCCTCGGTGAGGACTTCGCCCTGACGGCCTTCGGTGACCGCGTTGGCCATGGTGGCGGCGATCAGGCGGATGGCGCGGATGGCGTCGTCATTGCCGGGGATAACGTAATCGACCTCATCGGGGTCGCAGTTGGTGTCGACGATGGCAACGATGGGGATGTGCAGCTTGCGGGCTTCGGCGATGGCGTTGCGCTCCTTGCGGGGGTCAACGACGAACACGGCGCCGGGGAGCTTCTTCATGTCCTTCACGCCGCCGAGGTACTTCTCGAGCTTGGCGATCTCGCCCTGATGCTTGATGACTTCCTTCTTGGGAAGCATGGCGAAGGTGCCGTCGGCTTCCATCTTGCGCAGCTGGGCCAGACGGTCGATGCGGGTGCGCATGGTCTTGAAGTTGGTCAGCATGCCGCCGAGCCAGCGGGCGTTGACATAGAACTGGCCGACCTTCTCGGACTCTTCCTTGATGGCGTCCTGGGCCTGCTTCTTGGTGCCGACGAAGAGGATGGACTCGCCGTTGGCGGCCAGCTCGCGGACGAAGGAATAGGCCTCTTCCAGCTTCTTCACGGTCTTCTGCAGATCGATGATATAGATCCCGTTGCGCTCCGTGTAGATGTACTGGGCCATCTTGGGGTTCCAGCGGCGGGTCTGATGACCGAAATGCACGCCGGCTTCGAGCAATTGCTTCATAGATACGACTGCCATTTTGATAATCTCCTTTATTTTTGTTTTGACCTCCACCCGCGTCATTTCCTCCGCCGACCGCGTTGCGGCACTGCAGCAAAAAGATCCCCGGGTGTGTGGGCTCTAAATGTCTGTGCAGAGCACAGCACTGCATATTATATCGAAAGTTTTCCCATTTCGCAAGGGCTTTTTTCACTTTTTTTGACTTTTTTTCAATCTTTTTTAACTCCAGCGGCGCGGACGCGGCGTTTTGGCGCTTTCCAGGGGCACATCCACCAGAATGATGTCCTCGCCGATGCGCCGGATGCAGCCCCAGGGGATGAGATAGTCGCTGTCCCTGCCGAACAGCCCGAAGAACCGGCACGGTCCCGGCACCAGCAGCGCCGTGACCCGGCCTCCGGGCAGCTCGATTTCCACGTCGCTGACATAGCCCAAACGCGCCCCGTCGCACACATTCACGACCTCCTTGCAGCGCAGGCTTGAGATCCGGTTGCCCATCTGATCACCTCCCCAAAAGTCTATGTGGGGCATTCCGGGATGATTCCTGCCCGAAACGGCAAAGAACGGGCGGTTTTTCGCCTATTTTTTGTCGAACATTTGCCATTGCGGCGAACAGGTGGGCGTGGTAAGATATATGAGATCATTAAATATAAGGAGATTGACCCATGGTTGAGGATTCCATCAAGATCGTTGCGCAGCACGACCCGCAGATTGCCCGCGTGCTCTCCCTGGAGCTGAAGCGCCAGCGTGAGAATCTGGAGCTGATCGCTTCGGAAAACATTGTCAGCCCCGCCGTTATGGCGGCCATGAACTCGGTTCTGACCAACAAGTATGCCGAGGGTTATCCCGGCCACCGCTACTATGGCGGCTGCGAATACGTGGATATCGCGGAGAAGGTCTGCATCGAGCGGGCGAAGAAGATTTTCGGTGCAAAGTTCGCCAACGTCCAGCCCCACAGCGGCTCCCAGGCCAACAGCGCCGTCTATCTGGCCCTGTGCCAGACCGGCGACACCATCCTGGGCATGGATCTCTCCACCGGCGGCCATCTGAGCCACGGCAGCCCCGCCTCCTTCTCCGGCAAGCTTTACCATGCCGTGTCCTACGGCGTCAATCCCGAGACCGGACTGATCGACTATGACGACGTCCGCGCCAAGGCCCTGGAGCATCATCCCAAGATGATCATTGCCGGCGCCTCCGCCTATCCCCGCGTCATCGACTTCCAGTTCTTCCGCCAGGTGGCCGACGAGGTCGGCGCCTACCTCATGGTGGATATGGCCCACATCGCCGGCCTCGTGGCGGCGGGTGAGCATCCCAGCCCCATCCCCTATGCCGACGTCGTGACCACCACCACCCATAAGACCATGCGCGGTCCCCGCGGCGGCATCATCCTCACCAACGATCCCGACATCGCGAAGAAGATCAATTCCGCCGTCTTCCCCGGCACCCAGGGCGGCCCCCTCATGCACATCATCGCCGCAAAGGCCATCGCCCTGGGCGAGGCCCTGCAGCCCGAGTTCACCGAATACCAGGCGCAGATCGTGCGCAACGCCAAGACCCTGGCCCAGAGCCTGCTCGACGGCGGCCTGCAGCTGGTCTCCGGCGGCACGGACAACCACCTGATGCTCGTTGACCTGCGCGGCACCGACCTCAGCGGCCGGGATCTGGAGGAGCGTCTGGATCGCGTGCGCATCACCGTCAACAAGAACAAGATCCCCGCCGATCCCCGCAGCGCCAGAGAGACCTCCGGCGTGCGCATCGGCACCCCCGCCGTCACCACCCGCGGCTTCAAGGAAGAGGAAATGAAGATCATCGGCGACCTCATCTGCCGCGCCGTGTTCGACTTCGATTCCAGCCGCGGCGAGATCCTGGCGGCTGTGGACGAGCTGTGCACCCGTTTCCCCCTGTACGAGTAAGATAAAAAACGACCGGCTTCGGAGCGATCCGAAGCCGGTCTTTTTCAGGTTTTGCTTTTTCGGAAAAACACCGCCGCCGCGGCGATCAGCATGGGCAGACCCGCGAGCAGACCCATGGGGGCGGGGCCCAGGAGCCTTGCCGAGCCGGTGTCCGTCAGGCAGACCGCCAGGGGGATCGTGCCAGCCGCGTTGATCGCCCCGTGCAGCAGCGACGGCACCCAGATGCTTCCGCTTTTCTCATAGAGCCAGTCGTGCAGGATGCCCATACCCACGGTGATCACGCAGAACAGCAGCATCCCGACGACGGGGGCGCCGAAGTAGCCTGCGCGGTTGCCCGTCGCGGCGCCGTACTCATAGCCGATCAGCCAGATGAGGGGCCAGTGCCAGGCGCCCCAGATGACGCCGCCCAGGAGGCGGCCGGTTTTCTGCCCGAATCGCGCCTTGAGCTGCGGGTACAGGAAGCCCCGCCAGCCGGTCTCCTCGCCCAGGGCAAAAAAGGCGTTGATAAGCGGGGCGTAGGTCAGGGTCGACGCCGCGGTGATCAAAACATAGATGGGATAGGTGATCCCCTGGGCCTCCATCTGCGCGAGGACCTCCTGGCCGGCGCCGGCCGCCATGTAGCCGCCGCTCAGGTCGAAATGACCCGGGAAAACCAGAAAATACAGTCCGGCGCCGAGGGCGGTGAGGACGGCGGGGGCAAGCCAGGCAAACAGGATTTGCCGCCAGTTCTTTTTGATCTGCAGTCTCCAGCCCATGCCGCGCAGCTTGCCGCCGGCGAGCAGCACGCCGAACATCGGGACGAACATCACGCCGGCGACAATCAGCTGCCAGATCAGGGATTTTGTGTTGTGATAAACATATGCCGCGCCGAACTGAATGAGATAAGCAAGGCCGAAGGTCCACAGCAGGTATCTGACCACCCGGGATTTGTTGAATTCCGTATCACGCATGGCCTTTCACCTCCTGTTCGGCGGCGACCTCCACGCAGAAGCCGTTGTGGCCGCAGTGGGTGCAGGTGAGCTTGCGGGTATTGGGCGTGTGCCGGGCGAAGAACATCTGCCGGAACGTGGGCTTGAACACCTCGTGGCATTGGGGGCAGAGATAAGCGGCGTTTTTATAATAGTACCGGCTCCACAGAACGGCCCAGGGAACGGCGATCACTGCCCAGACGGCCAGGAGCTGCCAGCGCCCCGTGACGACGCCCCGGATGATGGCGAACCACTGCAGCGCCGTCACCGGCAGACCGGTGAGCAGCATGGTCCAGCGCATTTTTTTGAGCTTCTTTTTTCCTTGCATGGTTTTCGCTATGTCCCCGATGGATTCCACGGTGCGGATCTGTTTGTTCCGCAGCTCCCGGCGCAGGGCCTCCAGCTTTTCCAGCTTCTCCCGGCACTCGTCCAGTTCGTCGCGCAGGGCCGCGGCCTGCTGGTCGATCAGCAGGTCGATGACGCTGCCGGGATCTTCCTCCGCCAGGAGCTGGCCGATGGCGTCCAGGGGCAGGCCCAGCTCCCGCAGGAAGCAGATGACCTTCATTCGGGACAGGTCGTCGTCGGAGTACAGCCGCCGGCCGCCCTCACTGAGGGCGCTGGGGACCAGGATGCCGCGCTTGTCATAGTACTGCACGGTGCGCACGGTGACGGCGCAGAGCTTTGCGATCTCGCCTGTGGTGTATTGGGACATGGCTTCTTGCCTCCTTCTGCCGCCATCGTAGCGCATGACGCAGCGTCACAAGCAACCCCTGACGCAGGGTCACATGGAAAAAATTTTTTGAAAACCATAAAAAACGAGGCGATCTCCGGGGAGACGCCTCGTTTTTGTCTGTGTCAGTCCGCCACGTAGGGCAGCAGCGCGATCTGGCGGGCACGCTTGATCGCCACGGTCAGCTGACGCTGATGGATGGCGCAGGTACCGGTCGTGCGGCGCGGAAGGATCTTGCCGCGCTCGGACAGATAGCGGCGCAGCTTCGCCGTATCCTTGTAATCGATCTGAGCGATCTTGTCGACGCAGAAGCTGCAAACCTTCTTGCGCTTATGCGGACGAGCTCTGTCGTTAGCCATGAATCGTTCCTCCTTTGTTCGGATTTGTGAAAAAGTTCAGTTTGGGATCAGAAGGGGAGATGACCGTCGTCCTCGTCCTCCAGCATGGCGAAGTCGCTGACCGCCGAGGGAGCGGCGGGGGCGCTGTAGCCGCCGAAGTTGGAAGCGGGGGCACTGTAGGACTGGTCGGCGCCGAAGCCGGAGTCCTGATTGTCGCGCTTGCTGTCGCCGAAGTAGACGTTGTCCGCCACGACCTCGGCGCTTCTGCGCTTGTTCCCCTCTTTGTCGGTCCAGTTGCGGATCTGGAGCCGGCCGGACACCACTGCCATGCGGCCCTTCGTGAAGTACTTGCTCACGAATTCGGCGGTGTTGCGCCATGCCACGATGTCGATGAAGTCCGTTTCTCTGTCGCCGGTCTCGCGGTTGCCGAAGTCACGGTCAACTGCCAGCGAGAACGACACGACCGCCAGGCCGCTGCCGGTGCGGCGCAGCTCGGGATCGCGGGTGAGGCGGCCCATGAGAACGATGTGGTTCAGCATAGCCCTTACTCCTCTACGCAGGTAATGAGAGAGCGCAGGATACCTTCTGTGATCTTGAACACGCGGTCAAGCTCGGCGGGAAGCTCGGGCTTGCACTCGCAGGTCATCAGAACGTAGTAACCCTCGGCCATATCGTTGATGGGATACGCAAGACGGCGCTTGCCCCACTCGTCGATGCTCGTCAGGGTTCCTTCTGCCTCGACCATTGCCTTGAACTTTTCCACGAGAGCGATTCTCTGCTCCTCCTCGACGGTGGCGTCGATGATATACAGGATCTCGTACTTTGCGGAAACTTTAGCCATTGTTCGTTGCACCTCCTTATGGACTTTTGGCCGCCGGGCTTCGGCGGCAAGGATTTGCCTGCATCGGCAGGCCAAACTATTCTAATGCATTTGCTTGGATTTGTCAACAAAAAACTGCGATATTTCACGTTTTTTGTGTGAGGCACAGTGAGACAAACAAGCTGACCGTAGGGGCGGATGCCCACATCCGCCCGAATGCAGGCCGGATCAAGCGGGCGGATGTGGGCATCCGCCCCTACGAACGCAGTGAAAAAAACACCGCCTTCCGAAGAAGGCGGTCGTCTTATTCTCTCGGCATTCCGATTTTGCGCATGCGGGCCAGGAGGAACTGGGCGCACAGGCCGGTGAAGGCTCCGGCGGCCATGCCGGTCAGGCACAGGACAGGGTAGTAGACCCAGAGAGCTCTTGTGCCGGCAATGGCCGCGGCGGCGAGCATCTGGCCGGTGTTGTGGGCCAGACCGCCCAGGATGCTGACGATCCAGAGCTGCTTCTCCGTCACGATGCGGCGCAGGCCGCAGCTCAGCGCCCAGCTGAGCAGGCCGCCCGCCAGGGAGTAGGCCAGGGCCATGATCCGGCCGGAGCACAGGGCGCCCAGCAGCACGCGGCAGATGAGCACCGCCAGGGCGCTCCAGGGCCCGTAGGCAAATACGCAGTAGAGCGTGACGATATTGCTCAGACCCAGCTTCACGCCGGGAATGGGCACCGGCGAGGGGATCTGCAGCTCCACAAGGAAGATCGTCAGGGCAATGGCGGTCAGCAGGGCAAGGCGGGTCAGACGTTTCAGCTTCATAATGAAATCATTCTATCATTCGATGGCGCGCAGGCGCTCATCCAGGCCCTGGCGCCGGAAGACCAGCAGCAGGGGCAGTCCCAGCAGATACATGACGGCGAGTTCTCCCGCGCCCACCTCGGCGCCGAAGACGAAGAAGCCCTTCCAGAAGGCGTCGGGCGTCAGTACGCCGGCAAGCATGGCGCCCACCAGCACCGCGTTGACGATCACCGGCGGCAGCGGGGCCAGGAATTTGTTCCGGCAGCGGGCGGTGATCAGACAGGCGATCAGGGTGGCGGCTGTGCCGACGACGATATCCAGGGCGGATACCGGAGAGAAGAGGTTGGCCAGCAGGCAGCCCAGGGTCAGGCCCCAGGTGGTCCAGGGGGCGAAGAAGGGCAGGATGCACATGGCCTCGGCGATACGGAACTGAATGGGTCCGTAGGCGAAGGAGGCGGTGGCGACGGTCAGCACGGCGTACAAACATGCAATGATGCCGCAGGCCGTCAGCCTGTGGATGGACAGCTTGTAGTCATTTTTCATTTGTAAATCTCCAATTCCGTAGTTTTATTTTACGACAGGATGGTTTCGAACTGTCGGCCCGAAGGCAGGCTCATTATAACGAAGAAAGGGCATTTCGTCAAGGCTGATCGCGGGATTTGTGCCTTTGCAGATATTTTTGCCGGGTCGCTTCGCCGCCGCGCAGATGCCGCTGGGCCTTGTTTTCCAGCAGGACGGCCCGCACCTGCGCCCAGAGAGCCGGACTGACGCGCCGGAGCCGCTCCGCGACGTCCTTGTGCACGGTGGATTTGGAAATGCCGAAGTGCTTTGCCGCACTGCGCACTGTGGCGCGGTGCTCCAGAATGTACACGGCCAGATCGCGGGCTCTTTCGTCGATGTCGTGGGCCATGTGCCACCTCCCAAAGCATGTGTCGTGACAACGTATGCGCCGCGCTCGCACGGTATGCCCGCAGGGGGAGGACCCGGGGCCGATCGCCGTCAGAGCCCGAATGTGAAAAGAATCCGGAGTTCGTTTCCGGATTGATTGACTGCAGCTTTTGAATCGTTGTATACTAATAAATAGGAAAAGAATCGGAACCGGACGGTTCGGCCCGGAGCCGGCGGATATCATCCGCCCAACTCCGCAGGCGCGATGTCCTGCATACGCCCGCATCCTCCGCCCGTGCGGAGATTCGTTGCGGAACACCCCAACAAGGAGGAAGAGAACATGAGAAACGCAAGAAAATGGCTGAGCGTGCTGCTGGCCCTGGTCTTTGCCTGCCTGCCGCAGATGACCCTCCCGGCGCAGGCGGCGGAGGAGTACAACATATGGATCGGCGGCGTGCGGGTGGACAGCTCGAACGCCGGCGACGTGCTGGGCGACGGCACGGTGGTATTCACTCCCGCTTCCGGGAGCGAGCAGGCCAGGCTGACGCTGAACAACGCCGCTATCCCCGGCGCGGCGCGGCCGGACGCGCCAAATTCCACCGCCGGCATCTACGCCGGGATCGACCTGACCCTGGAGCTGGTCGGCAGCAGCGAAATCACTGGCACGGACGCCATTAGCTCGAGCTTCGGCATTCTGTTGGATGGTAAAACCCTTACCGTCACAGGCAGCGGGACGCTGGACGTTACAGCGGGAGATGGCAGCTACAGCTGCGCGATCAGCACGAATTCGATGATCATGCGCAGCGGCACGGTCCGGGCGACCGCCGGCAAGGCGTCGGATGAGAGCGAGGGCGTTTATTCCAACAGCTTCACCATGGAGGGCGGCACACTTGTTGCCACGGGCAGTGAAGCGCCCAAAAGCTGGGGCGTCGGCGGCAATGCCGCCATGAACGGCGGCGTCGTCATAGCCGGCGGGCAGGCTCGCGCGTTTTGGAGGGAACCGGATCTTTCCGGCTATGCTGATCCCGACGTCTGGGTCAACACCGCCACGTCGGCGACCGGCGCGACGGCCTGGAACGGCACAGACGCCCTGGGAGGCGACGGCAGCAGCATCAAGTATTTGCGCATCGAGCCGGCCGGCTACGACTTGTGGGTCGGCGGCGTGCGCGTCACGGAAGCCAACAAAGCCGACGTGCTGGGCGACGGCACGGTGGCCTTCACCCCCGCCACGGAGAGCGAGCAGGCAAAGCTGACGCTGAACAACGCCGAAATCACCGGCGCGGTGCGGCCGGATCAGACAGACTCCACCGTCGTCGTCTACGCCAAGATGGATCTGACCCTGGAACTGGTCGGCAGCAACGAAGTCATCGGCACAGACGCTTCGGACGTAAGCTACGGTGTTCTGGTATCAGATTCAAAGCTGACTGTCATCGGCGGCGGGACGCTGGACGTTTCAGCAGGCGATGGCTTCGCCAACTGCGGCATCGGCGCGAAGTCGATGATCATGCGAAGCGGTACCATTCGGGCGACCGCCGGCAAGGCGTCGTATGAAAGTGATGCCGTTTTTACCAGCAACTTCACCATGGAGGGAGGCACCCTGATTGCTGAGGGCGGAGAATCGTCGATTAGCCTTGGCCTCTTTGTCAGCGCTCCCATCATCAACGGCGGCACGGTTGTGGCCATCGGGCAGACCTGCGCGTTTTACGGTGAGCCAGATCTCTCCGGTTATGCCGATCCCGACGTCCGGGTCAACACGGAGGCGGATTATCCCCAATACGCGAAGGCCTGGAACGGCACGGACGATCTGGGTGAGGACGGCAGCTTCCAGTGTGTGATCATCGAACCGGCCGGCTACGACCTGTGGGTCGGCGGCGTGCGCGTCACGGAAGCCAACAAAGCCGACGTGCTGGGCGACGGCACGGTGGCCTTCACCCCCGCCACGGAGAGCGAGCAGGCCAAGCTGACGCTGAACGGCGCCGAGATCATCGGCGCGCCGGTTCCTGCCTGGCCACACGACAGCGACGGCATCTACAGCGATATCGACCTGACCCTGGAGCTTCATGGCGAGAACACCGTTACTGCGAACGATGCGTGGGAAGGCGGGGATTGTCTCGGTATTTTTGCAGGCGACTGTTCCTTGATTGTCACAGGAGACGGGATCCTGAATGTAACAACAGGGGAGGGCCGTTTAAGCTGCGGCGTCGATACATTTGTTATGACCATGCATAGCGGCACGCTCCGGGTAACCGCCGGGAAGGCGACGGAGACAAGCGATGGGGTTTATTCCTTGTTCTTCACCATGGAGGGCGGCACCCTGATTACTGAGGCCGGAGAAGCGCCCGAAAGCTGGGGCTTCGTAGGTCAAGCCACCATCAACGGCGGCACGATTGAGGCCACCGGGCAGAGCAGCGCGCTTTATATAGCGCCCAAACTCTCCGGCGATGCCGCTCCCGCCGTCATGGTCAATACCGAGCCGACGGAGATCGGCGCGAAGGCCTGGAACGGCACGGACGATCTGAGTAAGGACGGCAGCTTCAAGTATGTGAAGATCGCGCGGTACAATCCCTTCACCGACGTCGCCGAGGGCGCCTATTACTATGACGCCGTCCTCTGGGCGGTAGGTCACGAGCCCCAGATCACCAATGGCACCTCCCCCACGACGTTCAGCCCCAATGCGATTTGCTCGAGAGGCCAGGTGGTCACCTTCCTGTGGCGGGCCGCCGGCGCGCCGGAGCCGACCATGACCCTGAATCCATTCTCCGACGTCAAAGAAGGCGCGTTCTACTATAAGGCTGTCCTCTGGGCGGTGCAGAACGGCATCACCAACGGCGTGGACGCCACGCACTTCGGCCCGGATCGGGGCTGCACCAGAGGTCAGGTGGTCGCCTTCCTGCACCGGTCGCAGGGGACCCCGGCCCCCGGCAGCAGCGTCAATCCCTTCGTCGACGTCAAAGAGGGCGCGTTCTATTATGACGCCGTTCTGTGGGCCGTGGAGAAGAACGTCACCAAGGGCACCAGCGAAACAACCTTCAGCCCGAACGCCACCTGCACCAGAGGCCAGATCGTGACTTTCCTCTATCGGGCCATGAAATAACCTTTCCGGCTGTCTTTTTCAAACAGGGGCGCCGGGGATAGGCCCCCCCGGCGCTCTGCATCCGGCATAAAACTTTTTCAACAAACCCTATTGACATCAGACCACAATATTTAGATAATAGTAACAGAGAAAACCCGCACATTTTGTCATTGGAGGAAGGAATATGGCACAGAAAATCGTTCGTGCTTCCGATGGCCGGGAGATCAAGCCCGCCTCGGAGGAAAAGAAGGCCCGCAAGGCCGCCGCGGCAGCCGAACAGGTCGAGGAAAAGGCCAAATCCGGCCGCAAAATCGTGCAGGCAGAGCCCACCAAGGGCAGCTCCGCCGGCTACCGCGCCGGCGCCATCGTGCTGTGGATCCTGGCCCTGGCCTGCGAGTTTGCCGCCATCATGGCTCTGACCAAGAATTTCACCATCCGTTTCACCAAGAACGGCAACACCAACATGCTGATCCTGCTCATCGGCTTCATCGTGCTGGACTTTATCTTTGCCGTCGTCGCCGCCCAGCTTTGGAAGAAGGCCAACCGCATCAAGCCCATGAGCGAGAAGAACAAGTTCCTGTTTTACCTCTGGAGTGAGATGGGCGTCATCATGGCCTGCATCTGCTTCATCCCGCTGATCATCCTGCTCCTCAAGAGCAACAAGCTGGACAAGAAAACCAAGACCATCGTCACCGCCGTGGCCGCCGCGGCCCTGCTGATCGCGGGCGTCACCTCGGCGGACTACCACCCCGTCTCTGCCGAGCAGAAGGCCGAGGCAGAGACCAGCATCACCGACGACGTCTATTGGACCACCTTCGGTCACAAATACCACCTGGATGTGGACTGCCAGGCCATCGTCAATTCCAACACCGTCTATGAAGGCACCGTCACCGAGGCCATCGAGTCCGGCCGCACCGCCATCTGCTCCTTCTGCGCCAAGCGCCATGCCGACGAGCTGGATCTGGACGCACTGAATGTGGAGAAGGAGATCGGGGAGGAAGAGGCCGTCGCACCGGCGGCATAGAAAGGAGAAGATTATGGCTGACTTTACCATGAATTCCATCGGCGCCCTGCTCTCCGGCGGCGGCGTCAAGGCCATCAGCAAGCGCACCAGGCTGCCCGCCGGCGACGTGGCGAAGGTCATGTCCTACGGTATTCCCATCCTGGTGGGCGGCATGAACCGGAATGCTGCCACCGCGCAGGGCGAGCAGTCCCTGTCCGACGCCCTGCGTTATCACAGCGGCGACGATGTCAGCAACGTCGGCAAGTTCCTCAAGGGCGCGGACCTCAAGGACGGCAAGAAGATCATCGCCCATGTGCTGGGCGGCGACCAGGAGGATGTGGTGGATCAGATCTCCCGCGCCAGCGGCGTCAGCAAAGGCAAGACCACCAGCATCCTGGCGCTTCTCGCCCCGCTGCTTTTGAGCCTTCTGGGCGGGCAGCAGAACCAGGGCGGCAGCAATTTCAATCTGTCCTCGCTGCTTCTGAGCATGCTTCTGGGCGGCGGGATGCAGCAGCAGACCCAGCAGCCCAATCTGCTCGGCAGCCTGCTCGGCGGCGGCCAGACCCAGCCGGTGCAGCAGCAGACCCAGCAGCCCAATCTGCTCGGCAGTCTGCTCGGCGGCGGCCAGACCCAGCCGGTGCAGCAGACCCAGCAGCCCAATCTGCTCGGCAGCCTGCTCGGCGGCGGTCAGACCCAACAGGTGCAGCAGACGCAGCAGCAGCCCTCCGGCAGCCTGTTCAGCAGCCTCTTCGGCGGCGGCCAGAGTCAGAACAACGACCTGGTTCTGTCGGAAAAGCCGGAGCAGCAGGTCAACGCCGGTCAGCAGTTCAACGCCAGCCAGCAGCAGCAGAGCCTCCTGTCCACGCTCCTCGGCGGCGGGCAGACCCAGGAGCCCGCGCAGGAGGAAAGCGGCGGCTTCCTCGACGGCCTGCTGAACCTCTTCCGCTGAATATTTGCGCAAACGAAGCGCCGCAGAACATCGTTCTGCGGCGCTTTTCTGTGACGCTCATGCGCCCGGCTGATGCCGGCGGAAGCCGCGCCCGGCAAGGGGCGGCACCGCGAGCGAAAAAAGGGCGTATACGATGGCCCGGACGGACAGCACATCCAGCACCAGGCCGCCGAACTGGTAGGAGATATAGTGGCCCAGCTCCGGCATGGTGCTGCGGTACGGCAGCAGGAACGCGATCCGGCTGAGGAGTCCCGTTGTTCCGGAGGGCGTCAGGAACATGGGCAAGAACAGCACCGGAACCAGCACGGCCAGCACGAGATAGGCGCTCTTCATCTTTGCCGAGAGCACCAGGGTCAGGGCGATCATGGCGAACAGGACCAGGAAGATCACCCCGAAATTGATCAGGGCGGCCTGCAGGAATGTCCACGGATAGGGAACGCTCAGACCGTTGATCTGCAGGGGCAGGTCCCAGCCCTCCGGACCGAAGGTCAGGAACACGATGGCGCAGGCCAGCCCGATATGGACGAGGAAGGCCAGCGCGCCGAACAGATACGAGGCGATGATCTTTGCGGCCGCCACTCTGGTCTTGCCGTATTTGCCCGCCAGGATCACGGCGTCGGTGCCGGCCTGGTATTCGCCGCAGAACACGGGGGCGACGGCGATGCACACCGCCAGAACGGCAAAGAGAAAGAGCTCCCAAGAGGAGAAAAGCACGCGCCAGCCCTCAAAATATCCGTATCGCAGCGGCTGGGCCACTTGACTGTTCCGCTTCTCCCAGAATGCCGCCTGCTGCGCGCTCATGCGGCGGGCCGGATCGCCCACGATGGCGCGGATCTTTTCCGCCCGGGTTTCATAAAACCGCGGGCCGGCGGACAGATCCAGCTTTGCCAGGGCGCTGTAGCCGGCGAATTCCCCCGGCGGAGCATAGTTCCCGGCGATCAGGTTCAGCAGGTCTTCCCTCGGCGCGACGCTGTTCCAGTAAGCGTCGCCGATCAGAAATTCTTCGCCGCCGTCAAAGCCGACGTTTTCCGGGTTTTTGAACAGCTGCCGGACTTCGTCGATTTGCCCGGCGACGGACTCGTCGGTCAGCCAGACATCGCCCCCGGAGAACTGCGCCTTCTGGAAGGCGACGCCGTCCAGGCCCTTTCTGGGCTCGCCGTGGTCGTAAACCTGATACTGCATGACGGGCAGGGCGAACAGAAAGGCGGTGACGAGCAGACTCACGGCGCATACGATCAGGGTGGAGCGCCTGCGCAGGATTTTTTGAAATTCAAATCGAATCAGCGCTTTCATACGCCGCACCTCCTTCCGATGGGGAGCTTTCGCCGAAATGGTATAAAAACAGGTCTTCCAGACTCGGTTCGACCGCCCTGGCGTTTGGAGCCGGCGCCGCATCGGAGATCATGCGCAGCCGGATGCGCCCGCCCTCGTGGTGCAGATTGACCACACTCAGACGGTGCGCGCAGTCCGCCGCGGTCTGTTCATCTGTCAGAAGTTCCCACACCTTACCCTGAATGCTGCGCGTGATCTCGTCCGGCGCCCCCTGCAGCAGGATGCGCCCCTGCTTCATCATCAGGATCGTATCGGCAATGTAGGAGACGTCGGAAACGATGTGCGTGGACAGGATCACGATTTTTTCTCTGGCAAAATCCGCAATGAGATTGCGCAGACGCACGCGCTCCTTCGGGTCCAGGCCCGCCGTCGGCTCGTCCAGGATCAGGATCGAGGGATCGTTCAGTTCCGCCTGGGCAATGCCCAGACGCTGCTTCATGCCGCCGGAAAAGGATTTGATCCTGCGGTTTGCCGCGTCGTGCAGGTTGACCATTTTTAAAAGCCGCTCCGTTCTTTCCCGGCCTGTCCCGGCGCTGAGACCCTTGACCGCCGCCATGTAGTGCAGGAATTCCCGGGCGGTGAAGTCGGGATAAAAGCCGAAATCCTGGGGCATATACCCCAACTGGGCATAGTACTGCTCCCCAAGGGCCTGCATGGGCTTTCCGTTCAGACGAATGCAGCCGGAGGTGGGCGCCAATACGCCGCAGATCATGCGCATCAGGGTCGTTTTTCCCGCGCCGTTCGCGCCGAGCAGGCCGTACACGCCGGGAGACAGGCGGATGTGAACGTTGTCAACGGCCCGGATCGGGCCGTATTGTTTGCATAAGTGCTGCAATTCCAGTTCCATTGGATTCCTCCTTGGGATCGGTTTTTCGAAAAAAACGATGGTTTATGCCCAAAGCATAAACCATCGATCTTATTGCAGCCTTTTTTCCAGCTTAATTTAATCTTAAGATGAATTCCGAGCCCTCGCCCGAGGCGCTGCGGACGGTAATGTCGCCGCCGTGCAGCATGGCGATCTGTTTTGCGATTGCAAGGCCGAGGCCGCTGCCCTCGGGCTTTTCCTGCGTGCTGGTGCCCCGGTAGTAGCGGGTGAACAGGCGGGCGCATTCGGCCTCGCTCATGCCGCTGCCGTTGTCACGGATGGAAATCGCGGCGCCCCCTTCGCCCCGGGAGACGGACACCGTGACTCTGGTATCGGGGGGATTGTGGATCAGCGCGTTGATCACCAGGTTTTCCAGCGCGCGGCGGAACAGATCCGGATCGATCTGTGCGGTGAGCTCCGGCAGATCGGACGCAAACGAAATATCGCGGTCGGAAAACGCCGGCATGTTCGCAACGTCGATCAGCAGTTCCTTCACATAGCGGATCAGCTCCACCGGCCGGGTGCGGCAGGGAAGCGCGCCGGATTCCAGCTGATATGTCAGCTTCAGATCGTTGATCAGCGTTTGCGTATGCTCGGCGTTTTTCAGGATGACGGCGCCGTATTCGCGTGCGGTTTCTCCATCCGCCGATCCGTCCGCCAGGAGCTCTGCGTAGCCGCGAATGGGGGAGAGGGGGGTCTTGAGATCGTGGGTGATGTTCGCGATCCACTCCCGGCGCTCGCGCTCGGTCTGCGAGCGCAGCTGCTCGCTGTGCCGGAGCCGGGCGTCCATCTGATTCAGCGCCGCGTTGACGTCGGAGAACAGGCCGCGTTCCGGAAGGGCCTGATACTCGCGGCGCGAGGCAGCTTCGATCCCGCGGGTGATCGCCGCCGTCCTCCGGGTGAGCCAGAGGCCGTAGAGAAACAGGGCCGCCGCGGCGATGCCCAGGATCAGCGCGGCTGCCGCGGCGAATACCGGCAGCAGCCGGCCCACGGTCCGGCCGTTGTAGTAGATCATGCGCTTGCCGATGGGATAGGGAAAGCCCACCAGGCAGGTCCAGGTCTGCGCACCGGCGTCAGTGCTGCTGACAAAGACGCTGCGGCCATCTTCATAGGGCTGCTCGGCAAGCGCCGCCAGCTCCGCCGCGCTGTATGCCTCCGGCCAGGATGCGGGCTTGCGGTAAGAGAACGCCTCGCGTCCGGATGCATCGAGGATCTGCAGACACAGGCCGTATTCGTCCAGCCGCTCCAGACCGATATCCGCCACGCGGACCGTATTGCCCTCGGCTTCGATCCAGCCGGGGAAATTGTCCGTGAATCGGTTCGGCCAGGAGGCCAGACTCAGACCGTTGGGCTCGGGGATGGAGAATACATAGTAGTACAGGCCCACCGCCGCGGCCGCGGCCAGCAGCAGCAGCGCGCAGAGGATCACGAAAATCCGGACAAGGAATTTATGCTTCATGGGGATTCACCATTCGATAGCCCAGTCCTTTCACCGTGCGGATATACTGCGGCTTTGCCGGATCCTCCTCCAGCTTTTCACGCAGGTGCCGGATATGGACCATGACCGTGTTGTCGCAGCCGAAGCTGTCCTCGCCCCATACCGCCTCGTACAGGCGCTCGCGGCTGATCACCCGGCCGATATTCTGCGCCAGGTATCGGAGGATCTCATACTCCCGCGCTGTCAGCGCCAGGGCTTTTCCGTCCATGACGGCCAGGGCGCGGTCGGGATCGAGTTCCAGCGCGCCGACGCGGATCGTCTGCGCCGGCGCCGGGGCATGCCGATAATCCGCGCGGCGCAGCTGCGCTTTTACGCGGTAGGCGACCTCCTTCGGGCTGAAGGGCTTGGTCACGTAATCGTCGCCGCCCACGGCCAGACCGAGGATCTTGTCCACCTCGTCGTTTTTGGACGACAGGAACATGATGGGACAGAGGGAAAACTGCCGGATGCGCCGGCAGACCTCATAGCCGTCCAGATCCGGCAGCATCACATCCAGAATGACCACGTCCGGCGCGAGCCTCCGGCATTCGTCCACGGCGTCGAGACCGCGTTCGACCTTGCTGATTTGCGAGAAGCCCTCCATCTGCAGCGCTTTTTCCAGAAGCGCCGCAATGTCCGGCTCATCGTCCACGATCATGATTCTATGTTCGGTCATCTTGTTTCCTCCCGCGGCGGACATGTGCTGTCACGCTCATTATACAATAACGAGAACCCCAGCGCAATGACAGAAAACCGAAGGCGCCCTTCGGCGCCTTCGGGGGTGTTTGAGATGCTTATCACATGGGCTGATCCGTGCCGTAGCCGCCGCTGATGGGAACGTCCGAGGCGGAGGCTTTTTTCACGCAGCGGATGGACGCGATGAAAAATACGATCAGGAAAGCGTAGAAGATTGCGATGAACAGGCCGTTGCCGCTCATGAAGCAGCAGAAATCATAGAAGCCGTGCAGCAGCGTCGGCACGAGGAACGCCAGGGCAAGATAGAGCTTGCTGCCGGGCAGGCCGTAATAGCGGGCGTGCTTCGCCTTGCCGAACCAGTAACCCATGGATACGCCGAAGAAGCAGTGGCCGGGGACGGAGGTGAAGGCGCGGATCAGGGCAGTGCCCAGGCCGTATTGAACGACGTACAGTACGTTCTCCAGGGCTGCAAAGCCCAACGAGACGCACACGGCATAGACGATGGCGTCGAACCGGTAGTTGAAGGCGGGATTGCGCCAGGCGGTGCAAAGGAATGCGAACTTGCAGCCTTCCTCCGCCACGGCCACCACGAGGAAGGCGTCTGCCAGCAGCTTTATCAGGGTGCTGTCGACGCCGTCGAGCAGAGTTGTGCCGATCCCTTCCAGGATCGAGGCCGGAATGGCGCACAGACAGCCGAACAGGAACAGCCGGATCAGCAGTTTGGTCGGTTCCTTTTCAATGGTGTCCATGCGGTAGATATAGCCCAGCAGGATGCCCGCGGGCAGCAGCGCCAGCGCCAGGAGTCGGGACATGCGGACGCCCCCTTTCGACAGATTACGGATATTATAGCATACCCGCGGAAGGAATGCAAATGCGCAAAAAACCGTTCGACACGGTTCAACACGCGATGGTGCCGTGGAAAAAGACGGCACCACAAAATGTGGTATTTTCCAAGATTTGCGTGAAAAATCCGGGGATCACATGTCGAATTATGCGAAATCTTCTCCTTTTCCAATGCGCAAAGCCGTGGTTTAATGGGAGCGAAAGGAGGTGATCGCATGAGCCGAAGGACCCTGTTTCGCTGTGTGATGCTTACAGATGATCTGGCGGAGCCCCTGCGCCTGGAATACTATCTGCTCACCGACGACGCCCTGTTCGACGGCGGCAGCCTGGAGGTCTACGGCGTGGAGATCCTGCTCTACCGGTCGGGCGTGCGGAAACCCGAGATCGCCCGCCTCCGGGGAATCACGCCCCTGGGCAGGCGTATTTTGGATATTCTGCAGCAGCTCAGCGACGGCGCGGTGACGCCGTCCGCCCTGGGGGAGGTCATGGATTCCATCCTCGCGCGGGGATAATTATGCTGGACAGGCCCGGGCGTTTCTGATATAATAGTAAAAAATCAGAATTTCACCCCATTTTGATAAGGAGGACGGCCCCTATGAAGTGCCCCTATTGCGGTTTTCAGGAGAGCAAGGTCATTGATTCGCGTCATTCCGAGGACAGCACCAGCATCCGCCGCCGGCGGGAGTGCCTGTCGTGTCAGAAGCGCTTCACCACCTATGAAACGGTGGAGAGTCTGCCCATCGTAGTCATCAAGAAGGACGGCAGCCGCCAGAGCTTCGACCGCAACAAGCTCATCAACGGCATGGTCCGCGCCTGCGAAAAACGGCCGGTCAGCCTCAGCGCCATCGAGTCGGCGGTCACGGAGATCGAGCAGATCATTCAGAATTCTCTGGAGCGCGAGGTCAAGACCTCCTACATCGGCGAGCTGGTCATGGAGCGGCTCAAGCCCCTGGACGAGGTGGCTTATGTCCGTTTCGCCTCCGTCTATCGCCAGTTTAAGGATATCAACAGCTTCATGACGGAGCTGAACAAGCTCCTGGAGGAGAAGTAAATAAGGATGCTGCCCCCGCTCCGGCGGGGGCATATTTTTTTGCGCGGGGCAGTACGATGCACGGGAGGGGATCGGATGTACATCGTATATGCCCCGGAGGCGGCTTCGGAGGCCCTGGCACGGACTTTGAGCGGCGTGGGCGGGATCGGATGCGGCCCGGCGGAGGCGGCGCTCCCGGCGGGGGAGCGGGCCCTCGTGCTGGTGACGCCGGATTACTACAGCCGCGGTTTCTGGCGGATGAAGCAGCGGCTGACGGCGCAGGCCGGGCGCCTGGAGGGGATGCTTTGCGCCTGCCTGGTGCAGTCGGACAGCGAGATCGGCGCGGATCTGGCCATCCGCGCCCTGGTCAGCCAGCTTCTGGCGGCCGGGGCGGCGGTCTATTTGTGCGCCATGACGCACGCCGGAGGAAGGATCCGGCCCGGCGGCTGCACAGAGCCATGCAAAAATGAAATGACTACTCTGGATTTCTACACAAAATTCCTGCAAATGGCGGAAAAATTAGGATAATATCACGAAATTGTTGCAGGAACCCATGTTTTGCTTGTGCCGCAATGGGATTGGTGATATAATGTGGAGCATGGAAAAACTGTGTCCCCGCGGCAGGGGAGAAAGGATCCGATATGAAACGTTTGCTGTATCTGCTGCTTGCCGTCGTGCTGATCGCGGCGTGCCTGTTCAGCTGCAGCCTGCTCAAAAAGCAATCGGACCCTTCCTCCGACGAGGATGATCCCGTCTCGCAGATCGAACAGGAGACGCCTGCGCAGGAAGAGCAGATCGCCGAGATCGAAGCTCTGGGGGACCGATGCTGCAGCGCATGCAACGCGGTGGACGTCGACGGCATCCTGGATTGCCTCACCCCCTCGGCCGCCAAGCCGATGCGCACGATCCTGGATCTTGCGGGCAGCTTTTCCGATACCGGTGAAGAGCAGGTCATGGGGCTCCTGTGCCAGACCCTGGGCGCCAGCTCCTCAGATTACCGCCAGTTCTGCGAAAGCCTCGAAACGGAGCTCTCCAACATCGAGATCAAGGACGACAAAGCCACGGCTGACCTGACCTATTGGTATGAGGAGGACGGCCAGCGCTATAAGGGCCAGGCTGATCTGACCTGCAAGCGCATCGACGGCCAATGGTACATCTCCAAGCTGCAGGGGTAATCCTATGTTCTATGTGTTTCTGGCGCTGTTCTGCGCCTGCGTGTTCGGCCTGTGCTTTCTGGTCGATCGCCTGCTCAGCCGCGGAAAAAAACAAGCGGCCGACGCGAAAACCGTGCGCCAGCCCCGCAGATCCGTCGTCATCGGTGTGATCCTGCTGGTCGTGGGCATTTACATTGCGCTGTTCGTGCCCGGGCTTCTGCGGGTGGGCGGCGTTGTGATCGCCCTGCTGGGCGCGGTGCTGCTGCTGAGCTTTTGCTCCTTCTCCGTTCAGTACGACGATGAGGGCTTCACCTGCCGCACCCTGCGCGGCGAGAAGCGCTATCAGTATAATCAGATCCGCGGCGAACAGGCGCTGGCCACCCGGGGCGGCATCACGGTGATGCTGTTCGTGGGCGACGACGCCGTGGAGCTCAGCGAGGCCATGCAGGGCGTGCGGCCCTTCCTGTCCCATGCCTACTATGCCCGCTGCCGCCAGCTGAACATCGACCCCGAGACCTGCCCGCCCCCGGCGCCGGAGGCGCTGGTGTGGTTCGAGGCCCCGGAAGATACCGACAGTAATCCCTGAGGGGATTCCAATAAATACAGAATAGGGAGTGTCACAATGGAAAATAACAAGCGTCCGGAGACCATGGAACGGATCACCACCCCGGCTCTGGCCGAGGCATTCATTGAAGAGCAGCTTTCCGCGCTGCGCGAACAGATCGGCGACAAGAAGGTGCTGCTGGCCCTGTCCGGCGGCGTCGATTCCTCCGTTGTGGCGGCTCTGCTCATTAAGGCTGTGGGCAAGCAGCTGGTCTGCGTCCACGTGAACCACGGCCTGCTGCGCAAGGGCGAGCCCGAGCAGGTCATCGAGGTCTTCCGCAATCAGATGGACGCCAACCTGGTGTATGTGGACGCCGTGGACCGCTTCCTGGACAAGCTGGCCGGCGTGGCCGAGCCTGAGAAAAAGCGCAAGATCATCGGCGCCGAGTTCATCCGCGTGTTTGAGGAGGAGGCCCGCAAGCTCGACGGCATCAAGTTCCTCGCCCAGGGCACCATCTACCCCGACATCCTGGAGAGCGGCCCGGTCAAGGCCCACCACAACGTCGGCGGCCTGCCCGAGGATCTGGATTTCGAGCTGGTGGAGCCCATCAAGCTCCTGTTCAAGGACGAAGTCCGCGTGGTCGGCAAGGCCCTCGGCCTGCCCGACAACATGGTCTACCGTCAGCCCTTCCCGGGCCCCGGCCTGGGCGTACGCTGCGTCGGCGCCATCACCCGCGACCGCCTCGAGGCTGTGCGCGAGTCCGACGCCATCCTGCGTGAAGAGTTCGCCAAGAACGGCCTGGCCGGCAAGGTCTGGCAGTACTTCACCATCGTGCCCGATTTCAAGTCCACCGGCGTGCGCGACGGCCTGCGCTCCTACGACTGGCCTGTGGTCATCCGTGCGGTCAACACCCGCGACGCCATGACTGCCACCGTGGAGAACGTTCCCTTCGAGCTCCTGCAGCACATCACCGCCCGCATCACCGCCGAGGTCCCCGGCGTCAACCGCGTCCTGTTCGACCTGACGCCCAAGCCCAGCGGAACCATCGAGTGGGAATGACGCTCGAAACGGCGAAAACCCGCATGAATACAGGCTTTTTTGCCCGTCCATACTGCTCTTGATACTGGATTGATACTATTTGTGTCCGCCCGGTATTCTCAAGAGAAAAATCCCAAAAGGACAAGCAAAACCGCCCTGCTGAACGACAAATTCAGCAGGGCGGTTTTTTTGCTTGTCTTATTTATTTTTCCGCCAAGGGATATAATATTCGCTTTCCAGGCCATCGTCGCAGGTATGGGGCCAGTTGAGTTTCCATTCAAAATACTCTTCCCTGGTGATCTCCCCGGCGTGTAACTCCTGCTGACGAAAAAGCCATTCCCGCATGAACTCGTCCACAAGGCCATACTGGAAGTACATACCCACGGGAGGGTGTGCGGGCCAGTCATCGCTATCATTGTACCGTACAGCGGTATCATCAGCGGCCCCTGCTCTGCCCGGATTGCGGACAAGTTGGAACAGGCGGATAGCGCCAGGGCTGTCCTCGTCCAGCCAGAAGAATGTCCGCATGAAGTCCTCGGCAGAGCCGGGGGCGATGGTGTAGAAGTTCTGGCGGTCTACCCGCAGCGCCTCGGCCATCTTGTCCAGCAGTTCCCGTTTCGGAACACGGTAATTCGTCTCATACTGGGCGATCCGGTTGTCCGCTCCCTTTTCCTCAAAGCCGATAGCAAGCCCCAATTCCTTTTGTGTCATGCCTCGAAAGGTGCGGATTTTCTTTATCTTGTCTCCGACTGTCATAATATCCCACCGCCTTTGCCAATAGTATAGCGCAAAAAAGCGAAAGATGCAAGATAATCTTTAACAAAAATGCGAAATAAATTCTTGACATTAACACTTATGTTAATGTATAATGAAGATGGTGACATTAACATATTTGCGAAACTAAAATAAGGAGGTGCTGACCATGGAAAAGGAGCTGTTTGTGAGAGCAGAGGAGGTCGCCAGGGAGCTGGGCATTTCCAAGCCCTACGCCTACAAGCTGGTGCGGGAGATGAACGAGGAGCTGAAGAAAAAAGGCTTTCTCACCATTCCCGGACGGGTAAGCAGGCGCTACTTCGAGGAAAAATTCTATGGGCTGCGGGACAGACAATAAGGAGGGAACCACAATGCCGGCATACAAAGACAAGGCAAAGGGCACATGGTATGCGTCCTTTTACTACGAGGACTGGACGGGCAAGAAAGTAAAGAAAATGAAACGGGGCTTTCCCACCAAGCGGGAGGCTCTGGAGTGGGAGCGGACATTCCTGCAACAACAGACCGCCGACCTGGAAATGACCTTTGAAAACTTCGTGGCTGTCTATGTGGCGGACATGAAAGGCCGTATCAAGGAAAACACCTGGGGGACGAAAGAGCATATCCTCTACAAGAAGTTGGTGCCGTACTTCGGCAAGCGGAAGATGTGCGACATTCACTCCAAGGAGGTCATCGCCTGGCAGAATGAAATGCTGGGTTACCGGGACAAGAACGGCAAGCCCTACTCTCCGGTGTACTTAAAAACGCTGCACAATCAGTTGAGCGCCGTGTTCAACCATGCGGTACGGCACTACAATCTAAAGGTCAATCCCGCTGCCCAGGCGGGCAATATGGGAAAGCCAAAGGGACGGGAAATGCTGTTCTGGACAAAGGCGGAGTATCTGAAATTCGCCGAGGCCATGATGGACAAGCCCCTTTCCTATTACGCCTTTGAAATGCTCTACTGGTGCGGCGTCCGGGAGGGGGAGCTGCTGGCCCTCACTCCTGGCGACTTCGACTTTGAGAAACAGACCGTCACCATCTCCAAGTCCTACCAGCGGATTAAGGGCAAGGATGTGATTACCGACCCCAAGACCCCTAAGAGCAACCGGGTCATTCAAATGCCCGCTTTCCTCTGTGAAGAAATGCGAGACTATATCAAGAGCCTGTATGGGGTGAAGCCCACCGACCGCATTTTCACGGTGACAAAATCCTACCTCCACCGGGAGATGGACAGGGGTGCGAAAGAGGCCGGGGTAAAGCGGATCAGAATACACGACCTGAGGCACTCCCACATTTCGCTGCTCATTGACATGGGCTTTACGGCCCTGGCAATCGCTGACCGGGTGGGACATGAAAGCATTGATATTACCTACCGCTACGCCCACCTGTTCCCCACCCGGCAGGCGGAGATGGCGGACAAACTGGACATGGAGCGAAAGGGGGCCTAAATCATGTCAGTGAAAAATCTTGACCGACACAACCGCTGGAGAAACAAAACTGTGGCTTTCCGGGTGTCCCCGGATGAGGACAGGGAAATTGAAACCGCTGTGCGGCTCTCCGGCCTTACCAAACAGGACTACATCACCCGACGGCTGCTGTGCCGGGATGTGGTGGTACAGGGCAACCCCAGGGTGTATAAGGCCCTGCGGAACGAGCTGGCCGCCGTTCTGGAAGAACTGGAGCGTATCGAGGCCGGGAATGGCGTGGATGGGGAGTTGCTGGACACCATCCGGCTGATCGCCGCCATCATGGACGGCATGAGGGAGGATTGATAGATGGATAGATTGCAAGAGAAAACGACTGCCCCATATCCGCCTGTTGGCGCAGACGGGGGACAGTCGCTCTCACAAAAACCTAACCAAAGTATAGCAGAGGGCGTGACAGAACACAAGCCCCCGGAAAGAGATTTGGAGGAAATCCTGCGGCAGATAAGCCGGGTCAATGACCCGGCCTATCTGCCTACCGTGTCTATGAATGACCTCTACGAACAGGTGTACCCCGGCAGACCTCCTGTGGTAGACGGTCTGCTCTATGCGGGGACATATCTCTTTGTGGGCGCTCCCAAGGTGGGCAAGTCCTTTCTCATGGCCCAGCTTGCCTATCATGTGAGTATGGGCCTTTCCCTGTGGGGGTATGAGGTGCGCCAGGGGACAGTCCTCTATCTGGCCCTGGAGGACAACCACCGTCGCTTACAGGAGCGGTTGTACCGGATGTTTGGAGTAGAGAGTACCGGAAACCTGTTCTTTGCCATCGGAGCTAAGCAGCTCGGCGGTGGCCTGGAGGAGCAGCTAAAGGGCTTTGTCCGGGAACACACGGACACCCGGCTTATTATCATCGACACCCTGCAAAAAATCCGGGAGGCCGGGGCAGAGAAGTACAGCTATGCCAACGACTATGAGGTAATCACCAAACTGAAACGGTTTGCCGATATAAGCGGGGTTTGCCTCCTGGTTGTACATCACACCCGCAAGCAGCAGGCCGATGATAAGTTTGATATGATCTCCGGCACCAACGGCTTATTGGGTGCGGCAGACGGGGCCTTTCTGCTCCAAAAGGAGCGGCGGGCAGACAACGCCGCCACCCTGGACATTTCTGGGCGGGATCAGCAAGACCAGCGCCTCTACCTCAAGCGGGACGAGGAACGGCTTGTGTGGGAGCTGGAGCGGCGGGAAACGGAGCTGCGGCAGGAGCCGCCTGACCCGGTGTTGGAGGCTGTTGCCGCCCTGGTAACGGCGGAACGGCCAGAGTGGAGAGGGACGGCCACGGAACTTGTCGCCGCCCTGGGGCTGGATATGAAACCCAATGCCCTGGCTATGCGGCTGAATGTCCGGGCGTGGCGGCTGTCCTATGAGTACCACATCCACTATGAAAGCGCCCGAACCCATGCCGGGCGGAGTATCAAGCTCACGTTGGAGGAACCCCAGGCGTGACGACCGTGACAGCTGTGACAGCTTTTCGGAGTGCGGAGGCGGTGTGTAAAACATCGTCACGGTCGTCACGGCTGTCACGGGGAGCGGGGGCGAAAGTCAAGGGGGGCATACCTGCGGGTGGAGATTGCCGCAAGTCAATACAACCCGTACCCCTTGACTTTCGGCCCACGGAAAACACTTGCCGGGCGGTGGAAAGGCCCCTGGCCTTTCCACCCTGCCCAACGGCGAGTGACAAAGTTTAGGCGGGGTGCAGGGTGCCCTTTTCAAAGGGCGGCCCTGCTGGGGGAGGCAACCGCAGTTGCCGGGGGCAAAGCCCCCACACCACCCCGTAGGGCGCAAATGCGCTTTTGATGGCCGTCAGGCTGTCAAAAGTGCTTTTGCGTTACTTTCGCAGAAAGTAACAAAGGCTCGCCGCTTGCGCGGCGGAAAAGGGAGGAGGGATTGATTTGAAAAGGACAATCAGCGCCATGGTGGGCCAAGGATCGGTGAACCATAACAGTAGAAAATTCCACGCCAAGAACACTGACCCGGAACGCTCCCACTTGAATATAACCTACTGCCAGGAGAATATCAAGGCGGTGTACCATGAACTCTTTGACGAGGCTCTGGAACGGTACAACGCTAAACAAACCAGGGCCGACAGAAGGATAGAGGATTACTATGAGAAGATCCGCTCCGGCAAGCAGGAAAAGCCGTTCCATGAAATCATCCTGCAAGTGGGCAATCGAGATGATATGAGCGCCGACAGCGAGGAGGGACAGCTTGCGGCAGCGGTTTTGGACGAGTACATGAAGGGCTTTCAAGAGCGCAACCCCCAACTCCGGGTGTTCTCTGCCCACCTCCACATGGACGAGGCTACGCCCCATCTGCACATTGACTTTGTACCATTCACCACCGGGAGCAAGCGAGGGCTGGACACGAGGGTATCTTTGAAACAGGCGTTAGCGGCCCAGGGTTTCCAGGGCGGCACCAGAGGGGACACAGAGTGGAGCCAGTGGGTGCGCTCGGAAAAGGAGCAGCTTTCCCTGGTCATGGAGCGCCACGGGATTGAGTGGGAGGACAAAGGCACCCACGACAAGCACTTGTCTGTGCTGGACTACAAGAAAGAGCAGCGGGCAAAGGAGATCGCCGTTCTGGAGACGGTCAAGGCGGAGAAAGAAAACCAGGTGGAGAGCCAGGAACGGCGGCTCAAAGAACTTGCCCCGGCGGTGAAAAATATGGAGCGGTTGGCAGCGGATTTCTCCGCCAATCCGGAGGAGATTTTGCCGGAGCCGGGAACGCTGGAAACAGGCCGGGCCTACCGAGAGAAAAAGGCAAAGCCCCTGCTGGCCCAAATCGTCAAGGTGCTGCGCTCCCTGTATCTGGCCTATGTGGAGCTGCGGGGGAAATTTGAGCGTCTGCAAGGGGACTATGGCCGGGTGAGGGAGAGCAACATCCGCCTGTCTGATCGATTGCAGGAGGTCAAGTTGGAAAACAAGGCCATGCGGCAAGTCTCCGCTGACTATGAGCGGGTCAAAAGGGCCTTTGGCCCAGAACAAGTGGACAGAATATTAGAGGCAGCTTACCAGCAGGAACATGCCGAAAAGGAACGGAAACGGGCCGCAAAGTCAAAAATTCGGATAGACGCACGATAATCACCAAAACCGGAGGGTATTCCAGTGAATACCCTCCGATTTTATTTGTGGAATCGGTAAAATGATTTCTTGTTTTTTAGAGCGTACTATGATATACTGCTATTATCCTGATTTGAGGAGTCTATCAAATATGCGGCAAGGTATTCTTAAATAAAATTTGATAATGGGCGCAAAAATGATTGCCCCTTGCAGGGGCTTGGTTTTTGTACCCAATTTTAAGAATACTTTTGCCTTTTTAGTAAATATCGTGACGGACCGCGGCTTATGTAAGTCGTGTATGTTTCTGTGTGTCCGAAGTCATGATCCCCAGCGGTAAAAGTATTAGCCGCTGGGGATTTTTGCGCCCATTCGGGCCTTGTATGGAGGATAGACATGAACATTATCAATATCGGGATTCTTGCCCATGTAGACGCTGGAAAGACGACCTTGACGGAGAGTCTGCTATATGCCAGTGGAGCCATTTCAGAACCAGGGAGCGTCGAAAAAGGGACAACGAGGACGGACACCTTGTTTTTGGAGCGGCAGCGTGGGATTACCATTCAAGCGGCAGTCACTTCCTTCCAGTGGCACAGATGTAAAGTTAAC
>SVKO01000008.1 GCA_015068455.1 Oscillospiraceae bacterium | reverse complement strand
ACCGAAACCACCTTCGGTCCGGACGCCACCTGCACCAGAGGCCAGGTCGTCACCTTCCTGTACCGCGCGACCCAGGACTGATCCCGCGGCGGAAGAGAACGATTTGACTGACAAATAACCCCCGGCGGGGCTGCTTCGGCAGCCCCGCCTTTTTCGTATGATTTCGTATAATAATTGTGCATTGTGATAAAAAGAAGGTTGCGAAATATGTCCGTCAATGTTATATTTAACATATAAACTGTTTTGCATACCGAAAGGGGAACAAAGATGAAAGCACGAAGAAAACTGATCGCGCTGACCCTCTGCGCGTCTCTGGCCCTGAGCGCCCTGTCGGGTATTATCCCGACGGCAAAGGCAGCAGACAGCGTCTGGCGGTATGGCCTGGACGGCGCCCTGGGCTGGAATGAGGATACGTACTATACTGTTGAAAAACGCACCACCAACAACAACTGGCGGCAGGGTCTTGCCTCTGCGAACGGAGAGATTGCCTTTCTTGAGAGCGGAGATCCAAACGAGGACGTTTTCATTTTCAACAACACGAAGATCGTCTATGATGACAACGGAATCCATGAGGCGCCAGTTCTGTCGAATATCATCGACGAGCAGCGTCAGGGGGCAATCAACTATAACCGCTGGGTCTGGAACCAGGCGGCAAACACCTATGACCAGAATACCTACGGTATCAACGGAGGCCGCGGAATGGTCTGGTCGCGTCCCTACCAGCCGGCAGCACAGTACCGCATCAAAAACAACGACTATTCCGCTGCGAACCGGACGAACTACAACCGCTATACCAACTACGAGACCGCCGAGGTTGGCGCCCAGTGGAAGGACTCCGACGGCAATGAGTGGGACCGCCGTTCCTTTGCATCCCGGGCCGATGACGTGATCGTCACCTACATCGAAGCGCCGGCCGGCAAAAACCTGGATATTACCGTCAGCATGGATCATATCACTGATATGCGCAACGAAGGCACGCTCGATACGCTTCCGGCCACAGACTATGTAGTCAGTCAGGAGGAAGGCACCGTGGTGGGCTTCGGCACTGTGGGCAAATACCAGACCAGAAACATCACCGGCACCAAGGATAACGGCAGGACTCTGTTCTCCTACGGCGGGTGGGCCAGCGCGACACGGATCGTTGCAGGCGCCGGATGCAGGATCGAATATGATGCAGCAACCCGCACGGTGGCGGCAAACAGCGGCTTCAGCGTCAGCCAGGCATTCCAGGCCAACGATCCGAAGCTTCATATCACCGGAACAGACGCGGTAATGCTCATTACCAAGGTGGACCGTCAGGACGACGGCTGCAATACTGTGGACGATATCAGAACGGTATTGTATGATCGGCTTCAGGGCGAAATCAGGGACCTGGTTGATGAAAAGAACATCACATGCAGCGAGGCCGGCTATCAAGCCCTGCTCCTGCCGCACAAGGCCATCCACGGGAAAATGTTCAACAATGTCCGCATCGAGCTCTGTCAGACCGACGCGGAAAAGGCGGATCGGGAACTGACGAACCAGCGCCTGATCCAGAAGCAGAACAATAACAAAGGCAGCATCAACAAAGCCTTCCTGGAACGCGTTTACAACAATGGCCGTTACGGCCTGATCTGCGCCCACGGCTACGGCTCGACCCGACTGAGCGCCATATGGTGCGGCACCTGGAATCCCAGCTGGAGCGGAGACTACACCCTGGATGCCAACACAAATCTGCAGGTCTCCGGCCTGAATACAGGCAACATGATGGAAGCCGGTCAGGGCTACGTCAATTTCATCGTGCGAATGGTTGCTGACTGGGAGAAGAACGCCGAGCGGATTTACGGCATGACCGACGCAATCCTGGGGCCGCCGCGGGTGGACGGCACCGGCCAGGGTCAGAGCTACCATTATTCCGACACCTATCCCCACGTGTTTGTCAACGGCATCACCGACTGGCTTCTGCTGCCTGTTTTTGAGTACTGGCAGTGCTACGGAGATCAGAAGATTGTACTGGGGAAAGATATCGATCCGTCCCGCAACGCCAGTGTGCTGGATTGGTCCGCGGAGGATATCGCACGCATCAAAGCGGACGGATACTATGATCTTGTGGAGGACGTGCTCTATCCCATGGCAATGAAGGCCATGAACTTCTGGACCCAGTTTGCCGACGAAAAGTATTACACCGACGGGCAGGGGAAGCGCCACGTGAACGACGGCACCACTCTGAGCCAGGCCGTCGCGGCGGGGGATGAGGATGCCCGCTACATCTTCGCTCCGGGCTTCTCTCCGGAGAACTCACCGCGTACCGGCGGCGCCTCCGTCCAGGCGCTGGCCTACAACGTCAGCATGGATATCGCCGCCGCACACGACGCCCTGTTCATCGCAAGGACCATGCTGGAGAGGAAGGATCCGTCGGATCCGCGCCTGGCCCAGTGGGACGAATTTGAGAAACGGATCCCCGAATATCTTTATCAGCCCAAGACCGGCGAGCTCAAGGAATGGGCATCCTACGATCTGGCGGAGGCCCACAACCACCGTCACGAAAGCCATGCCTACGCCGCCTGGCCGGGATATGAGGCCCAGGACAATGAACAGATCCGTGAAGGCCTGGCCATCGCCATGGACATGCGTTCGGCGGCGTACAACGGCCAGGAGGCCACGGAATCTCACGGCGCAACACACAAGGCGCTGGTGGAGGCCCGGCTGAAGCGCCCGGTGGCGCTCGAACGCGTCATGCTCTACCTGCTTACCAACGGATACCAGTACTCCAATATGCTGACTTCCCATAACCGTTCGAACGGCTCCTGCCTGTGTACGGATTCCGCCTTCGGCCTTATGGGTGCGGTAAATGAGTCGCTTCTTTACTCCAATACGGGCGTTGTGGAAATTCTGCCGGCCCTGCTGCCGAATATGGACAAGGGAAGTATCACCGGCCTGCGCGCCCGCTGCGACACCCAGGCGGATATGGTATGGGACAGGGAGGCAAAGAGCGCCTCCGTGACCCTGATAACGGACGAGGAATCGACGGAGCTCAGGGTCATGTGCGGCCTCGAATGGGATAAGGCGGCCGCCGACGGCAGGACGCTGGAGCAACGCCGCGACGAGCAGGGCCGCAGCTACGTGACCGTCAGCCTGCAAAAGGGAAAGGCGCTGCAGATCGACTTTGCCCTGCAGGGCGGTAGCGACAAGACGCGCGACGCCTACGGGACCATCAAGGCCAACAGCTTCGACGAAGCGAAACGCGAATTTGACCGCACAAAGCCCGACGGCTCCATCGGCGAAACCCGGGCGCTGGACTGGATCACCTTCAAGGGCATGGATTTCGGCGAGGAGGGCAGCAAGCCCAGAATGATCCTCACGATTGCGAACGATTGCACCGACGGCGGCCTCAACCGGGACGGTACCCGCGTGGTGCAGATCTTCACCGGCAGGCCCAACGACGGCTCCGAGCCCTTTGCCGAGGTCACGGTCCCGAATACCGGCGGCGCGTTCCGGAGCATCGAGGCGGAGCTGCCCTCGCGGCTCCTGGGCGTGCACGATATCTGCATCAAATTCGAGGACGGCGGCGTGGATCTGCGCTCCATTGAATTCTTTAAAATGCCCATTGCCAATGTTGCCGACGGCGGGGAATACAGCATCAGCCCGAAAAAGCCCCTGATCCTGGAGCTCAACACCGAGCAATACACGTTTGCGCTGAACGATCAGAACGTATCCAACGGCGCGAAGATCGCCGAGGAAGGGGAATGGACCCTGGTCGTCAAAAAGAAGGGCGGCGGGGACGTCTATCAGACGATCCGATTCACCACAGTGATCACCGAGGCCAATCGTCTGCTTCCCAAAAACGTCACCGCCAAGCCGGGACAGACCGTGCCTCTGGCGGAAAATCTGAATGATCCTTCCAAAACCCTTTGGCTGGCTCCGCACAACACCGAAACCTTCGCCGCGGGCGAGACCATGACCTCTGCCCCGGGCAACAGCGCACAGATCGCCGCACCGGCCCGGGAGGGCGTCTATGAGCTGGTTGTGACCGATGATAAGGGCGAAGTGCTCAGCCGTTCCTTCGCTGTCGTGCGTGCCAGCCAGTCCGGTCTGGCGGACATCGACTTCACAGATCCGGCAGATTCGGACAAATATGAGATCGTGGCGCAGAATCAGAGTGCCGTAAGCCCCGGCGTCGGCCTTCCGCTGATCTGTACCAGAAACGCCATCGAGACCTGCAACGGCCAGAATTCCGGTGATCAGGCCAGTACGCCGGAGGATCTGGTCAGGATTCCCGTGAGCGGCGACTGGACCGCGACACTTGAAACGGAATTCGATACCAACGGCGCATCGAACGGCTACTATCAGTTCTTCGGCTTCTATGCCGCCGCCTCTGATGCGTATCCCGCGACTGACATGGCAGGGATCCGCGGAGGCGACGGTGCGATGCAGGATTTTATCCGTTCAAACGGCACGCTGCGTGCAGATACCGACGGCGTCAAATCGAGCCCGGGCTTCAACAGCTCCGGAAAGACCTACTACCTTCGGCTGCAGAAGGAAGGCACGACCTACACCTGTTTCCGTTCGGACAACGGACAGGACTATACAGAAATGTTTTCCTATGAAGATACGGGCAATGAGGCCGAGTATATCTTTATCGATGCCTATACCGGCATGACCACCGGCTATAAGTTCACTCTGAAATCGCTGACCTTTGACGACGGGAGCCTGCCCCCGGTTGTCGACAGGACCGGGCTTGATAAAGCCGTCAGAGATGCCGAAGCCCTGCGCGAAGAGGACTGGACGCCGGATTCCTATGCTGTTCTGAAGGAGGCCGTCGCCGCGGCCAAGACCGTGCAGGCCGACGACAAGGCCGCCCAGGAGGCCGTTGACAAAGCGACCGACGCTGTCAATGCCGCCGTGGCAGCCCTTGAGCCGAAGGATGACGGCTTTCTGTTCGAGGACGTGAAGGATCCCGGCAAGTTCTACTTCGATCCCGTCTACTGGGCCTTCTATGCAGAGCCCCAGATCACCAAGGGCACCGACGATACCCACTTCGGCCCCGACAACGCCTGCACCAGAGGCCATGTCGTGACCTTCCTGTGGCGCGCCGCCGGCGAGCCCGCGCCCAAGAGCACGCAGACCCCGTTCACCGACCTCAAGCCCGGCGCCTTCTATGAGAAGGCCGTGGCCTGGGCCGTGGAGGAAGGCATCACCAAGGGCCTGAGCGACACCACCTTCGGCCCGGACGCCACCTGCACCAGAGGCCAGATCGTGACCTTCCTGTGGCGCTTCAAGGGTGAACCCGCGCCCAAGAGCACGCAGACCCCGTTCACGGACGT
The DNA here is from genome assembly GCA_015068455.1 of Oscillospiraceae bacterium. GTDB lineage: Bacteria > Bacillota > Clostridia > Oscillospirales > Oscillospiraceae > SVMC01. The sequence goes on along the minus strand of SVKO01000008.1, from coordinate 72,409 downwards.
GAATCCCAACGGCTTCTACATGAAGGCCGTGGCCTGGGCCGTGGAGAACGATGTCACGAAGGGCCTGAGCGACACCGCCTTCGGCCCGGACGCCACCTGCACCAGAGGCCAGGTCGTGACCTTCCTGCACCGCGCGACGCAGGACTGATCCCGCGGCGGAAGCGAACGATTTGACCGATAAATAAAACCCCGGCGGGGCTGCAATTTGCAGCCCCGCCTTTTTCATTGCTGTGCGATCTGCGTATCCCTGAAAAAACAAAGCTGTCTGTACGTATTATCGGACAGGGGAAATGGTATGCTTTTCTTATAAAAAGCGCCATTTTGGCTTATCAGCGGCGTTGCGGGGGTGGATCGAGTGTGGTATACTTATAAAAACGGAAGATGGGAGGACCCCGGAATGGCTGAGAAAAAGCAATATATCGCCATTGATCTGAAGTCCTTTTATGCCTCCGTTGAGTGCTCGGAGCGAGGACTGGATCCGCTGGACGCCAATCTCGTTGTGGCGGATGAGAGCCGGACGGATAAGACCATTTGTCTCGCCGTATCTCCCTCGCTGAAGGAGCTTGGAATTCCCGGCCGGGCGCGGCTGTTTGAAGTGAAGCAGCGCATTCGGGAGATCAATCAGCGCCGCCGCATGAAGGCGCCGGGCGGAGAGTTTCAGGGGAAGTCGGTCTTTGCCTCTGAATTGAAGAAAAATCCTTCGCTGGAATTGGATATGATCATCGCCCGGCCCAGGATGCGCTATTATATGGAATACTCCCGCAACATCGTAAAGATCTATATGCGGTATGTCAGTACCGACGATATCCTGGTATACTCCGTGGACGAGGTCTTTATCGACGCCACGCCCTATCTGGGCACTTACGGTCTGTCCGCCCGGGAATTTGCCATGCAGATGATCCGCGATGTGCTGCGGGAGACCGCCATTACCGCCACCGCGGGCATCGGGACGAATATGTATCTGGCAAAGGTGGCCATGGATATTTCAGCCAAGCATATGCAGCCGGATCGGAACGGCGTGCGCATTGCGGAACTCGACGAAAAAAGCTACCGCGAGCAGCTCTGGTGCCACAGACCCCTGACGGATTTCTGGCGCGTGGGAAAGGGCATCGCCCGGACGCTGGAGCGCAACGGCATGTATACCATGGGCGATGTGGCCCGATGCTCCGAGGGGAAGGAAAATGAGCTGCACAATGAGGCGCTGCTCTATCGGCTGTTCGGCGTCAACGCGGAGCTGCTGATCGACCACGCCTGGGGCTGGGAGCCGACGCGGATCGCGGACTGCAAAGACTATGTGCCCGAGTCGAAAAGCCTGAGCCAGGGCCAGGTGCTCACCCGGCCGTACCGGGCGGACGAGGGCCGGATCGTGGTGAAGGAGATGGCGGATCAGCTGAGCATGGAGCTGGTCCGAAAAGGTCTGTGCACCGATCAGGTGGTGCTGGACGTGGGCTATGACATTGAAAATCTGACCGATCCCGGCCGGGCAGAGCGATACAAGGGCCCCGTGACCTCCGACTATTACGGGCGGCTCGTGCCGAAGCGCGTCCACGGTTCGCAGAACCTGCCCGCTCTGACGGCGTCGACAAAACAGATCTGCGAGGCCGTCTGCATGATCTATGACCGGATCGTGGACCCGGATCTCATGGTGCGGCGGTTTAATATTGCCGTCGTCCACCTGCTCACAGAGGCGGAGGCCGCCGAAACGCGGACGGAAGATCAGCTGGATATGTTCTCCGGTCCCGCCGATGAGCGCGATGAGCGGAGGGAACGGGAGAAGCGGATGCAGCTGGCGCTGCTGGATATTCGGGATAAATACGGGAAAAATGCCATCGTCAAGGGGCTGAATCTGAAGGAAGGCGCCACCGCCATGGAGCGAAACAAGCAGATCGGCGGCCACAAGGCATAGGAGGAAGCATGATCTTGAGAAAAGCGGAGCCGGCGGACGTCGCCGTGCTGACCGGGATCTCCGACAGCGCGCTGCGGGCCGACGCCACGGCGGCGCAGCGCAGGGAAGAGCTGTACGAAGGCTTCGATTCGGAGATCTGGTACGAAAAAATGCGCGCCTGCGGCGCCCTGTATGCCCTGAGCGATGGCATACGGCCCGTCGGGGGAGCGGTAGCCTTTTTCGACAGTCGGAAGCTGTATATTGAGCGCTTTTTTGCGGAAACAGCGCCGCAGCGGCGGACCTTGCTGGAGGCGTTGGAGAAGAGATTTCCGGATGCCGAACGCATCGAGTTGGAGGCGCCGGAAGAAAATAAAGGTCTGCTTGGCATGCTGGAGAAGTGCGGATACACTCCGATCCGCGGGAACGGCGACTGGATCTTTTGCCTCAAAATGCCCCACGGACCCATTCCGGCGACGGAATTCCTGCAACTGACTAAGTTTGACGGAATGCGCGTGCGCGTCACGACACATGACGGCGAAGTATTCGAAGGGGAATGCAGTTACAATTCGGAGGGCTACAACGACGCCGAATTCGGCGTGCCCGAGGATGGCCTGCAGATGGAGGATGTGATCGTCGGACGCAGCGACATTCTGCGTGTGGAGGTGCTTACGGATTGAAGGATGCGAAAACCGAATACGCCGACATCATCGACCGGCCGCACCATGTGTCGAGAAAGCGCGCGCCCATGTCTCCGCTGGCCCGGGCGGCGCAGTTCTCTCCCTTTGCCGCCCTGACCGGATATGACGATCTGATCGCGGAGTCCGCCCGCTGGACCCAGGAGCGCTCGGAGCTGGACGAGAGCGAGAAGGAGCGCCTGGACCGTGTCCTGCGCTTCCTGTTCCAGACGGGTGCGCCGGCGGACATCACCTGGTTTATTCCGGATGCGCGGAAGCGGGGCGGCGCCTACAGAACGGAACGGGGGACCATCGACCGTTATGACGGAATGAAGCGCAGTATTACGCTGAACAATGGGCAGACGATCCCCATCGACGAGATATCTGATATTGCGTCCGACGCCTTCGAGCGCGCGGCTGCCCACGACGGCCTTGAAAAGTAAAACGCCCTGCCGGAAGCAGGGCGTTTTGCTGTCGTCGGATCGATTTATACCGAAGCGTTCTCCAGACGAAGGAGCGCGGTTTTTCTTTCTATCCCTCCGGCATAGCCGGTGAGGGCGCCGCCGGCGCCGACAACGCGGTGGCAGGGGACAAGGATCGAGACCGGGTTGCGGCTCACAGCGCCGCCCACCGCCCGGGCGGAGCTGCCAAGCATATGGGCGAGCTGACCATATGTCACGGTTTCACCCCGGGGGATCGAAAGCAGCAGCTCCCAGACGGCCGACTGAAAGGGCGTTCCCCGCAGACAGATCCGGGGCGGCTCCGGCGGATTTTCACCGCGAAAATAGGCGTCGAGCCAGGCAGCGGTCCGCGCAAATACGGGCAGATCCCGCAGTTCATGATCCGGGGACAGTCCGGCTGCAAAATGCGCCTGATCGTCAAACCAGAGGCCCGTAAGGGCGGTCCCGTCGGAGGTCATGGTCATGGGCCCGAGGGGAGAGGCATAAGGACAGATATAATCCATGGCATACTCCTGTTCATTCTGCGCGCTCCGCCTTTAAAAGACGGATGCCGATGAGGATACAAACGGGGAAAACAAGCGCCGCCAGCAGACCGGCCTTGAGATTCCCGCCGAAGCCGTTGGCGACAAAGCCCACCAGCGTGGGGCCGCCCGAGCAGCCCACGTCCCCCGCCAGTGCCATGAAGGCATACATGGCCGTCCCGGCGGCGGGCAGACGCAGGGCCGCAATGCTGAAGGTGCCGGGCCAGAAGATCCCGACGGAGAAGCCGCAAACCGCGCAGCCCACGAGGGCGGGAACGGGATTACGGGACAGCGCCGCCAGCAGATAGGCGCAGATGCAAAGTCCGGCGCCGGCGGTCATGGCCTTTTTCAGGGGCAGAGCGTCGGCAAATTTTCCATACAGGGTCCGGGCCGTTCCCATGGCGACGGCGAAGGCGCAGGGCCCGGCCAGGTCGCCTGCGGCTTTGGGAATGTGCAGGGCGGACTCGGCAAAGGCGGAGGCCCACTGGCTCATGGCCTGCTCGGAGGCGCCGGCGCACACCATGACCAGCATCAGCACCCAGAAGGCCCGGCGGCGCAGCAGGCTGCGAATGGGCATGGGCGCTGCGCCCTTTGTGATGGGATAGATGGGCACGGCAAGAAAAAAGAAGCAGTTGAACAAGGGCACAACGGCCCAGATGAGGGCCAGACAGCGCCAATGGCCGATCCCGGCAAGCCTGAAGAAGAGCGTCGAAAGCAGAATGACCGCCACATGGCCCCAGCAGTAGAAGGAGTGCAGCAGACTCATGGCCGCCTCCTTTTTTTTCGTTGGACAGGCCTCCACAATGGGGCTGACCAGCACCTCGATGAGACCGCCGCCGACGGCGTACAGCACCACGGAAATGAGGATCCCTGTATAGGAGAGGGCATAGGGCAGCACCGCCAGGCTGCACAGCCCGGCCGCGGCGAATACATGGGCGGCCACGGCACTGACCCGATAGCCGATGCGGTCGATGAGCCTGGCGGAGGTGAGATCCACCAGCAGCTGCACGGAAAAGTTGACCGTTGTGATCAGGGCGATCCGATCCAGGCCCAGGCCGAACTGCCGGGCGAAGGTGAGAAACAGCAGCGGCGCAAAGTTATTCACAATGGCCTGGGTGATATAGCCGAGATAGCCGGCATAGATCGTATGGTTGTAGCTGAGCTTCATGGCAGGCCCTTTCCTGGATGATTTTCAATTATCATACTATGGGTCTGCAGGCATTGCAAGAAAAACGTTGCCCGCCCCGTATCACGGGGCGGGCAGAGGATCAGTCCCTTCTGGATTCGAAGTCCGCATCGATGGCGTCTTTCCAATCCGCCTGCAGCGGCTCATGGGCGCGGAAACGGCCGACGGTCCGGTTCAGGGTTTCATAGATCACGCCCGTGCCCCTGCGGTCTGCCTTGTAATTGGCGCAGCGGTCGGCGTGGATCCCGAACCGGGCTGCCTCCGCAGCGGCGTCGATGTTGGCGCCGAGAAACAGAAACTCCCATCCATAGATTTCCTTCTGGTGTTCGATCATGTCCCTGACGCGGCTGTAGGAGTAGCTCCGGCTGGCGTTCTCCATGCCGTCGGTGGTGATGATAAACAGTGTTTTTTCCGGCCGGTCCTCCTCCCGGGCGTACTTGTGGACGTTGCCGATGTGCCGGATGGCGCCGCCCACCGCGTCCAGCAGGGCGGTGCAGCCGCCGACGCGGTACTGCCGGTCGGTCATGGGTTCCACCTTGTCCAGCGGGACCCGGTCGTGGATGACTTCGGAATCGCTGTTGAACAAAACGGTGCTCACCAGCGCCCGGCCCGGTTCAGCGGCCTGGGTTTTCAGCATGGAATTGAAGCCGCCGATGGTGTCGCTTTCCAGCCCGGACATGGAGCCGCTGCGGTCGAGAATGAATACGAGTTCGGTCAGATCTTTTTTCATGATTAAAACCTCCTTATCATGTGGCTGCGTTCTGTCCACAGTATAAGGAGGTTTCGTTTGAAATTGGTCAACTGCCGGGCGACAAATTTATGAGGCGCCCAGAGTGAGCTGGTCGTATTCGTACAGGGCGGTGTTGATTTCAAATATGTCATAGCGGCGCTGACGAATGAAATAGGTGATGATGACGTCAAATTTGCTGGAATTGGTCAGCGCGTAGCCCGCCCGGCCGATCAGATCCTTCGTCTGCTCCAGATCCAGCTCCAGGGCAATGGCCAGAGCCAGGGCGGTGGCCTTGGTGGGTCGGTAGGCGGGATTGGAGCGGATTTTGGAGAAATGCTGCCGGGAGAGGTTTGCCCGGCGGTAGACCTCGGCGTCCTTTTTCCCGGATTCGTCGATGAGGCGCAGCAGGGTCTCGGAAAAGCCGGCGTCGGTCTGCCGCAGAAGATCTCTAAGACTCGCTTCGTCCGAATTCTCCGCCATGGCGGCCTCGCAGGGAGCGGCATACGGCGCGGTGATGGGTGCAAAGCCGGACGCGGCGTCGGGTGCGGAAGACGTCTTGCCGGGACCGGCAGGGAGGGAAGGCCGTTTGCGGGGGCGTATGCTGAGCTTTGGCGAAGAAGCGTATTCCTCCTTCGTTTTTCGCTCGACATAGTTTTCATCCACGTATTTTTTGACGTTTTCCTGCAGCTGCTCCGAGAGCCGGACGGAGGTCCGGTCCCAGACCACCAGGAAAATCTGCATGTCAGAGCCCGCCAGGAAAGCGCGGAAGGCCGAAACGGCGATCTCCAGAGCCAGATCCTTCGGGAAGCCGTAGAAGCCTGTGGAGATGAGCGGAAAGGCGATGGAACGGCAGCCGAGATCCGACGCCAGAGCCAGAGCGCGGTCATAACACCGGCGCAGCAGGGCGGGCTCATCCTGCTCGCCGCCCTGCCATACGGGACCCACGGCATGGATCACGTAGCTGGCGCTCAAGGCATAGGCGGGCGTGACGGCGCAGCAGCCGGGCATGATCCGTCCGATCTGCCGCCGCGCATTGAGAAGCCGCGGTCCTGCGGCGTCATAGATGGCGGCGTCCGTGCCCCGGCCGATGACCGGCTCCGGATTGGCTGTATTCACAATGGCGTCGGCCTTCATGCGGACAATGTCGTTTTGTACAATGGAAAAGGGCACGTTCATCCCTCCTTTTTCTTAGCATAGCGAAAAAAAGAGGCAAGGTCAATCGGCGGGGATCATATTTTTTGATGAATCATACATAATAAGAAAAAAACGAAGGGAAGGGACCGGAATGCGCAATGATTCCATGCGCCAGTCCATGCGTTTTACCGAGCCGCCGGCGGTGGCGGGGTTCGGCTGTGTCGCCGGAAAAAAAGAACGGGAAGGCCCGCTGTATGACAGCTTCGATCTGACCGGCGAGGACACACGGTTCGGAGAGCCGACATGGGAAAAGGCAGAGACGAAAATGCAGCAGCTCGCCCTGCAGACTGCGCTCAACAAAGCGGCAATGACAAAGCAGGAGCTGTCGCTGGCATTCTCCGGCGATCTGCTCAATCAGTGTATCGGTTCGTCGTTCTGCCTCCGGGGGGAGGGAATCCCCGCCCTTGGCCTGTACGGAGCCTGCTCCACCATGGCCGAGGGACTGCTGCTTGCGGCGATGAGTGTGGCCGGCGGCTTTGCCGGCAGCGCCGCAGCCCTGAGCTCGTCGCACTTTGCGGCCTCCGAGCGGCAGTACCGTTTTCCCCTGGGCTACGGCGGCCAGCGCGTCCCCACGGCCCAGTGGACGGTCACGGGCGCGGGATGCGCCATCCTGCGGCCCGGACGGGGCCGGGTCTATGTCCGTGCCGCCACCGTGGGTTCCATCGTGGATCTCGGGATCACCGACGCGGGAAACATGGGCGCTGCCATGGCGCCGGCGGCTGTGGATACCATCACGGCGCATTTCCGGGAGCTGGACAGGAAACCGGAGGACTATGACAGGATCGTCACCGGAGATCTCGGCGCGGTGGGGGCGCAGATCGTGCGCAGCGGTCTCGAACGGGAGGGTTTTGCTCCCGGCGGACGTTACGACGACTGCGGCCTGATGATCTATGACAGGCACACGCAGGATGTGCACGCCGGAGGCTCCGGCTGCGGGTGCAGCGCGGTCGTGCTGTGCGGCCGTCTGCTGCGACAGATGGAGGCGGGGGAGATTCGGAATCTGCTGTTCTGCGGCACGGGGGCGCTGTTTTCGCCCGTCTCCAGCAGCCAGGGCGAGACGATTCCCGGGGTCTGCCATGCGGTATGGCTCAGTACGGAAAGGGAGTAAATCTATGCAGTTTTTGAAAGCATTTCTGTTTGGCGGCGCCCTGTGTGCGGTGGGTCAGATCCTGATCGACAGGACCCGTCTGACGCCGGCAAGGATTCTTGCGGCCTATGTGGTGAGCGGCGTATTTCTCGGCGCGCTGGGCTTGTATGAGCCTCTGGTACAGTGGGCGGGCGCAGGGGCGACGGTGCCGCTCACGGGCTTTGGCTACAATCTTGCCAGGGGCGTGCGGGAGGCAGTGAAGAGCGACGGACTGCGCGGCGCCCTCCTCGGCGGCCTGACCGCCTGCGCCGGGGGGATCGCGGCGGCAGTGTTTTTCGGTTTCCTCAGCGCCCTTGTTTTCCGGCCGGAGGATAAATCGTGAATGATGCGCGCCGTTGCGGGCATACTAAGGCCGCGGAACATCCGCAAAAACAAAAAAGGAGCAAAAATCATGGAAAACCGCAATCAGAACAAGAACAAAAACCAGAACCAGAATTCTGATCAGAGCATTGACCAGAGATAACCGGCCAGGCGCCGGCACATAAAAAAGCTGCCGCGGAAATGCGGCAGCTTTTTGCTTATTCATAAAAGCTTTTCATGGCTTCCAGAGTGCGCTCCAGGAGCTCATCCAACGTCCAGCCGAGCTGTTCGGCGCCTCTGGAGATCACTTCCCGGCTGCACCCGGCGGCAAATTTTTTATCCTTGTATTTCTTCTTGAGGCTCTTGAGCTCCATGTCCTGCACGCTCTTGCTTGGGCGCATCAGGGCAGCGGCGCCGATCAGGCCGGTGAGCTCGTCAGAGGCGAAAAGCACCTTTTCCATTTCATGGGTCGGCTCCACGTCGGCGCAGATGCCGTAGCCGTGACTGACAACGGCGTGGATGGTGCGCTCGTCGGCGCCGCCCTTTGTCAGAAGCTCGACGCATTTGACGCAGTGCTGATCCGGCCACTGTTCAAAATCGATGTCGTGCAGCAGACCCACATTGGCCCAGAAGTCGGCCTCGTCGCCGTAGCCGAGGGAATTGGCAAAGAAGCGCATCACGCCCTCCACGGTCTGAGCATGCTTCAGGTGAAAGGCGTCGTGGTTGTACTGGGTCAAAAGGGCCCATGCTTCGTCTCTTGTCATGATGATGTCCTTTCTCAGCCGATGACTTCGCCTTTTTCGTTGAACAGGGGCAGTTTTTCCAGATAGATGAGATCCGAACGGTTCTGGGCGTCGCCCTCTGCCAGGATCGCCATGCGGCCGCAGATCTCGCCGCCGGCCTGCTCCACCAGGGCCTCCAGGGCCTTGAGAGACTCTCCCGTGGAAATCACGTCGTCCACGATCAGGATTCTCTTGCCGCGCATCAGCTCCGCGTCGGCGGTGTCGAGGTAGAGATGCTGCAGCCGGCGGGTCGTGATGGAACGCACCGTGGATTCAAATACGCCGGTCATATAGAGCTTCGGCGCCTTGCGGGCCAGGAGATATTTCTGATTTCCGGCAAGACGGGCCATCTCATGGGCCAGGGGGATGCCCTTGGCCTCGGCGGTGATGATGTAATCGTATTCCGGGGCTTTTTCCAGAAGCGCCTTGGCGCAGGCGGTGGTCAGCTCCGGGTCGCCGAAGATGACGAATGCGCCGATATACAGGGTATCGTTCAGGGGACAAAGGGGGAGTTTTCGCTCGAGCCCCGCGATGGTCATGGGATAATACACGGCAGTTCGCTCCTTCCGATTTTTCCTTAATATTATATGGTCTCGTCCTGTAAAAGTCAACGAATCCGGGGATTTTTTCCCTGGGCTGCCAGCTTTTTCCGCGCAGTTTTTTCACAGAAAAGGGAACACTGAGCGCGGGGGTGATTCCATGAATCAGGATACACAGATGCTGCAGCAAATCTGCAAAAGCACGCAGATGGGTCAAAGCGGCATCCGGGCGGTCTTTACCGGAGCGCGGGAGCCTGCCATGAAGCAGGCGCTGGCCTCCCAGCTGCGGGAGTATGACGCCATCCATCATCAGGCGGACCGGCTTCTGCGCGACCGCGGGGAATCGGCGCAGCGCATTCCGGGCCTGGTGCTGGCGGCGTCGCGCATGGGGGCGCAGATGAGGCTTGCCCGGGATGGCTCCAGCTCGAAAATCGCCGAAATGATGATCGAGGGCAACACCAAGGGCATGGTGAAAAGCATGCGGCAGAACCGGGCGCTGCATGCCCTGGACCCGAAGGTGTCGAACCTGTCAAACCGGCTGCTGCAGACAGAGCTGACAAATATCGAGCAGATGAAGCCGTTTCTCTAAACATGGCGTGGACCCGGTCATGAATGCGCCGCCGGCAGCATATGGTGTTCTATCCGAACAATCAGGAGGAACGCCATGGCTTACGGTACACTCATCAGCCGGGTCCGTACATCCGACGCCGATTTGCCCATCGAGAACGCCGCCGTTGCCTATTATAAGGCTGCGCCCGGCGGAGTCAAACGTCTTGTCGGCCTGCGTATGACTGATCGAAGCGGTGCGACGCAGCCCATTTCGCTGAACGCTCCGGATGCGTCGGCCAGCCTGCAGCCCGACGCAGCGGGTGATCCGGAGCCCTACGGCGTGGTGGATATTGTCGCGGATCACCCGGATTACAACCGGGTGACCGTCCGGCAGGTGCAGGTGTTTGACGGGATCCTGACCACCCAGGAGATTTTTCTTGTTCCGTCACCCGGGATTGGCGTGGACGCCTTTCCCGACACGGTCTATGACACGCCGGATCAGGGGCTGTAGGCCATGAGTCAGGCTGTGCCGTACATCCCGGAGTACATCACCGTCCACCTGGGCGCGCCGGGAACCGATGCGCCGAACGTGACGGTGCCGTTTATCGATTATATCAAAAACGTTGCCTCCAGCGAGGTTTATCCCACCTGGGAGATCAGCGCTCTGCGGGCAAATATTCTGGCGATCGTATCCTTTGCGCTGAACCGGGTCTATTTGGATTACTACCGAAGCCGGGGCTATGATTTTGATATTACCTCCACGACGGCATATGATCAGCGATTCGTCAACGGGCGCAGCACCTTCGATACCATTGACCGGCTGGTGGACGATCTGTTCGACGACTATCTGCGGCGGCAGGGCTTCATCGAGCCCCTGGCGGCCAAGTTCTGCAACGGAACCACCGTGACCTGCGACGGCCTGAGCCAATGGGGCTCCCAGGCCCTGGCCAGGCAGGGCTACGACTCCGTGCAGATCCTGCGCACTTATTACGGAGACGACGTCGAGATCGTGCAGAATGTTCCGTCCAGGGAGCTGGCCCCTTCCTATCCGGGCAGGGCGCTGCGGCTCGGAGACGTCGGACCGGACGTGGCGCGGGTGCAGTATGCCATCAACCGCGTATCGCAGAATTATCCGGCGATTCCGCAGATCCCCGTTGTGGACGGGATCTTTGCCTTGCCGACGGAGCAGGCGGTCCGTTCCTTCCAGACGGTGTTCAGTCTGACGTCGGACGGGATCGTCGGTCCGGCGACCTGGTATGAGCTGCGGCGGCTGTTTGTGGCGGTCACGCGGCTGGCGGAGCTTCAATCCGAGGGGATTCGGCTGGATGTCCTGGAATGGGAGTACCCCGAGGTGCTGCAGGAGGGCGATACCGGCATCCGGGTGGAGCAGCTGCAGTTCCTGCTGGAAGTGCTGTCACAGTTTATCGATCAAATCCCCCGCGTGGAGATCAACGGCTTTTTTGACCCCGCCACAAAGCGGGCGGTGGACGCGTTCCAGCAGTGGGCCGGGCTGGAGCAGACGGGCCAGGTGGGGGACGTGACCTGGAACCGGATCTATGATGAATACGAGGGCGTGCGCGACGTGCTGATTGCCCAGGGTGAGCTGCCCGCGCTTCCCGGGCAATTCCCCGGGACAGATCTGACGCCCGGCAGCCGGGACGGGGAGGTGACATGATGAGCGAGTCCGGAACCTTTCTCGGCAGACCTGTGCGGAGTCTGCAGACCATGCTTCGCGTCATTTCCAGGGCGATCCCGGAGATCCCTCCGGTGATCCCCGACGGCGTCTACGGACAGAGCACCATGCGCGCCGTCACCGCGCTGCAGCGCTATGCGGATCTGCCGGTCACGGGCGTGGTGGATCAGGCGACCTGGGACAAAATCGTCAGCATGTATGACGGCGTCTGCGAGGATCGGATGCCGCCCCGGTGTCTGGCGCCGGCGCTCTCGCCGGGGCAGTGCATTGTGCCGGGGGAGGAGAATCTGCATATGTACCTGGTGGAGGCCATGTTCAAAGCCCTGGGCAGAGTCTATGAGAATGTGCCGGAGGTGGTGATCAACGGGGTAAACGACCCCCAATGCGTCTGCGCGATCAAATGGCTGCAGGCAATGTCCGGTCTGCCGGAAACCGGAGAGGTGGATCGGCGGACCTGGCGCTGTTTGGCGGGCCTCTATCGGCTCTCCTGCGGGAACGGCGGCATTGATCATTGCTGAATGCGTGTGAAACGGGACGCGGTGCGTCCCGTTTTTTTTGCGCGGATGTTTCCCAAAACGGGGCGGCTGTGTTATAATGAAACAAATCACTCCGGAGGGGAGGCGGGCATGTGCTTGAGATCGTATATGGGCCGGATTGGAAAGCTCTGAGCCGCAGCGCCAGAGCGCGGATCGTGCGCGATGCCGAACAGTCGAAGAGCGGGCAGGTGCTCATTGTCCCTGAGCAGTATTCCTTTGAGGCCGAGCGCGCCCTCTGCGCCGAGGGCGGCGATCAGATCAGCCGCTATGCGGAAGTGCTGAGCTTTTCGCGGCTGGCCGAACGCGCCTGTGTCCGGTGCGGCGGCGTGGCCCGGCCGGTGCTGGATCAGGGCGGGCGGATCATGGCGCTGGCAAAAACCGTAAGTGATCTGCGTCCCCGGCTTCAATTCTATGCCCGAAGCGCGTGCCGGGCGGATTTCCTTCTGCAAATGCTGTCCATTGTGGATGAGCTCAAATGCTATCGCGTGGACAGCCGTACGCTGGCGGAGGTTTCGGACCGGCTGGACGGGACCCTTGCGGTCAAGACGCAGGAGCTGGCTCTCCTGCTGGAGGGCTACGAAGCCCAGTGCGCCGGCGCGGGACTCGACCCGCGCGACCGGCTGGAGCAGCTGCTGGAGCATATTTCCCGGAATGGATTCGGCCGGGAACTGCGGCTGCTTGTGGATGGCTTTTTCGGCTTTACAGCCCTTGAACTGCAGATCCTGGGCGCATTTCTCGCCCAGGGCGTTTCGCTGACGGTGTTTTTGTGCTGCGACGGTCTTGACAGCCGCGAAGATCCCGACACAGGAAACCAGGTATTTTCCTGCGTACGCTCCACGATGCTGGATCTGATGCGGGAAGCGGATCTGTGCGGCGCCGAGGTGCGCATGACGCGGCTGGAGGCGCCCCTTCCGCCGCTGAGCGCGGCGGCCCTTTCCGCCTTCACCAGGGAGGCTGCGCCGACGTCCGCCGGTCTGCGGCTGTATCGCTGCCCGAGTCCCCGGGAGGAGGCGGAGGCCGTTTGCGCCGATATTTTGCAGCATGTTCGCAGCGGCGGCCGATTCCGGGATATCACCGTGGCATGCGCCTCGGCAGAGGCGCTTCGTCCCATCCTGGAGGAAGCCTTCGCGCGCTGTCAGATCCCCGCGTTTTTCGCCGGGAAGCAGCCGGCGCTTCGCACGCCGCTGCTCAATTCGACCCTGTGCGCGCTGCGGGCGGCGGGCGGACGCATGGAGCGGGAGGATGTGATCGCCTGTCTCCGCTCTGACGGGGCGCCCATCACGCAGGCCGAATGCGACCTGCTGGAAAACTATGCCTTCCTCTGGAATATTTCCGGCGAACGCTGGAACAGCCGGTGGACCTGGCATCCCCGGGGCTATGACAACGGGCTGGAGGAATCGGACCGGCAGCTGCTGGAAACGCTCAATGCCCTGCGGCAAAGATGCATCGAGCCCCTCTGGCGTCTGCGCACGCGGCTGCGTGCATGCGCCACGGTGGGCGACTGCGTGATCGCTTTTTATGATTTTCTGCACGATACGTCGTTTTCTGCGAATGTTTCATCCCATCTTGACGAGTTGGAGCGCGCCGGAGAGGTGCAGCAGGCCCAATTGACGCGGCAGCTTTACGAGCTGCTGATCAACGCGCTGGAGCAGCTGTACGGCGTGCAGTACGATGTGCAGTGCTCGCCGGAGGAATTCCTCCGGCTGATGGAGATCCTGCTGGGACAGTATCAGGTGGGCGCGATCCCTGCGGTCCTCGATGCGGTCACGGTGGGGGAGAGCGCGGCGCTCGAGCATCGGCAGACGAAGCTGCTGTTCCTCTGCGGCTGCACGGACGGGTGCTTCCCGAAGAGCGCCGGCGGCGTCAGCCTTCTGACCGAGCCGGAACGCCGGCGGCTTCGCGCTGCGGGCGTCGGGCTGGCGCCGGATGAGAATGAACAGATGGACCGCAATCTTCTGGGTTCCTATGCCCTGATGTGCGCGGCGGAGGATCGCCTGACGCTCAGCGCCGGGGATCAGAGCGCATGGCTGTTTACGACGCTGTGCAGGCTCTATCCCGACGCGGTTGCCGAGCGGTCCGACGCGCCGTCGACGGCGTTTGCCACGGCGCGCACCCTCGGACTGCGTCTTGCCGGAGGCGCGCAGATGGACGGCGCGCCGCGGGAGGCGGAGGAGTATTGCCGCCGCCTGCGCGCTGCGGCCGCCTACGATTTCGGGCCGCTGTCGGCGGAAAGTATCCGGGGAATGTACGGGGAGAAACTGTTTCTCTCGGCTTCACGCATCGATCGGCATGCCGCATGCCGCTTTCATTTCTTCCTGTATGACGGCCTGAAGGCCAGGGAACGCAAAGCGGCCAGCTTTGACGCGCCGATCTACGGCACCTTCGTGCATGACGTTCTGGAAAAGACCGTGCGCCGGGTCATGGCGGAGGGCGGCTTCCACCAGACGGAAAAGTCCCGCGTGCGGGAAATCGCGAAAACCCATATGGATGAATTTCTGAGCAATATGGTCGACCCGGCCCTGCTTTCCTCGGGGCGGTTCTCCTATCTGATGAACCGCAATTATGACGAGGTCCTCCGCGTGGTGGATGTCCTTTGCGACGAGCTGCGCGACAGCGCGTTTGCACCCGCGGACTGTGAGCTGCAATTCGGCTACGGCGGCGCGCTTCCGCCGGTACAGGTCACCACGCCGGAGGGACAGGCAGTCGTCGCCGGTGCGGTGGACCGGGTGGATGTGGCCGAGATCGGCGGACAGACCTACTATCGCGTGGTGGACTATAAGACGGGCCGGAAAAAATTTGATTTCACGGACCTGCTGGAGCGGCGGGGACTGCAGATGCTGATCTATCTGTTCGCTCTGGAGCAGTCCGGCACCGAACGGTACGGCGGACCGCTCCGTCCGGCGGGCGTGCTGTATGTGCCCGCGCACGATGACATGCAGCGTTTTCCGGATCGTCCCGAGGACGACGCGAAAATCGACGGCGAACGGAGAAAAAGCCACCGAAGACAGGGCCTTCTGCTCAATGACGAGGCGGTTTTGCAGGCCATGGAGCCCTGCGGCGCGTCGCAGCCGGAGCTGCTGCCGTACAAGCAGGGAAAGAACGGCCCGACGGGGAATCTGATGGACGCCGGTCAGCTCAGGCATCTCCGCAGCTACGTGGGTTCAGCGCTCCGCTCTGTCACGGAGGAGATCCGCAGCGGCAATGTGCGGCCGAATCCCTACACCCAAGGTGACACCGGGGCGTGCACCTGGTGCCCGTATGCAAGCGTCTGCCATCTGGACCTTTGCAGCAGTGAGCCGCGCGTCCTGCGCGCCACGGGCGCAGAGGAATTCTGGACGCGCCTGGCGGAAAAGGAGGCACAAAATGGCTGAGATCCGATTGACCGCGCAGCAGCAATGCGCGGTGGACGACCGCGGCGGAGCGCTGCTTGTCAGCGCCGCGGCGGGCTCGGGCAAGACCAAGGTCCTGGTGGATCGGGTGCTGAAGCGTGTCTGCGATCCGGCGGACCCCCAGGATATCAACCGCTTTCTGATCATCACATATACGAAAGCTGCGGCGGCGGAGCTGCGGGGAAAAATCGCCGAAGCGATTTCCGCGGCCCTGGCCAAACGGCCGGGCGACCGCCACCTGCAGCGGCAGCTCAGCAGGATCTATCTGGCAAAGATTTCGACCGTCCATGCCTTCTGCGCCGATATTTTGCGGGAATATGCCCATGAATTGGGCCTGTATCCGGATTTTCGGATTGCCGAGGAGACGGAGAGCGCGGAATGGAAGCAGCAGGCCATGGAGCGGACCCTTGAGGCGGCATACGAGCATCTGGACGCGGACGACGCCCGGCGGGCATTTCTGGATCAGCTCGGTGCAGGCCGGGACGACCGGATGGCTGCGACGATCCTGATGCAGGCGTACAACAGCGTGCAGTGTCACCCGGATCCCGCCGAATGGATCGCGGATTGCCTGCGGCAGCTGGACGTTTCCGCATGCAGGGACATGGCCGACACCGTATGGGGCGACTACCTGATGCGCGACTTTGTCCGCCTGCTGGATGAACAGATCGAATCCATGGAGCGCGGACTGATACGCCTGCATGAAAACGAGCAGGTCGAGGAAAAATACGCTCCGGCGTTCCGGAACAATCTGGAGCAGCTCCGCTTCCTGCGGGCCGCCCGAAGCTGGGACGAGCTGCGCGACCGGCGGATCACGGATTTCGGCAGGCTTGCGGGCGTGAAGGGCGCAGATAAGACGGAGCTGGAGCGGTTCAGGCGCCCGAGAGAGAATTGCAAAGACCGCGTGAAAAAGGCCCAGGCGGTTTTCTCCATGACCTCGGACGAAGCCCTGGAGGAGCTGCGGCAGAGCGCCCCGGTCATTCGCGGCCTGTTCTCCCTCGCGGCGGATTTCACAGCCAATTATCAGGCGATCAAGCAGCGGCGCAGAGCGCTGGACTTCAGCGATCTGGAGCATGAGGCCCTGCGGCTTTTGTATCAGCGCGGCACAGGGGAGCCGACCCCAGCCGCGATGGAGCTCCGGGATCGATTCTGCGAGATCATGGTGGATGAGTACCAGGACAGCAACCGCGTCCAGGACCGGATCTTTGCGGCGGTCTCCCGGGACGGGGAGAACCTGTTCATGGTGGGCGACGTCAAGCAGTCCATCTATCGCTTCCGGCTGGCGGACCCCGGCATTTTTGTGGAGAAATATAAACGGTATCAGGATGCTGCGGCAGCTTCTCCCGGCGAGCCGCGGCGGGTGACACTTTCGAAAAACTTCCGTTCCGTCCCGCGGATCCTTTCCGCGGTCAACGACGTCTTCGGCCTTTGCATGAGCGAGGAAGTGGGCGACATCCGCTACGGGCCCGACGAGCGGCTCTATCCCGGCGCGCAGCCGCCGGTGCTGCCCGGACCCGCTGTGGAGCTGCATTGCCTCGATACCGCCGACGCGGAGGATTCCGTGCGGACGTCTGAGGCGCGGCTTGCGGCAGTACGGATCGCACTGCTTCTGCGCAGCGGCACATTGGTGCGCGAGGGCGATGAGCTGCGCCCTGCCCGGCCCTCCGACGTCGTCATTCTGCTCCGCTCCGCGCGCTCTCAGGCGCCGTATTATCTGCGGGCGCTGGCGGAGGAGGGGATCGATGCGGTCAGCGATCGGGACGACGATATCTTACAGACCACGGAGGTATCGGTGCTGCTGTCCTATCTGCAGATTTTGGACAATCCTCACCAGGACGTGCCTTTGCTGAGCGTCCTGCTGAGTCCCGTTTACGGATACGGCGCGGATGAGGTGGCGCAGATCCGGGCGAACAGCCGCGAGGGAGACGTCTATGACGCGCTGGTGAAATACAGCGGGCAACACGAGACTTTCTCCGCCTTTTTGGACGATTTCGGCGCGCTGCGCGCCATTGCGCACAGGCACAGCGCAGACGTGATCGTGCGTGCGGTCTGTCAGCGGACCGGCCTTCGCGACGTGTTCTGCGCCATGGAGGACGGCGATCAGCGGCTGGAAAACCTGCAGACCATCTATCTGATGGCCGCGGGCTTCGATCCCGACGGGCCGGGCGCGCTGCATGATTTCCTGTGCAGACTTGAGCAGCAGCGCGACCGCGGCGTCGCAGGCGCGGGGCTGAATGTCAAGGATGCGGTACATATCATGTCCATCCATAAATCCAAGGGACTGGAATTTCCCGTGGTTGTCGTGGCGGGACTCGCCACCGGGTTCAATACGCAGGACGACGTCCAGCCGGTGCTGATCCATCCGGAGCTGGGCACGGGCTGCGATATGGTGGATCTTGCAAGACGGATCAAATATCCCTCCGTTGCCAAACGGGCGGTGCAGGCGAAACAGCGTGCCGAACGCCTGTCGGAGGAACTGCGGGTTTTGTATGTCGCGCTGACCAGACCGAAGGACCGGCTGATCATGACCTATGCCTCGGCGCGCCTGGGCAGTAAGCTGCGCGCCATTGCCGACCGGCTCGCACCGGACGGACCGGTGAGCCTGAGCAGGGACGCCAACTGCCTGGGCCACTGGGTTCTGATGGCCGCCATGCGGCGGGGAGAGGCGGGGGAGCTGTTCTCCCTCGGCGGTCAGCCGGATGAAGCTGTGGTGACGGACGATCCGTGGTTGATCCGTCTGTGGACGCCCGACATGCTCCCGCCCGCGGCAGCCGCAGCGGCGATGGATGCAAATCCGCCGGAACGCCTTTCCGGGGAGGCCGCGGAGCTTGTCCGGTTCCGATATCCGAACCTTGCCGCAACGGCCGCCCCGGCCAAGCTGACGGCGACACAGTTCAAGGGCAGGCAGCTGGATCGGGAGAGCGCGGAGGACGCCCGGCCTGAGAAGTCCGGAAAGCAGCCCCTGCGGCAGCCGATCTTCCTGCGCGGAAAGCGGCCCCTGAGCTCCACGGAGCAGGGTACGGCGGTGCATCTGGCCATGCAGTACATCCGTTATGAATGCTGCATGGACGAGTCGGCGGTCGCAGATGAGCTTGTGCGGCTGGTTTCCGAGGGCTTCCTGCTGCCGGAGCAGGCCGATTGCGTGCTGCCGGGCAAAATCATGGCTCTGTTCCGTTCCGAGCTGGGGCGGCGGATCTTGGCCGCGCCCGAGGTGATCCGGGAGTTCAAATTCTCGATTCTTGCGGACGGCGCGATCCTCGAGCCTGCGCTTTCCGGCGAGCGGATCATGCTTCAGGGCGTGACGGACTGCTGCCTGCTGGAGCCCGACGGCCTGTGCGTCATCGACTACAAGACCGACCGGGTCAGCCCCGGCGGCGAGCGGGAACGCGCCGAATTCTACCGCGGACAGCTGAACGCCTACGCAGACGCCCTGTCGCGGATCTTTGAACGGCCGGTGAAGGAGAAGATCCTCTATTTCTTCGCCACGGATACCGCTGCTGTTCTGCAATAAAAAACCGCCTTCCGCAAAAGTGCGGAAGGCGGTTTTAAATGATTTGGGGTCATGCCAGGTGATCCATCACCAGGCGGAAGCTGCCGTAGATGCCGGC
The DNA here is from genome assembly GCA_015068455.1 of Oscillospiraceae bacterium. GTDB lineage: Bacteria > Bacillota > Clostridia > Oscillospirales > Oscillospiraceae > SVMC01. Next base: position 53,218 of record SVKO01000008.1, on the reverse strand, counting down.
GTCGTTGCCGAGCTGGGCAAGGGCGAACTTCGTATCCTTGCAGGCGTGGAACATGTAGTGGGGGAAGTAGCGCTGGATGCCGTCGAGCAGGACCTGTCCGGCCTTGGATACGCCGCCGCCGATGACGATCAGCTCCGGGTCGCACACGCAGCACACGTCCGCCAGGAATTCGCCCAGGCAGTCATAGACGTATTCCAGGGCCTCGTTTGCGATCTTGTCGCCCTGGGCCGCATGAAGGAACACGTCACGGCAGGTCAGGGGCGACACGGTGCGCAGGGAGGAGGGGTCGTCGCAGCGATCCAGGAAGCGCTTTGTCACGCGCACCACGCCGGTGGCGCTGGCGTACTGCTCGGCGCAGCCGTATTTGCCGCAGCCGCACTGCTCGGTTTCGTTCTTGTTGAGGACGATGTGGCCGATCTCGCCGCCCACGCCGTGGGCGCCGGAGAGGATCTTGCCGTCGATGATGATGCCGCCGCCGATGCCGGTGCCCAGGGTGGCCAGCACCATGCTCCTGCAGCCCGCGCCGCCGCCCTTCCAGTATTCGCCCAGAGCGGCCACGTTGGCGTCGTTGCCGGCCTTGACGGGCAGGCCGGTCAGAGAGCTCAGGGCTTCATGGAGGTTGAACACGCCCCAGCCCAGATTGACGCAGCGATTGACCACGCCTTCGTCGGAGACGGGACCGGGCACGCCGATGCCGATGCCGATGACGTCCTCCTTGCTGATGCCGCGGCGTTCCAGGCAGTCGTCCAGGGCCTCTGCGATGTCCGGAAGGATGTGTTCGCCGTTTTTGATCGTGCGGGTCGGGATTTCCCAATGCTCAATAAGATCGCCCATATGGGAGAAGAGGCCGAGCTTTACGGTGGTACCGCCCACGTCTGCGCCGAATCCGTATTTCATCGTTTTCACCTGTTCTTTCCGCGCCCGGGTGCGACGCTGTATATTTCTGGTTTCATTATAACCCATCAAAAAAAGAAATGCTACTTTTTTCTGAATGTGATATTGAGTTTTTGCAGAATTTGCGGTAACATATAGATGGGACCAAATACCTTGAAAGGACTTTGATCACATGATTGAGCTTGATATGTCAAATGTGTGGGGCGAGTTCTCGCTTCCGCAGCTGCTCGAGACGGAGCAGGAGGTTTTTGCCGCCCATAAGCTGCTTGCCGAGGGCAAGGGCCCGGGCAATGATTATATCGGCTGGCTGGAGCTGCCCACCGCGGAGGATACGGCGGAGATGGTGCGCATCAAGCGCGCCGCGGAGCGCATCCGGGAGAATTCCGACGTCCTGGTGGTCATCGGCATCGGCGGCAGTTACCTCGGACCGCGTGCGGCCATCGAACTTCTCAAGGGGCAGAATCACAATCTGATGAATGACGATCCGCAGATTTTCTTTGCGGGCAATAACCTGTCCACCCGCGCATGGCAGGAGCTGTGCAGACTGCTGGAGGACAAGGATTTTTCCATCAATATCATTTCCAAATCCGGCACCACCACGGAGCCGGCCATCGCCACCCGCGCCCTGCGCTGGATGCTGGAGCGCAAATACGGCACCGAAAAGGCGCGGGCCCGCACCTATGTGACCACCGACCCGGAAAACGGCGCCCTGCGGCAGATGGCAAACGAGGAGGGCTGGGAGTCCTTCATCATCCCGCCGGACGTGGGCGGCCGCTACAGCGTGCTCACCGCCGTGGGTCTTTTGCCCATGGCCGTGGCAGGCATCGACATTTCCGCGCTGATGGCAGGCGCCGCCGAGGCGCAGAAGGCGCTGGACATCCGCTCCTTTGAGAATCCTGCCTGGCAGTACGCCGCCATCCGCAACCTGATGTACCGCCACGGCAAAGCGCTGGAGCTGCTTTGCACCTATGAGCCCGACGCCAAAATGCTCGGCGGCTGGTGGCAGCAGCTGTTCGGCGAATCCGAGGGCAAGGACGGCAAGGGCCTGTTCCCGGTCACGGCGGAATTCACGGCGGATCTGCACTCCCTGGGCCAGATGATCCAGGAGGGGCAGCGCAATCTCTTTGAGACCGTCATCCGCTTCGCACCGCCGGAGCGCAAGACCGCCATTGAGGTGGATTGGAAGGACCTGGACGGGCTGAACTATCTCGAGGGCAGGACCCTGGACTTCGTGGAGGAACAGGCGTATCTGGGCACGCTGAGCGCCCATGTGGACGGCGGAGTGCCCGTCATCCCCATCAGCTTCGGCCCCGTCTGCGAAAAGACCCTGGGCGAGCTGTTCTATTTCTTCGAATTATCCTGCGGGATTTCCGCGTATATGCTGGGGGTCAACCCCTTCAATCAACCCGGCGTGGAATATTATAAACGCAACATGTTCCATCTGCTGGGAAAACCCGGTTATTGATCAAGGAGGAACGAACAATGGTAAATGTAATCGTGGGGCAGAAGGGCTCCGGCAAGACGAAGGAGCTCATCGAAGCGATCCAGAGCGCCGTAAAAAACGAAAACGGCGATATTGTGTGCATCGAAAAGGGCAACAGCCTGCGCTATGACGTCAGTTACCGCGTCCGCCTGGTGGATGCGGAGGAATATAAGATCACGAATTTTGACCAGCTCACGGGCTTCGTCAGCGGCCTGCATGCGGGCAATTTCGACATCACCCATGTGTTCATCGACAACCTTTACAAGATCCTGAAGAACGACCGCGCCCTGGCGGCGGAGTTCTGCAGCTGGTGCGAGGCCTTCGGCGCGCGGAATTCCATCAATTTCACCCTTGCGATCTCTGATTCGCCGGACAGCGTTGACGAGGCGCTTCGCAAATACCTTTGAGATATCCGCAGCTTTATGCGAAGATCGCGGCCTTTCTCCCGACCTTTGATCAGGAACGGGCCGACAGGGCGCGCATGCTTGAGCAGATGCGTCTGCGCGGCGATCTTCTGACACGCGGCGATCCCGTCATGCACTTTACCGCCTCGAGCTGGATCGTCACGCCGGACAGGCGCAGGGCGCTGCTGGTGTGGCATGAGCTTTACCGCTCCTGGTCCTGGACCGGCGGTCACGCCGACGGGGAGGAGGACCTGCTCGCTGTCGCCATGCGCGAGGCCGCAGAGGAAACGGGGCTTGATGCGCTCGTGCCCGTGCAGCCGGAAATCTTCTCGCTGGAGATCCTCGGCGTTTCCGGGCACATGAAGCGAGGCGCATACGTCAGCTCCCATCTGCACCTGAATGCCACGTACCTCCTGGAGGCGGACCCGGCCGCGTCCCTGTGTCCCGCGCCGGGAGAAACGAAGGATGTGGCATGGTTCGGCATGGATGAAATCCTTTCGCTTTCATCCGAGCCGCACATGCTTCCCATTTACCGTAAGCTGATCGAAAAAACGCGGGCGCTGTTCCCGCGATCTGGAGAATAACATGCTGTTTTTTTCCCTGTTTCTGATCCTCAGCGTCATAGGGGCGGCGATCCTCGCGCCGCAGCTGGCCTCCGGCGTCTGGATGATCGTCCTGGGCGTCGGACTGTTCGCCGGGTTCTTCCTGGCGCTTGTGCTTGTGTTTGCACTGATCGTCTGGATATCCTCCTGGTTCGTGGATATGTCGAAGGAGCAAAAAAGGTACAACCGTTACTACGGCTTCATGGCTTATCAGCTCGTCGGCCTGGCGATCAGGCTGGCGAATATCCATGTGCATGCCAAGGGGCTGGAAATGGTGCCGAGAAACGGCGTGTTTTTGCTGGTGAGCAATCACATCGCCGATCTGGATCCGGCGATCTTCCTGTACTGCATCCCCTGGGCCAGACTGGCGTTCATTTCCAAGCGGGAAAATGAGAGAATCTATCTGGTCAACAAGTACATGCATGCGATCCAGTGCCAGAGCATCAACCGGGAAAACGATCGGGAGGCGCTGAAGACCATCCTGAAAACGGTTGAGATCCTGCGTGAGGGCGACCACTCCATGGGCGTCTTCCCGGAGGGCTACGAGAGCAAGACCGGCGAGCTGCTGCCGTTCCGCAACGGCGCATTCAAAATCGCCCAGAAGGCGCAGGTGCCCATTGTGGTGGCCGTCCTGCGCAATACCAAGCAAATCGCAAAGAATATGTTCCGCCGCCGTACCGACGTGGATATGGAGATCCTGGGCGTCGTGCCGGTGGAGGAACTGACGGGGGTCCCGACCAAGGATGTGGGCGACCGCATCCACAAGATGATGGAACAGGCCCTGGAGGGATAAAATTATGACGACATTCGGAATCATCGGCACCGGTCAGATGGGCGGCGCCATTGCAAAAGCCCTGCGCGAAAACGTCGAAGGGGATCGGATCATGCTGGCCAACCGCAGCCCGAAGAAGGCTCAGGTGCTGGCCGAGGTACTCGATGCCACGGCGGTGGACAATCTGACCGCCGCAAAGTGCAGCTATGTCATTCTGGGCGTCAAGCCCCAGAACATGGCGGAGCTGCTCGACGATCTGCGACCGACGCTGGAGGCCAGGGAGGACCGGTTCGTGCTGGTGTCGCTGGCTGCCGGCCTCGACATTGCGGCGATCCAGCGCCTGGCGGGCCATCCCTGGCCCGTGCTGCGGGTGATGCCCAATACGCCGGTGAGCATCGGCGCGGGCATGTGCCTTTACAGCGTCAGCCCCGAGACAACGAAGGAAGAAGTGGAGCAATTTCTGGACGCCGCCGCTGCAGCGGGCCGGTTTGACGCCATTTCCGAGGCACAGATGAACGTCGGCTCCGTGCTGACGGGCTGCGGTCCGGCTTATGTGAGCATCTTCCTCGAGGCCATGGCAGACGGCGCCGTCGCCTGCGGCCTGCCCAGGGGCAAAGCCCTGGAATATGCGGCGCAGGCCATCGCAGGGACTGCGCAGCTCTACCTGGACAGCCGCATCCACCCGGGCGAAATGAAGGACGCCGTCTGTTCCCCCGGCGGCAGCACCATCGCAGGCGTCCGCGCTCTGGAGCAGCATGCTTTCCGCGCGGCTGTCATGGAGGCTGTGGAGGCCTCCAGTGCCAGAGGACTGGAGCTTGGAAAAACAAAAAAATAAACGAAACGCCCGCATTTTGGGCAGGATGGAGAAAAAAATGAGCAACCCGTCACTGATTATCATGGCCGCAGGCATGGGCAGCCGCTTCGGCGGCCCCAAACAGATCATCCCTGTGGATGACGAGGGCCAGATCATCATCGACTATTCCCTGTACGACGCCTACCGTGCCGGGTTCCGCAAGGTGATTTTTGTCATCAAGAAGGAGATGGAGGCCGATTTCCGCGAGCGCATCGGCAACCGGATCGCGCCGTTTTTCGATGTGCGCTATGTCTATCAGACCCTGGATGCCCTGCCTGAGGGCTACAGCGTGCCCGAGGGCAGGAAAAAGCCCTGGGGCACCGGCCACGCGGTGGCCTGCGCCAGGGACCAGGTCGACGAGCCCTTTGCCGTCATCAATGCCGACGACTATTACGGACAGAGCGCATTTGCTGAAATATATCGTTTCCTCGCCGAGGATCGGGGGGAGAACGAGCATGCCATGGTGGGCTATCGGCTCCGCAACACCGTGACCGAGCACGGACAGGTGGCCCGGGGCATCTGCCACATCGAAAACGGCCTGCTGACAGAGGTCGTGGAGCGCGTCCACATTGAAAAACGCGGCGGCGACGCGGCTTATACCGAAGACGACGGCGCCACATTTATCCCGCTTTCGGGCGACACCATTGTTTCCATGAATCTATGGGGCTTCCGCCCGCGGTTCATGGATGAGCTCTGGGCAAGGTTCCCCGCGTTCCTGGACAAGGCGCTGGCGGAGAATCCTTTGAAGGCGGAATACTTCCTGCCCACCGTCGCCAATGCACAGATCCAGGAGAAGATCGGCACCGTCCGCGTGCTGACCACTGACTCCGTCTGGCATGGGATGACCTACGCGGCGGACCTGGACGAGGTCCGCGCGGCCATCGCGGCGATGCACAGGGACGGGAGCTATCCGGCACGCTTCTGGGAAAGATAACAGGACAGAATGACAAAGCCCTCCTGATGGAGGGCTTTGTTAATTATGTACAGAATATTAATGCATATTTTTACGGTGATGGGAGGAATTCACAAATAATTAACGAATTATTCAAGAAGTTGCTGGCGAGCCGCGATAAAATATAAGTGCAGGAAAACGGACCTGTACACGGAAATCTATAATTCGCCCGTCATTTATGTTAGAATGGATCCGCCGCTTTGGCATTGGGCGCGGAAAGGAGCATATACCATGACAGATTGCTACAGTCTCTGGGTAGATCTGCCGAACAAACTGATATCGCTGGTGGAGATCGCCGGTTATTCGAAATTTGTCTACGAATCGCAGGAGGCGCTGGAACGGGTCAAAAAGCTGTTATTTGCCGACGGCTACCGCTTCTGCGCCGCGTAATGAAAAAAACCCCATGGGGCCCCGGCCCCATGGGGTGATTCTTTTTATCTGCGGCGCATCCCCGTCAGGGCGCCGATCAGCGAGAAAATCAAAAATACCAGGATATCGATTGCCACGATGGTGGAGCCCACGGGGGTGTCCGCCAGAATGGCGATCAGCATACCCGTCAGAGCGCAGATCACGGAGATGACTGCCGAGCAGATCGTCACGGACAGGAACCGCTTGTAAACCCGCATGGCGGACAGAGCGGGGAAGATCACCAGGGCGGAGATCAGCAGCGAGCCCACCAGATTCATGGCCAGGACGATGATCACGCCCACCACCACGGCGATCAGCAGATTGTAGGCGCCGGCACGGGTGCCCGTGGCCCGGGCAAAGTTCTCGTCAAAGGTCACGGCGAAAATCTTGTTATAGAACAGGACAAAGATGATCACCACGGTGACGGACAGCACGATACACAGCCACACGTTGGACGGACGCAGGGTCAGAATGGATTGGGATCCAAACAGCGTGGAGCATACGTCTCCGCTCAGGTTGCCCGAATTGGAGAACAGATTCAGGATCAGATAGCCGATGGCAAGGGCGCCCACCGAGACCATAGCCACGGCGGCGTCGCCCTTGATTTTGGCATTCTGGCCCACCCGCAGCAGAAGCACGGCGCACAAAATGGTGATTGCCAGCACCAGGGGCATGTCCTTGGTCAGATTCAGCACGGAAGCCACGGCCATGGCGCCGAAGGCCACGTGGGAAAGGCCGTCGCCGATGAAGGAGAAGCGCTTGAGCACCAGGGTCACGCCGAGAAGGGAAGAGCACAGGGCAATCAGAGGGCACACGATCAGGGCGTTGCGCACAAACGAATATTGCGTGATGTATTGCGATAACTGTTCCCAGATACCCATAAGCTCACTCCTTTCCCATGAAGATGCGCGCATGCTCGCTGCGCATATATTCGTCTTTGGTGCCAAAAAACAGGGGAGAGCCCACATGCAGGATATGATCTGCTTCCAGCAGAGCAGCGCTCACGTCATGGGAGATCATGATGATGGTCAGTCCTTCTTCGTGCAGGCTCCGGATCAGGGAATACAGCTCCTGGGTCACTTTGGGATCGAGGCCGGCCACCGGCTCGTCCAGCAGCAGCATTTTTTTGGTGGCGCACAGGGCCCGGGCCAGCAGAACGCGCTGCTGCTGGCCGCCGGAAAGCTCCCGGTAGCAGCGCTTTTTGAGTGCGGACAGTCCCATTTTTTCGATGTTCTGCCGCGCCAGCTTCTTTTCCGCCGCGCCGTAGAAGGGCCGCAGACCGCACTGGTTCTGACAGCCGGACAGCACGATCTCCCAGACGGAGGCGGGGAAGTCCCGCTGTACCACCGTTTGCTGGGGCAGATAGCCGATTTCATTTTTCTTCAGACCGTCGCCGAAGGCAATGGTTCCGTAAAGCGGGTTCTGCAGACCCAGGAGCGTGCGCATCAGCGTGCTTTTGCCCGAGCCGTTCTCTCCGACAATGCACAGATAGTCCCCGGCATTTACCTCAAAGCTCAGGTTCCGGACGATTTCCCGCCCGTCGTAGCCCAGGGACAGATCCCGGCAGGTGATCAGCGCCATGCTATATCCTCCTTTTATTTCAGCGCTTCGCGCAGTACATTCAGGTTTTCCTTCATAACGTCCAGATAGGTGACGCCCTCGGCCGACTGGGACGCGGTGACGGACTGAAGGGAATTGAGGGTCAGGATCTGCTGATCCTTTGTCTTCGTGGCGTCACGGATGGTAGAAGCCAGGGAGCCGTCCGCCGTCTCGATCTGCAGGATGGACTTGAGACCAAGCTCGTCCAGTTTGCCGGCAAGGAAGATGACGGTTTCAAAGCTGGCCTCGCTCTCGGCAGAGCAGCCGACGAAGGCCGCATAGTAGTTCAGACCGTAGTCGTCCACAAGGTAGCGGAAGGGGAAACGGTCGCCGAACACCAGGGTATCAACGGAGGATTCCTCCACTGCAGTCTGAAAATCGGCATCAAGCGCTTTGAGCTGCTCCACATAAGCGGAACAATTGGCCTTGAATCGATCCGCGTTTTCCTTATCGGCTTCGCACAGGCTTTCACAGATGCTCTCGCACAGGACGCCCGCATTTTTGAGAGAAAGCCAGACGTGCTCGTCATACTCGACTTCGCCCTCTTCATGCTCGTGATGGTGTTCTTCGCCTTCCTCGTGGTCATGCTCTTCTTCGTCGTGATCATGGTCTTCCGCATGCTCTTCTTCGTCGTGGTCATGCGCTTCCTCCTGCATGCCTTCAACGAGCTCTTCTTCTTTGACCTGGTCGCCAAGCACGTCCAACAGGTTGATCACAAGCATATCCTTGTTTGTCGCCTGGTCCAGAGCATTGTCGACCCATTTGTCGGATTCCCCGCCCACATAGATGAACAGATCGCAGGTGGAGATTTTGGCAATGTCCGTGGCGGTGGGCTGGTAGGAGTGCAGATCCACGCCGTTGTCCAGCAGCATTGTGACGTCTGCGTTTTCCGCCTGGTCGCCCAGGATCTGGCGGACCCAGTCATAGACGGGGAAGATGGTGGTGACGATTTGCAGCCGGTCAGACTGCGCCGCCGGCGCAGAGGTGCCGCAGCCGGAGAGCAGGCCGATGAGCAGGGTGAATAACAGAATGACAGAAAGTGTTTTTTTCATAATAACCTCCGAATTGAATTTGGTATTGTGCTGTATTCCAGTGCATTCAATTCAGAAGCAGAACCTTCAAAGCGACAGGGGTGGATTTGAAAGCCGGCTCAGACGGGCGCGATGCCCTCAGCTTCCGGCAGATCCATGCGGGAAGGGCTGCGAAGCTCACAAATGCCGCGCAGGAAAGCAGGCGCAGCGCGTTTGTGCACATAGCCACGGCGGCACAGATGGGGCAGTCCGGGCCGGTACAGTCGTGATCGGCTTCATACGCGATCAGCGAGGCGGACGCCGCAATGCAGACGATCACGAGCACAGCCATGGTCAGAGCGCAGATACGTCGTGTTTTTTTCATGGCTGCTCCTTGTCACGGCAATTGCCGCATACGCCGTAGAGCACGGTGCTGGCGCTGTCAACGGCGAAATCCGAACCCTTTGCCACGCTGTCGACCAGCAGATTTGTGGCGGAAACGTCCATATGATAAGTTTTTCCGCATTTGGAGCAGGACAGATGCAGGTGATCCCGGCAGGTCTCCGCGCCGAGGTAGCGATAGAGAATGGTCTTGCTGCCGCTTTTTGCGCTGCGGCCGATCAGCCCCTCCGCCTCAAGAACGGACAGATTCCGATATACGGCGCTTTTGCTGATGCCGGCCTGCGCCAGGGCGTCGGCGATTTGACAGGCGGACAGCGCTTCGTCTGCATGCTCCTGCAAGTGCTGCAGCAGGGCGGCGCGCTGCCGGGTGGCATATTTCCGCATAGAATCCCCTCCTGAATTTGCGATTTAATCGCAAATCGTAATATAACACATCTGGAAGATAAAGTCAATATTGTCTCTTTTTCCATCAAAAAACCGGCTCCAGTCGGTTTGACTGGAGCCGGTGGAAACGGCATATTTTTTCGGGTTTACTCGCCCCTCAAAGCGCGGATAAAGGCGGCGGGATCGTCAGAGCGGAAATAGGTGCTGCCGGAGACCAGCACATTCGCGCCGTTTTCCCGGCAAATCGCGGCGGTCTGCGGATTGATGCCGCCGTCGACCTCCAGATCGCAGGTCAGGTTTTCCGCCCGGATATATTCGGAAATGGCACGGATCTTCGGAACCATGGCATTCATGAATTTTTGGCCGCCGAAGCCGGGCTCCACGGTCATCACGAGCACCTGATCGCAAAGGGGGAGGAAGGGGAAGATCGCCTCAGCGGGAGTGGCGGGCTTGAGGGTGATGGCGGGATGTACGCCGCGATCGCGGATCCTCTGAAGGGTCTTGAAAATATTCTCCTCGGTATCGGATTCGACGTGGACGGTGAGAATATCCGCACCGGAGTCCATAAAACGCTCAATCAGATGAAGGGGCTCGCGGATCATCAGGTGAACATCCAGCGGAAGCTTCGTGATGGTGCGGACCGCCTTGAGCACCGGAATTCCAAACGAAATATTGGGAACAAAGGAGCCGTCCATCACGTCAAAGTGAATGTAATCGGCGCCGTTGCGCTCCAGACCCAGGATATCCCGCCCCAGATTCAGATAATCTGCCGACAGGATCGAGGGCGCGACCTTAGTCATGTGACCACCTCCGCGGATTGCTGAATTCGACCTTTAATATTATAGCCAAATCCTTAAAAAAGTCAATCACTCCCTTGACTTGACTTTAAATCAGACATACAATAGGTATACACCTATTAAACTACACGAAAAAGGAGCGAACGTGATGGAAATGGAAGAAAAAATCCCTCAGCTTACGCTGACGCCGGAGCTTGAAGACCAGCCGGTCTTTGAGACGAAGCCGGAAACCACCCTGGTCAATCCTGCAGAGCAGGTCGACAACCGGCCCGAGTCGGGCCCCGATATGTCGCAGCTGTCCGAGGCGGAGCAGAAGGCAGTCATCGAATTTGCGGAAAAGATTGACATCACCGATTCCGGTCTCGTGCTGCAATATGGCGCTGCCGCCCAGAAGAACATTGCCGATTTCTCCGGCTCCGCCCTCAACAATGTCCGCACCAAGGACATGGGCGAGGTGGGCGATATGCTCTCCGGCCTGGTGATGGAACTCAAGGGCTTTGACGCCGTTGCCGAAAACAAGGGCATCAAGGGCTGGTTCAAAAAGGCGGGAAACAGCATCGAGCTCATGAAGGTCCGCTATGACAAGGCCGAGGCCAACGTGGACAAGATCTCCCGTCAGCTGCAGAATCATCAGATCACCCTGCTCAAGGACATTGCCGTACTCGACCAGATGTATGACAAGAACCTGGACTACTACAAGCAGCTTACCATGTATATCCTGGCCGGCCAGCGCTCGCTGAAGCAGGCCAAGGAAGTCACCCTGCCGCAGATGCGTACCGCCGCCGCCGAATCCGGCCTGGCCAGCGACGCCCAGAAGGCCAACGACTACGCCAACATGGTCGAGCGGTTTGAGAAGAAGCTGCACGATCTGGAGCTGACCCGCGTGATCTGCCTGCAGATGGCGCCGCAGATCCGCATGATCCAGAACAACGACACGCTGATGACCGAGAAGATCCAGACCTCCCTGGTCAGCACGATCCCTCTGTGGAAGAGCCAGATGGTCCTTGCCCTCGGCATCCACGATTCTCAGCAGGCCCTGCAGGCCCAGCATCAGGTCACGGAGGTGACCAACCAGCTGCTTGCGAAGAACGCCGATATGCTCAAGGAGGCCACCATCGAGACCGCCAAGGAGTCCGAACGCGGCGTCGTGGATATCGAGACGCTGCAGCATACCAACCAGCAGCTCATCTCCACCCTGGACGAGGTGCTCCAGATCCAGACCGAGGGGGCCCAGCGCCGCGCCGCGGCCGAGGTGGAGCTCCGCCGCATCGAGGGCGAGCTCAAACAGAAGCTGCTTCAGGTCAGAGGTAACTGATTATTAATCAATCATATGCACGCCGGGGAGCCCTGGCGTGCATTTTTATACGTATATAACATAACTGTGTTGACAGATGAGATAAAATTTAGTAAAATTGCTAAAGATGGCATTGCGTGACAATGCACGCACTTTGTCATGCGAAAGGAGCACAAATGAAGATCACTTTTTTTGACACCAAGCCCTATGATCGGGCGTCCTTTGAGCATATCGGGGCGGATCGGGGCTTTGCTTTCAAGTTCTATGAATCCAGACTGACCCTTGATACAGTGGAGCTGGCCAAAGGGGCGGACAGCGTTTGCGTATTCGTCAACGATACGGTGGACGCCCCGGTGATCGACCGGCTGTATGAGCTGGGGGTCAGGTCGATCGCACTGCGCTGCGCGGGATACAACAATGTGGATATCGCGCACTGCTTCGGGAAGCTGCATGTGTTCCATGTGCCGGCCTATTCGCCCTACGCGGTGGCCGAGCATGCCATGGCCATGCTGCTGACCTCCGTCCGCCGCATCCACAAGGCGTATATCCGCACGCGGGATTTCAATTTCAGCCTGAATAATCTGACGGGCTTCGACCTGCATGGAAAGACCGTGGGCGTGGTGGGCACCGGACGGATCGGCCGGGCCTTCATGGATATCTGCCGGGGCTTCGGCATGAAGATCCTGGCCTATGACATGTATCCCAATGCCGAGCTGGGCGACATCTATGTGCCGCTGGAGCAGTTGTTCCGGCAGAGCGATATCATTTCTTTCCATTGCCCGCTGACGAAGAAATCCTATCATATGGTGAACGCCGATTCCATCGCGCAGATGAAAAAGGGCGTCATGCTTGTCAATACCTCCCGGGGCGCGCTGATCGACGCCGAGGCCCTGCTGGAGGGCATCAAGGCGCGCAGGATCGGCGGCGCCTGTCTGGATGTTTACGAGGAGGAGGCGGATATCTTCTTCCAGGATTATTCCGGCCATATCCTCTCCGACGATGTGCTGGCACGCCTGATCTCCATGCCGAACGTGATCGTCACCTCCCATCAGGCATTCCTGACGGAGGAGGCGCTGAACAATATTGCCGAAACCACCCTGCAGAACCTGGAGCAGTTCACCGCCAACGGCTGGTGCGACAACGAGCTGTGCTATCGCTGCGGGAACATCGAGCAATGCAGGAAAGCAAGAAATAAAAAATGTTTTTGAATACGGAAGGAGCACACAATGACTATCAGCAAGGATATTTTTTATGTCGGCGTCAACGACCATAAGATCGACCTGTTTGAGGGGCAGTATGTGGTGCCGAACGGCATGGCGTATAACTCCTATGTCATCATGGATGCAAAAATCGCCGTCATGGACACCGTGGACCGGAACTTCACCCATGAATGGCTGGATAATCTGTCCGGCGTGCTGGGCAGCCGCCAGCCGGACTATCTGATCGTGCAGCATATGGAGCCGGATCACTCTGCGAACATCGCGAATTTCATGAAGACTTATCCGAAGGCGACGGTGGTGGCGTCGAACAAGGCGTTTGCCATGATGCAGAACTTCTTCGGCACCGATTTCGCCGACCGCCGTCTGGTGGTGGGGGAGGGAGACACCCTCTGCCTGGGCGAGCACACTTTGGCCTTCGTCACCGCCCCCATGGTCCACTGGCCTGAGGTCATTATGACCTACGACGCCACGGATAAGGTTCTGTTCTCCGCCGACGGCTTCGGTAAATTCGGCGCCCTGGATGCGGAGGAGGACTGGGCCTGCGAGGCCAGACGCTACTATTTCGGCATCGTGGGCAAATACGGCGCCCAGGTGCAGAACGTGCTCAAGAAGGCTGCGGCGCTGGACATTCAGACCATCTGCCCGCTGCATGGCCCGATCCTGAAGGAAAATCTGGGCTACTATCTGGGCCTGTACCAGACCTGGTCGAGCTACGGCGTGGAGACCGACGGCATCCTCATCGCCTATACCTCCGTCTACGGGAACACAAAAAAGGCTGTGGAGCTGCTGGCCGAGAAGCTGAAGGCCAAGGGCTGCCCGAAGGTCGCGGTGAATGATTTGGCCAGAGAAGACATGGCTGAATGCGTGGAGGACGCCTTCCGCTACGGCAAGGTCGTTCTGGCCACCACCACCTATAACGCCGACATTTTCCCCTTCATGCGGCAATTCATCGACCATCTCACGGAGCGCGGCTGGAAAAACCGCACCGTGGGTCTGATTGAGAACGGTTCCTGGGCGCCCCTGGCGGCAAAGACCATGAAGAAAATGCTCGAGCCCTGCAAGAACCTGACCTTTACCGATACCACGGTGAAGATCATGTCCGCCCTGAACGACGAAAGCAAGGCCCAGATCGAAGCCATGGCCGACGAGCTGTGCATGGATTATCTTGCCCGGCAGGACGAGACGGCCAACAAAAACGACATGACCGCCCTGTTCCGCATTGGATACGGCCTGTATGTGGTCACATCCAACGACGGGAAGAAGGACAACGGACTGATCGTCAACACCGTCACCCAGGTCACCAACACCCCCAACCGCGTGGCGGTGTGCATCAACAAGCAGAACTATTCTCACCACATCATCAAGCAGACCGGCGTCATGAACGTCAACTGCCTGTCCACCGAGGCGCCATTCAAGGTCTTTGAGGACTTCGGCTTCCGCAGCGGAAGGACCGTGGACAAGTTTGAGGGCAGGGAAATCCTGCGCTCGGACAACGGCCTGGTCTTCCTGCCCCAGTACATCAACGCGTTCATGTCCCTGAAGGTGGAGCAGTATGTGGATCTGGACACCCACGGCATGTTCATCTGCGAGGTGACCGAGGCCAGAGTGATCTCCGACCGGGAGACCATGACCTACAACTACTACCAGGACCATGTCAAGCCCAAGCCCCAGACCGAGGGCAAAAAGGGCTGGGTCTGCAAGGTCTGCGGCTACATCTACGAGGGCGAAGACCTGCCGGAAGACTTCATCTGCCCGCTTTGCAAGCACGGTGTGGCGGACTTTGAGCCCATCGGCTGAAAAGACTGGCGCGGATTCCCGGATACGGAAATACACGATGCGCAAATACTGCGCTGAAATAACAGGGAGGTAATGAATATGCTGTCGATCAATAAAACGATTGAAAACGGAAAGGCTGATTTTGCCCTGACGGGCCGGATGGATACCATCACTGCGCCGGAGTTCGAGCAGGCGCTTCGGCAGTCGCTCGACGGTGTGAGCGAGCTGACGCTGGATTTTGCGCAGCTGGACTACATCTCCTCCGCCGGCCTGCGGGTGCTGCTTGCGGCCCAGAAGGCAATGACAAAACAGGGGAAAATGAAGATCTGCAATGTCAACGAAACCATCATGGAGATTTTCGACGTTACGGGCTTTTCGGAAATCCTGACCATCGAATAAGCAGCCGATGCGCTGATCGGCAATTTGACGCCGTATTTTTTGGGATACAGAGGCAGGAAAGGAGCACCACATGACAATAGAATTGAAAGGCCGCATTGATTCCGGCAATGCCGCCCGCATCGAACAGGAGATCCTGAAGCAGCTGGAAAGCGGCGACGCATCCTGCGTGATTCTGGATGCGAAGGAGCTGGATTATATTTCCTCCGCCGGTCTGCGGGTCATCTTGCGGCTCAAAAAGACATACCCTGACGTGCGGATCAGGGACGTCAGCTCCGAGGTGTATGAGATCCTTGATATGACCGGATTCACGGAAATGATGCCGGTGGAAAAGGCTTACCGTACCGTATCCGTGGAGGGCTGCGAGGAAATCGGCCGCGGCGCCAACGGCGCCATATACCGCATCGACCAGGACAACGTGGTCAAGGTCTATATCAACGCCGATGCGCTGGAGGATATACAGCACGAGCGCGAGGTGGCCAAGCTGGCGCTGATCCTGGGCATTCCCACGGCCATTTCCTATGACGTTGTCAAAGTCGGGGACAGCTATGGCTCGGTGTTTGAGCTGCTCAACGCAAGCTCCTTTTCCAGGATCCTGGCCACCGAGCCGGAGAAGATGGACTGGTGTGTCAAGGAGTATGTGCATCTGCTCAAGACGATCCACGGCACCCTGGTGCCCGAGGGAAAGCTCCCGGATATGAAGCAGACGGTTCGCGGCTGGGCCGCGTTCATGCGCGATTATCTGCCGGAGGAATTGGGAAAAAAGCTGGTTGCCATGGTGGATGCGGTGCCCCACAGCGACTATATGATCCATGGCGACTACCATACAAAGAACGTGATGCTGCAGAATGACGAGGTCCTGCTCATCGACATGGATACCCTTGCGGTGGGACATCCGATTTTTGAGCTGGCTTCCATGTTCAACTCTTTTGTGGGCTACTCGGAGTATGACCACGAGACCATTATAAAGTTCCAGGGCTTCGATTTTGAAACCGGCAGCACATTCTGGAGAAAGTCTCTTTCTGCCTATCTGGGGACGCAAAATGAGCGCAAGATCCGGGAGGTGGAGGACAAAGCCCGCATCATCGGGTATACCCGCATGATCCGCCGCTCCATCCGCCGTGGCGGACTGGAGACCGAGGCCGGC
Organism: Oscillospiraceae bacterium; assembly: GCA_015068455.1. GTDB lineage: Bacteria > Bacillota > Clostridia > Oscillospirales > Oscillospiraceae > SVMC01. Next base: position 36,825 of record SVKO01000008.1, on the reverse strand, counting down.
CGGGCGGAGATCGATTTCTGGAAGCAGCGGCTCCTGGATCTGCTGGAGCAGTACGATACGCTGCTGTTCAGCGCAAACGAACTGGTGCTGGAGGCTGTTTTGGAGAATCTGGCGGAGGTTCAGAGCTTCGTGGAAGAGCATCTTGAAGCAGCCGACTGCCCCATGAAAGCGAAAATGCAGATCGGCGTGGCAGTGGAGGAGATTTTCGTAAACATTGCCAACTATGCCTATGCCCCCGGAAGGGGAAATGCGACGGTCCGCGTTGAGGTTTCTGAGGATCCGGTCACTGTCACGATCACGTTTGTGGACAACGGTGTACCCTATGATCCCATGACCAAACAGGACCCCGATGTGACCCTCTCGGCAGCCGAGCGGGAAATCGGCGGACTGGGGATTTTCATGACCAAAAAGATCATGGACGATATTTCCTATGAGTATAAGGATGGGCAGAACATTCTGAAGCTGAAAAAGAAACTGTAATTGTAAAGGAGGCGCAGGCCGGATGACGAGCCTTACCGGCAGGATCGACCTGCATATGCATACCACTGTTTCCGACGGCACAGATTCGCCCGAGGGGATCCTGGACAAAGTCAGGAGCGCGGGACTTGCCCTGTTTTCCGTAACGGATCACGACGCGGTGAAGGGCTGCCGCATCATTCAAGCGCTTCTGACGCCGGATGATCCCGCCTTTCTGACCGGCGTGGAGTTTTCGTGCAAGGACGAAGAAGGGAAGTGCCACATCCTCGGCTATGGCTTTGATCCGGAGGCGGAGCCCATTTGCCGCGTCGTGGAGAAGGGCCACAATTTCCGTATGAATAAGGTCCGGCTTCGCCTGGACTTTCTGAAAGAGAGATTCGGCTTCGACTTTCCGAGGGAGGAGATCCGGGCGCTGCTTGCGCGGGATAATCCCGGCAAGCCGCACATCGGCAATCTCATGATGAAATACGGATATGCCCGTTCCATGGATGAGGCCATCAAGGATTACATGGACCAGATGCATTTCCGCAACGAATACGTACGCCCGGAGGAGGCCATCCGCGGCATCCTGGCATCCGGGGGTGTTCCCGTGCTGGCACATCCGTGTTACGGCAGCGGCGACGAACTGATTCTCGGCGCGGCGCTGGAGTCGCGAGTCCGGCGGCTGATGGATTTCGGCCTGCGCGGCCTGGAAGCCTACTATTCCGGATTTTCCTCGAAGCTCCGCGCACAGGTGCTCTCTCTGGCCGAACGCTTCTCCCTGTGCGTCACGGCAGGCAGCGATTACCACGGAACGAACAAGCTGATTGCGTTGGGCGATACCGGGCTGGATCGGGAGAATGCCCGGATCTTGAATGCCTTTTTTGAGGAGATCGGAAACAGTGCGCATGGTTCGATTTGATACGAGGGACACGAAACCCAGAATCCGCGTGCTTCTGTTTTTCACTGCCGCCGCGGGGATCGCTGTCGGGATCCTTGCGCGCAGGGGATTGAATGCGGCGATCTGCGGCGTGATGGCGGCCTATGCACTGTGCGTGATCCTGACTCTGCTCTGGGCGTTCCGGGAGCAGCTCCGTTACAATCCGTATTCTTATAATACGATTTTCTATTTCGGGTTTGCGCTGTTCGCGTTCTATGTCATGGTCGCCTATCTTGTGCTGACGGTACATACTGCGCTGGAGCCGGAGGTCTATACTTCGCTCATGATCACGCATGTCCTTCTGCGGTCTGCGAAAAACTATATGATCATCACATCCCCGTTTCTGCTGGTATTCTCCGCGGCGCTGTGCATTTCCAATCTGTCGCTGATCCGGCACGAGGGGCTGCGGGTGGTGAATCTGCTGGGGATCGTGCTGTCCTTCCTTCTGGTAGGGGGCGTGGTCTTCCTGCAGCGGTACGACTTCTACACCTTCGGCAGTGAGCGGGAGGTCATGATCCATGATCTTTTTACCAACATATTTGCCGCCGTTTATCTCTATTTTGAATGCATGCTCCTCGGCGCCATGGTCGCCGACGCCATTGCCGCCCGGTATGAGCCGGAGCCGAACAGGGATTTTCTCATCGTTCTCGGCTGCGGACTGCGCCCGGACGGCACACCGACGCCGCTGCTCAAGGGCAGGCTCGACAGAGCGCTGGACTTTTATCAGAAGCAGAAAGCCCAAACCGGAAAGGAGCTGACCTTCATCGCCTCCGGCGGGCAGGGCCCGGACGAGGCCATTTCGGAGAGCGCCGCCATGAAGCGTTATCTGACGGAGCGCGGCGTACCGGCATCCCGGATCGTCGAGGAGGATCAGTCCACCGACACCTTTGAAAACATGAAATTTTCAAAGGAAAAGATTCTGCAGATCGATCCCGACGGGAAAATCGCCTTTGCCACCACCAATTATCATGTGTTCCGCAGCGGCCTGTTCGCGCGCCGTGTGAAAATGCGGGCGGCGGGTATGGGCGCCAGGACAAAATGGTATTTCTGGCCGAACGCGGCGGTGCGGGAATTTGTGGGTCTGCTGACCGCCCATCGGGGGAAGCAGGCGCTGATCATCGGCGGCCTGATCCTGAGCTATGTGATTTTGACGCTGCTGTCCTATCGATGATCATTTTTGGGAATTGAAAGGAAGACCTGGCAATGAACGATCGAATCAAGGCGATCTTTTTTGATGTGGACGGCACCTTGCTCTCCCACAGCCGGGGCGACGTGCCGGAGAGCACCCGCCGCGCCCTGGATGCGCTGCGCGCCGGAGGCATCAAAACCATCGTTGCCACAGGCCGTCATATGACGGAATTTTCCCTGCTCCCGGTGAGCGATATTCCCTTTGACGGCTATCTGACGCTCAACGGGAATCTCATCCTCGACGCCAATCGTCACGCGTACGCAGGCACGCCCATTGACCGCGGAGAGATGGAGGTCCTTGCCCACATTTTTCAGGCCAAGCGCATTCCCTTCGCACTGATCGGCGAGAACGGACGCTATATAAACTATATAGACGAAACGGTTGTGCGCACCCAGGAGCAAACCAAGGGGACGGTGCCGGCTTTGGGCATCTACGGCGGCGAGAAGGTCTATCAGATCCTGGCCTTTGTACCGGAGCATCAGAAGAAGCTCCTGGACGAACTGCTGGACGAGTGCGCCGTTATCAGCTGGAACGACACCGGCATCGACATCATACCCAAGGACGGGGGAAAATCCGCCGGCATCCGGAGATACCTGGAGGAGCATGGCCTGGATCGCAGCGAGATCATGGCCTTCGGCGACGGGGAGAACGATATCGACATGCTCAAGTTTGCCGGCATCGGCGTGGCCATGGGCAATTCATCTGACCTTGTCAAGGCTGCGGCGGATTATGTGACGGACACCATCGACAATGACGGCATAGAAAAGGCTCTGCGCCATTTCGGCCTGATCGATTGAATCGGGAGGCATTTTAATGAACCAGAACGCCAATGCAAAAATGGTAACCAAGCTGCTGTTTCGGCTGCTTCCGATCCAGATCCTGCTGGCTGCGATCAGCGCAGTCAACGGCATCGTTTCGAGTTTTTTTGCCAGCAATTACATCGGCGTCGCCGCCATGAGCGCCGTCGGCCTGTACGCGCCGATCAATATGCTTATTACGTCGATCAGCATCATCCTTGTGGGCGGTTCCGTCATCCTGTGCGGAAAATACATGGGACAAAATCAGCAGGAAAAGCTGCAGAACGTCTTTTCCCTGAATCTGGCGCTGTCGGTTCTGATCGCCCTCGTCTTTACCGTCCTGTTCGTGGTGCTTTCGGTCTTTGATCTCACCGGATTCCTGACGCGGGATCCCGAGGTGCGCCCTATTTTCAATCGGTATTTGCTCGGCCAGGTCATCGGATTTGTGCCGCTGATGCTGGGCAATTCCTTTGCTTCCTTCCTCTCCCTGGAGAACAAGGGCTCCCGGACGCTGATCGCGAGCGTGGCCTATATCCTTGCAAATGTGCTGCTCAATTTCCTGTTCGTCAAGGTCCTGCATATGGAGGCCTTCGGCCTGGCGCTGGCGTCCTCCCTGGGCCTGTGGGTATATCTGCTTGTGCAGATTCCTTACTATTTCTTCGGCCGCTCCCATTTGCGCCTGTTCAACCGGCACATTTCCTGGAAGCAGAGCGGGGAAATAATCCGCATCGGCATCCCCGGCGCCCTCAGCAATGTTTATCAGACCGTTCGCGGCCTCATCGTCAACAATCTGATCGAGATCGTGGTCGGCGCCGTCGGGATCTCCGCCTTCGCCGCCTCGGACAGCCTGCTTCGGATTGTGTGGGCGGTACCCATGGGCATGCTGGCGGTGTCGCGTATGCTGATCAGCGTTTCCATCGGCGAGGAGGACCGGCAGACGCTGACGGACGTCATGCGCGTAATGTTCAGGCGCTTCCTGCCGCTGATGGCGGTTATCTGCGCTGCAATCATTGCCTGTGCCGTACCACTGACGCGGATTTTCTACCGTGATCCCGGCGATCCCGTCTATGCCATGACGGTCTGGGGCCTCCGGATCCTGCCGCTGTGCATGCCGCTGAGCATCATCTGTATGCATTTCACCTGTTATGCACAGGCGTCCGGAAAGCAGGGGTTGGTGCATGTGCTGGCTCTGCTCGACGGCGTGGTGTGCGTGGCGGGCTTCACGGCCCTGCTGATCCGCGCGATCGGCATGAACAGTGTGTACATCGCCAATGTGCTCAACGGCGTGGTGACCACGCTGGTGATCATCGGCTATGCCTGGATGAAAAAGAGGCGTCTGCCCCGCAATATGGACGAACTGATGGTGATACCGGACGATTTCGGCGCGCCGGACAACGCGCGGATGGATCTGAGCCTGCGCAGCATGGACGATGTGGTCAGCGTTGCCGAGCAGGTCCAGAACTTCTGTGCCGCCCGGGGCATAGACAAGCGCCGTGCATACCTCGCCGGCCTTTCCATGGAGGAAATGGCGGGCAATATCGTGGATCACGGGTTTACTAAGGACAAAAAAAAGCACACGGTCGATGTGCGTGTGGTTCGCAAGGATGACGACGTCATCCTGCGCATCAAGGATGACTGCGTGCCCTTTGATCCGGCGGAACGGCTGCGCCGCTTCAACGGCGACGATCCGGCGAAAAACATCGGCATCCGAATGATCCTTGGAATGGCCAGAGATGTGCAGTATCAGAACATTCTCGGTCTCAACGTACTGACGATCCGGATTTAAGTAAAGGACATGATATGAAGAAACTGATTCAAAAGCTATATGGCGGGCTCCGCTTCACGTGGCCGCGGTTGATTGCCTATGCCGTTGGCGCCGCCGCGCTGACCGCTGTATTTTTGATTTTTCCGTTTTTTGAGGGTACGTCATTTCATCGGATGGGCGTATACCTCGAGGCCTGGATCTTTTTAGCCATCCTCATTATGGCCAACTGCAAAACGCCTCTGGAGTCCGCACTGAAAACCTTTGTCTTTTTCCTCATCAGCCAGCCGCTGATATATCTGTTTCAGGTCCCGTTTTCATCCATGGGCTGGAGCCTGTTCGGGTACTACAGTTACTGGTTCTTCCTGACGCTTTTGACCTTTCCCGCGGCTTTTGTCGGATGGTATATTACGAAAAAGAACTGGCTGAGCCTGCTGATCCTGGCCCCGGTGCTGGCATTTCTCGGCACCGTTTTCATTGAAACAGCCCGCGAAACCATGCTTTGTTTTCCCCGGCTTCTGATCGCCGCCCTGTTCTGCCTGGGGCAGATCCTGCTCTATGTGTATCTGTTTACCTCCAACGTATGGCAGAAGCTGGTCGGTCTTCTGGCTGCTTTGGCGGCGGCTGCGTTCATACTGCTGACGACGAAGGCCGTGGATGTGAACTGGACGATGTATCTGCCGGACGATCCCGTTCTCACTGAGTCTGCCTCCGTGACCGTGGAGGATGCCGGGATCGCCCAGGTTTCCGTCGAATCGACGGGGGAGAGCAGCATGGTGCGCGTCAGCTCCACGCGCCTTGGTTCCACACCCATGACCATCCGCGACGGGGAGAACGAATATCACTATCTTGTGACGATCCGTAAAGACGCGGAGGGAAATACCGTGATCGACATTACCCCGCAAAACGGCTGACAGGAGGAGGCACGATATGAATAAGTCGGTGTCCGATCCTTCCGGCTTTGTGCTGCTGGCGGAGGCCGTGCCGCACATCATCCAGGAGATCCGCTATTATTCCACCTACAATTTCATCGGCGAACGCATCGACGGCTACGAGGAGCCCTGCGCCCTTTTGACCAGGGAGGCCGCCCGGGCGCTGAAGCGCGCCAGCGGCGAGCTGTTTGTCCAGGGATATCGGCTGAAGATCTTTGACGCCTACCGTCCCGTCTGCGCGGTCAGGCATTTCGTCCTTTGGGGCATAGAAGATCAGGATATCCGTATGAAACCTTATTTTTACCCGGATCTGGAAAAGCAGGCGCTGTTCACCGAGGGATATATTGCCAGCCGCTCCAGCCACAGCCGGGGCAGCGCCGTGGATCTGACCCTGCTGGACATGCGAAGCGGCAAGGAGCTGGATATGGGCAGCCCCTTCGATCTGTTCAGCGAGGTATCCCATCCCGACTACCGGGGCATCACGCAGGAGCAGTACGAGAACCGGATGCTGCTGCAGCGGGTCATGGTGCGATGCGGATTTGCGCCCTTGCCGTGCGAATGGTGGCACTTCTGCCTGAAAGAAGAGCCATACCCGGATACCTATTTTGAATTCCCGGTTTCTTCCGATTATCTGAGAAGGTGATCGGGATAACCTTTTTTGCCCTTGCCTTTTTGAGCGCCGTGTATTATAATACACGCGGCAATCGAATAAGCCGGTATGATGGAATTGGTAGACGTGACGGACTCAAAATCCGTTGGTAGCGATACCGTGTGGGTTCGAGTCCCACTACCGGCACCAAAAATACAGCCCCACCTGCGGTGGGGCTGTATTTTTGATCCCGTGGGACTCGAACAGGGCTCTAGCACAGCCGCAGCCAACACGCCGGCGGAGTGCCGGTCAGCCCGCGGGAGCGTCACGCAATTACTTTAACTATTAGACTATAATTGTCATCGCCGAATTGATTTCGTCTTATAAATATGATAATGTAGATAAAAAGGTTTACTGCGCGAAAATTACACTCTTTATAGTGACATCATCACAAAAAGGAGATTACTTATGGAAAAGAAAAAAATCAGTTTTGGCACTGCTGCCACAAATGCCGGAAAAGCAGCCGCAAGTTTTTTGGAGAAAACGAAGAAAGCAGTAATCAACAAAGCAGATCAAACTGGTGACGGCAAACTTGGATTAGCTGATGTTGCATCTGTAACAGAATCTGTAAAGACAAAAGTGAATGACAGAAAGGATAAATGGAATAACACTCAGGAGCAGAAAAAGCGGGAAAAAGAGTTTGAATCACTCCATCCGATCTTTGATGCGGATGTTGATACGCCGGAATTTTCGCTTCCAAAGCTAATTCGCGTTGCGGAAATGGATAAGAAACACGCTGAGAGCGACTTATGCAAGGATTCCGTCGGATACATCTTTTCAGAAAAAGAGGTTAGCGTTGTAACAATTTATCCGGAAAAGATAGCGGATTTTGGACTGAGCTTTTATCCGGACATGGAAAGTGAAGTGTACTATGTAGATCCTACTGACCGAGATTTATATGTTGCACTTGACAACTATTTTAATTATTTGAGAGTTGCTCGGATTGGCGAATTGCAAAAAATCGCACAGGATTTGGGCGCAAAACATTTTCGCGTTACATATAAAGAGCAGAAAAAGACATTTAATTCGATCAGCGCCGGAGGGAAGGCGGCGTTTAGAATTGCCGGGAACAACGGAAATGTTGATGCTTCGCACCAAAGGCAAGAGGACAGCTATTCTAAAATCGAAATTGCCGCTGAAATGGAATGTATCGGACATAAGCCGGTGGAGCCTGTCCTGAAGTACTTCAAAAAAGATCCGCAGATTCAAAGTCTTGTTTCTCTCCGCATGGCGGATAACGCAATGACCCATCAGGTCTACACGCTGAACTTTAGCTCTTCCACAGGAATTAAAGTCAAAGACGCCATCAAAATTGATGCTGCGTTGAGCGCTATGAAAATCAATGGAAGCGCAAACATTACCAGCGAGGTACAAAACGAGGACAGACGTATTTTTGAGTACGAGATAGACTTTTAAATGCCGAGCATACTGTTTAGGAAAAGAACAGCTGTCTAAATTCGAGCGGATGTTGTCTTCGCCCGAAAGCATCGGGGCTGTCTCCCATGGGAGGCAGCCCCGGTTTTTATTTTTCGGTTTTGATCTGTGCCGACAGGTGCTTGGACAAGACGGCCAGGGAGGTGGCCATGTTTTCGTTCTGCACCAGAACGCCGGAAGGGACGTCCAGGTGAACGGGAGCGAAATTCCAGATGGCCCGAATACCGCAGGCGATCATCTGGTTGCAGATCTCCTGGGCATTCTCGGCAGGAACGGTGATGATGCCCATGAGCACGTTCCGGTCCTTGCAGAAGGCTTCCAGCTCCGAAATCGGGCGGATGATCTTGCCGGTTTTGGTGACGCCGATGAGATCGGAGTCGGTGTCGAAGCCGCAGAGGATGTTCAGCCCGTATTCGGCGAAGCCGTTGTAGCCCAGCAGGGCCCTGCCCAGGCGGCCGGAGCCAACCAGGACGGCGTCGTTGGTGTTGTCATAGCCCAGGGACAGCTCAATGTCGCGGATCAGGCGCTGACGGTTGTAGCCGACCTTCGGGCGGCCGCCGTCGGAAACCAGGGCCAGATCCTTGCGCACCTGAACCTCGCCCATGCCCAGGGCGGCCGCCAGGGAAGTGGCGGAGATATTCACAGGCGCATCCTCGGGCATGGCCTTGAGATAATCAAGATAACCGGGTAATCTTCGAAGGACGGATTTGGATAATTCTTTTATCATGATTTCATTCTCCTGCGTATCGGCTCGATTGCGGCGGGGAAGAACATGCCCCGGGCCCGGGGAACCGGACGTATATCAATCCTATTTTATATCGATTCTGCGCTGATTTCAAGTGCGCGGACGGAATTCTTTCTGCGGGCGACGGTCACTTGTTTTTGTTCGCCAGCCATTTGGCCAGGGCGTCGGCCATGGCGGTGTTGCCTTCGTCCTGCTTGTGCTGCTGCTGGGCCATATATTTGCGCACCTCGGATTTGCCGGCGCCGTCGGCTTTTCTGCGCTTCTGGAAGTCGGTGAGCTTCTCGCGGTAGCCGCAGGCGCAGGCGAAGGTCTGCTTGTCACCCTCGCCCCAGAGCTCCAGCTTCTTATGGCAGTTGGGGCAGCGGGCGTTGGTGACCTGCTTGACGCTCTTGCGGAAGCCGCACTCGCGGTCCGGGCATACCAGCATGTCGCCCCGTTTGCCGTGCACCAGCAGGAGCATTTTTCCGCACTCGGGGCAGGGCTTTCGGGTCTGGTTGTCGTGGGTATAGGTGGCGTCGCTGGCTTTGACGGCATTGACGAGGTTCGTGGCGTAGGTGCGCATTTCATCGACGAATTTGTCGTCCCGCTCCAGGCCTTTGGCGATGCGGGCCAGCCGGTCCTCCCAGCGGGCGGTGAGCTCGGCGCTTCGCAGATCCGTCGGCGCCAGCCCAACGAGCTGGATGCCCTTGGAGGTGGGCATGAGCTCCTTGCCGTGGCGCTCAATATAAAAAGCGGAGAAAAGTTTTTCGATGATGTCCGCCCGGGTGGCGGGGGTGCCGAGGCCGGAGGTCTCCTTGAGGATCTGGCGCAGGTTTTTATCCTCCACCTGACTCACGGGATGCTCCATTGCGGTGAGCAGGGTGGCCTCGGTGTAGCGGGCGGGGGGAGAGGTCTTGCCGGTGGTGACCTTGGCGGAGCGGATCTTCATGCGCTGGCCCTGCTGCAGATCGGGCAGACGCTGATCCTCGTCCTCCTCGTCGGATTCTTCATCAAAGGAGAAATTGCGGTCATAGGCGGCTTTCCAGCCCTGCTCGCGGATGATCTTGCCCTTGGCGTGGAAGCTGTAAGGGCCCACGGAAAGGGTGAGCTCCACTTCCTCGTATTCCGCAGGGGGCATGAGCACCGCCAGGAAGCGGCGAACCACCAGGTCGTAAATATTCTGCTCCGGGCCGGACAGATCATAAAGATAGGCCTGCTCCTCGGTGGGGATGATGGCGTGGTGATCCGTGACCTTCGCGTTGTTTACCAGGTATTTGGTCTGCAGCGGCCGATTGCGCATGACCCGCTGGGCCAGTTCCTTATAGGGCGGCATCATGACTGCGCGGATGCGGTCGGGGAGGGTAGGCACCACGTCGTCGGAGATATAGCGGCTGTCTGTGCGGGGGTAGGTGAGCACCTTGTGGCGCTCGTAGAGGCTCTGCATGAGGTTCAGCGTTTCTTTTGCGCTGTAGGCGTATTTCTTGTTGGCGTCGCGCTGGAGCTCCGTCAGGTCGTAGGCGGCGGGGGGAGGGGTCTGCCGGCGCATCCGGCGCACCTGGGTGATGACCGCGTCCCGGCCCTCGCATTCCCGGACGATCTTCTCCATTTCCTCCCGGTTGAAGCTGCGGGCCACGCCCTTGGCGTCCTTATACCGGGCGCGGAAGCCGTCCAGGGTGATGGCCGCGCCGTAGAACTCCTTCGGCACGAAGCGGCGGATCTCGTTTTCCCGGTCCACGATCAGCGCCAGCGTCGGCGTCTGCACGCGGCCGGCGGAGAGCTGGGCATTGAATTTACAGGTCAGGGCGCGGGTGACGTTCAGACCCACCAGCCAGTCCGCCTCGGACCGCGCCTGGGCGGAACGGAAAAGATTATCGTATTCAGATGCAGGGCGCAGGTTTGCAAACCCCTCCTTGATGGCCTTGTCGGTCTGCGAGGAGATCCACAGGCGGCGGGTGGGCTTTTTCCAGCCGGCTTTGATCATGATCCATCTGGCCACCAGTTCGCCCTCGCGTCCGGCGTCGGTGGCGATGACCAGATCGGAGATATCACCCCGCTTCATAAGACCTTGGACGATCTTGTACTGCTTCGTCGTCTCGCGGATGACCACCAGCTTCATATGCTGGGGGAGCATGGGCAGATCCTCCATGTCCCATTTCTCCAGCTTTTTGTCATAGACGTCGGGATCGGCCAGGGTGACCAGATGCCCCAGGGCCCAGGTGACAACATAGCGGTCGCCCTCCATATAGCCCTCGCCGCCTCTGCGGCAGCCCAGCACCCGGGCAAGCTCTTTGCCCACGGAGGGCTTTTCCGCCAGTACAAGCGTCTTTGCCATGATATGGCCTCCTTGATCGTTTTCATCTATTATAACGGATTTGGACGGGAAATCAACCGGGGGCAGGGGAGCGGCCGCCGGTTTTTGCGTGCGAAAGCTGTCATAATTGTAAAATCCGGATCGGACGCATGGCGTTTTCCGGTCATATTCGCCAAAGAAGAAAAAAATCAGAAATTTTTTCAAAAAATGCTTGACATTCACGGCTGCGTGTAATATTATAGACGGGCGCGCGATTAGGACAAGTGCGCGCAAATGCGATGAAGCGGGAGATTGCTCCGCAAGGAGGTAACTTCCGCAGAGTATGTCCGGTCATCGGGCGGCTGAGGATTCTGTGCGCTGCGTATATCGCCGCGTGTGAGATTCGGCCGGCAAACGTCGGCCATTTTTCATGTTACGGAGTGATACGCACGGATAAGCGGATAGAAGCTTCACCGTACCCAGCCAAACACAACTGAGTACGTTTCAAGGAGGAAACAACAATGGCAAACGAAATGATCAGAATTCGTCTCAAGGCCTACGATCATCAGCTCATCGATTCCAGTGCGGAAAAGATCGTTGAGACGGCCAAGCGCAACGGCGCTCAGGTCTCCGGCCCCATCCCCCTGCCCACGCGCAAGGAAGTCATCACCATCCTGCGTGCGGTTCATAAGTACAAGGATTCCCGCGAGCAGTTCGAGCGCAGAACCCACAAGAGACTGATCGATATTCTCAACCCCAACCAGAAGACCGTCGAGGCCCTCATGGCCCTGAACCTTCCCGCCGGCGTTGAGATTGAGATAAAGCTGTAATATATACATTATTATATAATACAGCGCCCGCCACAGTCTGTCACCAGGACGGACGGGTCATGTTGACAAACCAATGGTTCCCCAATGGCTATGTTTGTCAACCAATAACCTAAAAAAAGGAGAAAACATCATGCAAAAAGCTATCATCGGCAAAAAAGTGGGCATGACCCAGATCTTCGATGAGAGCGGCAAGGTCATCCCCGTGACCGTTATCGAAGCGGGTCCCTGTGTCGTCACTCAGAAGAAGACCGAGGAAAACGACGGCTACAGCGCCATCCAGCTTGGCTTCGAAGAAGTCAAGGAGCGCAAGCTCTCCAAGCCCGAGCTTGGCCACACCAAGAAGGCAGGCGTAGCGCCTGTGCGTCACCTGAAGGAATTCAAGCTTGAGGGCGCTGCCGACATGAACGTCGGCGACACCGTCAAGGCCGACGCCTTCCAGGCCGGCGACCATGTGGACGTGACCGGCATCAGCAAGGGCCACGGCTACCAGGGCGTTATCAAGCGCCACGGCGCGCAGCGCACCCCCACCAGCCACGGCGGCGGCCCGGTCCACCGTCATGCAGGTTCCATGGGCTCCTGCTCCGATCCTTCCCGCATCTTCAAGGGCAAGATCGGCGCCGGCCAGATGGGCCTGGAGCAGGTCACCGTTCAGAACCTTGACGTCGTCAAGGTCGATCCCGAACTCAATATGATCGTTGTTCGCGGCGCCATCCCCGGCCCCAAGGGCGGACTTGTCTATGTGAAGAACACTGTCAAGACCATCCGCGTTGCCAAGGGCGAGGCCGGCACCAGCGTCAACCCGCAGAAGGCTTCCGCTCGTATGAACCCGCAGAAGGCCTCCGCGAGAAACCGCTAAGGAAAGGAGAGTTTAAACTGTGAAAACCAACGTTTACGATATGACCGGTAAGCAGGTCGGCGAGGTTGAACTTTCCGAAGCCATTTTCGGCATCGAGCCGAACGAATCCGTTGTCCATGATGTGGTCAAGAACCACCTGGCCAACTGCCGTCAGGGCACCCAGAGCGCTCTGACCCGTGCCGAGGTCTCCGGCGGCGGCATCAAGCCGTGGCGCCAGAAGGGCACCGGCCGCGCCCGTCAGGGCAGCATCCGCGCTCCCCAGTGGACCCACGGCGGCATCGTCTTTGCCCCGAAGCCCCGCAGCTACAGCTACACCCTCAACAAGAAGGTGAAGCGTCTGGCCCTCAAGAGCGCCCTGAGCGCCAAGGCCGCCAGCAACGATATCATCGTCATCGATGAGATCAAAGTGGACGAGCCCAAGACCAAGGCGTTCGCCGGCTTCCTCAAGGCCATCGGCGCCGAGCGCAAGCCCCTGGTCGTCACCGCCGAGGCCGACGAGCTGGTGGTCCGCTCCGCCCGCAACATCCCCGGCTGCCTGGTGGCGTTCGCATCCGTTATCAACGTGTACGACATTGTCAACGCCAATAAGTTCGTTGTGGACAAGGCTGCGCTGACCAAGATCGAGGAGGTGTTCGCATAATGAAGAACGCTTACGACGTGATTGTAAAGCCCATCATTACCGAGCAGTCCATGGAAGCTGCCGACGACAAGCGGTACGTTTTCCAGGTTGCCGTCGATGCGACCAAGATCGACATCAAGCGCGCTGTGGAAGAGATCTTCGGCGTCAAGGTCGAAAAGGTCAACACCATCCGCATGCAGGGCAAGGCCAAGCGCCAGGGCGCCTATCCCATCGGCCGCCGCGCCAGCTGGAAGAAGGCCATGGTCAAGCTGACCCCCGATTCCAAGAGCATCGAGTTCTTCGAAGGCATGGTTTAATCTCAAAAAAGGAGTAACGCAAAATGGCAATTAAATCTTACAGACCTTATACGCCGGCGAGAAGAAACATGACTGTTTCTGCGTTCGACGGTGTGGATAAGAAAGCAAAGCCCGAGCGTAGCCTGCTTGAGACCAAGAAGAAGCACTCGGGCCGCAACAGCTACGGCAGAATCACCGTTCGCCACAAGGGCGGCGGAAACCGCAAGAAGTACAGAATCATCGACTTCAAGCGCAACAAGTTCGACGTTCCCGCCGAAGTGCAGCGCCTGGAATACGATCCCAACCGCAGCGCTTTCATCGCGCTGGTGAAGTATGAAGACGGCGAGCTCCGCTATATCCTGGCTCCCGTTGGCCTCAAGGCCGGCGATACCGTCATCTCCTCGGCAAGCGCCGACATCAAGCCCGGCAACTGCCTGCCCATCGAGAACATCCCCGTCGGTACCGTCATTCACAACATCGAGCTCAACCCCGGCCGCGGCGCCCAGCTGGTGCGCTCCGCCGGCGTGGCCGCTCAGCTCATGGCGAAGGAGCCCGAGAAGGGCCTGGCCCAGGTCAGACTGCCCTCCGGTGAGTTCCGCTATATCCGCCTGAACTGCCTGGCTACCATCGGTCAGGTCGGCAACATCGACCATGGCAACATCCACATCGGCAAGGCCGGCCGCAAGCGCCACATGGGCATCCGCCCGACGGTCCGCGGCTCCGTCATGAACCCGAACGACCATCCGCACGGCGGCGGCGAAGGCCGCGCTCCTGTCGGTCGTCCCGGCCCTGTCACTCCGTGGGGCAAGCCGGCTCTGGGTCTGAAGACGCGCAAGACCAAGAACCCGACCAACAAGTTCATCATCAAGCGCAGAAATTCGAAGTAAGGAGGAATAGAACATGTCTAGAAGCATTAAAAAAGGCCCGTTTGTTGCGCCCGAGCTCTTCAAGCGCATTGAGCAGCTCAACAACAGCGGCGAGAAGAAGGTTCTCAAGACCTGGTCCAGAGCCTCTACCATTTTCCCCTCCTTCGTGGGCCATACCATTGCCGTCCATGACGGCCGCAAGCATGTTCCCGTTTATATCACCGAGGATATGATCGGCCACAAGCTCGGCGAGTTCGTTCCCACCAGAACCTTCAGAGGTCATTCCGGCAGCAAGACCTCCAATGCGAAGTAAGGAGGATATTGTAATGGAAGCAAAGGCAACTCTGAGATATCTCCGGATGTCCCCCCGCAAGGTCAAGATCCAGTGCGACATGATCCGCGGCAAGGACGTCAACACTGCATTGGCTTATATCATGAACACCCCGAAGGCAGCTTCCGAGCCCATGCTCAAGCTCCTCAACAGTGCGATCGCAAACGCGGAAAACAACCACGGTATGGACAAGGATAACCTCTACGTCTCCACCGCCGTTGCCAATCCCGGTCCCACGCTCAAGCGCGGTATGCCGAGAGCACAGGGCAGATTCAATCGTATTCTGAAGAGAACCACTCACATCACCATCGGTGTGAGCGAGAAGGCTTAAGCAGGAGGTTACTATGGGTCAGAAAGTTAATCCCCACGGATTGCGCGTCGGCGTGATCAAGGACTGGGACTCTCGTTGGTATGCCCGCGAAGATAAGGTGGGCGATCTGGTTGTAGAGGACTACAATATCCGTAAGTACCTCAAGAACAAGCTCTATTCCGCCGGCATTGCCAAGGTGGAGATCGAGCGCAGCAATGGCAACAATGCGAAGGTCAAAGTCAACATCCACTGCGCCCGTCCCGGCGTGGTGATCGGCAAGGGCGGCGCCGACATCGAGATCCTCCGCAAAGAGATCGAAAAGATGATCAACAAGTCCGTCAACATCAACATCATTGAGATCCGCAGCCCCGACCTCAATGCGCAGCTCGTGGCCGAGAACATCGCCGCGCAGCTCGAAAAGCGCATTTCGTTCCGCCGCGCGATGAAGAAGGCCATGCAGCAGGCCACCCGTCTGGGTGCCAAGGGCATCAAGTGCACCTGCTCCGGCCGTCTGGGCGGCGCCGAGATCGCCCGCAGCGAATCTTATCACGAGGGCACCATCCCTCTGCAGACCATCCGCGCCGACATCGAGTACGGCTTCGCCGAGGCGAACACCACCTACGGCAAGGTCGGCTGCAAGGTGTGGATCTACAAGGGCGAAGTGCTCAACACCACCCTGCGTCAGGCAGCTCCCGAGCCGCCCGCCAAGCGCGAGCGCCGCGGTGACCGCCGTGACCGCCGCGGTGGCGGCGACCGTCGTGACCGCCGTCCCTACGGCGACCGTGGCGGCGAGCGCCGTCCGTACAACCGTCAGGAAGGAGGCAACCGCTGATGTTAATGCCCAAGAGAGCCAAGTACCGCAAGGTGCACCGCGGCCGTATGACCGGCGCTGCTTCCCGCGGCAATAAGGTTGCTTACGGCGAATGGGGCATCCAGGCTGTGGAGCCCGGTTGGATCACCGGCAACCAGATCGAGGCTGCCCGTGTCGCCATGACAAGACATACCAAGCGCGGCGGCAAGGTCTGGATCAAGATTTTCCCGGATAAGCCCGTTTCTGCCAAGGCACTGGGTACCCGTATGGGTTCCGGTAAGGGCGCGCCCGATCATTGGGTCGCCGTCGTCAAGGCGCAGAAGGTCATGTTCGAGATCGGCGGCGTGGACGAGACCATCGCCCGCGAGGCCCTTCGTCTGGCCCAGCACAAGCTGCCCATCAAGACCAAGATCATCAAGCGCGAAGTCGTTGAGAATGGTGGTGAAGTATGATGAAGGCAAAGGAAATTAGAAATATGACCACCGAGGAGCTGGAGGCCAAGGTCGCCGAGCTCAAGAAGGACCTGTTCTTCCTTCGCATGCAGCATGCTACCAACCAGCTGGATAACCCGGTGAAGATCTCCGCTGTCAAGAAGGACATTGCCCGCATCAAGACCATTATCCGTGAGAAGCAGACCGAAATCTGAGGAGGAAACGTAAATGAGTGAAAATACCAGAGCTTTCCGCAAAACCAGAGTTGGTCAGGTCGTCTCCGATAAGATGGACAAGACCATCGTGGTTGCGGTGCAGGACAGCGTGCAGCATCCGCTGTATAAAAAGATCGTGAAAAGAACCTACAAGCTGAAGGCCCACGACGAGAAGAACGAGTGCGGCATCGGCGATACCGTGAAGGTGATGGAGTGCCGTCCCCTGTCCAAGGACAAGAGATGGAGACTCGTGGAAGTCATCGAAAAAGCGAAGTAAGGAGGTCGGACAACTATGATTCAAAGTGAAAGCCATCTGAAAGTTGCCGACAACACCGGCGCTAAGGAAATCAAGTGCATCCGCGTGCTCGGCGGTTCGCGGCGCAAGTTCGGCAACATCGGCGACGTCATCGTTGCCTCCGTGCGCAAGGCTGCTCCCGGCGGCACCGCCAAGAAGGGCGAGGTCGTCCGTGCTGTGATCGTCCGCACCAAGAAGGGCGTTCGCCGCGGCGACGGCACCTATGTCCGCTTCGACGAGAACGCTGCCGTCCTGATCAAGGACGACAAGAACCCCAGAGGCACCCGTATCTTCGGGCCGGTCGCAAGAGAGCTCCGCGATAAGGATTTCGTGAAGATCTGCTCCCTGGCTCCGGAAACTGTGTAAGGGGGACGCAATATGAATATCAGAACCAATGATACCGTGATTGTCCTGTCCGGCAAGGACAAGGGCAGAAAGGGCAAGATCCTCAAGGCCATGCCCAAGGAAAACAAGGTCATCGTGGAAGGCATCAACGTGGCCACCTGCCACACCAAGCCCCGCAAGCAGGGCGATGTGGGCGGCATTATCCACAAGGAGATCCCCATCCGCGCCGACAAGGTCATGCTGGTTTGCCCGAAGTGCGGCGAGCCCACCCGCGTGGGTCACAAGCTGGTCTTCAGCGACCGCAAGAACAAAGACGTTTCCAACCGCGCCTGCAAAAAGTGCGGCGAGACATTCTGAGAGAGGAGGAGCTGAATTATGGCAAGACTGAATGACAAGTACAAGGCTGAGATCGCTCCTGCTCTGATGGAGAAGTTCCAGTACAAGAGCGTTATGCAGATCCCCAAGGTCGACAAGGTCATCGTGAACGTCGGCTGCGGCGAGAGCAAGAACAACGCCAAGGAGATCGAGGAGATCTGCAAGCAGGTCGCCCAGATCACCGGCCAGAAGCCCATCACCACCAAGGCGAGAAAGTCCGTTGCGAACTTCAAGGTTCGTGAGGGCGAGACCGTCGGCGTCAAGGTGACGCTGCGCGGCGACAAGATGTGGGAGTTCCTGGACCGCACCTTCAATGTGGCGCTGCCCCGTGTCCGCGACTTCCGCGGCATCAACCCCAACGCCTTCGACGGCCGTGGCAACTATGCCTTCGGCCTGAAGGAACAGCTGATCTTCCCTGAGATCGAGTACGACAAGATCGACAAGATTCGTGGTATGGATATCTGCATCTGCACCACCGCCGAGACCGATGAAGAAGCCAAGGAGCTTCTGAAGATGGTCGGCGCCCCGTTCTACGCTTGATTTGGAGGATTGAAGCTATGGCAAGAAAAGCAATGGTTTTGAAGCAGCAGAAAGACCCGAAGTTCTCTTCCCGTCATTACAACCGCTGCAAGATCTGCGGAAGACCCCACGCTTATCTGCGTGATTTCGGCGTTTGCCGTATCTGCTTCCGCGAGCTGGCTTATAAGGGCCAGATCCCCGGCGTGCGCAAGGCAAGCTGGTAAAAAAGCATCACGGACATCAGAAGTCAGAGGAAAATGGAACCGGTTCTCGGTTTACATTCCTCTGATACTCTGGCGTCTGAACGGATTTGTTCCGTAACTTCATAAAGGAGGAGTATCTAATGCAAATCACCGATCCCGTTGCAGATATGCTGACCAGAATCAGAAATGCAAACTCTGCAAAGCACGACAGCGTCGATGTGCCCGCTTCCAATCTGAAGAAGTCCATCGCTCAGATCCTGCTCGACGAGGGCTACATCAAGGCCTTCACCGTGGAGGACAACGGCACCCAGGGCATCATTCACATCACGCTCAAGTACCTTGGCAACAAGGAAAAGGTTATCACCGGCCTGCGCCGCGTTTCCAAGCCCGGCCTGCGCGTTTATGCCGGCGCTGACGAGCTGCCCCGCGTTCTCAAGGGCCTCGGCATCGCCATCGTATCCACGTCCCAAGGCGTCATGACCGATAAGGCAGCCCGCAAGCTGCACATCGGCGGCGAAGTCCTGGCGTTTGTATGGTAAGGAGGTAACAGTATGTCTAGAATCGGCAAAATGCCCATCACTGTACCTGCAGGCGTCAAGGTGGAGATCGACGAGAAGAACTTCGTCACTGTGACCGGCCCCAAGGGCACCCTGAGCGGCCAGCTCAACACTGAAATGGTCATCAAGCGCGACGGCGACACCATCACGGTGGAGCGTCCCAGCGACGACCGCATCCACAGAAGCCTGCACGGCCTGACCCGTACGCTGCTTGCGAACATGGTCAACGGCACCGACAAGGGCTTCAGCAAGGAACTCGAGGTCAACGGCGTCGGTTACCGTGCGGCCAAGGAAGGCAAGACCCTGGTCCTGAACCTGGGCTATTCCCATCCTGTCAAGGTTGACGAGATCGACGGCATCACCATCGACGTTCCCGCCCCCAACAAGATCGTCATCAGCGGCCCCGACAAGCAGAAGGTCGGCCAGTTCGCTGCTGAGGTCAGAGGGCTCAGACCCCCCGAGCCTTATAAGGGCAAGGGCATCAAATACGCTACCGAGGTCATTCGCCGCAAAGAAGGCAAGGCCGGCGGTAAGAAATAACAGGAGGTGTGCCTAAATGGTTAAGAAAATTGACAAGAACGCCCAGCGCCTGAAGCGCCATACCAGAGTTCGCGGCAAGATCTCCGGCACGCCCGAAAGACCTCGCCTGAACGTATTCCGCTCCAATGCTAACATCTACGCCCAGGTCATCGACGACGTCAACGGCGTCACCCTGGCCTCCGCGTCTACCCTGGATAAGTCCTTTGAGGGCGCCGCAGGCAACTGCGAGGCGGCCAAGAAGGTCGGTAAGCTCGTCGCCGAGCGTGCCCTGGACAAGGGCATCAAGACGGTCGTCTTCGACCGCGGCGGCTATATCTTCCACGGTCGTGTGGCTGCTCTCGCCGAGGGCGCCCGCGAAGGCGGACTCGAGTTTTAAGGCAGGGAGGAAGATACTATGGCTTACTACAACAACAGAGATCGTCAGCAGGAAGCTGCTCCCGAATTCATCGAAAAGGTTGTCTACCTGAACCGTGTTTCCAAGACCGTCAAGGGCGGCCGTGTCATGAAGTTCTCGGCGCTGGTCGTCGTGGGCGACGGCAAGGGCACCGTGGGCTACGGCCTGGGCAAGGCGTCGGAAGTTTCCGAAGCCATCCTCAAGGGCATCGCCGACGCGAAGAAGAACATGGTCAAGATCACCCTTTCCGGCACCACCATTCCCCATGAGGTCATCGGCGTCTACGGCGCGGGCAGCGTGCTGCTCAAGCCGGCGGCTGTCGGTACCGGCGTCATCGCCGGCGGCGCGGTCCGCGCTGTCATGGAAGCGGTCGGTATTTCCAACATCCGTACCAAGTGCCTTCGTTCCAACAATCCCCAGAACGTTGTCAAGGCGACCATGCAGGGCCTGATGTCTCTGCGCGACGCCACCGAGGTGGCCCGCGTGCGCGGCAAGAGCCCCGAAGAGATCGTCGGTTAAGGAGGGCTCGAAATGATGCTGAAAATCAAACTCGTCAAGAGCCTCAACGGCCGTCTGAAGAAGCATATCGCCACGGCCGAATCCCTGGGCCTGCGCCGCATCGGCCAGGTTACCGTCCAGCCCGATAACGATCAGACCCGCGGCAAGATCGCGAAGATCGGCTATCTGCTGGAAGTCACTGAAGTGGAATAAGGAGGCACACCATGGAATTACACGAACTTTCTCCCGTCTTTGGCTCCACCAAGGTCGGTAAGCGGAAGGGTCGTGGCTGCGGCACCGGCAACGGCAAGACCGCAGGCCGCGGCCACAAAGGCCAGAAGGCCCGTTCCGGCGGCAAGGTCCGCATCGGCTTCGAAGGCGGCCAGATGCCTCTGGCCCGCCGCGTTCCGAAGCGCGGCTTCAACAACATCTATGCCAAGCCCCTGACCGCTGTCAACGTCGCCGCCCTCAACGCATTTGACGACGGCGCTGTGGTCGATGCTCAGGCTCTCATCGAGAAGGGCATCATCCACGACTGCAAGTACGGCCTGAAGGTCCTGTCCAACGGCAAGCTCGAGAAGAAGCTCACCGTGAAGGCAGCCGCTTTCTCCGAATCTGCCAAGGCGAAGATCGAGCAGGCAGGTGGAAAGGCTGAGGTGGTGTAAGTGTTTACTACACTGCGAAATGCCTGGAAAATTCCCGAGCTGCGCAAAAAGCTGCTCTTCGTTCTGCTGATCCTTCTGATCTACCGCATCGGCAACGCGGTACCCGTACCTTACGTCAACGTTGAACTGCTGAATGAATACTTCAACGCCAACCTGTCCGATACCGTTCTGGGCCTGCTCAACGCCATGTCCGGCTCCGCTCTGTCCAGAGCCACCGTCCTGGCGCTGTCCATCCAGCCCTATATCAACGCATCCATCATTATCCAGCTTCTCACCGTTGCCATCCCCGCTCTGGAGCGCCTGAGCAAGGAGGGCGGCGAGGAGGGCCGCGAGAAGATCAATCGGATCACCCGTTACACCACGGTTGGTCTTGGCGTTATTCTTGGCATGAGCTACTACTTCATGCTCCGCAACTCCGATCCCAGCATGCTGACCACCACCAAGATCTGGCCCTACATGTTCGTCATTATCCTGGCGTTCACCGCCGGCTCTGCGTTCGTCATGTGGCTGGGCGAGCAGATCACGGAATTCGGCATCGGCAACGGCATCTCCATGATCCTGTTTGCCAACATCATTTCCCGCATCCCCTCCGGCGTCAGCACCATTTTCACCAACGTTGTGGCGGACCCCGCCCATACCTGGTACAAGTACCTGCTGATGCTGCTCGGCATGCTGGCTCTGATCATTCTGATCGTGTTCATCGACAACTCCGAGCGCCGTCTGCCCGTGCAGTATGCAAAGCGCGTTGTGGGCCGCAAGGTCTACGGCGGCCAGAACACCTATCTGCCCATCAAGGTCAACATGTCCGGTGTTCTGCCCATCATCTTCGCACAGTCCATCGCTTCCATGCCCGCCACGATCCATGCGTTCGTCAACGGCGACAAGACCAGTTGGGCTTACCGCAACATCTGGTCCAACACCAGCACGGTCTATGCGATCTGCTACTTCCTGCTTATCATCTTCTTCTCCTACTTCTATTCGTCGATCCAGTACAACCCCGTGGAGATCGCGAACAACATGAAGAAGAACGGCGGCTTCATTCCCGGCTTCCGTCCGGGCCGCCCGACCTCCGAGTTCATCGGCAAGGTCATCAATAAGATCACCATCTTCGGCGCGCTGTATCTGGCCGTTGTCGCCCTGCTGCCGATCATTACCGGCAACATCTTCAAGATCAATTCGCTGTCCATCGGCGGTACCTCCGTCATCATCGTGGTCGGCGTTGCGATCGAGACCATGGCGGCGATCGAGGCGCAGATGATGATGCGTCACTACAAGGGCTTCCTGGAATAATCCGGAGGAGAATCTATGAGACTGATCCTGTTGGGCGCACCCGGCGCCGGAAAAGGAACTCAGGCCGAGAGAATCAGCGAGAAGCTGGGCATCCCGACCATCTCCACCGGAAACATTCTGCGTGAAGCAATCAAAAATGGAACGCAGACAGGCCTCAAGGCCAAAGCGTTCATGGATCAGGGCCTGCTTGTTCCTGACGATGTCATCATCGGCATCGTCAGCGAACGGCTGGATCAGGAGGATTGCCGCGGCGGTTACATTCTCGACGGAATGCCCCGCACGATCCCCCAGGCGCAGGCCCTGGAAGATACCGGCATCCGGATCGACAGCGTGATCTCCATTGAGATCGACGACGCAATCATCGAGCCGAGAATGACCGGCCGCCGCGTCTGCTCCGGCTGCGGTTCGAGCTATCACATCAGCGCGAACCCGCCGAAGAATGAAGGCGTCTGCGACGTCTGCGGCGGACCCCTGGTGATCCGCAGGGACGATACCCCGGAAACGGTGCGGCATCGTCTGGAGGTGTTCCACCAGGAAACCGAGGCACTCAAGGGCTTCTACCAGAAGCTCGGCAAGCTCCGGCTTATCGAGGGAAATCAGCCCATTGAAGATGTGACTCGTGATATTATGACAGCTTTGGGTGTGTGAACATGATTCCTGTGAAAAGCCCAAAAGAGATCGAGATCATGCGCCGTGCCTGTGAAATTACCGCGGCAGCCCGTGCTTTGGCAGGGGAGATGGTAAGGCCTGGCGTCACAACCGCTCAGATCAATAAGGCAGTCCACGATTATATCGTGTCGCAGGGTGCAACGCCCACGTTCCTGAACTACGGCGGATTCCCCGCTAGCGCCTGCATCTCCGTCAACGATGTGGTCATCCACGGCATTCCCGGCAACCGGGTGCTGAAGGAGGGCGATGTCGTTTCGGTGGACGTCGGCGCCATGTGGAACGGGTTCACGGGCGATTGTGCCGGGACCTTCCCCTGCGGGAAGATCTCACCCACCGCACAAAAACTCATAGATGTCACCCGGCGCAGCTTCTTTGAGGGCGTGAAATTCGCACGTCAGGGATGCCGAGTCTCTGACATCGGACATGCGATCCAGTCGTATGTCGAGGCCAACGGCTTCTCCGTGGTCCGCAGCTTTGTGGGTCACGGTGTGGGCGCAAACCTGCATGAGGAACCGGAGGTCCCCAATTTCGGCACTCCCGGCAGAGGACCGAGGCTGATCCGCGGCATGACCCTCGCCATCGAACCGATGGTCAACGAGGGCGACTGCGAGGTGCGGGTCCTGCATGACCGCTGGACCACCGTCACCTGCGACGGTAAGCTGTCGGCCCACTATGAGAATACTGTGCTCGTTACAGACGGCGAGCCGGAAATCCTCACCGTCACTGAAAGACGCTGAGATGGAGCTGAACGTTTCGGATCTGGTCGTGTCCACGGCCGGCCGCGACAGGGGAGAACTGTTCTATGTGATCGGAACAGAAGGCGTGTACGCCCTGCTCGCGAACGGCAAGGACCGGACGCTGGAGCGTCCCAAGCGGAAGAAGCGCAAGCATCTTCTCCGCGTCGAACAGAATGAATCGGAGATCGTCCGGAAGCTCAAATCCGGCGATCAGGTACTCAATGCCCAATTACGAAAGGCTCTGGCGCGGGAGCGCCAAACCTTCCGCTCTCAAAACCAAGGAGGTTAAAAACTTGGCAAAAGACGACGTAATCGAACTTGAGGGCATCGTTACAGATGCACTGCCGAACGCGATGTTCAAGGTCGACATCGGCAATGGACACACGATTCTGGCGCATATTTCCGGCAAGCTGAGAATGAATTTTATCAAAATCTTGACCGGTGATAAGGTAAAAGTTCAGATCTCTCCCTATGATTTGACCATCGGCCGGATCATCTGGAGAAACAAGTAATCAGAGAACATCTGCTCAAATGGAGGTTAAACAGTATGAAAGTTAGACCGTCCGTGAAGCCCATGTGCGAAAAATGCAAGGTCATCAAGCGCAAGGGCCGCGTTATGGTAATTTGCGAAAATCCCAAGCATAAGCAGAGACAAGGCTAATAGGAGGTGCTTTAAGAAACATGGCACGTATTGCTGGTATCGACCTGCCCCGTGATAAAAGAATTGAAATCGGCCTGACCTATATCTATGGCATCGGCCGTAAGAGCGCGAGCGACATCCTGGCTGCCGCCGGCGTCAACCCCGACACCCGCGTGAAGGACCTGACCGAGGCCGACGAAGCTGCGCTTCGTGACGTCATCGACCGGAACTACACCATCGAGGGCGATCTGCGCCGCGAGGTCGCGATGAACATCAAGCGCCTCACCGAGATCGGCTGCTATCGTGGCGTCCGCCACAGAAGAGGCCTTCCGGTCCGCGGTCAGCGCACCAAGACCAACGCCCGCACCCGCAAGGGTCCGAAGAAGACCATTGCGAATAAGAAGAAGTAAGGGAGGGATATGAGATGGCAAAAGCGAATGCGAAAAAGGTAATCAAGCGCCGCAGAGAGCGCAAGAACATCGAAAAGGGTGCCGCCCATATCCGTGCTTCCTTTAACAACACCATGGTCACCATTACCGACCTCAACGGCAATGCGCTGAGCTGGGCCTCCTCCGGCGGCCTCGGCTTCCGCGGCAGCAGAAAGTCCACCCCGTACGCCGCACAGATGTGCGCAGAGACGGCGGCCAAGGCTGCCATCGATAACTGCGGCCTCAAGACGGTCGAGGTTTTCGTCAAGGGCCCCGGTCAGGGACGTGAAGCCGCCATCCGTGCGCTGCAGTCCGCCGGCCTGGAAGTCGTTATGATCAAGGACGTCACGCCCATTCCTCACAATGGCTGCCGTCCCCCCAAGCGCCGTCGCGTTTAATCTAGCAAGGAGGATAATTCAGTTATGGCAAAGAATACTCAGCCTGTTCTTAAGCGCTGCAGAACTCTGGGCGTGTCTCCCGGGGCCATGGGTTACTCCAAGGAATCCAACAAGCATCCCGGCGGCCAGAGAAGAGCGAAGAAATCCGAATATGCGATGCAGCTGACGGAAAAGCAGAAGGTCAAGTTCGTCTATGGCATTCTGGAAAAGCAGTTCCGCGGTTACTACGAGAAGGCTGCCCGCGCCGAGGGCAACACCGGTGAGGTCCTTCTGAGCCTCATCGAGCGCCGCCTGGACAACGTCGTGTACCGTCTGGGCTTCGCCTCCACCCGCCGCGAAGCGCGCCAGCTCGTCAACCACGGTCATTACACCGTCAACGGCAAGCGCGTCAACATCCCCTCCTATATGGTTCGTGTGGGCGACGTGATCGCTGTTTGCGAGAAGAGCTGCTCCAACAACCGCTTTAAGAAGATGAAGGAGGACAACGCCTTCGTGACCGCTCCCAAGTGGCTCGACCGCGATACCAACACCCTGCAGGGCAAGGTCATCGGCCTGCCCGCCAAGGAGGATATCGACTTCGAGATCGCCGAGCATCTGATCGTCGAGTTGTACTCCAAATAAAGTTAGACCCTCGTTTATTGGAAAGCTGACATTGGCTACGAAGCGCGTGCTTCGTAAGATTGTAAGGAGGGTATTTGATGATTGAAATTGAAAAGCGGCGAATTGAATGTTTTGACTCTCCGGAGAACAGCGCCTATGGAAAATATGTGGTAGAGCCCCTGGAGCGCGGCTACGGCACGACCCTCGGCAACTCCCTCAGACGGATCCTGCTTTCGTCTCTGCCCGGCACTGCGGCGACCTCCATCAAGATCGCCGGCGTGCAGCATGAGTTCTCGACCATCCCCGGCGTTCGTGAGGACGTGACGGAGATCGTCCTGAATGTCAAGAAGCTGATCACCCGGCTGCACTGCGAAGGCACCAAGACCGTCTATATCGACGCCGCGGGCGAATGCGAAGTCACCGCGGGCGACATCAAAGCCGACGGCGAGGTGGAGATCCTCAACCCGGAGCTGCATATCTGCTCTCTGGGCCCGGACGCCACCCTCAGCATGGAAATCACGCTGAGCCACGGACGCGGCTATGTCCCGGCTGACCGGAACAAGACCCCGTCCATGCCCATCGGCACCATTGCGGTCGATTCCATTTATACGCCTGTCTATAAGGTCAACTACACCGTGGAGAACACCCGTGTGGGCAACATGACCGACTACGACAAGCTGACGCTCGAGGTCTGGACAAACTCCACCATTTCTGCCAGAGACGCCGTGTCTCTGGGCGCCAAGATCCTGTGCGACCACCTGACCCTGTTCACCGACCTGAGCCAGGCCGTGTCCAGCAAGTCCATCGTGGTCGAGAAGGACGCGCCCAAGAAGTCCAGCGTTCTGGAGCTCACCATCGAGGAACTGGATCTTTCGGTCCGCAGCTTCAACTGCCTCAAGCGCGCCAACATCAACAACGTCGAGGATCTGATTTCCAGAACCGGCGAGGATATGATGAAGGTCCGCAATATGGGCCGCAAGTCCCTGGAAGAGGTGCAGAACAAGCTGGCGATGATGGGCCTCAGCCTGGCCAGCGATGACTCCGGCGCAAACAACAGTTAAGTTTTTACCTTGGAAGAAGGAGGATAACCGATATGTTCGGAACTCGCAAACTCGGCAAGACCAGCGATCAGAGAAAAGCGATGCTCCGCCAGCTCACCACCGATCTGCTGGCCTACGGCAAGCTTGAGACGACCTTCTACAGAGCCAAAGAGGTGCAGCCCGTGGTCGAGAAGATGATCACCCTGGGCAAGAAGGGCGACCTGGCTGCCTATCGCAGAGCTCTGGCCTACATCACCAAAGAGGATGTGGCGCAGAAGCTGTTCAAAGAGATCGCACCCGGCTATGCCGAGCGCAACGGCGGCTACACCAGAGTCGTCCGTATCGGCCCCCGCCGCGGCGACGCAGCGGAGATGGCCATCATCGAGCTCGTTTAATTGATGCAGAAACGGCGCTGCCCATCGGTCATTCGACCGACAGGCAGCGCCGCTTGACGTATAAAAAAGGATCAGGTTTTCCTGATCCTTTTTTATTATTTAAAATTGTCCTTCAGCTTTTCGAAAAAGGATTTGCGCCTCGGGGTGGCGGACTCCGCGGTGACCTCTTCAAACTGCCGGAGCAGATCCTTCTGCTCCTTGGTCAGATGCGTCGGCGTCTCCACCACCACGGTGACGTACTGATCGCCGCGGTTCTTGTAGCCCACATAGGGGATACCCTTGCCGCGCAGTCGGAAGGTGGCGCCTGTTTGGGTGCCCTCCGGGATGGAGTAGCGCACCTTGCCGTCCAGGGTCGGCACCTCGATCTCCGCGCCGCAGGCAGCCTGGGTGAAGGAGATGGGCATCTCACACAGCACGTTGGCTCCGTCGCGCTTGAACAGGGGATGGGGGCGGATGCGCACGGCGACCAGCAGATCACCGTTGGGGCCGCCGTTGGGACCGGCGCTGCCCTGATCGCGGACGCGCACAGTCTGGCCGTCGTCGATGCCGGCGGGGATTTCCACGGAGATCTTCTGGTTGCGGCGGATGCGGCCCTTGCCCTTGCAGCGGGTGCAGGGGGTGCGGATGATCCGGCCTTTGCCGCCGCACTTGGGGCAGGCGGCGGAGGATTGCATGGTCATACCCATGAAGTTCTGCGTCACCTGTACCTGACCGGAGCCGCCGCAGCGGTCGCAGGTCTCTGCCTGGGTCCCGGCTGCCGCGCCGGAGCCGCCGCAGCGGTCGCAGGTTTCGATCCGGCCGACGCTGACTTCTTTTTTCGCGCCGAAGGCGGCCTCTTCGAAGCTGAGATCCACCTGAACCACCACGTTTTCACCCTTGCGGGGCGCACTGGCGCTGCGGGTTCTTGCGGTGCCTCCGAAGAAATCGCCGAAGATATCGCCAAGATCGCCGAAGCCGCTGAAGCCGCCGAATCCGCCGCCGAAGGGATTTCCTGCCCCCGCGGCGAAGTTGGGATCCACGCCGGCAAAGCCGAACTGATCGTAACGCGCTTTCTTGTCGGCGTCGGAGAGGACCTCATAGGCCTCATTGATCTCCTTGAATTTTTCCTCCGCGCCGGGATCGCTGTTCACGTCGGGGTGATATTTTGCGGCCAGCTTGCGGTAGGCCTTTTTGATCTCGGCCTCCGCTGCGTTCTTTTCGACGCCCAGGACCTCATAATAATCTCGTTTGTTTTCATTTGCCATATGGTTCACCTCTCATGGTGACGGCGGCAGCCGAAGCTGCCGCCTGTATCCCACGATTATTCCGGGAAATGCCGGGCTCAGTCGTTGACTTCCTCGAAGTCGGCGTCAACCACGCCGTCGTCGTTTCCGGCGCCGGGGTTGAATCCTTCGCCGGGGTTCGGCGCACCCTGGGGCTGCTGCTGATACAGCTTCTCGGACACGCTGTAGAAGGCCTTCTGGACTTCGTCGGTGGCAGCCTTGATGGCCTCGACGTTGGTGCCCTTATTGGCTTCCTTGAGCTTTTCAATGGCGGCCAGGATCGGAGCCTTGTCGGATTCGCTGACCTTGTCGCCCAGCTCGTTCAGGGTCTTCTCGGTCTGATAGATGACCTGCTCGGCGCCGTTGTGGGCGTCGACCTCTTCTCTGCGGGCCTTATCCTCGGCGGCATATTGCTCGGCTTCCTTGACGGCCTTGTCGATGTCTTCCTTGGACAGGTTGGAGGAGGCGGTGATGGTGATGTTCTGCTCCTTGCCGGTGCCCAGATCCTTGGCGGTGACGTTCACGATGCCGTTGGCGTCGATGTCGAAGGAGACCTCGATCTGCGGTACGCCGCGGGGGGCGGGGGCAATGCCGGTGAGCTGGAACTTGCCCAGGGTCTTATTGTAAGCGGCCATCTCGCGCTCGCCCTGCAGGACATGGACTTCCACGGAGGTCTGGCCGTCGGCGGCGGTGGAGAAGATCTGGCTCTTCTTGGTGGGAATGGTGGTGTTGCGGTCGATCAGACGGGTAAACACGCCGCCCATGGTCTCAATGCCGAGGCTCAGGGGAGTGACGTCCAGCAGAAGCAGACCCTTGACGTCGCCGCCGAGCACGCCCGCCTGGATGGCGGCGCCCACGGCCACGCACTCGTCGGGGTTGATGCCCTTGAAGCCGTCCTTGCCGGTGATGCTCTTCACGGCCTCCTGCACGGCGGGGATACGGCTGGAGCCGCCCACCAGCAGAACCTTGGAAAGATCGTCCGCCTTCAGGCCGGCGTCAGACATGGCCTGACGGACGGGGCCCATGGTGGCCTCCACCAGATGCGCGGTCAGCTCGTTGAACTTGGCGCGGGTGAGGGTGACGTCCAGATGCTTGGGGCCGGTGGCGTCGGCGGTGATATAGGGAAGGTTGATGTTGGAGGTGGTGACGCCGGACAGCTCGATCTTGGCTTTCTCAGCGGCTTCCTTGAGGCGCTGCATGGCGACCTTGTCAGCCGAGAGGTCGATGCCTTCGGCCTTGCGGAATTCCTCCACCAGGTACTTCATGACGCACTCGTCGAAATCGTCGCCGCCCAGGCGGTTGTTGCCGGCGGTGGCCAGGACTTCGATGACGCCGTCGCCGATCTCGAGGATGGACACATCGAAGGTGCCGCCGCCGAGGTCGTAGACCATGATCTTCTGCTCGGTTTCCTTGTCGAGGCCATAGGCCAGGGCAGCCGCGGTGGGCTCATTGATGATGCGCTTGACGTCCAGGCCGGCGATCTTGCCGGCGTCCTTGGTGGCCTGGCGCTGGGAGTCGGTGAAATAGGCGGGGACGGTGATGACTGCCTCAGTGACGGGGCCGCCCAGATAAGCTTCGGCGTCTGCCTTCAGCTTCTGAAGGATCATCGCGGAGATTTCCTGGGGCGTATAGCGCTTGTCGTCGATGGTGACCTTGTAGTCGGAGCCCATCTCACGCTTGATGGAGCTGACGGTGCGGTCGTGGTTGGTGACGGCCTGGCGCTTTGCGACCTGGCCGACCATGCGTTCGCCGGTCTTGGAGAAGGCCACGACGCTGGGAGTGGTGCGGTTGCCTTCTGCATTGGTGATAACGATGGGTTCGCCGCCTTCCATAACGGCGACGCAGGAATTGGTGGTACCGAGATCAATGCCGATAATCTTACTCATGATAATTACCTCCTATAGTCAGTCAAATTATTTATATGTTCAGTTGGCCACTTGGACCATTGCAAAACGGATGACCCGATCGCCCACCGCGAAGCCCTTCTGGAAGACCTGCGCGATGACGCTTTCTCCCAGATCGTCACGCTCGATATGCATGACGGCATTGTGGCGGTTGGGATCGAAGGGCTCTCCGGATTCGCCGAATTCTTCCACGCCGAGGTTTTTCATGACGTCTCTGAGGCCGTTCAGGGTCATTTCCACGCCCTTCTTGTAGGCCTCATCCTCGGTGTGCTGTTCCGCGGCACGCTCCAGATTATCAAATACGGAAAGGAACTTTCCGATGGTGTCTGCCTGGGCGTCGCGGTAGATGTTATCCTTTTCCTTCTGGCTGCGCTTGCGGAAATTGTCATATTCCGCGGCGAGCCGCAGGTATTGATCGTGTTCTTTTTGCAGATCCGCCTTTGCCTGTTCCAGCTCGGAAGGGCCGGTCTCGGCCTCTGCGGCGGGTTCGGTATCTGCGACGGGTTCCGTCTCCTGGGCGGCCTCGGTCTCAATGACCTCGGGCTCGGGGCTTTCGTTCTCATGTTTCTTAGCCACGGCTTATTTTTCCTCCTGTTGATGTTCTTCCGAAGCGGGCGGCAGCTCGTTTTTTCCGAACATGCGGCCGAGTCCTTCGGCAAAATAGCTCAGACGCGCGGTGATTTGCGCGTAGTCCATTCTGGTGGGGCCGACCACGCCGATCAGACCCTGCATCCCGTCGCCGATATCGAACCGTGTCATGACGACGGAGGTATCCTTTAGGCCCTGGGCCACGTTCTCCGGGCCGACCATGATCTGAACCGGGGTGTTCTGCTCCAGGGTGGCGGGCAGGTTGGAGAGCATTTTCTCGTCCAGCCCGTCGAGCAGGGCCTCGGCCTTGTCCACGTCCCGGTATTCCGGCTGACTCAGCAGCCGGGTCTGGCCGGTCATGTAGAATCCGCGCTCGCGCTGTTCGCGGAGCACTTCCACGGTGTAATCCAAAATGATGGGCACCAGGGAAGCGGCAGAGCCGGCGCTGCGGGTGATACGGGCAAGCAGATCCGGCGTGATCTCCTCCGGGGGAAGCTCCGTCAGGCTGGCGTTCAGCACAGCGCTGAGCAGTTTCAGGTCCTGTTCGTCCACGTCCAGCGGCAGCTTGATGTGCTTGTTCTTGATGACGTCGCCGGAGAGCATAAGCACCAGGATAAAGCTGTGGGCCTCGGCCATGAGGATCTCGAAGTGCTTGACCGTGACAGCGCCGGTGCGGGCGGTCAGGGCATAGGCCGGCAGGTTGGTGAGCTTGGAGATCAGCTTGCCCACCTGGGCCAGGGCAGTATCGAATTCCTGGAGCCGGACCTGCATGGTCTGGTTGAGGCTTTGGGTCTCGTCAACGGAGAGCCGGTAGTCCTGCATCAGCTCGTCGATATACAGACGGTAGCCGGCAGGGGAGGGGACGCGCCCCGCGGAAGTGTGGGGCTGCTCCAAAAGACCCAGGCTGGTGAGCTCCGCCATCTCATTGCGCACGGTGGCCGATGAGAAGTTCATATCCGGCATGGCGGCGATGGCTTTGGAGCCGACGGGCTCGGCCGTGCGGATATAGCTGTCCACGATGGCGCGCAGGATTTTCTTTTTTCGGTCTGACAGTTCCATGGCAGCCTCCCGAAATGATTTAGCACTCAATACACCCGAGTGCTAAACATACTATACTACCAACATCTGCCGTTGTCAATAGATTTTATATGAATATTTTGTGAAGCTTTGCCGGATCGCATACGATTTGCCGTTTCAACGGCAGAAAGAATACAAAACCTGTGTTTTTGTTTTTAAATGTAGATTGAGCAGCCGGAAAGAGGGAATCCGTGGAAATCGGAGACATGATCTTGCGGTTGTCAATTGGTGAATTACACAAAATTGAACAGGTGCTTTGTAGCAAAATATAGATTTTCATGTTGGAAAGTTTTGTTTGGTTGCAATCAAATTTCACTTGAATTACAATATCACAAGAAAGATGACAATAGGGTATCTTTATGCTTTTTTAAGGGTGCCCGAGCGTTCCCCCGGCATGTCCATACCGCACATGCCAAGGAAAAATTGTTTATAACCTCGAAGGCCCTGCACAGGCGCAACGAGATTGTAAATCACTTTTGCACATCCCACGTGGAGGCTGCAAATCAATTCCTCTGCTGTGGGAACTGGTCTTTCTGGAGGGAGGTGAGTTTCGTGCTGCTGCAAATGCAGCATCGAAAAATCGGAAGGACACACATTTTTTAAGGAGGCAAACATGAAGAAAAGCAAGAAATTTTTGTCTCTGGTATTGGCTGCCTGCCTGATCTTCGGTATGCTGCCCGCACTGAGCGCATCCGCTGCGGATGCCGAGGCCGGCAATTTCATGGAGATCACCAGCAACAACTACCTGAGCACCGTTGGTTCCAACGCCTTCAACGTATTTATGTATGACAATACGTTCTCCGGCACGTTCGGTGACCAGCACATGGGCGGCATTGAGCTTTCGCTCAACGGCATGCGTATCGCCACCAACGGCGACCTGCATCTGCTGCCCACCCCGGAGCAGTGGGACGCGACCCCCGCGCCCAGCAGAGGCTCCATCACCCGCGACAGAAACACGAATACCATCACTGTGCCGATGACCTACAGAGGCAACGGTACGCTGACGTATAATCTTGTCGCTTCCCCCACTTCTAAGGGCCTGAAGCTGCAGATGATCCTTACCTCTGATATGCCTGAGGCACTCAAGGGCAAGGCTCGCTTCAATCTGGAGCTGCTGCCTTCCTCTTATAAGAATAAGAGCTTCCAGGCGGACCTGAACGGCGACGGCGTGTACGACAGCTTCGGCGTATTCCCCCTGCATCCCCAGGATGCCATGGTTGACACCGAGCGCGTCGATCTGCCCAGCCAGGAGTGGTACGTCAAGGACTGGAACGAGCAGCGCGGCGACGATCAGCCCGCGCCCTTCGCTACCGCCTTTGGCTATTCCTTTGCTCCCGAGGACGGCACTGACGGCGCAGCCTTCACCATTGCTGCCAACACCGACGACAAGATCGAGCTGCTCGACGGCCGCAACAGAGCCCAGAACGGCTGGTACGTCATGAGCACCGTCATCTCCGCCACAAAGTCCGGCGAGACCGCCGTCGAGTGGATCATCGAGCCCAACGTCCGGAGTGACTGGGTCCGCGAGCCCAACGTCGGTTTCAGCCAGGTGGGTTATTCTCCCGCGCAGGAGAAATTCGCCGTGGTCGAGCTCGACAAGTGGGACAACGACTATCCCAAGGAAATGTCCCTGTTCCGCGTGAACGCCGACGGCTCCGAGGAAGAGGTCTGCAAGAAGACCCTCGGCTCCACCACCGACTGGATGCGCTTCAAGTATGCCCGGTTCGACTTCTCCGAGGTCACTGAGGCCGGCCTGTACCGGATCCATTACGGCGATTATGTAGGCGATATCTTCCCCATCTCCAAGGAAGCGTACGACAGAGTCTGGCATACCACCCTCTCCGGCTTCCTGACGGTCCAGATGGACCACATCGCCGTCCGCGAGGGCTATAAGATCTGGCACGGCGCCTCCCATATGGACGACGGCGTCATCGGCGACCGCAGCAGCTCCTGGTTCGACGGCATGAGCATGCAGTCTATGCCCAGCGCCATCCGCGCCAAGGGCTACAAAGGCGAAGACCATGTCGAAGGCCTGAACAAGGGCGGCTGGTTCGACGCCGGCGACTTCGACCTGCAGATGAGCCGCAACAATCAGGTTCTCGGCTATCTGGTCGACGCTGGTGAGATCTGCGGCAGAGCAGACAACTATGACGACCTGACTGTCACCTGGGACGACGAAACCGGCGGTCTCGTCGAGATGCACCGTCCCGACGGCGTGCCCGACGTTGTCCAGCATTGTATCCACGGCACCAAGCAGTTCCTGGCCGAGTATGAGTGCCTGGGCGGCACCGGCGGCACCATGGAGACCCGTTATCTCCGCCAGTACACCCATCTGGGCGACCCGTCCTCCGACACCGACGGCTACATCTACGATTCCACCCTCGCCGAGGATGAGATCGTGGAGCGCGACGGCAAGGTCTACTCCGGCGTGCCCGATGACCGCTACTTCCTTACCGGCGGTGGCGGCGGCGGCTTCTCCGCCGGCCTGAGCCAGGGCCTGGTCAACAGCTTTGCCGGCACTGCCTACATGGCTGTGGATTATCCCGCCACCCGGGAGTATGCGACGTATCTGTTCAATGTCTGCATGGATCAGTGGAACACCGGCTGGTCTTCCAACTGGGACAGCGTTGTACAGTTCGCTCTGGCTTCCGACGCTTTCGAGCGCAACAACGTTGCCTATAACAAGCAGGATACCTACAACGCCGCTTATTTCCGCGGCCTGCTCAATAACCTGCTCACCGACAGCAACCTGAATGTCGGCAGCCACATCAACGTCCTGGCGCTGAAGCACCTGCTCACCGACGAGCAGTGGGAGAAGGTTGGCAATTCTGTTGCAAATCAGAATGTCAGCGTGAACAATCAGCCCTACGGCGTGAACTTCACCTCCGGCGCGAGCTGGGGCGCCAGCCCGAATACCTATTCCGGCGTGCGCAACATCTCCTTCATGTACTACCACTTCCCTGAGAAGAAGTTCGAGCAGAACATCCTTCGTTCCGTCGACTACCTCATGGGCCGTCATCCTGCGACCAACAAGTCCTGGATCTCCGGTGTTGGTACACAGTCCGCCATGCACCCCTACAACTCCAACCGTGCGGAAGAGAGCTACATCCCCGGCTCCATCCTGCCCGGCCACATCACCTTCTCCGACTACGTGGAGTCCATGGACGACTTCAGCTATCTGTGGTTCGAGGGTGAGTCCATCATCAACTATCAGTCCTCCTGGCTGCCTGTCGGTATCGCTGCGGGCCATATCGCCCACAACGAGCCCGAGCCCGAGGTTGCCGCGACCAAGGACTTCGAGAGCTCCTTCGACGCCGAGCTCGTCACCAAGACCGGCTCCGGTATGTTCGGCGGCAGCAGCTCCAACTACTACTTCTCCGACGACGGCTTCAACATGATCATGTATGCCACGGACTTTGACCGCACCTTCGGCGATCAGCACTGCGCCGGCATCGAAATGATCCAGGACGGCCGCCGCATCGCGACCAACGGCGACATCCATCTGCTGCCCACCCCGGAGCAGTGGGACGCCACTCCCGCCCCCACCAAGGGCACCATCACGGCCGACGGCAACACCGTCACCGTTCCGATGACGATCCCCGCCGAAACCTTCGAAGGCGGCGCGGAGAATCCCGCGGTCAACTATCAGCTGATCGCTGAGCCCGAGCCCGGCGGCATCAAGCTGACCGTCAAGCTCGATGAGCCTCTGCCCGAGGATCTGGTGGGCAAGGCCGGCTTCAACATGGAGTTCCTGCCCGCAGTCTTCATCGGCAAGAGCTATCAGTCCGATACCGACGGCGACGGCGCCTATGATCAGTTCGGCGTCTTCCCGCAGGATCCGCGCGACGAGATGGTCGACATGGAGCGCGCCCGCACCAACAACCAGGCCTGGTACGTCCAGGAGTGGAACGAGCAGCGCGGCGACGCCCAGCCCGTCCCCTTTGCCACCGGCAACAAGATGACCTTCGCCGCCGAGACGGACGACTACCGCATCCGCATCTCCTCCGACGACGGCCTGGCCCTGTACGACGGCCGCAACCGCGCCCAGAACGGCTGGTTCGTCCTGCGTACTCTGATCCCGGCCGACAAGACCGAGATCGTATGGCACATCAGCCCCGACACCAACGCGGGCTGGGTCCGCGAGCCCAACATCACCCACAGCCAGGTCGGCTATGAGCCCGAGCTGAGCAAGGTGGCTGTGATCGAGCTCGATCCCAACTACGAAGGCCCCGCCGAGGCCAAGCTGCTGAAGCTTGAGTCCGACGGCACCTACACCGAAGTCTTTACCGGCGCCCTTGGCGAAGCCAAGACCTGGCAGAGATACGTCTACAAGGACTTCGACTTCTCCGAGGTCAAGGCGAGAGGCATGTACGTCATCGAATACGACGGCGTCCGTACCGATCCGTTCCCCATTGACAGGCACGTCTATGAGAAGATCTGGACCGAATCCATCGGCAACTACATGGCTGTCCAGATGGACCACATGCGCATCCGTGAAGGCTACAAGATCTGGCGCAACGCCGCCCATATGGACGACGCTCTGCAGGCGCCTGTCGGTGTGTCCTACTTCGACGGCCAGTCCATGGGCAGCGCCACGGATTCCAAGTACGAAGCCTACGAGCACATTCCTTACCTGGATCAGGGCGGCTTCTCCGACGCCGGCGACTT